>CAZWSJ010000089.1:0-2510 GCA_964636415.1 uncultured Gemmatimonas sp. | reverse complement strand
GTTTGACTGCAGACCCTGCAGCAGCGATAGCGTGAGCAGAGCTGAGCGGAGCGCGTCCCTCCCGTTCCAGTCTTTCAAACTCCACACTGCAACGCTCAAGCCATCGGAGGCTGCGTTCCATCGCTGCTCTGGCTCTCGCTGTATCTGCGCCGGCCTCAATCAGCTCATCCAGTTGCATTATTACATCGGCACCAATGTTGCGCTCTATCTGCATGACGCGCTCTGGAGTGTAGCTGTGTCGCTGTCCGTCTATGCGGCTGCGGAACACCACTCCCTCCTCGCTCACCGATCTGTAGCGCGAAAGCGAGAACACCTGATAGCCACCCGAGTCCGTGAGCAATGGCCCGTTCCAGCGTGAGAATGCATGGATTCCACCCAGTGCGCGCACCATCTCGTCGCCGGGCCGCAGGAAGAGGTGATAGGCATTGGCCAGAATCATCCGGGCACCCGCTCCCCCGATTTCATCCATGGACAGGCCTCTCACCGAGCCATGGGTTCCCACAGGCATGAACGCGGGTGTCTCAACCACGCCGTGTGGAGTGCTGAGCGAGGCCTGTCGCGCACTGCCATCCTCGTGGTGCAGCGCAAACGAAAATCCCTTCATGCCCGTGCGCGACTGTCCCTGCCACCCTTGTCGGCCTGAACAGTCGGCTGCCATGGGATGAAATCAGATCTTGTTGAGATCCTCGCCGCCAATCACTGGATCCCAGGGCAGCATTTCGTATTGCGCCACTGAGTTCTTGACATAGGGATCGGATTCGCGGATGCGGTCCAGTGAGCCGAGCACATCATTGTCGGGCACCCGGAGCAGCAGAGCGCCACCCGATCTGGGGCTGAAAGGGCCCGCGGCCAGCAGGATTCCTTTTGCCCTGAGGTCGTGCTGGAATGCGCGGTGCGCATCCACGTGAGGCGCCACTTCTTCGAAGGGCCGCCGGTAACGGATTATGGCAAGAGCATACATGAGTGCAATCGAACCTGTGGATGAAGTCGAGTCAACCGATTGCGTCGTTGAGGGCGAGCCAGGGCATGCGAACGCACTCGTGCCTCACCTGAAATGCAGCCACGCTGCGAAGCGGATACAGTGTTTCGGGCAGTTCCTGCTCGACGTTGCCACTGGCCAGCATCTGTTCGATACTGTCAAACACCGAGCGCACCTGAGCTTTGCTGAGTCCTCGCACGGTATCGGTCATCATGGACGCCGAAGCCGTGGAAACCGAACATCCGCGGCCCACAAAGGAAACATCTTCAATAAGATCATTCGCAACGCGTACGAACACGCGGATGTCGTCGCCACAGATGGGGCTCTTGTGCGTTGCGGTTCCCGTGGCGTCTTCCATTTCATGGCGATTGTGTGGCGCCCTGTGGTGGGAAAGCAGGGCTTCCTGATACATGGCAGCCAGAGAGGCGCTGCCCGGCTTGCCGGGCTCCGGGCTGCCGTTGCTCACGGGACTGTTGCGAAGAGTTCCCGGGCTGCCGTGAGCGCCTCAGCCAGTGCGTTTACGTCGGACTCGTCGCTGTATATGTAAAACGATGCCCTGGCCGTGGCGCTCACGCCCAGGCGACGCATGAGCGGCTGGGCACAGTGATGGCCGGCCCGTATGCACACGCCGTGCTGATCAAGTATGGTGGCCAGGTCATGTGGGTGGATATCAGCCACCGAAAAACTCAGCACCCCACTGCGCTCTGCGGCCGGGGGGCCATACACGGTGACGCCGGGCAGTGAGCGAATCCTGGCCTCAGCCAGTTCTAGCATATGAACCTCGTGCTCTCGCACCCGATCCATGCCGATTCCCTGCAGGTAGTTCACAGCAGCCGCGAGGCCCACTGCATCAGCCGCGTTGGGCGTGCCCGCCTCAAACTTGTGCGGCAGCACGTTCCAGGTACTGTCGTCATCGCGCACCCACTCTATCATGTCGCCACCAAACTGATATGGCGGCATGGATTCGAGCAGTGTGCGCCTGCCCAGCAGCGCTCCGATTCCCATGGGCCCGAGCAGCTTGTGTCCGCTGAAGGCGTAGAAGTCAATGTCCAGAGCGTCAAATGAAACCGGAATGTGCGGAGCCCCCTGAGCACCGTCCACAACTATCACGGCAGCGCTGCGCTCGCGCACAAGGCGCACCACTTCCTCCAGGGGAGTGATGGCACCCACAGCATTTGACACCTGCGTAATGCAAACCGCGCGCGTTTTGGCATTGAGCAGTGACGACAGATGATCAATGTCTATCGACTGGTCGTCGCGCAGTTCTGCAATGCGAAGCACGGCTCCAGTGGCCAACGCAAGCTGCTGCCACGGCACGAAGTTGGCATGGTGCTCCAGTGCGGTAACAACGATCTCGTCACCAGCCTTGATCTGTGAGCGTCCCCAGCTGGTGGCAACCAGGTTGAGTGCCTCGGTAGTTCCGCGGGTGAACACAAGACAGTCGCTGTCGGCGAGGCCCATGAACCCGGCCACGGTATTGCGGGCAGCGTGATACACCTCGGTGGCTTCCGCCGAAAGCGCATAGGCTCCC
>CAZWSJ010000088.1:0-2546 GCA_964636415.1 uncultured Gemmatimonas sp. | reverse complement strand
CACGATCGCAAGGGCAGCGAGAACGCCTGGCGCAAGCACCACACCAGCGCGATTACGCGCGATATCTGGGCGTTAAATGTTAAGAATGGCGCACACAGCAAACTGTCAAATACCAATGCAGAGACACGCACTCCCATTCCCGCTGAGAACGGCCGCAGCATCTATTACCTGAGCGAAGAGAGCGGCACATTTAACGTACACAAAATGAACATCGACGGCAGCGGCTCACAGCAGCTCACGAGCTACAAAGGTTCGCCGGTACGATTCTTGTCCATGGCCAATGACGGAACTCTGGCGTTTGGACACGATGGGCAGCTATACACCATGCGTGCAGGCCAGCAACCGAAGCACGTGGCAGTGCAACTGCGCGTTGACGCAAAGGCCAATGACACACAGGTGCTCAGCGTAAGCAACGGTGCGCGCGAGCTGGTGGTTTCTCCCAACGGGAAAGAGCTGGCGTTCATTTATCGGGGCGATGTCTTTGTTGCATCGGTTGAGGGCGGCGTGACCAAGCGC
Source organism: uncultured Gemmatimonas sp. (assembly GCA_964636415.1). GTDB lineage: Bacteria > Gemmatimonadota > Gemmatimonadetes > Gemmatimonadales > Gemmatimonadaceae > Gemmatimonas. Next base: position 2,030 of record CAZWSJ010000088.1, on the reverse strand, counting down.
ATCACCGCAACACCCGGACAGGAGTCGGGTCTGAGCTTTTCGCCCGATGGCAAGGCCATTGCCTATGCCTCGGAGCGCAATGGTCACTGGGGCATATATGAAGTTCGACGCACGCGCGACGCCGAGCCCTACTTCTATGCGTCCACCGTGCTTCGTGAGCAGCCTTTGATGGTGAATCAGAGCCAGAACCGTCAGCCTGATTATTCGCCTGATGGTAAGGAGCTGGCCTACGTTGCCGACAGAACAAACCTGCGTGTGCGTACGCTTGACGGTGGAGCAACACGCACACTGCTTGATGAGCGCAATCTCTGGGGCACACAGCAGCGTTTTCAGTGGAGTCCGGACGGCAAGTGGATGCTTTTTGACATGTCGGTGCCCGGCATTGCACCGGGTGAGGTGGGGCTGGTGGCGACAGACGGCAAGAGTGAAGCCGTCAACCTCACGCAGAGCGGATTTAACGATGGCAATGCGTCGTGGATACTTGGCGGCGAGGGCATGCTCTGGTTTTCCGATCGCGACGGCCTCAAGTCTGTTGCGCAGTCGGGCAGTGCTCAGCGTGACGTGTACGGAATGTTCTTCACCAAAGAAGCCTGGGATCGCTACCGTCTCAGCAAGGAAGAACTGGCCCTGGTAAAGGACGCCGAGGGCAAGGCCAACGGGAATGGGCCCGCAAGGACTGGCTCTGACAGCAGCAAGGCGGCTGCCGTCAAGCCGGTTGTGATTGATCTCAAGGGCATAGATGAACGCAAGGCGCGTCTCACCATTCACTCCTCGTCGCTGGGCGATGCGCTGGTGAGCAAGGATGGCGAAACGCTTTATTATCTCGCCCGTTTTGAACGCGGCTCCAATCTCTGGACCACCAACCTGCGCACCCGCGAAACCAGGCAGCTCGTTGCGCTCAACGCCAACAGCGGTTCAATGACGTGGGACAAGGACCAGAAAAACATCTTTCTGGTTGCCGACGGGTCCATCTCCAAAATCGATCCATCATCGGGCAAGCGGGAGTCGGTGCCCATACGTGGTGAAATGGTGGTGGATCTTGGTGCAGAGCGCGCCGAGGCTTTCGAGCACGTATGGCAGCGCACTCACGACACCTTTTACACGGCGGGTTTCCATGGCGCAAACTGGGATGCCCTGAAGCCGGAGTACTCCAGATTTTTGCCGCATATCGGCAATGATTTTGAGTTCGCCGAGCTGCTTGCGGAGATGCTGGGTGAGTTGAACATCTCGCACTCCGGCGCCAGGTGGAGTGCATCCGGCAGTGATCTTGATGCAACTGCTGCACTGGGTGTTCTGTATGATCCCACCTGGACCGCAGCCGGAGCCCGCATTGACGAAGTGTTGCCCAATGGCCCGCTGGACCAGGCCGGTATGAACATCACTGTCGGCAGCGTGATCCTGTCGGTTGATGGTGAAACGATCACTGCCGACACCGACATCGCGCAGCTTCTCAACCGAAAGGCCGGCCGAAACGTTCTGCTGGTGGTCTCAGAGAACGGTGCCAGTCGTGAGATAGTTGCCAAGCCCGTGAGCCAGTCTCAGGAAGGACAATTGCTGTACACGCGCTGGGTGAAGCGCAACCGCGATGAGGTGGAGCGTCTCAGCAACGGCAGGCTTGGTTACATACACATACCGGGCATGAACGACGGCGCGATGCGCAGCACCTTTGAGGACGTGATGGGACGTTACGCTTTAAAAGACGGCCTGGTTGTTGATACGCGCAATAATGGCGGCGGTGATCTCGTGGCAGATCTGGCCATGTTCCTGAGTGGCCAGCGTTTCTTCAGCTACTCGGTGGACAATCGCAGCAGCGGCTTTGAGCCCAACTTCCGCTGGACCAAGCCCAGCATTGCACTGGCCAACGAAGCCAACTATTCCGATGGCCACTGCTTCGCATACACCTATCAGCATCTCAAAATCGGAACTCTTGTGGGTATGCCAGTGCCCGGTACATGCACCTTTGCCGGCTGGGAAAACATTCAGGGCGGAATTCGCTGGGGTGTGCCGGGTCTGGGAGTGAAGGCAGCGGA
>CAZWSJ010000087.1:0-2862 GCA_964636415.1 uncultured Gemmatimonas sp. | reverse complement strand
CGTTTCTCGCGCCGCTGGATATCGTCAGCGCGCGCGGACGGGCGAAGAAGTTGTTTGATTTCGAGTACACATGGGAGGTGTACACGCCCGCGCACAAACGCCGCTGGGGTTATTATGTGCTACCGATTTTGTACGGCGATGACTTGGTTGCGCGGCTCGACCCGAAATTGGATCGCAAGACGATGACGCTAGAGATCAAAGGTTTTTGGCATGAAGACGACGCGCCTGTGAAGGATGCCGATTTTGCGAACGCGCTGGCGAAGGGACTGACGCGCTTTGCGAAGTTCGTGGAGGCGAAGAAGGTGGATGTGAGCGCGATCAAGCCGGTGGGGTTGAGGAGACATGTGAGGAAGATGATTAGTGAGGAGTGATTAGTTATCAGTGAGCAGTGGGCAGTAATTGATAAATGGTAATTGGCGGGTGGGGAGATAAATATTCAATTGATGTAAGCAACTTAAGAATCGTTATCGCGCGGCGATTTGTTGACCGTATAAATTCAGTTGAAATTCGACGAACAATTTGCGGATCGAATCAACTGTTCCTAAAATTTCTTTCGCGTCTTCGATGGCTTTATATTTGAGAGTGAGCAGATGGGGGAGCTTTTCCTGATCGAGTTCCTCGACGCCCGTTTCGATGTATTTGGATAAAACGAATTCGACGAATTGCTTTTGTTCGCTGGTTAACGCGGCAAAGATTTTATTTTGAGACTTTGCCACGCGCAACTCACGGCTGATGGGCGGTTGGAGGAATGAGATGTATTCCAACACGTCGAGCAGGTCGCTGTTTTCGGCGTTGATCAGAGATTGGGCGATGGATAATTCTTCTTTACCGAAGCCGACTTTTTCCAACTCTTCCAGTAGAGTTTTGCGAGTGACGGGGTTTGACCAAATTTTGCGAAGTTCCTCTTCGGTTTTGAAGAGAGCGGGTAGAACGCCGTAAAGGTTCTCGACGAATTGTTGCGCGGAGATCGGACGCCCATCCGCGCTGTAATAGAGCGTGGACGACATGTGTTCGATCTGACGTTCTTTGCCATCGCGTAACTTGATTTTTAGTTTTACTTTCGGTTCGTATCCTTCAGGCGGTTCTTTGGTTTTTCGCGGAGGTTGGTCAATAGGCTCTGGCTTCTCGACGGGCTCTTCGGGCTCGCCGTCCCATTCGGGATCGGCGAAGTGATGATGGGCGTCCACAAAATCATAAATGGTGAAATATTCCTTGCCGTCGAAGAGACGCGTGCCGCGACCGATGATCTGTTTGAATTCGATCATCGAGTTGATGGGGCGCATGAGGACGATATTGCGGATGTTTCTCGCATCCACGCCCGTAGATAATTTTTGCGAAGTCGTGAGAATCGTCGGGATGGTTCTGTCGTTATCTTTGAATTGTTCAAGATACTGTTCGCCCAACGCGCCATCATTTGCCGTGACGCGGACGCAATACAGCGGGTCGGGATTTTTCTTGAACTGGTTAATCAGATCGCGGACAGCGGCGGCGTGTTCCTGAGTGGCGCAGAAGACGATGGCTTTTTCATTTTGATTGATCTCGGACATAAAGCGTTTGACGCGGTCGGCTTCGCGGGCTTTGATCTCGATGATGCGGTTGAAATCGGATTCTTTGTAGACTTTGCCCGCTTCCACTTCGCCTTCGATGACGGTATCGTCTGACGTGTACACATACTCATCAAGCGTGGACTTCATGCGGCGGACTTTGAACGGCGTGAGGAAGCCGTCGTTGATGCCTTCTTTGAGCGAATAAACGTACACGGGTTCGCCGAAATATTTATACGTATCTACGTTGTCATTGCGTTTGGGCGTGGCGGTGAGACCGAGTTGCACGGCGGGAGAGAAATATTCGAGAATGCCGCGCCAGTTGGATTCGTCGTTGGCTCCGCCGCGATGACATTCGTCTATGATGATGAAGTCGAAATAATCGGCGGGATATTCGCCGAAGTATGGCGTATCGTTGGGACCAGACATGAAGGTTTGGAAGATGGTGAAGAAGATACTGCCGTTGGTTGGGACACGACCATTCTTGCGAATCGAATCGGGTTTGATTCGCAAGAGCGCGTCATCGGGGAAGGCGGAGTAGCGGGTGAATTCGGAAAAGGCTTGGTCGGCGAGAATGTTTCGGTCAGCCAGAAACAGCACGCGGGGGCGGCGGGAGGCGTCTCGTTTTAAGTTCCAGCGCGTCTGGTAGAGTTTCCAAACAATGTGGAAGGCGATCGTCGTTTTGCCCGTGCCAGTGGCGAGGGTGAGGAGAATCCGATTTTCGTTTTCGGCGATGGCTTGCAGGGCGTTGTTGACGGCGATCTCTTGATAGTAGCGCGGAGGCTTCGTGCCGCTGATGTCTTCAAAGGGGACGGGGTTGAAGCGTTCTTCCCATTCGTTGGGGGCGAAGGTTTGCTCCCAGAGTTCTTCGGGCGTGGGAAAATTTTTGACGAGACCTTCCGCGCCTGTGAGCATGTTGATCTGATAAATTTCTTTGCCGTTGGCGGCGTAGGTGAAGGCGAGTTGAAGTTTTTGAGCGTAGTTTTTCGCCTGAGCGACTCCCTCGCCGACTTCGTTTTGGTCGCTCTTGGCTTCGACGACGGCGAGCTGGCGACCTTTGTAAACGAGGATGTAATCGGTGATAAGCGGTTTGCCGCGCGCGCTGCCCGTTTGAATTTTGCCCGCCGTGATGTGACGCTCGCGCAGGATGCGTGAATCATCCAGAACGCCCCAGCCTGCTTTGGCGAGTTGCGGATCAATTAATTCGGCGCGGGTCTCGGCTTCGTTCATTTCCCTATTTTACCTTTGGCGTAAAAGACCTGACAGGTCTCCGTAGAACTCTTCCTGACTCGTATCCTTGTCCCCGCAAGGTTACGAT
>CAZWSJ010000086.1:0-2866 GCA_964636415.1 uncultured Gemmatimonas sp. | reverse complement strand
ACGGCTGGAAGTGAGTTGTGCATGCGAATTAGTACTCGCCTTCTGGTAGCGGTCATGTGTGTAGCCGCATTTGCGAGTATTGCGACTCCAGCACTGGCACCCGCTCAGCAGCTTGATACCGCGGTTGCTCTCGCACTTTCCCGTATTCAAAACGGAGTATACGAGTCAGGGAACTCTCCGCTGGCACGTCGAACACTGCGCGCACATGGAACTGCGCAGGAGAGAGCAAACGCCGAGATACTGGCCGACAGTCTCATGGCCATGGTGCTTGATACCGTGAGCCACAGATTGACCTCACAAGCACGCCTGGGAATCATGGCTGATCTTGGCTACTCCGGCAGTGAAACCGGTCGTGGCGACGCCGTGTTCGACGGTGCCAAATACAGGCTGGCCAGAATTGCATTTGAGGCACCGGCAGCCAGAGACCGGACAAGAGCGGTGCTCGTGTTGACATTTATCGCCGATAGCCAGTTCACGCTTGATGTCCTGCGGAGTATTGCGCTCTCCGACGACGAGGACACGGCATATCAGGCGGTCGCCCGCTTGTCTGATACCATGAAGGACAAGGGCGGCTTAGACGTGCTCAGGGAGTTGTGGTTGTACGATTATGTCGTGGGTATAAACGCGTCTAGGTCGCTCAACTTCGTGGCGCGCAGGAACAACTGGAAGTAACACACGTCGACCGCGAATCGGGGAATGCGGCTGCGGTGATTCTGCAGAGTCTGATGCGAACGCCCGGACTCGAACCGGGATGGGTGATGCCCACCAGCTCCTAAGGCTGGCGCGTCTACCAATTTCGCCACGTCCGCCAGACTCTGCAGCTTTGTCCGGCCCCTGTCAGGCTCCAATCCGCAGGTTCACCACGCGCTGTTCAGCGCTCGGACCGGCCGACTGCACCAGCAAACTTACATAATCGCCATCTTTGAGCCCCGAAATGGCGTTCTGCAAATCGCTCACGGAACGGATCTTCCGACGGGGCGTGGGATAGAGCACCTCAAGTATGATGTCGGAGCCCGGTGCGATTTTGTCGCGCGCAGGACCGGTATCGGATACCTCGGCCACACGCACGCCCAGCCCGCTGGTGCCCAACTGGCTGGCCATTTCGGCCGGTATCGCCTCAACGGTGAGTCCGAGCTTGCCAGCCGTGGGACTGGACTTCTTGACCGGCTCCACGCTGCTCGTTGCAACAAGGCCGTCACTCTCGGCGTCGATCAGTTTCACCTTGAATGACTTCTTGCTGCCGTAACGCATGGCGTCCACGGTAACGACGTCGCCAATGGAATGCAGACGCACTATGCGCTGCAGTGAACTCACTCGCTCCACCGGCTTGCCGTCTATGGAGATGATGATGTCACCCGGCTCAATCCCCGCCGCCTTGGCAGGACCGCCGTCGGGCGGGTTGAAGCCCATCACCTTGACTCCCGTAACGCTCTTAAGGCCGTTTATGCCGGCATCCTCAGGGTCAACCGCACTCACGGATACTCCCATCACGGGCATGCGAATGCGTCCGTCCTTGATAAGGGCATCGGCCACATGCTTGGCCAGAGTGATAGGGATGGCGAAACCATAACCGGAGTAGAACCCGGTCTGGCTGGCAATGGCGCTGTTGAGGCCGATCACTTCTCCGCGGGTGTTGATAAGCGGACCGCCGGAGTTGCCGGGGTTGATGGCGGCGTCGGTCTGGATGAAGTCGGAGATGCTGAGCCGACTGGCGTTGGGAAGGTTGATTTCGGACCCGCGACCCTTGGCCGAGATGATTCCGGCGGTGACCGTGAAATCGAGACCCAGCGGGTTGCCCACTGCAAGCACCCACTCGCCGATACGCGCTTCTTCGTCGTTGCCTATGGGAAGCGTGGGCAGGTTGTGAGCGTCAATCTTCACCACAGCAACGTCAGTGGTGGAATCGGTGCCGACCACTTTGGCCTTGAACACGCGGCCGTCGCTAAGCGTCACGGACACTTCGTCGGCGTCGGCCACTACGTGGTTGTTGGTGAGGATGTAGCCATCGCTGCTGAGCAGGAAGCCGGAGCCCTCACCGCGCTGCTGTCGCGGCTGTGGCTGCTGGCCACCGAACTGATCGAGAAAATCTTCGAGGCCCTGTGGTACGCGACCACGGATCTGAGCACGCGGACGTGCGAGCCTGGTGGTGTTTACCGCTACCACACTGGGGGTGACTCGCTCGGCGATGTCGGCAAACGACATGCCGGATTCAGGTGACATGGGGCCGCGCGCGAGAACTGTGCGCGTGTCGGTTGCGCTCTGGGCGCGTCCGATCTTCGTCCATTCCATTCCGGAGGCGAAGAGCACGCCGGCGCCGAAGCACACAGCCGCAGCGGCAGCGAAACGGAAACGTGAGAATGGTGCTGACATGGTTCGATTTGTTGATGTAACAAAAAATTGCCTGCGCCAAGATTTAACACCAAAGCCCCACCGGGTGTTTCCGGTGGGGCTTTCAAGGCTCTGGACAACCGGGTCTGGAGCCATGGTGTCAGGAGGCGGGACCCTCGATGACTTCCGGGTTACTTCCGGGTTATTTCTTGTTGTCGTCCACGATCTCGTAGTCGGCCTCAACCACGTCGTCGGCATTCTGAGCCTGGGCCTCACCCTCGGCACCCTGGGCCTGGGCGGCAGTGTCACCCCCGGTACTCTGAGCCGACTGCTGCTGATAGAAGGCCTGGCCGGCCTCGCTGTAGGCCTTGCTCAGCTCTTCCTGGGCAGCACGAATCTCATTCATGTCGTCGCCCTTGAGAGCCTTGCGCGAGCGCTCAATGGAGGCGTCTATGCGCTCCTTGAGGTTGCCCGGGACCTTGTCGCCCCACTCCTTGACGTTCTTCTCCACTTCGTAGGTCTGGGAGTCGAGCCGGTT
>CAZWSJ010000085.1:0-2933 GCA_964636415.1 uncultured Gemmatimonas sp. | reverse complement strand
GCGTGGCGCTGAAGCTGGCGCGAGAGCGGGTGAATGGTGACCAGCGGGTTTCCGGATTCCAGATCGGCGCCGGAGGCCATGACCACCGTGCCCGGAGCGCGGGCCGGCGCGCTGCATGCGCCACATAGCGCAATGGCAAAAACTGCCAGAAGGGCCGCAACGAAACGCGAAGCCAGACCGGGCTTCTCACTTGACGTGAGGGATTCAGGTGCGATCATCCTGCCGTGCACCGAATCTCCGTTCGCATCGCAGATGCTCTGGTTCTGTTCTGGCTGGTTCTCACGCTCACCTTTGCGCTTGTTCATCTGGCGCCGGGTGATCCGGCAACTCTGCTGGTTCCACCTGGGGCCACCGGGGCCGATGCGGCACGCATGCACGCCGAGCTGGGCCTGGATGCACCGCTGCCCGAACAATATGCGCGCTGGATCGGCGCCGTGCTGCGCGGTGATCTGGGCACCAGCATCATGCACGGAAAGCCTGTGCGGCAGGTGATAAGCGAGGCGGCTCCTGTGTCGCTTTTTCTGGGCGGGGTTTCGCTCTCGCTCAGTTTCGTTTTTGGTGTACTGCTTGGGCTGTGGCAGGCTCTCGCAGCGTCAAGGCGTGCCGACAGGGCTGTGTCTGTGGCAGCCACGGTGGTATATGCGGCACCGAGTTTCTGGCTGGCACTGGCTCTCGTAACGCTGTTTACAACGGGAGCAGTGTGGTTGTCATTTCCGTCCTGGCTCAGGCTTCCGGCTTTTGGCATGGAAGACCCGGGCGCGCTTTCATCGGGCTGGATGGACAGGTGGCGACATGCGCTGCTTCCGCTTGTTGTGCTGGCAGTGCCGGGGGCTGCGGGCATTGCGCGCTACGCACGTCAGAGCATAAGAGAGGCTGCACTGGCGCCGCATGTTGTGAGCGCGGTGGCGCGCGGCCTGCCGCGGTCGCGTGTTACCAGAACGTATATAGTGCGCAATGCACTCACTCCGCTGGTGGTGCTCTTTGGACTTACGCTGCCCGGTGTGATTGCGGGCTCCGTTTTTGTGGAGCAGATATTCGCCTGGCCCGGAATGGGTCGCAGCATGCTGGAGGCTGTTTCTGCGCGTGACTATCCGCTTGTACTTGGCTTTGCGCTGATCTATGCGGGCGCGGTTATTATGTCGAACCTGCTGGCAGATGTGCTGTTGCTGCGGCTTGATCCGAGGCGGAGAGCGTAGTGGCCGGTCAGACACAACAAAACAGCATGCGCCGGGCGGCGGCGGCTGAAGGGGCACGGGAGCCGCGTGAATCTTTCTTCAAACGCGCGAATGTTGACCTGAGAGTGTCGCTGGGAGCGCTGGCGATTCTTGTGCTGCTATTGCTTGCGGTTTTTGTGCCGCTTTGGGCAGAGCCCGAGTCGCAATCCATTGGCGACGTGCTTGCAACGCGTCTGCTTCCTCCCGGTACCCGCGATGCTTCGGGTGGCTGGCATGTGCTGGGAACCGATGCGTTTGGAAGAGACATGTTTGTGCGCCTCTGGGTGGCGGCAAGGGTGTCGCTTCTGGTTGGCATTGTGGGCTCAGCGCTTTCGGGGGCAGTGGGCATTGCGCTTGGTGCACTGGCCGGTTGGTTTGGCGGTTCGGCAGACAGAATTATCGTGGCGGTTTCAGACGCTATGCTGGCAATTCCAAGACTTATTCTTCTCATAGTGATTGCGGCTCTCTGGGGGCCGGGCATGGGCGTGGTGATAGTGGTGCTTGGTCTTACGGGCTGGATGTCGGTGATGCGTCTGGTAAGGGCAGAAGTGCAGCAGCGCAGGCACGAGGCGTTTGTGGAGGGAGCAATTGCCCTTGGCATACCCACGCCCCGCCTGCTGTCATTGCATGTGCTGCCCAATTCACTGGACGGTGCGAGCGTGGCAATCACGCTGGGCGTTGGAAACGCCATACTGCTGGAAAGCGGCCTGAGTTTTCTGGGACTTGGCATTCAGCCGCCCGCCGCGAGCTGGGGCAACATGATTGCAGGCGGACGCGAGTGGCTGCTTACGGCACCATGGGTGGCGCTCACGCCGGGCATACTGCTCATAGTGAGCGTTGTGGCCTGCACCATGCTTGGTGAAGGACTCAGAGACCGCGGGCGGGTTTGACGCGAAAGGTTATGACTTCACGCGGCCCGCAGTTGAGCGGAATGGTATTTCCCGTAACAACAATGGGGCCCAGTGCCGTTTCGTCCAGGCGGCAGCGGGTCACCTCCCAGAATCCCTCACCGGGCAGCTCCCAGCAACCCTCTGTCTCATGATCGGCAAGGTTTATGGCACGCAGCAACACCGCGTTGCGATCGCTGGCGGAGAGCGTCACAGCCGATTGCTCCAGCAGCTCGCCATGCAGACGGAAGCCTTTAACAATGTGCGACCAACGCTGCTGCCTGTCGCCCGGAATCGCAGGGTCATTTTCTGCGGGCGCCGGCGGCGCATCACATGCCACAAAGTCTGGCCATGACTCGCCCACCAGCGGAAGCAGAAAGTCGTCGGCCACGTCGCGAACAATGCTGAGCATGCGATCGGGTTCTGCACCTGCCGCGAGCAGCGCACAGCGGGCGGCAAACTGTCCCCTGCTCTGGGCGCCGGGAACCGAAGCCGGCCATCCGGCATGACCCGGCCGCTCAGGCAGATCGTTCTTTGATAACTCACCAACCGCACGCAACAGAGTGAGGGCCAGCCGCTGCCTGCAGGCCTCGTATTCGGCCAGTCCATCCGAGAACAGTGCGCAGCTTTTGCCGGCGGCTGTTTGCAGCACCCATCTGTGCATGGCTGCGGTGGTGAGTGGCCATTCCATTTCTCTTTCACTGTGCTCAGGCAGGGCGGGCAGCGCCGGTCTTTGCACGGGTCCAAACGCAGCATCGGCCACAACGGTGTCGGCATCAACATCGGTTTGCCACACCATCTGCAGGCGGTGATCGCTGCGATTGTTGTGGCC
>CAZWSJ010000084.1:1750-3127 GCA_964636415.1 uncultured Gemmatimonas sp. | reverse complement strand
TCCACGATGGCCACGCTGGCTGCGTTGCCGAGCGGCACGGCTGCTTTTCTGTTCCTGATGGAATAACCAGTGGGAGTTATGGTGCTGCTTGAACCAAGCGCCACCTGTTTTGTTGTTGACGGCGAGCCAAGCTGAAACAAGGTGAGCGACTTGCTGTCAGAGTTGACCACAAGGCCGATTTCACGATTGCCTTGAATGCCGCCGAGGAAGCCGGGTGCCGGCGCCGGGCCGGCTGGGTTGTCACTGCTGCAGGCAGTGAGTGCGAATCCCAGCGTGAGAATCGACAGTATGCGGGCAGGTTTGATCATTGGGTCAGATGAAGTGTGCATGAGTGATGTATGAATCAAAGATTGGGTGAGGATGAACTGCGTACCCGGAGCGAAATGCTCCACAGGCGCGTGGGGAACGGATAATCCATCAGCATCGCAGCGTGTCGATTGAAGATGTTTTCCACGGATATGGTGGGAGTGAGCGACCATGCCTTCCATGTACCGGTAGTCTGGAGCCGCAGGTCGGTGACGTTGTAAGCGGGCAGTGAATTCAGGTTGGTACCGGGAGCCGTATGCCGTGAACCCGTGTGGCGCGAACTGATTTCGAAGCGCGAATGAGCTGTACTGAATGCCGATGTCAGCGAGGCAGTTCTGCGTGGTCTGTACGTGACCTGGCCGTGGAGCACAGGGCCAGCGTATGTCACTTCTGTTTCATCCACACTGCCCTGCAGAGCCAGATGCAATGCGGGGATGAGCAATTGGCTTCTCAGTTCCCAGCCTCGTCTGGCCACATCGTAGTTGTGCGGGCTCCAGACAAAACGGAAATCGGGGAACCAGAGAATCATGTCTTGAATGTCCGCGCGGAACGCCGCACCTTCTGCCGTCAGGATCACCGGACCTGCTTGAACGCTCCGGATGGCGATCCTTGCTTCCATGTCATGGCGCGTGCGCTCTGGACGCAGATCCGGATTGGCTTTGACCTGCACACCCTCATGGAAGAACTGATCTGCAATTGATGGAGGCGTAAACCCGCTTCCATATGACGTACTGAGTGCCACGTGATCTTTTTCGAGGCGCAACGAAAAACGTGGCGAGAGCAGAGTTTTTCGAAGAAGCGAGCTATGGTCCACGCGTGCGGTGATCTCGCTGGTGAGTTGCAGCCCGGCACTGCCTGCACCATTCACAGAGGGTTGGCCTGTAGTGCCCAAAGCAATTGGATCGCTTCTGACGGACAGCCACAGCCCCGACTGGTTGTGGCTCAGCGGAGCATTTTCATTCAGGTTGTTGTCTGAGAGATACAGTTGACGGAAATCAATTCCCGCTGATGTCGTTACAAAGTTTCTGTGAGTCGTGGCACTGCCTGCCAGATTCACACTGCTTGCCACAA
>CAZWSJ010000084.1:0-1650 GCA_964636415.1 uncultured Gemmatimonas sp. | reverse complement strand
GTTATCTCAATTACTCCGGCCATTGCCCGCGCGCCGTACCTAGCCGACTGAGAGCCAGTAAGTACGGTGACGCTCTCAATTGATTCGAGTGGTATTGCGGATAAGTCGGCACTGCCACTCAGTTCCGAGTTGAGCGCAACTCCGTCAACCAGCACCAGCACCTGGCTGGAAGATGATCCACGAATCGATACAGTCGCCGGTTGGCCCGGGCCGCCGCGTCTGGTAATCACCACACCAGAAGTGCTCTGAAGCAGATCTGCCAGATCGCGCTGGCCAGATGCCTCGATTGCATCGCGGTTGAAGACCACCGCGTTGGGAGCGGCAGTATCACGTGCTGCCTGCACCAGAATGCGGGCCAGTGTCGGCGTTGATGGGGTCAGCGATACATCAAGCGTGATTGTGCGTGCATTGCTTATCATCACTTCGAGGGTTCGCGACTCAAATCCGATTGCCCGGAAAACAAGAACGGTTCGTCCTGGCTCCAGCCCTCTTATGAGATATTCGCCCTGCGCATCGGAGCGGACCTGGACTCCGCTGCTGCCACTGGACACGCTTGCATCACCGATCGGTTGCCCGGACACAGTGCTGACCAATCTCCCGCGAACCTCACCACGCACCTGAGCTGCAAGTGGCGCGCTCACTGCTGCCGTGAACATACCAAACGTCAGTACGGCGGCGACAATCGTGCTGGTCAAGGAATTCCGCGGCCGTTGTGTACCACGGATTGTGGCCGTCGGAACCGCGAGCGAATTGCGTGGTCTGTATTGCTGCGACCGTACTGAAAACACGAAAGCCGTCCTCTGGCCTGTTGCCGGGGTTTCTGTGGAACCCGGTCGAATGGCGGAGCAAGAGGGCGGCAACGGGGCGGCTGTCAAAGCGTACGTGGATTTATCCACGCACAGCCATACGGACGACCCCGCAATCCTCCCTCGAGGATGTGAAGCGGGAGCGAACGGGCCTGTCTCCTGACTCGAGGCGGCTCACTCTCCCCTTCCCGGCGCATTTCACACCAGTGGGTACAGCGCGAGAGTTGCCTTTGTCTGTGTGCCCGAAGGCACACAGAGCCTCATACAGTGGCGGGGCCGTGCCGGCTTTTCACCGGCTTCCTATTGGCCCGTTCGAGAAAAACAGTTTTGTAGTTTCGTACTGCTGCTCAAGCTTAGTCGCTCTTGATGTCGGATCGCAAGTCCGTTTGCCAGACGGGTTCACACGAGGAGAGACTGCGCCGGTACGACAGCGCTGATCCTGCGATGCCGATACCGAAGGGATGTCTGGTGGTGGAGATTATGCCGCAGCCCCTCCCTGGCTGAGCTGAAAAATATTTTGTAACGAGTCGCATCTCACAGGCATTCTCGGTACGACGCCACGAAAGCCCTGTGGCAGTAACGTGATTGCAGCGCTTGCATATGGTACGTATATGCAAGCCCGCATGAGCACACGGCTCTCTCCGTTCTGATTCTGATCCCCATTTCCACTTCCCCGAAAAACCTCAACGACACAGCGTCTCTGCCGGAACGCGCGCGTCAGGGCAACCGTGATGCTCTTGTACGAAGACCGCGGGTGCCTTGATGCGTGGCTCGCAGGCTGCGCCACACGAGCGGCACTCATGCACCTGCGTTCACGCGGCCGACGGCGTGAGGAAAGCCTCTC
>CAZWSJ010000083.1:0-3423 GCA_964636415.1 uncultured Gemmatimonas sp. | reverse complement strand
AAAACGGGGCACCCGATGATCGGATGCCCCGCTCCACTCTGAGCCGCAAAAGCGGCACAGAACTTGTCTTACTGATCCTGCACTGAGTCAGGGCGTACAGCCGCGCTGTCAGCGGGGACAGAATCCGCCACAGGCGCGGTCACAGCAGCCGAATCGTTCGTAACGGCCGCTGCCGCTGCAGAATCGTCAGCAGGTGGCTGGTCACCACCCGACGAGCAGGCAGCAAATACAAAAATGGCGGCAACAAGGGCGATGCGCTTCATACTGACAACTCCAGCGATACAGTGTATAGCCGTGCGTAGATTGAGCGCACGGCCCCCTCGGCTCGGTACCGACGGGAACCGGAAACCTACGAAGGGTAAGCAGGCGTACAGAAATTAAGTTACTCGGACAGGGTGTCAAGAGCAGAACGCTCTGCATCACCACAGATGCGCCACCGGGAAGAGACACGAGAGACAGCAAGTGACCAGACTGGCAGATACATTCGGCGAACTCCGCCGCTCGGAATACACTCACCACCGCGCCACCAGCGTAAAAGACGAAATCCGGCGTAATCTGGTGAAACGCCTGGCTAGTGGTGAAAGGCTTTTCCCGGGCGTTCTGGGCTACGAAGACAGCGTGATGCCGCAAATCATAAACGCGCTGCTCGCACACCACAATTTCATCCTTCTGGGTCTTCGCGGGCAGGCCAAGTCCCGCCTCCTCCGCGCCCTCACCACGCTGCTCGATGACATAATCCCCATCGTGGCAGGCAGCGAAGTAAACGACGACCCCTTCCGACCCATCAGCAAGTACGCCCGCCAGCTCATTGAAACGCAGGGCGATGATACTCCCATTACATGGGTGGAACGCGAGCAGCGCTATGTTGAGAAACTGGCCACTCCCGATGTTACCATCGCCGACATCATCGGCGATCTGGACCCCATCAAGGCTGCGCGCGGCGGTCACATACTGAGTGACGAGCTCACCATCCACTATGGCATGCTACCGCGCGCCAATCGCGGGATATTTGCTCTGAACGAGCTCCCGGATCTGGCCGGCAAGATTCAGGTGGGCCTCTTCAACATCATGCAGGAAGGCGACGTCCAGATAAAGGGCTATCCCGTGCGTCTGCCACTCGATGTGCTGCTCTGCTTCACGGCCAACCCCGAAGACTACACGGCCCGCGGAAAAATCATCACTCCGCTCAAAGACAGAATAGGCAGTGAGATTATCACACACTATCCCGAAAGCGTTGAGCTGGGCATGGAAATAACCGCACAGGAAGCATGGACCAAACGCGAGCATGGCCCCAGTGTGCGCATTCCCGATCTCATTGCAGAAGTGGTTGAACGCGTTGCATTCGAAGCTCGCAATGACAAGCGCATAGACCGCCGCTCCGGCGTGTCGCAGCGCATGCCCATTTCAGCACTGGAAAGCGTTGTGTCCAATGCCGAACAGCGTGCACTGCGTCATGGCGACAGTGAAACCGTGCCGCGGATTGCCGACATTTACGCGGCGCTGCCCGCCATAACAGGCAAGATCGAGCTGGAGTACGAGGGCGAGCTGGTGGGCTCTGCCGCGATAGCGCGCGAACTCATTCGCCGAGCCTGCGATGCAACCCTTGAGGCACACGCCGGCGATCTGGACACCGACGAGATAGTGATGTGGTTCGATCAGGGCAGCGCACTGCAGGTCTCTGACGACGTTGCATTGGACATGGTGCGACAGGGCTTTGCAACGGTACCCGGGCTGGTGGAAACCATCACCTTTCTGGGGCTCGCCCCCGAAGATGATTCCGCTCTGGTGGTTGTGGCCTGCGAGCTGGTACTCGAATCATTGGTGGCGCGTCGCAAAATCTCGCGCAATGACAGCGGCACCTACACCCGTCCCGAACGCGAATCTCGCAGGCGTCCGGGACAGGGGGGAGGGTATGGTTCAGGCGATTACGCTCCGTGAGGGCCTGTGAGCGCTACGGCGTCTTGAAACACCCAGTGCAACAATCCCGAAAAGACCGGCTGCCAGAAGCGTGAGCGCTCCCGGCTCGGGCACCGCGGTGCTGCGGGTGAAGCTCACGTTGTCCAGCACGGGGCCTACGTTGTCGGCACTGCTGGAACTGAATGAAAAGCCGATGCTCACCGGATCAAGAACGGTGAAGCCAATGGCCAAAGTCACCCAGGGAGTATCCCAGTCGATTGCATCAAGGGTTACCCGGAATGGATCGTTCGCGCCATGGAAGCCACTGGGGAGAGCATCAGCGAATCCGAAATCCACGTACTCGATAGAGGCATTTGCTATGTTCACATCCCCGGAAAACCTGAACCCTGCGGTAAAGTCATCAAAGCTTGAAAACAGATTGCGCTGATTGCCGCTCACCGCAAACTCAAGCCTCGCCACATCGCCGGCAGCGAACGAGTACATGAGCTGGCTTTCAATGCCACCGGGTCCGGGAGTGCCGTCCAGATCAACGCAGTTGCCCGCATTTCCAAAGCAGCGGATTCCATAGATGTTGTCGGGAACAACGTCCACACTGCTGCCCGTCACGTTCCAGTTGGCGAGGCCGCTGTTAACGCCAAGCGCCGGTGTCAGAGCGTCAAAATCATCCTGCAACAGTATCGTACTCTGCGCAAAAGCAGGCGCCGCGCAAAGCGTCACCGCAAACAGCGACGCAAGAGCTTTCTTGTACATCGGGAGAACTCCGTCTCAGTGTAAACCAAACTTTATTTCTGCGACTAAATTAAACTCTTGCGCAACTCATGTCACGCACGCGGATGATCTGTGTCACAACCCCGAAACCGGGCCCGCACGCAGCGACTGGAGGCCGGTGTGTTAATGCAGTATTAAGGTGTGATAATGTAGTCTCAGTATCATGCAATACTTCGAGTCCCTACCCGGATCACCAAGTGGTCAACGTACCTTCACAGGTACCAGAATCTTTGCGGCAGCGCTTGCAACGCTGACCGCCGTCGCACTGCTAACCACCCCAACCACCGCCGCAGCACAAGCCACACCGCCCGCTGCTGGCAGATTGCCCGGGCAGGATTCAACCGCACGCCAGATCGAAGGCCTCACCATTACCGGAAGCAGAGCGCCGGCCATAGCCGGTGGCGCCGCCGCCATTGTGGTAAGACCCGATTCGCTGCCGGTTCCCATGCCACCGGCTCCCGAACTCGCCGACATACTCAGGCAGAGCGCCTTTGTAACCATCAGGCAAAACTCCCGTGGCGAGATGGAAATCTCCATGCGCGGATCTGAGTCACGCCAGCCCGCCATCATGCTCGACGGCCTGCCCCTTTCCATTGGCTGGGACTCGAGAACCGACCTCTCCATCACCCCAACCACAGGCGTTGAACAACTGGTTATTGTGCGCGGTCTTTCGTCACTGCTCTACGGCCCCAACACGCTCGGCGGCACGGTGCAGATGACACTCAACGGCCCGCCCGG
>CAZWSJ010000082.1:0-3720 GCA_964636415.1 uncultured Gemmatimonas sp. | reverse complement strand
CCGGAAACCCGCTGGTCACCATTCACCCGCTCTCGCGCCAGCTTCAGCGCCACGCGCTCTTCGTTACACTCTTCGGCCTCGACTCGACGCTCGAGCCCACAGCCTGTGCCGCACGAAGCTGGCAGTGGGACAGCGACAGGCGCGGGCTCAATGTGCAAATTACGCAGAAGCTCAAATGGCACGACGGCGCAGCTTTCACCGCACGCGACGTGGCCTTCACTTTCCAGGCGGCAGCCGATTCAGCGCTGGCGTCGCCGCGACGAGCCGATGTGGCCGCGATAATCCGTGTGACAGCCACTGACAGCTTCAGCCTGCGTTTCGAGTTTGCCACGCCACAGATGCGATTGCCCTGGGTTCTGGCAGAACTGCCCATTGTTCCGGAGCACATTCTTGATACTGTGCCACGGTCGCGCTGGAGGCAGCATGCCTTCTCCACGCGGCCCATTGGAAGCGGGCCCTTTCGTTTTTCGTCCAGACGGCCGGGTCGCAACTGGGTCTTCGAACGCAACCCGGATTTCCCAACTGAGCTTGGAGGACCGCCCCGGCTTGCACGCCTTGTGGTGGCTGTGGTGGACGAAGCCTCAACCAAGTTTGCCGGCCTGGTAAGCGGCGAGCTGGATGTGGCCGGAGTCTCTCCCGCCATGGCGGAGCTGGTCAAACGCGACACCACGCTGAGGCTGCTTACGCCGCCTGTTCTCTTCAGCCAGGTGCTGGCATTCAACACCACCCGACCTCCATTTGACGATGCGCGGCTACGCCGGGCCCTGTCGCTTTCGATTGACAGAGACCGGCTTGTTAAAGCTGCAGTTGCGGGCTACGGCATTCCCGCCAGCGGAGCAGTTCCACCGGCCGTGGGAGGCCGCGTTGGCGACGTTTCTCCTGAACTCAGTGTTGCCGACTCACTGCTTGATGCAAGCGGCTGGCTTAAATCCCAAAACGCAAAATCACCATGGCGCACCCGGAACGGCCGCACGCTCAGCGTGAGCATGCTGAGCGTTGGTGGCAGCGACATGGCAGTGGAGCAATTGATACAGGCCGACCTTGCCGCGCGTGGTGTTGAGGTGAACATACGCGTCATGGAGCTGGCCAGCTTTCTCTCGGTTCTGCGCAATCCCGACAAGACCAGCCAGTCAGACTATGACATGGCCGTGACCGGCATTCCGGGTGACATAGGTCTCAACTACCTGTCGGCCATGTTCTCATCACAGCAGAGCGGTGGCGCGCTTGATTACACCGGCTATCACAACACACAGCTCGACGCTGCACTGGCTGCAGCGGGCAATGCAGCGTCCGAACATTCAGCGGCTGCCTGGCAGCGCGTTGACGACTTGCTGAAAGAATCAATGCCGGTTGCATGGCTATACCATGCGCAGGGAGTGCAGGGCCTTTCGCGCAAACTTGGGGGCGTCGTAATGGACCTGAGAGGTGAACTCGTATCCGTGACCAAGTGGACACGCGAATGAAGCGGCTTCTCAGCTTTGACCTGGGCGAAAGAAGAACTGCCACCGCACCCGGAGCCGGACTGCATGAACTTGCCAGCGGCCTGGCTGCAGAATTGGAGCCTCTTAAAAACAGCGAGCTTCCACTACCACCCAACAAAGCGCGGCTCACGCGCTCGGGCGGGCGTTGTCCCGTACACGGAATACTGCTGGACTTCAGCCCATGGAAGCCGCACGAACACTACTGCGCACTCTGTTCGCGTTCTTACACGGGCCGCGAGCATGACGACTGGTGGGCAATGTCAGCGCAGCTCTGGACAGTGGAGCGTGCAGTGCACGCCGCAGTGTTGTTCACACTCCGGGGCAGTGAAGACCATGCGCTGCTGGCGGAACGCATACTGCGGGAACTCGCGCTGCGCTACAACCACTGGCCAAACCAGGACAACGTACTGGGCCCCTCACGGCCCTTCTTCAGCACCTACCTGGAGTCGATATGGCTGCTGAATGCATGTCACGCGCTGGCACTGCTGGAGGCTGCGGGCCGCAGTGCTGAAAGTGATCGTGTGCGTGAGCTGCTTCTTGAGCCATCAAGCCAGCTCATAGCCGGCTTCCCCGAGGGCTTTTCCAACCGGCAGGTGTGGAACGAAGTGGCAGTTCTGAGCGCTCTCACACTGCTTGGCAATGAAAGTGCAATAGAAAAGCGACTGCGGGGCAGGCATTCACTCCTCAGTCTTCTGGATAGGGGCCTTCAGAGCGACGGCAGATGGTACGAGGGAGAGAACTACCACCTCTTTGCGCATCGCGGTCTATGGTACGGAGTTGAGTGGCTCAAAGCCACCGGCCGAAACCCTGGCAGCGATCTCAAAGAGCGTTTTGAGCGTGGCTTCTGCGCACCATTTGCCGGTCTGCTGCCCGACGACACCTTGCCTTCCCGGCGCGACTCGCGCCACAGAGTTTCAATTCACCAGTGGCGGCTTGCTGAGTACTGCGAGCTTGGTTTGGCTGCAAAACATGACCTGCAGCTTGCCGCCGTGCTGGCGCGCATCTATTCCCACAGGGGCGATGAGACCGCGTCAGCGACACAGCACAGGCGTGCACTCTCAACCGCAGACGTTGAGCGTGATGATCCCCCGGGGCGTGTAACGAGAGCGGAGCTTTCGTGGCGGGCACTGCTCATGGCTCCTGAGCATGCACCGTCTGCCGGAGCAGGCGGAATGAGCAGCGTGTGCCAGCCGCAGCAGGGCCTTGCCGTGATAAGACGCAAAAAAGGCGCGGTGTACGTTGCACTTGAAGGTGGTGAGAGCGCGGGCGGGCATGGTCATCCCGATGCGCTTTCGCTCACGCTTCAAATAGGCAACACACGCCTGCTTGATGATCCGGGCACCGGCAGTTATACAGACCCGTTGCTGCACTGGTATCGCAGCACACTTGCGCATCACGCACCGCTTGTGGATGGCCGCTCCCAGGAAAGTGCACCGGTGGAGCTCTTGGCCTTTGAAGACCGTGGTGGCTTTGGCTGGATGCGCAAGCGAAGCAGTGGCGCGGCTGCGGGTGTGGTGCTCACGCGCACAGTGGTTGTGGCGGGTGGTTATCTGGTGGATATGCTGGAATGGGAATCCGACCACAGCATAACGCTTACACTGCCTGTGGCTGGAGAAGTCTCCTGTCCCGATGTCGTCATGTGGAAGCCTGTGTTGAGAACGGGCGCCGGTGGTTTGGAAGACGGGTTTGACTTTGTCAGAGACACAGAAATGGCGACAGGTACAAACGCGTCCGGGCAGAGTGCAGTTGAGGGTGGCCTCAACTCAGCGCGTTTTGAGATTGCCGAGCGTTTGCGTGTGGCAGACGGCGGAGCGCATGAGAGTAGTGCAGTGCGTGCGTGGTACACAGCCAGTCGGCCGTTGCGTCTTGTGAGGGCCATGGTGCCGAGTCCGCCGTTGGTGGCGGCGGATCTGGTGAGTGCGGGTGAGGGCTCGGGGGCGGGCTCCCGTCCGGGTTCCCGTCCGGGTTCCCGTCCGGGTTCCCGTCCGGGTGTGAGCGGACGCTCCGGCTCAGATGGCGATGGACTCAAGGCCCCATCACTCAGCACTCGGCATTGGATTGAGCTGACGGGTTCGAGTGGCAGAGTGCTTGGCGTATGGGCCTGGCAGGACGACGTGCGCGTCATGCTGAGTGCCGGCGGAGGAGCCCGGAGTGTGGCCAGTGCAGGGGATAGCGTTGGGCTGGTGCGGGTTATCACAGCAGACGGTACCAGTGTGCGTCATAGGCCGGTTAGAGATGC
>CAZWSJ010000081.1:0-3743 GCA_964636415.1 uncultured Gemmatimonas sp. | reverse complement strand
ATGGTATTCCGGCTGTGTCCATCATGCTGGTCTGGCTGCCTGGTGATGGCAGAACACGGGCGCGGTAGATCTGTCCATCGCGCACAAAGAGCACCCAGTGTCCGTCGGGCGAGAGCTGCGGTCCGCTGCCTTCGGCCACGCGCCATGGAGCACCGCCACTGCTTCTCACGGCCCATATGGCACGCTCTGCGCCCTGCGGATTGTGACTGGGGTCGGCCACCCAGCCGTAGCGGTTGGGAGCGGTACCACGCACAAAGACTATGACCTCGCCATCGTCGGAAATCTGCACATCACTCAGGTCAGTACCGTCGTCTTCGTTGAAGTTGGTGGCGCGAACAGGAGTGAAGGCTGGCGCGGCGGCGGTGTACACATTTCGCAGTCCGGCGTCGTAGCTCATCCATGCTATGCGATCGGCCTTGCGCGCCGAGATGAGGCTGAGGGGCTCGGGCGGCTGGATCCAGGGCGCGATATCGGGGACTGTGGGGGTCTGGCTGGGTTGATTCTGGGCCTGGGTGCTCCAGGGGAGCAGGCTGGCCGTGAAGACCAAAGCTGCGGCCATAGCGATTGCCGCAGGATGGCATAGCCGCTGCCGACCGGAATCGCTTGCGGCGGCTTGAACGGAAGAGAAGGAGAAAGACATAAGCGGGAGAGGTGGGAGACACCCAAGCTGGGCTGACCGGATGGTTCCTCTGTACCAGCTTGTATTGGCTGGTGCCGATTTGCACGGGCTGGTACAGGCCTGATCTGGCATACGGTAGCTTGCAAGGGCTATCAGGAAATACTACGGGATGGCGCGGAATGCTGCGACTTTCCGACGTCCACGTTACCGGGAGGCATTTGGTGCGACACCGTTTGCTGCTGGCGCTCATGCTGGGCAGCTTCACAATGCTGGAGGCCTGCCGGTCGGGTACCCCTCTCACCGCTGACCTGCCGGCAGACAGCATCAGTACGTCGGGGTTTGCGGGTATTTCGGCAGCACTGAGCGACAGCGGCGGTTACTTCGATACTGACAACCTCATCTCCAACGAGCGCAGTGTCCTCCACGCCGTGAGCGACCTTGAAACTCGCGGCATACGCGGTGGCGTGTATCTGGGCGTGGGGCCCGACCAGAGCTTCAATTACATCGCACAGATTGAGCCTCGGCTTGCGATTATCATGGACATCCGCCGCGACAATCTGCTGCAGCATCTCATGTACAAAGCTTTGTTCGAAGCGGCCGGCAACCGAATGGAGTACCTGGCACTCTGGCTGGGCAGACCCGTGCCCGACAGTGCCAGCGACTCGCAATCCATTTCAATCGATTCACTGATCTCATGGGCGCGCAGTGCACCCGTGAGTGAGGGAAGCGTCGGCCATGCACTCTCACAGGTGCGTGAGAGAGTCAGGAGTTACGGCATTGCCCTGTCCGCTGAAGACATGGCAACGATTGAGCGCTTCCACCGCGCATTCATTCGTAACGGCATGGATCTTCGCTTCAACAGTTTTGGCCGCGCACCGCAGCCCTACTACCCGACTCTGGCAGAACTGCTGAGCGAGCGTGACAGAAGCGGAAAACAGGTGGGCTATCTGGCGAGCGAGCGTGCATTTCAGGCGATCAAGTCGCTGGAGCGCCGCAACCTGGTGATTCCTGCAGTAAGCGATCTCTCGGGCAGCAAGGGACTGCCGGAGCTGGCGGCGTTGCTCAGGCAGATGAAGGACTCGATCAGCGTGATCTATACGTCAAACGTGGAAGACTATCTCATACGCGACGGTAAGTTCCCCGCCTTCGTTGAGCACCTTGCAGCGCTGCCCGCCAGGGATGATGCAGTGATAATACGGAGCTGGTTTGGTGCTGCTGGCGCGCACCCACTGGGAGTACCGGGCTATCGCAGCGTGCAGTTGGTGGAGCCCATTTCGGCGATGTTGGGCGAGAAGGATATTGCGTCAGTGTGGAGTTACAGGCAGTTGGTTATGCGGATTCACTGACTTGAAAGCCGACGCAGATTGGAATGAAGTCACATCACAAACATGCTCGATTGCGTACAAAGAGTGACTTTTGAGCACCGTGTGCTGTTCTCACTGTAGAAGTGTATTTCACTTGGGCCAGTCCCAACACGGAGAACAGCATGACACGCCAGAACGCCAGAACGCCAGAACGCCAGAACGCACATGCGCCTGCTAGCCTGCGTTAGCATAGTTGCGGGTGGCCTGCTTTCGGCCTGCAGTTCCGACACCGCCACGGCACCGGAGATCAGCGGTGCACAGTTTTTCATCAGTTCCGCGTGGAGCGGTGAACTCACCAGCTACGGCAGCACAGGTACGCTCACGAGCAGCATAGACCTGAACCAGATGGGATACTACAGTGCAAGCGTCATTGCGCTTAATCCCGACCCGGGTGCGGTCTTCCCCGCAGATGCGCGGATTCCGGCCACGGTGACTACATCGGCCGGAGACAATGAACAGGTACTTCTCTCTCAGGCAATCTGCCCCGGCATGCATCTGTGTCATCGCATTTCGGTCATGCTTAAAGAGGGGTCCAACATCGACGCACTGCGCCGCGCCATCGACAGCAAGGGTGCCCGCGTGATCTCGGTTTCGGCCAATGGAACATCGATGGTGGTCTTCGTCTTCGAGCCAACCGACACACCCAATGTCACTGCATGGCTCTACAGTCGAAACGAAGTGCGTTCACTGCAGCAATCCGGTTTCCTGGTGCTGGCGGGATCCTCGTCCGCTTCTGATGACGGCGCGGGAGGTTCAGCCGTGGCCCTGACGGGCGGAGTGCGCGTGAGTGAGCGCAGCGGCGCTCCAACGCCGTCCAACAACCATCTTGAAGTGGCGCCCGGCGACACCATCACCGTGACAGTTGCCCAGCCCGACGGCAGCAGCTACAGCTATCAACAGGTGATGGGGCAGTGGGTGGATATCACGACAAGAGTGGCGACCAGCGGAGGCAATTGAGCGCGGCATCACTGCATGCGCGGCAGAGGGTCCAAGAGCCTGCCTCTCAGCACAACCCGCCTGATTCTTGTTGTGGCGGACACGCTCTCAAGCGGATTCGCGTCGAGCAGCAGAACATCGGCCACCCGGCCCGCGGCGATGCTTCCATGAGTGCGGTCACGACGCATGGCGCGCGCAGCATTTATGGTTGCCGATGCCAGTGCTTCGCCGTTGGAAAGGCCGGCGTCCACCAACAGCTCCATCTCATGGTGCACTCCCGGCAGCGCAGTGCTGTCACGGCCGCTCAAAAGGCCATCGGTGCCTGCGAGTATGGGGATTCCCATGGAGTTGGCACGCCGGGTGAGCGCCCTTCCCCAGTCGTTCACATCCTCTTCTTCCGCGCTCCTCGCGAATACTGCCAGCGTGGGCTCAAGCCAGGTCCCGCGGCGCTTCATCTCCTCAAGCAATGCTGTAATTGCCGGTCCATCAACCGGAACGCTTGCGTATGGCGCTCGTTCTCTCCGCGTAAACGAATCCTCTGCCTTAACTTCAGTGGCACCCTGCCAGGCGAGATAAGGCGCGTGGGTAAGCACATCCAGCCCGCCCTGCACCATCTGCAATGGCCGCGCCGGGAAAAGAGTACCATGTGCTATTACAGTCATGCCCTGCCGGTGTGCTTCGGAAATGAGACGCGCCGTGAGTGAGCTGTCAAGCATTGCATAGAGCTTGAGCGACTCGGCTCCCGATCCGCGGGCCAGCGCAATTGCCATGGGCACGTTTGTCTCGTCGGTCACGGCCTGAATCCATGGTGCCGTGCCGGAAGC
>CAZWSJ010000080.1:0-3942 GCA_964636415.1 uncultured Gemmatimonas sp. | reverse complement strand
GGTGCTCAGGTGCTGGCAAAGTTTGACGATGGCGTTCCCGCGGTTCTGGAACAACGGATCGGGCTGGGGCGTGCCATCACCATCAACATCCCGCTCGGGAATCAGTATGGTGATTTCCCGCTTCAACCCGCGTTCCTGCCTTTCATGAGGCAGCTCATAATGCACACCTCAGGCCGTGATGCAGCCCCCCTCTGGCACACCACTGGCGGCAACTGGGCTCTGCCGGCAAACCTGAAGAATCCCGTGGTTCAAAGCCCATCCGGAGAGTTGATTCGCCCTGAGGCGGACTCTGCTGGAGCGGCCGTGGCGCTGTCCGACGCAGGTTTCTATGGCGCATATTCCGATAGGGCCAGTGGCGAGCCCGGTGCTCTTCTGGCGGTAAACGTTCCATCGAGTGAGTCTGAGCTCACGCCAGTGGACACAGCGGAACTGCTTCTGGGAGTGCGAACTGCGGCTCCGTCGGCTGAAGGTGATGCCAGTGGGAACGGTAACGCTGCAAGCACGGTTGAAGAGATGGAGCGCCGGCAGAACCCATGGAGGCTTCTGCTGCTCGCAGCTCTATTGGTGCTTTTCGGAGAAACCT
The DNA here is from genome assembly GCA_964636415.1 of uncultured Gemmatimonas sp. Lineage (GTDB taxonomy): Bacteria > Gemmatimonadota > Gemmatimonadetes > Gemmatimonadales > Gemmatimonadaceae > Gemmatimonas. The sequence continues at coordinate 3,359 of CAZWSJ010000080.1, read as the reverse complement.
TTCTGTCCACGCGCGGAAACCGCGGCGTGGCTCGTCATATTGTGGGGCGTACAGCCGCCGGTCGGGGAGACGAAAATCAACCCGCCAATCTGCGCGCCAGTGGTTCCGCTGCAAGCACAGCACGAAGTTCGATTTCATCGAAGGAGTTGTGATGAGTCCCGATCGACAGTTGCTCAATGCCCTTGAGGCCCTTCACAGGCAGTGGAAGCGACGGGTGCTTCTCGAAGCAACGGCCTGGATTCTGGCTGCCGTGGTTGTCGCCATCGCCAGCACCTGGCTGCTGACCCGCTGGATGGGCAGCGACCCGTCGGCAGCCCTCGTTGTTCGTATAGTGGGTTATGCGCTCATTCTTGCGGCCGTGGTTCGCGGGCTGGTCCTTCCTTTTTACAAGCGCGCGTCGGAGGAGCGGTTCGCACTCTACGTTGAAGAGCACGCACCGGCGCTGCATCAATCGCTGCTGGCGGCTGTTGAAGAAGCCAGGACACCGCTTGCCGAACGGCTTTCCCCTTCTCTTTCAGACAGACTCATTCAGCGGGTTACCGCTGCCATCGTGCCTCTTGAGCGTGGTGCATCGCTTGAGCGCGACCGAATGCAGAGAGCAGGCCGTGTCATTGCCGTGACTGGAGCGGCCACCGTTGCCCTGCTGTATTTCGGTCCACAATCACTGCGCGATGGCGCGCGCACGCTCTTCGTGCCCTTCGGCACCGCCGAGGCCTCAGAGCCGGTGAGAAGAGTAGAAGTAGAACCCGGGTCCATTTCGGTCCCGCGTGGTGGTGCAGTTGAGGTTCAGGCTGAACTGTTGGGCTTTGCCGCCAGCGGTGCAGAGCTGGTATTCCGCGTGGCCGATGACAGCAGCTCCTCAGAGTGGCAGCGGCTCCCCATGGCTCCCGATGCTGATACGGCACGTTTCCGCTCGCGTCTCTTCGATATCGTGACTCCCACGGAATACTACGTGGAGAGTGCTGACATTCGCTCGCCCATTTACAAGCTCACTGTCAATAATCTTCCCGCTGTTTCTTCCGTTTCGCTGGATCTGCATTACCCCACGTACAGCGGCATTCCCCCCGAGCACATAGACGGCACTGGCGACGTTGCAGCCGTGGTTGGAAGCATGGTCACCGTGCACGCAACGATCACCAAAGCCGTGCAATCGGGTCGGCTGCGCTTTGATGACGGATCGGTGGTGGAACTCACTCCTGATTCTGACAGCACACTGAGCGGTGAGTTCCGTGTCACCAAGAACGCCTTCTACCGCGTTGATCTCATCACCAACGACCGGCAGACGGTTGCCGGCTCCGTGGAGTACGTGGTGGATGCAATCCCCGATCGCGAGCCCATGGTTCGCATTGAAGATCCGGGTCGTGACACTAAGGTTTCCAACACTGACGAAGTCACAGTTGCCATCCGTGCCACCGATGATCTGGGCGTGCGCTCAATGGAGCTGCGTTACCGCGTAAATGGCGGCGAAGAACAGCGTCGCAGCATTACCGACAGCGCAAGCCGTCAGCCGCGTGACATGCGTGGCACCTACACCATGTTCCTTGAAGACATGGATCTGGAGCCCGGAGATCTGGTTGCCTATTACGCGCTTGCACGTGACGGCGGCGGCCACACCGGCTCAAGTGATGTGTACTTCCTGGAAGTGAGACCGTTCGGAAAGGACTACCGTCAGTCCGACGACCGTCAGCAAAGCGGCCAGCAGCAGCAGGGTGGACAGCAGAGTTCGCCCGAGGGCTTCACCGCCAGACAGAAGGAAGTGGTATCGGGCACCTTCAACTGGCTGCGCGACAGCGCCGGCACTTCTGACAAACAGCGTCGTGAAGACATGACCACACTGGCAATTGCCGAGGGTCGTCTGCGTGCTGATGTGGAAGAACTGGTGCAGCAGCTCGTGACGCGTGGCGCGGTGTCTGTTGACACGACGTTCGCGCTCATCCAGGCTGAGCTTCAGCAGGCCGCCACTGAACTCAAGAGTGCAGAAGAACAGCTTGGTCGCGTCCGCGGCGCTGATGCACTGCCACCTGAACAGCGCGCACTCCAGCGTTTGCAGCGTGCTGAAGCGCTGTATCGTGATGTGGAAGTGCAAATGGGTGGCGGCGGCGGGGGCGGTGGTGGCGGTGGAGGCGGCCAGCAGCGTGCAGAAGAACTGGCCGACCTCTTTGAGCTTCAGACCGACAGGCAGCGCAACCAATACGAAACCGTTCAGCAGTCGCGCTCCCAGGACGCCGGACAGGCTGAGGTTGACGAAACCCTTGAGCGTCTGCGCCAGCTTGCACAGCGCCAGCAGCAGGAAAACGAGCGCATGCAGCGCATGGCTGATCAGATGCGTGATCGTCTTGCACAGGAAACCGGTGGCGGTGCTGGTGGTGGTTCCAATTCCGGCAGCAGCGCCAGCAGCAACTCCGGCAACCAGGCATCGGGAGCCCAGGGCTCCAACGCGCCCAACGCCGGCAACACCAACAGCGGGGCGCAGCGCGAGCTGGCGCGTCAGGCTGAGGAAGAGGCACGCAGGCTTGAGCGTCTGGCGCGCGAGCAGAACAATCCCGAGCTGGCCAACGCGGCTCAGCAGTTGCAGCAGGCAGCCGACGCCATGCGTCGCGCGGCCAGCGGATCTAACGCACAGGGCAGCGCGGCGCTTGAAGAACTGACACGTGCCGCGCGCAATCTTGAGAACTCACGTTCGGCCGAAGCCTCGCGCGGCGTGCAGCAGCTTGCTGATCGTGCCCGCAGTCTTGAGACAGAGCAACAGGAAATTGCGCGCGACGTGAGCCGCATGCAGCAAACCGCATCTGCGTCACAGCGTGCTGAGCAGATGAACAGTATCAACGAGCGCAAGAACGATCTGGCCAACAACGTTAGACAGCTTGAGGCCGATGCCGATCGTTTATCGCGCGAATCGCGGCGCGACCAGCCACAGGCAGCATCGAGGTTGTCGGGTGCGGCGGAGACCATTCGTGATACCAGGCTGCCCGACAAGATCGACTTTTCACGTCAGGTGGCGCGGTCGGGTTCTGAAGAGTATGCCGCAGCCTTTGAGGCGCAGATAGGCGAGAACCTCAAGGATGTGGCCGAGCAGATGGGTCAGGCTGCGGGCGCGCTTCAGGGCGAGTCAGCATCGCAGCGCCAGGAGCGCACCTTGCAGTCCACGCGTGATCTGGTTGAAGGCCTGGAGTCGCTCCGTGACCGGATGGCGGATCGTGCCGGGCAACAGGGTCAGCAAGGCCAGCAGGGTCAGCAAGGCCAGCAAGGCCAGCAGGGTCAGCAAGGCCAGCAGGGCCAGCAAGGCCAGCAAGGCCAGCAGGGTCAGCAAGGCCAGCAAGGCCAGCAGGGTCAGCAAGGCCAGCAAGGCCAGCAAGGCC
>CAZWSJ010000079.1:0-4000 GCA_964636415.1 uncultured Gemmatimonas sp. | reverse complement strand
ACATTCAGGGCGGAATTCGCTGGGGTGTGCCGGGTCTGGGAGTGAAGGCAGCGGAGACAGGTCGTTATCTGGAGAACCACCAGACAGAGCCCGACGTCAAGGTCATGAACGAGTATGACAAGGTTGCCGGCGGTCAGGACCAGCAGTTGGAAGCAGCGGTGGCAAAGCTTCTTGAAGAACTCAAGCGCTGAGCGGCGTGCGCGTTTTCAGCCAGTGTATATCCTGACGGTATCCTGAGGGATGGGACTTCGTCGTCTTCCGCCGGTGCGCTCGCCACTGCCCGGGGCAGCGCTGGCGGCAGGTGTGCGCGCGGCGCTGGCGGGCGGCACTGCGCGTCCCGAGCTGCGCTTCCCCGAACTTCGGGACAGGCTGCTGGAGATCTTCAGCACTCGCTCTCTGTTGTTCGTTGACAGCGGTACCTCGGCACTGGCATTGGCCATGGGCGCCGGGAGTTCGCGCAAAAGCAAACTGGTGGCCATACCGGCCTATGCCTGCTTCGACATCGCCACGGCGGTGGATGCAGCAGGCGTGGATTTCATTCCATACGATATCGACCCTGGCACGCTGGGGCCGTCGTGGGCGTCGCTGCGCCATGCCCTGGAAAGCGGAGCCGATGCTGTGGTGGTAGTGCATCTCTACGGCATACCTGTGGACATGCACGCTGTAAGAACTCTGCTTGCAGAGTTCTCTGCAGCCTGCATTGAAGATTCCGCCCAGGGCGCCGGTGCGTGGTTTGATGGTAGACGGTTGGGGAGCTTCGGATCGCTGTCAGTGCTCAGCTTTGGTCGTGGAAAAGGCATTACCGGCGGCTCGGGCGGGGCGCTTCTGGCAAACGACGACAAAGGCGTTGAGCTGCTCGAAGAAATGAGATCTTCAGTGCGGGATCGTGCGAACTCCGCACTGCCTGAATTCGTAAAGCTGCTTGCCCAATACCTGCTCGCCCGGCCGTCGGTTTACGGCATCCCTGCAAGCCTTCCCTTTCTCGGACTGGGCGAAACTCCATACCACAAGCCACACCAGCCACACTGGGCCTCGTCGCTGGCGCTGGGTGTGCTGAGCCGGACCATTGAAACCATTGATGCCGAAGCGCAGTTGAGGCGCAGCAACGCTCAAAGGCTTGTGAGTGCGGTGGTGTCAAAGGAAAGCGTGGTTACGCCGCCATCGCTCGCCACGCCGGGTTTTCTCAGGCTGCCGCTGGTGCTGAGAAGCGGAAATTCGAGACTGCGTTCTGACAGGGAGGCCGGCTACTGCGGGGTCATGCCTGGCTATCCCACCGCGCTGGTGGATCTGCCGGGATTTGGCGAGCGCGCGAATGCCGCCGCTGGAGCCGCTGCTGGAGCCACCACTGTAGCCGCTCCAGTCCGGCGATTCGAAGGTGCACGCAGGCTGGCCAGTGAGCTTGTAACACTGCCCGTTCACGGTGGTCTCACCGAGCGTGATCTCGCACGGGTTGAGGCCTGGCTGGCAACACTGGGCTGAGCGCGGGGATTGCCGGGTTGTTGCCGCTCCTTGCGGTAATTGTCATATTTGGGCAGGCGGTGGAGTTCGCCCTAACCGCTTCACTCAAAGGGAGTGGAGCCAATGACTCCTGACAAAAACTCTCAACCGTCCGGAGTCATGCGATACGCCGCAAAATGCATCGCTCTCCAATCGTATGGGGAGCCGCCATGCAATTGAGCATGTCAGTACTTGCCATTTCACTCGGCGCCATGGCTGGTGCAAACCTGCGCTGGGCACTTGGGCTTCTGCTCAACGAGCGCTTTGCCATGCTGCCGCTGGGTACCCTGGCTGCAAATCTCATCGGAGCTTTTCTCATAGGCATGATGATCCCGGCGTTCCTCAGTTTCCCGTCGGTGTTCTGGCGACTGTTCGTAATCACCGGCTTTCTTGGCGCTCTCACCACCTTCTCCACTTTTTCGGCTGAAATGGTGGACGCATTTGAGAGCGGCCGGGTGTTCTGGGGACTCACCGGCATTCTGGCTCACGTTGGCGGTTCCCTCGTCATGACATGGCTGGGGGCCGTCTTCTTTCTTTTTCTGCGACAAGTATCGGGGGCATCGCGATGAAAGGCTTCGAAATCACGTTCATGGCGCCGCGCTCGCGGCGACATCACGGAGCGCCCGTGCTTGATGTCATAGTGCGCCTCGCAAAAGAGCACGGAGTCGCGCGGCATACTCGCCGTATAAACAGTGAAAGCGTGGGCGTAAACGGCCACTCGCATTCCGCACACTTCTTTGAGCTTGCGGACGAACCGGAGGAAGTGAGCTTCATCCTTCTCAACGGCAAAACTGAGGAAATCATGCAAGCAGTTGAGCGTGAGGGACTCTTCGTGTTTTGTATTCGGCGTGAGCTGGAGTTTTTTCAGTATGGTGCGCCGGATAATGGCCGCAGCAGCAAGTGACAAGCTCCGCTTATTTATAAGCACATCCCACACTCCCCCATCCTGCCCCCTCGTTCCCGCCAAACGTTAAAGACATGAATCGTCGAAACGCACTCGGCGCTCTCGCTTCCGCAGCAATCGGGTCAGTGCTTTTGCCCGACCGATTGTCAGCAGCGTCCGGAATGGCTGCGCCGTCAATTCTCAAAAGACGCTACAGCCTTTTCCCCGGCAGCCCACAGCAGTACTCGGCACGCACCATGGACCTCATGCAGGAGTCCACCGTCATCGACATGCTTTGCCAGTTTGCATTTGATGACCACCGCCTGCCTGACGGCCCGCTGGGTGCAAAATGGCTGCGGGATCCGCGCACTTTCACAGAGTCGGACTTCAACACATTCCATGGTTCTGGAATGAAGATTGTGGCACTGGGCAGCGGACCCGGAGATTACGACGGCATGATCCGTTTTCTGGCTCAGTGGAACGGCTTTATTGCCTCAAACAGCCAGTGGTTCACCCGCGTGGACGATGCCGGCGATTTTGCCACGATCAGGGACTCTGGCAAAATGGGCATCATGCTCACCACCCAGACTTCGGATCATTTCCGCAACCCGAACGATGTGGCCACGTTCTACCAGCTCGGCCAGCGTGTTTCGCAGCTTACCTACAACATGCAAAGTCGCATCGGTGCCGGCTTCCTGGAGAATCGTGATGGTGGCCTTTCGGCATTCGGCCATTCCATCATGCAGCGAATGGAACAGGTGGGAATGGTGGTGGACCTGTCGCACTGCGCCGATCAGACCACGCTTGACGCTCTCGATGCTGCGACCCGCCCACTGCTGTTTACGCATGCTTCCTGCCGCGCTCTTGTGCCCAACTGTCTGCGCTGCAAGACCGACGAGGCCTTTCTGAAACTGGCTGCCAGGGGTGGTGTGAGCGGCATTCCCATGATTCGCTTCATGATACAGGAGAGGGCGCCAGTTACAGTTGAACACGTAGTACAGCACGTTGAGTATCTCTACAAGCTCATAGGCGCCGAGCATGTGGGTATTGGGTCGGATCTCGACTTGCCTGGACTTTCCAACGGTATGCCGGCCAATGGCCAGCTCAGCCTGGCGGGACAACCCAATTTTGAACGCTACAACGCCTATTTCGCCGACAACGGCATGGCGCATGTGGACGGACTCAATCATCCAAGGCGGCTCTTTGACCTTACCGAAGCCATGGTAAAGCGAGGTCACTCGGATGAGAACATAAAGCTGCTCCTGGGCGGCAACTTTTCACGCGTACTGAGTGAGGTGTGGAAGTGACACTGGCCAAACTTGAACTTGTGAGCCGTCTGGTGCTTGCCCGAGCGGTGCTTTCCGTGGCTGCGTTTGCGATGGTTGCGCCATTGCCTGCACAGCCGCCTGGCGCGGCTGGTGGCGGCGCTGCGGGTGCCGGAGGCCAGTTGGCGCAGCGTCGCGGACCGCGCGCACCACAGGTGGTGGTGATAGACTCGGTAACGGTGATCGACGTGATCAACGGGCGCAGCATTGCGAACCAGCGTATTGTGATCCGTGGTGACAGCATAGCTGCCGTCGAGGCGCTCAGTCGACCTCTTCCCGACAGCATCAATGAGTA
>CAZWSJ010000078.1:0-4280 GCA_964636415.1 uncultured Gemmatimonas sp. | reverse complement strand
GCGCCACGCTGGCCAGTCGTTCACCATCGCGCGCTGCCAGCGCAACCCGTGCACCAGCGTCTGCAAACTGCCGCGCGAGCTCGGCACCTATACCGCTCGAAGCCCCCGTGATGAGCACAACAAGGCCGCCAAAGGTGTCACTCAGCTTTCGGACTCTCCGTTCGAACCGTCGTCCTGACCGGCTTCAGAATTTTCCGCAGCCGCTTCCGCCTCGGCATCATCGGCAGGCTCCACAGGCCATTCAAGAATGCTCACCGCCAACTCAGCATCCCTTTCGCCCACGGCCAGACGCCACGGATAAAGCGCGTTCATGGATGGCAGCATACCACCGGCATCCTCACGCAGAAGCGTGGTATGAATTCCATGGGCTTCCAGAACACTCTGCGCCACCAGAGCTTCCATGTCGTTCATGTATTCGTGAATGACCATCAGTGAGTCGCTCATGGCGCGAACATAGCACGAGACACGAGTGGAAGCGAGTGCCGGGGATTAGATTAGCCCCGATGGCAGCAGCGCTTGGCATCTTCGTCCTCACGGAGCTGACCGGTGAGGCCGGAGACAGGATAAGGGAGATCCAGCAGCGTTTTGATCCCAAGCTCGCCCGGCTCACTCCGCCGCACGTCACTCTGGTAGGCTCATCCGGGCTTGGTCCCATTCCCACCGACACTCCGGTGGATCAGATCCGTGAGGCCCTCGCTCCAATTGCGGCCTCCACGGCCCCGATGTCGCTCGTCTTCGATCCGCCGCACCGTTTCATGCAAACCGACATCGTATCGCTGCCTCTGGACCCACACGGCCCACTGCGTGCCCTGCACGAAGCCATTGGCCGAAGCAGACTCACCTTCAGGCGCGCCCGCTTTCAGTTCACTCCGCATTGCACACTAAGCTTCTACCCTGCCCTCACCAGGAAACGCGCCGCAGAACTGCTGTCGTTGAGGGTTTCAGCTCCTGCCATTATTGATCGCGTGCAGGTCTATCTCACCCGCGACCCGCAACCCAGCAAGCTGCTGCTCGAACTGCCCCTCAGTGGCTGATCTGAAGTCAATCAGAGCACGGTCAGAGTCTGGCAGGAGTCTGGTCAGTCCCTCATCGCGGACTCAAAAACAGTTCTCCGGTCTGAGCTTCTGATAGGCCGAGGTGGCCTGTCTGAGCGCCAGCAGGGATGAAGCCTCGAGCTGGTACTCCAGGTGCAGCGCGCCCAGGCTGTCGTCACCGCGGTGGATTTGACGCGACGCCCGCTCAGCCATGCTGTGGCGCCTGAGATACTGACGCGCCGCCAGCCACATGGTATTCGCAGCTGCGCGCAATTCGCTGTTCCCGGTCACCCCCGACTTCGAGCTCTTCTTTTCGAACTCGGCCACGGACTCCTCAAGTGCAAGGTCTATGGTCTCCACCATGGCATGCGCCGCACGCAGTTCGTCAAACGACACCTCAAGCAGCATCAAGCGCGACAGCCGTTCATGCTGCCTGCAGGTTTCCAGCGCGGTACGCGCCAGGGCATCACTACAGGGCAGCACCTCTTTTCGCGCAGCGGATGCGGAATCGTTGTGATCTGCAGAGTCGGAAGAAGTGTCGGCCATTGTAGGTAACGTGATCAGCCGGGCTGTCGTGCACCCGGATTAAAACGAAGACTGCCCGGAAGCGAATCGAGCAAGGGGCCCAGCTCGGCCGCACGCTCCCGGGTTGTCACAAAGGTCAGCCCGCGAATGCTCACCACTATCAGGCCCGAAATGCCATAGGCCACGATGCATGAATCATCTGCGTGAATGACATTCCCCGAGCAATCTACACAGTGCACACGACCCATAACGCCATTGCCGGTGTCATCCAGCTCGCGCACGCGACGCAGGGCAGCCCAGGTGCCCACGTCGTCCCAGTCGAAGGAAGTGGGCAGCACCACCACACGTTCGCTGCGCTCCAGAAGACCCCGCTCCAGTGAAACAGAGCTGACGAGATCGGCAAAGCCCGCGTGATCGTCTTCAAGCAACAGCGGCAGGCCGTGCCTGAGTTCGTGTGTATGTCGCTCAAGCTCGTCCAGCACCGTGCGGGCGCGCCAAACTGCGATGCCCGTATTCCAGAGTGCACCTTCCCTGATCAGCAACTCCGCCAGGGGCGCTGCCGGCTTCTCAACAAAGTGTTCCACGCGTCGCGCAGCATTACTCACACCGGCCAGGAGTGGGTCAATCGTTTCACCGGGCTGCAGATAACCAAACCCGGTTTCGGCGCGCGTGGGTTCGGCACCAAGCAATACCAGATGCGGATCAGCACTGGCCAGAGCCGCGGCGCGGCGAAGACTGTCGCGAAAAAGCTCAGGAAAGCCCACCGACAGATCGGCATGAAGAGCCGTGAAAACCGTGTCCTCGCCGGCCCGTCTCGCAACCTCGCGCGCACCCCAGGCAAGGGCCGCCGCAGTACCCAGAGGCCGCGGCTCAATAAGCATGTTGGCCTGAGGTATCTCGGGGATGACGTCGTGCAGCACACCCGCTATGTCGGAGCTCGTAATGACAAGCACGCGTTCGGCCGGAATGAGCGGCGCGAGCCGCGAAACCGTATCCGCCAAGAGCGGACGCTCGTTCACCAAAGGGAGTACCTGCTTGGGACGCTGTGCCGTGCTGAGCGGCCAGAATCGCGTACCTATGCCACCTGCAAAGATCACAGCCCACATCGAAGTGCCTGTTTCCGGCACTGGTGCTGCTGCAGACTCTTCCTCCGGAACAGGCAGGAACTCGTCGTCAATCACTGCTTCATGCCCGGCTTCCCGGGACACTAAAGTCTGCGGCTGTGCGCAGGTTGATTGGTTCTCGGACCTTGGTGTGGAATGCTGCACCGTGAAAACATACCTGAGAACGGCTTGCTTGCACATATGCACACTGACCGGCAGGGTTTAAATACATCTGATGACAGACTACCAGCCTGAATCTTTCGAAGCTGATGTCCCGGTCGGGGACGATCTCCCCGTCGACATTGTCGAATTACTGGAAGCTGACACCACCATGGCAGCGGCTGAACCGCTGTTGTCTCTGGTGGAGCAGTACTTCGCAGAGACCCGCACCGGCAAAGGTTCGGTAAGCACCTGGCACAGTGCGGAAATGATCTCGGACCGGATTCAGGGTCCGATCCCGCGCAGACCCAGGCCGCTGGCTGAAGTGGCACGGCGTCTTTCTTCCCTGCTTCTGCCCGACATAAACCGCCTGGCTCATCCCATGTACATCGGCCACCAGGTATCGGCACCGCTTCCCGCCGCCGTTTGGACCGACGCCCTGGTGTCAGCGCTCAATCAATCGCAGGCCGTTCGCGAAATGTCGCCTGCATTCACGCCACTGGAACATCAGGTAATTGGCTGGATGACCGACCTGATAGGCTGGGACGAGCAGGCTGGCGGTACCATGACATCGGGCGGCACCGAGGCCACGCTCACCGCATTGCTCACCGCACGCAGCCGCGCCATACCCGAGGTCTGGTCGCGGGGCGTGGGCAGCAATCCTCCGGTTCTCATATGCGGCGAACACGCACACTACGCGGTGTCACGAGCGGCCGGCATGATGGGCCTGGGGCTCTCACAGGTGCTCGTTGTTCCAAGCGAAAACCAGCACATGAGCATCCCGCATCTCCGGGAAAGCCTCGCGGCACAGCAGAACGCACGGCAGCGCGTCATGGCCGTGGTGGCCACGGCGGGCTGCACTGCAACGGGCACTTTTGACGACATAGACGCGGTGGCCGATCTCTGCGCTCAATTTGCTGACGACAACGGGCCGTTGTGGCTGCACGTGGATGCGGCACATGGTGGAGCTGCACTGCTGTCTGCCGCTCACAGACACAGGGTGCATGGAATTGCACGCGCCAATTCGGTGGCATGGGACCCGCACAAGACCATGCTCCTCCCGCTCGCAGCGGGCATGCTGCTCATGCGCGACGAGAAGCTTCTCGGTTCGGCCTTCTCTCAGACTGCCCCATATCTCTTTTCGCAAGCCGAGGCGGCGCGATCCTGGGACATGGGCCCGCGCTCATTCCAGTGCTCCAGGCGCTCCGATGTGCTCAAGCTCTGGGTTGCCCTGGAGCGCTATGGAGCCGACGGACTGGCAGCACTTTACGAGAAACTCTGCCGCACGGCGCACTACCTCTACGAGAAACTGCAGGGCCACGAGAGTTTCCATGCGCTGCATGAACCCGAGTCAAACATTCTCTGCTTTGCCTGGAACCCGAAGGGCGTGGCCGACGATGATCGCGACGAACTCACCAACCAGTTGCGCGAGCGCTACAACCGTTCGGGCAGAGGCTGG
>CAZWSJ010000077.1:0-4282 GCA_964636415.1 uncultured Gemmatimonas sp. | reverse complement strand
GCCTGCGGCTTCCAGTCGCGGAAGAGCAGTTTGGCCATGTATTGGGACTGCTTGAGATTGGTCATGAACGCATCGCGATTGTTGTCATGACCGGCGTACTTGGTATAGAGGCTTGGGTAGTTGGCACCCTCGTACTGCGTGCCCACGTATTTGTTATAGAAGTCCGTGACCCAGATCTGTCCATCGGGATTGAAACTGGGCACCATGATTGCCACAACATTGTCGAGGATGCGTTGTGCCTCGGGGTCGGTGCGTGCAACAAGGTCGTAGATGAGTTCCGGAGCCATCTGCGAGCCGCCGACTTCTGTGGCGTGCATGCTCATGGACTGCAGCACAACCGCCTTGCCTTCCGACACAATGCGTCGGATCTCAGCCTCGGGGACACCACGTGGATCAGCGAGCTTGAGATTCCACTCTCTCAGAGTTTCCAGGCGGGCGAGGTTTTCGGGTGAGGAGATATAGACCGCGAGAAATGGATTGCCCTCATCCGTTGGTCCCATGTTCTCGACCTTGATGCGCGGGCTTTCCTTTGCGAGCTGGTTGTAGTAGTCGACCAGCTTGTCCCAGCGGGCGAGTTTGCGATCGGCGCCCATCTGGAAGCCGAAGAACTTCTCCGGTGTTGTGATGGCAGGGTTGACCGTGGGCGCGGCCTTTGTGGGCAGCGACAGAGTGGCCGCGGGTGCCTGCGCTGAGATTTGACCTGCGGAGGGGACAGCGAGCGCGAGGGGTGCTGCGAATGCACCCAGTGCCAGCCAGCGGCCGACACCTTTAGTCTGCGCTGTCATGGGAGACTTGCATGACGGTGGCATGAACTGAATCGGTTTGGAGGGAGCGAGCGGGGGCGGGGGCGGGGGCGGGGGCGGGGCGTACTGAGAATGTACTTCGTGGGAGAGGAAGCTGCGCGGCTGGCTAAGTCTCTGTTGAGTAGCGCTCCACGCCGGCCAGGATTTCCTTTCGCGCCTCAGCGGCTCCCCGCCAGCCATCCAGCTCCACCCACTTCCCCTCTTCGAGGTCCTTGTAGTGGGTGAAAAAGTGGCTTATGCGTTCCAGCCAGTGGCTGGCCACCTGGTCAATGTCGTGCACGTGGGAGTAGCCGTGGAACACCTTGTCCACGGGTGCCACGAGCAGCTTCTCGTCGCCGCCGGCCTCGTCTCTCATGCAAAGCATGCCAATGGGACGACAGCGAATCACGCAGCCCGCAACCAGCGGCAGCGGCAGCAGAACCAGCGCGTCCAGCGGGTCACCGTCGTCGCCCAGCGTGCGAGGGACGTAGCCGTAATTGCAGGGGTAGCGCATGGGCGTGGTGAGCACGCGATCCACAAAGATGGCACCCGATTTCTTGTCCACTTCGTACTTGACCGGATCGGCGTCCTTGGGGATTTCGACTATGACATTTACTTCATCGGGCACATTGCGGCCGGCGGAGACGAGTTCGAAGCTCATGGGATATGGTGGAATGTGTGAGGGGCCGTGCCCCTATTGCGCTTTCCGAATTTTAATCGTATGTGTTTGTTTGGGGGGGTTTACGCATTTCAGGATCACTGGGACGCTCAGGACCCTGCCCGCCTGCCTCAATGTGCCCCGAGGCGCTCTTGTGCTTCCGTCAGGCTCTGAAAACCGGAGCAAACCGGAGCAAACCGGAGCAAACCGGAGCAAACCGGAGCAAACCGGAGGTAAAGATGAAAGCCCCGCTAGCTGGTCTTGTCGCTGTCTGCCTCGTGGCCACCTCACTCTCCGCGCCACGTATGGCGCGTGCTCAGACAATGGGGTCCAACGAAAAGCTGGAGCTCCCGCCCGGCACATACTTCCCTGCCAGGGACCGGGCGCATCTACTTGAATGCTACGAGCGAGCTCTCACAGTCAAGCTCTCTCTTGACGCCGAGCAGCGTGCGGTGCTGCTCGATGCCATAGAAAAGTACCATCCTGCCAATCGGGGCCAACGACCTCCCATAGCCGAGATTTACAAAGCAAAGAGGGTTCGCGATGCCACAGTTCTAGCACATATCCGTACAGCGGCAGACTCGGCACAGTACAAGAAAAACTCCTCGCGTGAGCAACAGTGGTTCCAGGCCGGCAACTGCAACGGCAAGCCATGACATTGTTTCGCCACACAGGAAGAAACCTGGTATCGGCCTGCGCTGTGATGGCAGCATGGGTCGTCGCCATTTCTTGCAGCGACCGCAGCACACGGGCAGATATTCCCACACTCACGCTCGGATCTCCGCAGGCGCGCTCATCACAAGGCTTCACCTTTGTGTCAAGCGTCCGCGTGCTGCCAGACGACAGGGTGCTTCTCGTTGATCCGCGCGAAGCAAGCATTGTGGTTTTCAACCCATCACTCAGCGAGGCACACCCGGTAAGTCGGCGTGGCCCGGGGCCAGGGGAATGGCTCACGGCGGGCCCGTTCTTTGCCATGCGAGCTGACACAAGCCTCCAGGCCGATCCCGTTTCACGCCGCTGGCGCGTGTGGAGCGACACGTCCATCACTTACACGCTGCCCCCGGATTCACCAATGGCCGTGTGGGCGAGCCTTCTGCCCAGGGGCGCAGATGCTGATGGACACGTGCTCCTGAGCGCAGTTGAGGACCCGCGGTTCACACACACGGAAACCGGCCCCGTGACGCCGAAGTTCCCTGCCGTACTGATAGACTTCCCGAATGCCAGCGTTGTGGATACGGTAGCCATTCTGGCCGATGCACCGGCCACAATTGAAATTGTGGGCGACGGGCCACCCGAAACGCAGGTGCGCGCGCTCAGCCGCGGCGCCTTCGCCACCGGCGAGGATGCGGTGCTGTTTGCTGACGGTGCCGTGGCAGTGGCAAGGCTCAATCCCTATCGGGTTGACTGGTACCGGCTAAACGGCCGCGACTCGCTGATCGGTGCACCGTTCGGTATTGACGGCACGCCCGTAACCGACCGCGAACGTCAGGCCTACCTTGACCGGTACAGCAAAACCATTGAGTCACTCAAGCAGGGCGACCCGGAAATGCGTCGTGTATTGATGCGCCGCTTCACCGACTTCCCGGCGAACATCCCGCCGTTTGGCGATTACGCACTGCTGGCCGGTGGCGACGGCAGGCTCTATGTGCAGCGAAGTGAGACGGCCAGTGATACGCTGCCGCGCTATGACATAGTGGACCGCAGCTCGAAACTGGTGGGACAGCTTGTGTTGGGCAGCAAGGGTATGCGCCTGGTTGCTGCGACTCCCAGCCACTGGTTCATTGTTTCGCGTGACGAGATGGATCTGGAGTATCTGGAGAAGTACCTGAACCCGCTGGCGCGGTAGCTGCATGGGGGATGGGTATGCTGCGGACAGCGCCCTCAGCTCACAGGTGTCGTCGCACAATCCCAAAGCCACCTCACGGCGCATTCCCTCGCTGGCATCAATCAAGACATATTGCTGAATATGGCCCTTGGTGGCATCACCCCAACTATGAAACGCCAACAGGCTGCTTAACTCGCTCCACTACTGACATCCCCTAAAAACGGGGGGATTACCGTGGCGTGGCGAATCCGCCACTTGAACTGATCTGCGGGCACATGCACGAGGCGTGGTACCGCCGGGAACAGCGGGTGCGGGTGCTCGACTTCCACGAGGTCATCTATCGCTGACTCGCACCCATCGACCGGGAGGTGCATCATCCACGATGCCGAGCCGTCTGTCACGACGCTCTTGACACACCAACAAATGTTGATACGTTAAGGTCCATGGCGATCACCCTGGACCTCGCGCGCTCCGCCGCCCTGTTCCACGCACTGTCCGACGAAACGCGGTTGGCCGTGTTGGACATGCTGCGGGACGGCGAGCAGTGCGTCTGCGAATTGCAGGACGCGCTGGATGCCGCGCAGTCGCGGCTGTCGTTTCACCTCAAGGTGCTGCGCGACGCGGGACTCGTGAGCGACCGCAAGGAAGGCCGGTGGTCGTACTATCGTCTCAACGTGGAGGCCCTGGAGGAGGTGCACGACATCGTGCGGGTGCTCGGTACGGAACCAGGCGGCACGCGACGCGCCCTCAAGGTGTTCGGACGCTGCTGCGGCTAGTCCTGCACATCCTGTCATGCTCGGAACGGCGCCTTACGGCGCCCTTCTTCGGCCTTAATCCATCAAGAAATCTTGCTGTACATCACCCGAACCGGAGCGCACATGTCGAATTCCATGGACACCCCCACCGATGTCACCACCCTCGTGCGTGAGAAGTACGGCGAAGCCGCCCGCCGGGTGCTCGAAATGAGCGAACCGACGGCCGCCGGCTGCTGTGGCCCCGCGAATTCCTGTTGTGGTG
>CAZWSJ010000076.1:0-4727 GCA_964636415.1 uncultured Gemmatimonas sp. | reverse complement strand
CATTGAACACAGCAGTCTGTTTGGCTCGTGTCAGGTCGGCCTCGTTGGCCTCGCTCGTGAGTCGGGATTCACGCAACTGGTTCAGAGACCTGCCACCATCGTAAAGGCTGACCTGTGAACTGGCGTTCAGACTCACGTTGGTGACCGACTGGTTGACGATGCGGCCCTCGTTCTGGTTGAAGGTGTAGCCGTAGGATTCCGATGTGTTCGAACTGAGCGAGAAGTTTGGCAGAAAGGCAGCCGAGCGCTGACGGATTGTGGCGTCACTGGACTCGAGCGTGTTCTCGGCCTGACGCACGGCGATGCTCTGCTTGAGCGCCAGGCGCACGGCATCTTCGAAGGTGATGGTAACGGGCGTCTGCTGCTGGGCGGGCAGGACGATGGGGGTTGCCCCAGCCGTCGCCAGCACCAGCCAGGCTCCGAAGCGTCGTCTGCCAGGAGTGGCAGTGTTTGCGAACCTGCCCCAGATCGATTGAAATGAATTGAACGACAGCATCCTTTTATATCTCCGGTTTGCGCTTATTCGTAGCGCAGCGCCTGAATGGGGTCCAGCGCAGCGGCTTTGCGCGCCGGGTAGAATCCGAAGAACACGCCTACGAGAGCTGAGAAGCCGGTGGCGATGACGACGGCCGTAATGGAGGTTGTGGTATGCCAGCCCGTGAAATGGGCCACGAGCATTGAGCTTCCGCTGCCAACCAGCAGGCCGATTATGCCGCCCAGAAGACAGAGAACGACACTCTCCACAAGAAATTGCGTCAGTACGTCCGATCCGCGCGCGCCTATGGCCAGCCGGATGCCGATCTCACGTGTACGCTCGGTGACGGATACCAGCATGATGTTCATGATGCCGATGCCACCTACGAGAAGAGAGATGGAAGCAATGGCTGCGAGCAGCGCAGTCATGACTGTCGTAGTTGCCGTGGCGGTGGATGCCAGGGCAGACTGATCGCGCACCGTGAAGTCGTCTGCGCCGCCACCGATGCGATGCGACTCACGCATGATGTCGGTGATCTCTGCGATTGCCGCGGGGATCATGCGCGTGTCGTCGGTGGTAGCGATGATGGAGCCAAGGAAGAAGAAGTTGCTGATACGTGTCTGCGCAGTTGTATAAGGAACAATCACTACGTCATCCTGATCGGTTCCCGTTGCTGCCTGTCCCTTCTTGCTCATCACTCCTATCACGGTGAAGGGTGTGCGCCCGAGTCGCACCCGCTGGCCAACTGCGCCGCCGTCAGGGAAGAGGCCGTCAGCAACGGTCTTGCCAAGAATCACGACGGTACGCTTGCCTTCCACGTCGTCCTCTGTGAACTCCACCCCATCCTCCACCGTCCAATTGCGAATGCGGAAGAAATCGGTGGAAACGCCGTTCACTTCAGTGCGCCAGTTGCCGGAGTTGGCAACTACCTGGGTGCGTGTGCTGATGACCGGAGATACACCACTCAACAGCGTGCTCTCCCGTTCCAGCTTGTCCACATCATCTATGGTGAGACGATTGAAGGTCTGGGCTCCCTGACTGGCCGCCCCTCCCGCCTGTGTACTGCCGGGAGTAATCACGATGAGATTGGTCCCGAGTGTTGCAATCTGTGATTCAATCTGGCTGCGGGCGCCGGCGCCGATGGCAACCATGACGATCACCGCGGCCACACCGATCACTATGCCGAGCATGGTGAGAAACGTGCGCATCTTGTTCTTGATGATGCTCTGCATCGCCATGCGAATCAGAATGATGGGCTTCATGCTACTGCCTCCTGTGCGTCGTGGGCGATGAGGTCAGCGGCGGCATCTCCACGGTTTTCCACTGGATGATCCTTGATGATGCGTCCGTCACGCATTTCCACGATGCGCTTGGCATACATGCTCACTTCCGGCTCGTGAGTGACGAGCACGATTGTAATTCCCTGATCGTTGAGCTGCTGAAAAAGTGCCATGACATCGAGAGTGGTGCGACTGTCGAGGTTGCCCGTTGGTTCGTCTGCGAGCAGCAGCGTAGGGTTGGTGACCAGAGCTCTCGCAATGGCGACACGCTGCTGTTGCCCGCCGGAGAGTTCGCTTGGGTGGTGATCCATGCGTTTGCCCAGGCCTACACGCTCGAGTGCAGCGCGCGACATGTCTCTGGTGTTGCGGTGACGTGCGAGTCTGTCATAGAGCAGTGGTAGCTCGACATTGTCCAAAGCCGATGTTCTGGACAGCAGGTTAAAGCCCTGGAATACGAAGCCGAGCTTGTGGTTGCGCAGATCGGCCCGCTGGTTCCTGCTCATGCCGTCTACCTGAACGCCGTCCAGCAGGTAGGTGCCTGAGGTGGGCGTGTCCAGGCAGCCGAGGATGTTCATGAGCGTTGATTTTCCGGAGCCGGAGGTTCCCATGACAGCGATGAACTCACCTGGCATAACCTTCAGGCTCACATGCCGCAGGGCAGCGACCTCATTGGTGCCCATGTAGTACACACGGGTGAGATCGCGGACCTCGATAACTGGAGTTTCTGGCTTGTTCATGGCGTCTCCGCTCAGAACAGTCCGCGAGGACCGCGGCCCTGAGGTTGCTGCTGCTGGAACGGATTTGATGCTGCACCAGATACGCCCGCGGCGTTTCCGACAAGGTTCATGCCGATAACCACCTGCATGTCGGCGCTTATACCTTCTCCATGCACTTCGGTGCGTGTACCGTCGGAGATTCCGATCTGAACCTTGTGGGCCACCAGGGTGCCGTCATCGGCCAGTGTATAGAGCGTGCCGGTGCTGGGCCGCGCATCTGGAGCCTGACGCGGTGCGCGCATGGCACCGGGTCCACCAAACCCACCAAAGCCACCGGGGCCGCCAGGACCACCGGCGCGAGGAGTCTGAGGTACCGCTTGAGTGCTCGGGGTATCTCCGGCTGCCGCTCCGCCTGCAACACCCTTCCCGGCGGCTCCTTCCTCAACCGGTGGGCGGAAGCGCAGCGCGGTGTTGGCAACGGTCAGAACGTTCTTGGCCTGGGCCGTGATGAAGCTCACCGTAGCCGTCATACCGGGAAGAAGCGCACCGTCGGGGTTTGCAACATCAACCACCACGGTATAGCTCACCACGTTGTTCTCGGCCGTAGACGCGAGACGTACCTGATCCACCTTGCCATGGAACTGACGATTCTGGAACGACTGGACCGTGAAGTCCACGTCCTGACCTTCCTTGATTTCGCCGATGTCTGTTTCATCAACCGAAGCAAGAATGCGCATGTGGGAGAGATCATTGGCGATTACGAAGAGCTTCGGCGCGGACATGCTGGCTGCAACTGTCTGGCCTACGTCTATGTCGCGTTCAATAACGACGCCATCTATGGGAGCATAGATGTTGCTGTAGCCCAGATTCTGTCTGGCACGATTCAGTGCGATCTCGGATGATGTGACGCTGGTTTGCGCCAGAGCATAAGTCGTACGTGCCGAGTTGTACTCTGTCTCGGTTACGATCTTCTCGTCGTGAAGAGTCTTCGTCCGCTCGTACTCTTCCTTCGCCTGCTCCAGAGATGCCTTTGCGCGAGCCACACCGGCTTCTGCATCCTGAACAGCCTGCTCCAGAATGGTGGGGTCAATGCGGGCAATGAGTTGTCCTTTCTTCACGCGATCGTTGAAGTCAACACGGATCTCGGCGACCTGTCCGGACACCTGAGTTCCGACCTCGACGGTCTGCACGGCGCTGAGCGCACCGGAAGCGGCTACCGTAGAGCGTATCGAACCCTGTTCAATTGTCGCAAAACGATACGTGGGCGTGTCGTCTCCGCGCTTCGTGAGCGCCCAGAATGCGGCACCTGCGATACCCGCGACAACTACGGTCGCGGCGGTAATCTGAGTCAGTCTGTTCATGGCCGTTCGGTTTGATGGCGGTGGCACGTGCTTTCCACCACAGCGGTGGTGCACGGTTCGCTCAACCTGTTAGACGGCTCCGGCGGTACTTGTTCAGCCCTATGTCACGAGCCGCCGCTGGTTGTTCTGAACGACAGATTTGGGCATATGAACGGTAGATGGCGGCTGCCCTATTGTGGCGAGCCCAACAGTAATACCGTGTTACTGGCCACCGCCGTTCCGGGGAGCTAAGCTGGGATATGGCCGCACGAAATGTACCTACCGAGCTTTCGCAGACAGGAACCCACATGGTGCTGTCTGTGAAGGTCAGCCCACGAGAGCGCTTGCTGATCACGGCGTTCTGGCTTTGTTATGCCGTGCTCACGGTGGTGAATCTGCTGTTCGGCGGTGCGAGAGGCTTCTTTGAGACGTCCGACTCAACCATTTTCTGGGTGGCCGTCGCTGAGGCGCTGGCCTGGGCGGTGGTGACTCCGGTGATATTTGAAGCGGTAGCGGGCCATGCCGTGGAAGATGGCGGCGACACGCTCACGCTCGCGGAGTTGCTGCGTTTTGTGGTGATAGGTCTGGGCGTAGTGGGGCTCTTGACCCTGTTGGGTCTTGGCCTGCGTGAAATGTTCTATACAGAGCATTGGTTCGGTGGTCCACCGATATGGTTCAGCTTCATGAGCAATGCTGTGCTGTACATAGCGGTGGTGGCAGCAGGGTTGGCTCGTGCATACTCATTGCAGTCGCGATGGAGAGAGCAGCGTGCGGTTCGTCTTGAAGCAGAGCTGGCCCGTGCCACACTTGCGACGTTGCGCCAGCAGATTGATCCGCACTTCCTCTTCAACACACTCAATCTCATTTCGTCTCTGGTTGAGCGCGACCCGCGTGGAGTACGCCGCATGATCGTGCG
>CAZWSJ010000075.1:0-4789 GCA_964636415.1 uncultured Gemmatimonas sp. | reverse complement strand
CCCGCGTGATAACCAGGGGCGGCAGGAATCGCAGCGTGTGCTCGCCCGCGTTCACCAGCAGCAATCCCTTGTCGAGCGCACGTGCAATGATGGCTCCTGCAGGTTCACGGACATCCATTCCCCACATAAGTCCCGCTCCACGCACACCCCTTGTCTGTCCCGTACGCTCCGCGATGCCGTGCAACTGTTCACCAAACCAGGCACCCGTCTCCCTCACATGCTTGAGCAGCTCGGGTGATGCCAGCCGCTTGACCACATGACAGGCCACATGTGCGACCAGCGGGCCACCACCGAAAGTGGTGCCGTGGTCACCCGGCTTGATACAGCGCGCAACCTTCTCGTTCACCAGTATCGCACCCATGGGCAAACCATTCGCCACAGGCTTGGCCAGAGTGAGAATGTCCGGCTCCAGTCCCAGTGGTTCATAAGCGAAGAGATGGCCAGTGCGACCCAACCCGCACTGGATCTCATCCAGAATAAGGAGAACGTTACGTTCCCTTGTCAGTTCCCTTAGCTGCCTCAGGAAGCCGGGATCAATCACGCGCACTCCGCCCTCGCCCTGAATGGGCTCCACAATCACCGCAGCCGCGGTCTCCGGATCAAGCACCGCCTTGAGATCATTGATGTTGCGCTCGACAATCGTGACCCCACCCATGAGTGGCCTGAAGGGCAACCTGTAGGCAGGCCTGTCTGTTGCAGCCAGGGTACCCGGCATGCGGCCATGGAATGAGCCACGCAGTGCAATGATCTCATGCTTGCCCGCGAGACCGGTGCTGCGTGCCCAGCGACGCGCAAACTTGAACGCGCCTTCGTTCGCCTCACCACCCGAATTGGCAAAGAACACACTGCTCGCAAACGAGTGCTCCACCAGCCAGGAAGCAAGCTCCTCACCCGGAGCCGTGCGATAAAGATTGGAAGTATGAATCACACCGGTCGCCATGGCCTCATGCATTGCCTGCATGACACCCTCGTCGGCGTAGCCCAGCGACGACACAGCGATCCCGGCAACAAAGTCCAGATACTTTCTGCCCGTGTCGTCAAACAGATACACACCCTCTCCGCGCACGAATAGCGGAGCCTGTCGCTTGTAGGTGCCAAGCAGCGCCGGCAGTGGAGCAAGTTCAGTATCGGCTGATGCCGATGCGGCGGTGCTGTCTGGGTGAGCCTGAGCTGTAGTGCTTTGTGTCATGGCCATGGCCTGGAAGGAAGAACTCCCGGAGCAGGCTTGCTGTCCGGGTCAACGACATCAGCGACTGATTTACCTGATTCAACCTGCCCGGTACGCGGCAGTATGGACGTGCCTGCGCCGGGTGTTGCAAGCGCGGCCAGATTCCCTATGCGCACCCTGCCGGTACCGCCTGTCAACGCAGCAGCAGCAGCTTCAAGCTTGGCCGCCATGCCGCCCCCTGCCACACCCTCACTCACAAGCGCTGCGGCGGCATCAAGGGAAAGCGACTCAAGCAATCGCTTTCCCTCATCCAGAACACCCGCAAGGTCTATCATGAGAAAGAGTTCGTCGGCAGAAAGCCCAGCGGCAATTGCCGCCGCTGCATCATCACCGTTCACGTTGCAGGCTCCGGGTGTGGATACATCTTCCCGCGCAGCCACCGGAGAGATGACCGGCATGAAGCCCGCCGCCAGCAAGGTCCGAATCAAATCAACGTTCACATTGCACGGCGTACCCGCGTGACCAAAACGCTCCTGGTCAATGGCTGCGGCACGAAGCATCCCGGCATCCTCACCACTTACGCCCACCGCCGGCACACCGGCAGCCACCAGCGCGGAAACAAGTTGCTTGTTGGCAAAACCCGACAAGACCATGCGCACCAGCTCCAGCGCAAGATCCGTCGTAACACGGCGGCCACCAATGAACTCCGGCTCCTCACCACGCAGACGCTGCAAGGCAGAGATCTGATCACCGCCGCCATGCACCAGCACCAGCCGACCTCCGCTCTGCTTCCAGAGCGACGCCAGGGCACCCGGCAAGGCAGGATCGGACTGCGTGCGGCCTCCCAGCTTAACCACCGTGATTGCTGCGTTCACTGCGGCAAACCTTCTGCCTCAGGCAGACCCAACATCAGGTTGGCATTCTGCACGGCCTGACCAGCGGCGCCCTTTACCAGATTGTCACTGGCACTGAATACCAGCATGGTGGGCTGACGCATGCCGGTGGGCATGACGGCTGCGATACGCACAGCGTTGCGATGCTGAACATCTACCAATGCCGGTAAGCTGCTGCTCAGTTCCACAAACGGCTCAGCACCATAAAGCGCACGGAAGGGCTCAAGCGGATCAGCCAGGGCCTTTGTGAGCGGCACCGTGATGGTGGCGAGAATGCCTCTGGCAACGGGAAGAAGATGTGGCGTGAACACCAGATCGCAATCCGCGCCACAGCGCTTGAGCGTGTGCCGCATCTCATGCAGATGCCGATGTGAGTTGCCAACCGCATATGCCCTGAAGTTTTCGGTGACTTCGGCAAACAGATACTCGGGCCGCGGAGTTGCACCGGCACCACTCACGCCGCTGGCAGCAGCAATGCTAACAGTGGCCCCCGGAGCGATCAGTCCAGCCAGGGCCAGGGGAGCGAGACCCATGAGCACCGTGGTCGCATAACAGCCCGGATTAGCCACCACGCGCGCGCCAACAACATCCGAGCGAAAGAGCTCGGGCAGCCCGTAGGGTGCGTCGGCAGGCACTCCGGGCGGTAGCTCATGCAGAATGCCGCCATGGCCGGGCCTGAGATCACTCGAAAGATCCACCACCCGCGCTCCGCTGGCTATCACCCTCGCGATCCACTCGGCCGATGCACCGTGCGGAAGAGCCGCGAAAACAAGGTCCACACCGCCCATATCAGCGTCTTCAGGCGCAATAAGCGCTACCTCGTGCACACGATTGCCCGCGCGCACACGCTGTGTGGTACCACGCTGCGAATTGGCGGTGGCAAATGCCAACTCCAGATGCGGATGACCCAGAATGAGCGCACAAAGCTCGCGCCCCGAATATCCCGATGCCCCCAACACACCAACGCGATACAACGGATATGTGGAATCGGTTGAATCAGCCGTCGGATTCATGGCAGCTCCCTTGCAGAGCAACTCCGGGTTGCTTGTTAACTTGCATTTTATGCATAATGAATGCATAAGTTTGCATTCATCTCCTGTCAATCAGCATCCATCACCATTATTCACCACTAAACCGGGAATCAGGTGTCCACGAAGAGCGATCGATTGCAAGTGATTCGGGATCTTGTGGCCCGGCATGATGTGGGTTCCCAGGAAGAGCTGCGGCTGTTGCTGGCCCGGCGTGGCTGGACGGTGACCCAGTCCACCCTTTCTCGCGACATGCGTGAGCTCAGGCTTGCGCGGCTGCCCGGTGCCGACGGGAATACCCGTTATGCCTTTGCCGGGTCGGGAGCAGGTGCCGACGCCGGCAGCGCTGCGGCTGCCCGTCTGGAAGCGATGCTCCCACAGCTTCTTACGGGCGTTGAAGGGGTACAGGTTCTGGTAGTGGCCAGAACCATGAAGTCGGCCGCTCAGCCCGTTGCTGAGGCTCTGGACCAGCTCAAGTGGCCGGATGTGGCCGGAACCATTGCCGGCGACGACACCGTGCTCATAATCTGCCGCAGCAGCGAGGGCCGCGAACGCGTGCTCCGCCGCATGCGCAACTATCTCGAACACCGGAACTCCTGAATGTCTTCTTCTCCTGCTCCTGACTCGTCCACATCACAGCTTTCGGCGAACTCCGGCACTCACAGATCGGGTGAAACAGATGCAGGCGCGCACAAGCTCTGGGGCGGCCGCTTTGCCGGCGGCCCATCGCCGCTGCTCGACGCCATCAATCGTTCCATTTCCACCGATTTTCGTCTCTGGCCCCACGATATCAGGCTCTCCAAAGCATGGGCAGCGGGACTGGAATCGGCAGGAATACTGAACAGCGCCGAGAACGAGGCCTTGCAGCAGGGACTGGACAGGGTGGCCGGGCGCCTGGCCAATGGCGCCGAGCCTGTGGCAACCGATGAAGACATCCACACCATGATTGACCGGCTGCTGCACGAAGAAGCCGGCGCTGCGGCATCAAAGCTTCACACGGGGCGTTCACGCAACGATCAGGTGGCAACCGCATCACGCTTGTGGACCATGGACGCATGTCATCGGGTGGACATGGCCCTGGCCGACCTGCAGCAGGAATTGCTGGTGCAGGCTCAGGCCATCTCGGACGCAGTGCTGCCTGCCTACACCCACCTGCAGCGCGCGCAGCCCGTGCTTGGAGCACACTGGCTTCTGGCACATTTCTGGGCCATAGACCGCGACCGGCAGCGCTTCCGGAACGCATCAGAGGGCACATCCACCATGCCCCTGGGCTCGGGCGCCATCGCTGGATCGGCCTTTCCCATTCCGCGCGCAGAGCTTCAGCAGGCACTGGGCTTTGCGCGCATCTCTCCCAACTCGATTGACGCCACGGGCGACCGTGACTTCGTGGCAGACACGCTATATGCGAGCACCATGGCCGCCCTCCACTGCTCGCGCCTGGCCGAAGACCTCATCATTTATGGCTCCAGCGAGTTCGGTTTCGTGCATTTTGGCGATGGATTCTCCACCGGCAGCAGCATGATGCCGCAGAAGCGCAATCCCGATGTATTCGAGCTGGCGCGCGGCTCGGGTGCCAGGGTAATGGGAGATCTGGTGTCGCTGCTGGGCACCATCAAGGGTCTGCCCAGCGGTTACAGCAAGGACCTCCAGGACGACAAGCGGGCGCTGTTCAACGCCACGGATCTGCTGTTTCTGGTACT
>CAZWSJ010000074.1:0-4844 GCA_964636415.1 uncultured Gemmatimonas sp. | reverse complement strand
TGCTCAGCGGCAAGCCTCGCAGCACTATCGACGTGGCCTGTGCCGCCGGGATTACCAGCGGCACGAAGAACGGCAGGGTCATCATGGGCAGCAGGAGTTCGGCAAGCCGAGTGTTGGCGGCGATCGCGGCGAAAAGCGTTCCTACGGCTGAGAGACCAAGTGCTGCCAGCAAAATGATACCAACCAGCGCGGGCCATGCAGAGCCCACTGGCAGGTTGAAGAACAACACCACCGCAGGCAGGGCCAGGGCCTGAATCACGGCCACGAAAACAAGGTTGGCCATGACCTTGCCCGCAAAGATAGCCTCTCGCGTAACCTGTGATGCCAAAAGCCCGTCCCAGGCGCGGTCGGCCAGTTCCAGTGCGAACGAGCGGTTGAGGCCCAGAAGGCCCGAAAAGGTGAAAATCACCCACAGCACCCCAGGAGCCAGATCCATGGCAGGTATGGCCGTGGGGTCCCAGGTGAAGCGGAATATGGCCACGGCCAGCACCGCAAATACGGTGGCCGCCATCAGTGCGCTTCTGGTGCGGAACTCTATGAGCAGGTCTTTGCGAGCAAGGCGAAGCGCGTCCCTCATGAGACTGGGTGGCAGATGACCGGCCAGATCCTGCCCCATCAGGCAAGCTCCTCGTGCACCAGCCTGCGGTACAGCAGTTGAAATGCCGCCAGATCAAAGCCGCCAGGCGGCAGACGCTCTTCGTGAACCAACCGCCCGCCTCGCATCACCGCCGCGCGATCTGCCAGAGCCAGACCCTCGGCCAGGTTGTGCGTTACCAGAACGAGCGTGGCACCCGATGCCTTAAGCTCCAGCAGTGCCCGCGTGAAAGCCTGGGCGCCAACCTCGTCCAGCCCCGTGTATGGCTCGTCCAGCAGCAGAAGACGCGGGCGGTGCACCAGGGCGCGCGCAATTGAAACGCGCTGCTGCAGGCCCCGGCTCAGCAACCGCACGGGCGTGAACTCGCGGTCCAGCACACAGAGCTGGTCCAGCACCCTGCTTACCGCCATGTCGGGCTTGGGCACGCCCTGGCATTCCGCCGCAAAACGCAGATTCTCGCGTACCGTGAGCGCCGGATAAAGCATCGTGTGATGGCTAATGAGGCCCACCAGACGCCGCGTGGCAGGGCTTCCGGGCAGTTCCGTGCCGTGCAGCAACACCCGTCCCGAGCCTGGCCGCAGCAGTCCGCCCAGAAGACGCAGCAAAGTGGTCTTGCCAGCCCCGTTTGGGCCGAACAAGGCCAGACACTCACCCTCTCCCAGAACAAGCGACACCCTGTCCACCGCCTTCCGTGAACCGAAGGCACGCAGCAGATCCGAGGCTGCAAGCGCGCCCGGGAGCCCTGAAATGCTGCCATTTGCAGTTCCGGCACCCGCATCCGTGTTCATGGTGGTTACATACGGCATCGACATTGCTCTACATTAGCGTAGCACGCAGCCGCCCGCGACATGCCGCGCCAGCCTGCACCGTGTCACAATACGCCTGTAACCTGCCCATAGCGTTCCGGTAAGGTACCGGCGAAGTGCATGGCGATATGCAAGGCGTGCCGGCAGGGCTTCTTCCAATCCCTCCTTTCCGGCCGAATCCGGCCTCTTGAGCCCATGAGCGATATTGACGTACTCCTGGAGGAGACGCGCAAGTTCCCACCTTCCGCGTCGTTCAGGGACCACGCCCTGGTAAGCGACGACAAACTGCACAAGGAAGCCAGCGCCGACCCGGTGGCCTTCTGGTCGAAAGAAGCCCGGTCTCTCGACTGGATCACAGCCTGGGAGAAGGCCCTTGATTGGGAACCGCCGCATGCCAGGTGGTTTGTGGGTGGCAAACTCAATGCAGCCGTTAACTGTGTTGATCGCCATATCGCGGGCCCGCGCAGAAACAAAGCCGCGCTCATCTGGGAGGGTGAGCCCGGCGACCGGCGCACCTACACTTACTGGGATCTCTATCGTGAAGTGAACCTCGCTGCCAACATGCTGAAAAAGTTCGGCGTGGGCCGGGGCGATCGTGTGGCCATTTATCTGCCAATGATCCCCGAGGCGGTGATCGCGATGCTCGCATGTGCACGCATAGGCGCAATCCATACCGTGGTGTTTGGTGGATTTTCACCCGAGTCGCTGCGCGATCGCATAAACGACTGCTCCTGCAAGCTGCTCATCACGGCCGACGGCGGTTACAGGCGAGGCCACATGGTGCCGCTCAAGCGCAATGCCGATATAGCGCTGGAAAACTGCCCCACGGTGGAGAACGTGCTGGTGGTCATGCGTCGCAGAAGCGGCGTGGGTGACGAAACGTTTGCCGAAATGAAGGAAGGCCGCGATCACTGGTGGCATCGCGTAAAGCGCGATGTGCCGCGCTACTGCGAGCCCGAGGCCATGGATGCAGAAGACGTGCTCTTCGTGCTCTACACCTCCGGCACCACCGGCAAGCCCAAGGGCATAGTGCACACCACTGCCGGCTATCTCGCGGGTGTTGCTGCCACCACCAGGTACACCTTTGACCTGCACGCGGACGACGTGTTCTGGTGCACGGCCGACGTGGGCTGGGTAACGGGCCATTCGTATCTGGTGTATGGTCCCCTGGCCAACGGAGCCACCTGCATGCTCTACGAGGGTGCACCGGATTGGCCCGACAAGGACCGCTTCTGGCAGATCTGTGAGCGCTACGGTGTGACAATACTTTACACCGCGCCAACCGCCATTCGTGCCTTCATGAAGTGGGGAACTTCATATCCCAAACTTCATGATCTCTCGCGCCTGCGTCTGCTGGGGTCTGTGGGTGAACCCATCAACCCCGAAGCCTGGATGTGGTATCACGAGCACATAGGCGGCGGTCGCTGCCCCATCGTTGATACATGGTGGCAAACCGAAACGGGTTGCATCATGATCACTCCACTTCCGGGCACCACAACCGCCAAACCCGGGTCAGCCACTGTGCCATTCCCGGGCATTCGAGCCGCTGTAATGGACGCCGCCGGCAACGAAATCAAAAGCGGCGGCGGACTGCTCGCCATTACACATCCATGGCCCAGCATGCTGCGTACCATCTGGGGCGACGACAAGCGCTACGTGGACACCTATTTCTCAAAGTGGCCAAACCACCCCGACGTGTACTTTCCCGGCGATGGCGCCAAGCGCGACGAGGATGGTTACTTCTGGATTCTGGGCCGCGTGGATGACGTGCTGAACGTATCAGGACACCGCATCGGCACCATGGAAGTGGAGAGCGCCCTTGTGGACCACGACGGCGTGGCTGAAGCCGCAGTGGTTGGAAGACAGCACGACATCAAGGGTCAGGCATTGGCTGCATTCGTAACGCTGCGGGCGGGGTTCAAGCCCAGCGGCAGCCTGCGCGACGAACTGCGCGAGCACGTGGCCAACAAGATCGGTGCACTGGCAAGGCCCGATGACATTCTCTTCACCGCAGATCTGCCCAAGACTCGCTCGGGCAAGATCATGCGGCGTCTCCTGCGTGACATAGCTGAGGGTCGCACTCTGGGCGACACCACCACACTGGCCGATCCCGCAGTTGTTGCGGAACTCAAAGACCAGTACGAGTCACAGGAAAGCTGAGAGTCAAAAGAGTTATTACGGTATTTTTTACGGCGTGCCGCTTCCTGTACCGGCGCCTGCCGCGGCAGCGGGCATGCTCTGGTGCAGGGAGTCCACGATGTGCTTGATGTCGTCGGCCGTGAGAATGGCGTTGTACATCGTGTTGTTGATGATAAAAGTGGGTGTGCCACCAACACCGCGCTCGTTGCCAGCATCGGCGTTGGCCTGAATCTGAGGCAGGGTGCGCTGTGAGTTGAAGCAGTCGTTGAACGCGGCGGCATCCATGCCAAGCGCCTTGACGTAGCCGTCAAAAACCTTGCGCGGATTGGTGGTTGCCTGAGTGTTCCAGTCGTACTGCCCCTGGAAGAGCATGTCGTGGAATTCCCAGAACTTGTTCTGCTCGTTTGCGCAGGATGCAGCGAGGTGTGCGGCGAGCGTGTTCTGGTGAATGGATGTGAGCGGGAAATCGAAGAATCGGAAGTTGGCCAGTCCGGGCTTGATCACGCGCTCGCGCAGATCGGGCTCCTGGATCAGCGCGAACTGACCGCAGCCGGGGCACTCGAAGTCGGCAAATTCAATGATGGTGATCGGAGCGTTGGGATCACCAAGCAGGTAGCCCTGTGCAGCCGGCAGCGCAGCGCCGCTCGGCAACTGAATGGCCACGGGCTTGCTCTTGTTCATGGTGGTCCAGATAGCGGCACCGCCTGCCACAAGGACCAGCAGAATCACGATTATGAAGGCCGAGTTCGACTTCTGCTTTTGCTTCTGCTTCGTTTTAGCCACACGCTCTCCATGTTAATCCGACAGGGCGTGCCGGGCGCACGATGCCTGCCATGGATTTCCCGTTCGTGCCTGCCAGTGGGCGGCAGGACCTGATTTCCCAAGCTATCCGCCTGATCACCCTCTGGCTATTACCACTTGGCTTTCACCCGTCCTGTTCAGTCAGTTTCAGACAGTTGCTGCAGAGGCCATGGGGATGGTGCCCTTTGGCCAAATGCCCCGCTTCAGCAGCATTATGGCCATCTGGCGCGTAGCGGAGGGTGACAGCACCGTTCTCTGAGGCTGGTCCCATCGCAACCCTGCCTCAGTCACTTCAAAGACACGGCGTGCTGCATTAGATTCTCAATGCTGTCCTGGAATCGCCACGGACTGCGTTGTGACGTACACCCCGAGGAAATGGCCAGACACAAAGTTCGTTCCCGTCGTGACGCCGCGGTACCTTCTCCGTATCAGGAAGCCCGCGACGAGTTGTTCCAGCAAATCATGCAGTGTGGTGTGATAGGTTGTCACCCGATTGACCAGAA
>CAZWSJ010000073.1:0-4976 GCA_964636415.1 uncultured Gemmatimonas sp. | reverse complement strand
CGCGACCCCAACCTTGGCAAGGTTGTGCTCTACCAACTGAGCTATTCCCGCAACTCCCAGCAACGGCATAAAGCAACTACCTGAAGCAACTACCCGGTATGGAGGCGAGGGGAATCGAACCCCTGACCTCTTGAATGCCATTCAAGCGCTCTCCCAACTGAGCTACGCCCCCGGGCGCAACACCCTCGCTGACGGCAACCCCTCGGGGCACCCGCCACCGAGGGTGTCAGGAACGCGCAGTTTAGCGCGGTGTATCTCTGGCGTCAAGCAGAGTTCAGGGATTTGCACTGGCGAAAGCCCCATTGGGGGGTATCTTCAATGGCTGTCCCCCTTTTTGGCAAGGGCTGCGCTCCCGGTAAAACACCACCCACGCGCAACCCGCCAATGAGTGCAACGCACATGTATGCTCGTGCGTTCCTCTCATGCAGGGACGCAACAGATCTTCTCGCATCACTGCCTGGCTTGTCAATCACTTTGTCACTTCGCCAACAACGCTCAACGAGGGGTCGTCGTGTCGCCGATCCTCAGGTCTCATAGAAACCCATGACCGAAGTCAAGCGGAAGCGCCGCCGTGCCGCACCCGCGGGAATCGCGCCCAGTGAACCCGAGCGCGATATCCTCGATCAATATCTCTACGAAGTAAGCACCTATCCGCTCCTCAAGGCAGCCGAAGAAATCGAGCTCGCCAAGAAAATCCGGGCCGGCGATCAGGATGCACTCCAGGAACTCGTCAAACGAAACCTGCGCTTCGTCATCTCTGTAGCAAAAAAATACCAGAACCGCGGACTCCCGCTCATCGACCTCATCGGTGAAGGCAACGTCGGGTTGCTCACCGCCGCACGAAAGTTCGATCCCGATCAGGGCGTCAAGTTCATCTCATATGCCGTCTGGTGGATCCGCCAGGCCATCCTGTCGTCCCTGGCCCGCCAGGGCCGTACGGTCCGCGTACCGCTCAATCGTACCGCTGACCTCTCTCGCATCATCAAAGCCTCGGAAATCCTCCGCCAGAAGCTTCGCCGCGAACCCTCGCCCGAAGAACTCGCTCAGGTAACCGGCCTCTCGGTAGACGTGGTGCAGTCGCTCGCTGCCCTCAATACCGGCGATGTCAGGCTCGACGCCCCCATGGACCCCGATGGCGATCGCTCGCTTATCGAACGCTTCGTGGCCGACGAAATGCCCGACACTGAGGAGGAAGCCATGAACCGCTTCCTTACCGATGAAATCGAAGAGGCACTCTCCACCCTGCCGCCACGCGATGCCAAGGTCCTCAGACTCTACTTCGGTCTCGAAGGCGGACGCGAGCACACGCTCGAAGAAATAGGCTCCATGCTCGGCGTCACACGCGAACGCGTACGCCAACTGCGAGACAGAGCCCTCAAGCGGCTCCGCGAAGGTGACGTGGGACGCGCACTCTCAAGCTTCGCAGCCTGAACCCGCAACACGTACAATGCCTTATCAACGGGACACCCACCACGGTGTCCCGTTCGCCGTTCCAGCCCATTCCAGTCTGTTCCAGCCCATCTCAGCCCACCCCAGCCCGCCACTGCACACTCCCGCCCGCTTTTTTGCCGACCTCCCGACTCAGGGCTAACTTCGTCATGACATGATTGAGCTCAAAGACGTCTACAAAGCCTTCGGCTCCAAAGAGGTGCTCCGTGGTTTCAGCCTCAAGGTGCGCGAAGGCGAAACCATGGTCATCATCGGCTACTCGGGCACCGGTAAATCGGTGGCCATCAAGCACATCGTCGGATTGCTCGAACCCGACGCGGGCGAGGTCTGGGTTGACGGCAAGCGCATTGACACCCTGTCGCGAGCTGAACTGTACGAAATCCGCGGACGCATCGGATACGTGTTCCAGTTCGCCGCGCTCTTCGACTCAATGACCGTGGGCGAAAACGTTGCCATGGGCCTTCGCAAACAGGGAATACTCAGCAGCGCCGACATAGACCGCCGCGTGGACGAGGCACTGGACCTTGTAGATCTGCCGGATGTGCGAAACCGCATGCCGGCTGAACTCTCGGGCGGCATGCGCAAACGCGTTGGCATAGCACGAGCCATCGCGCTCCGGCCCAAGTACATACTCTACGACGAACCAACCACCGGACTGGATCCCGTTACCGCTGCCACCATAGACCTGCTCATGGTGCGCATGAGGGAACACCTCAGCGTTACCGGCGTTGTCATCACGCACGACATGCGGAGCGCCTACACGGTGGGAACGCGCATGGCGATGCTCTACGAGGGAAGAGTGAGAGCCGTGGGAACCATCGAAGAGTTCCAGAACTCCACCGATCCGGTGGTCCGTCAGTTCATAGAAGGCAGGCCCACCATGGAAGGAAGTGCGCCGTTGGTGGGAACAGCCGCGTCGCTGGCAAGTGCGCACGCTCTGGCTGTACAACAGGCCTCGCAATCCCCCGCGCCCACACCCGGCAGCAGTCTTCCCGGAGCAGGCTGATGGCAGCGGCCGAGTGGAGACGTCCTTCAAGTGGATCGCCCCGCCGGGAAACCTCGGCGGGAGGTGTGGTATACCGTCTGCAAGAGAACGGCGAGCCGCGCTTTCTGCTCATCTGCGACAGCTACCGCAATTGGGGCTTCCCCAAGGGCCACATAGAAAGAAACGAAGCGGCCGACGCTGCAGCCCTGCGTGAAGTGCGTGAGGAAACGGGCCTCGCTGATGTGGCCCTCGACGGAGCGATTGACACCGTAGACTGGGTCTTCCGCTTCAGAGGCCACACCGTACACAAGGTCTGCCACTTCTTTCTCATGCGCAGCGCCGCGGGTGCCACCACTCCGCAACTCGACGAAGGCATCACCGATTGCCGCTGGCTTTCATTCGATGAGGCCACCAGACGAGTGTCCTATGCCAATGCCCGCGAGGTGCTCCATCGCGCATACGCCATGATATTGGGCATAGATCTCTACCGCGATCCTGCCACCCGCGCATGAGTCCCGCTCCGCGCAATCCCGCCAATCCGGGTAATCCCCGCAACCCGGCCGCCAACCGTTCACGGAGTCCGGCCGATGCCGGTGCAGGCATGCTTACCGTGCTGGCCTTTGCAAGGCGGGAGAAGGCAAGAAGTCTGGTGCGCAATGCATTCACCCGGCGGCGTGCTCACCTGAGCATGCTGCGAACTGCGACAGATCTGGAAACACGTCTTTTGCAGGATCTGGTTGACGCGGTGATAATTGACGCGGGCGCGGGTGAGGATGCCATGCGCCTCGTGGAAGCTGCGGATGCCTTCAATAGCATACCGTTCTTTCTTATCTCTGCCTTCCTCCCCTCCGACACGCCCGTGCTGGCCAGGGCTGTGGAGCTCGGGGTCACGGACATCCTGGTTGAGGGAGTGGACGAGGCCGTGGCGCGCGAGCTGGTATCGGAAAGAGCCTTTTCCACCAGATTCGAAAGAGCCCTTTCCGTGCCGCCTCCCATGCTGAGGCTGGCATCGGAACTCCAGCTTTCCGTGTGGCGGAGCCTCATTCGTCGCGCCGGCCGGCCCGTGCGTACCGCTCTGTTGGCAAAGGAGCTTGGCGTGTCACGCGAGCATCTCTCCCGAAGCTTCGCTTCGAGTGGCGCTCCCACGCTTAAGAAAGTCATAGACCTGGTGAGGGTACTGGCCGCTGCCGAGCTCTCCAAGAACTCCGGATACGACGTGCGGGATGTTGCCCGGATCCTGGGCTTCGCCAGCTCGTCCCACCTCTCCAGCACCACCGTGCGACTGGTGGGAGCCCGTGCTTCCAGTCTCTCCAGGCTTCGGGCCGGCGACCTGTTGCAGCGCTTCGAGCGCCAGTTGTTACCAGCCGACCCCGGGATCACGAGCTTGCCCTCTACCCATGCCTTGTGATAATTTTCACAAGCTGTAGCCGAAACCGCTCGCAATCCAAAGCGGAACGGCGGTATTCACTCAGTACATAAGTCTCTACGCTCGCATTCGCATATCCACAACGGATATTTACGGATACTCATCACGAACCGTTCGACGCTCTTCCGATCAAAGCGCTGTAGCAATCGGCAGAATCCGTCGACACGGGCCCAAGCTCCTGTAAAGCCCCTGCATCATGGCCACCCAGACCGCGCTGCGTCCAGGCGAAATCAAGGATATTCTCCTTCGCGAGATCGAAGCCGCTGACCTCGCTGATCTCAATGTAGAAGAAGTCGGAACCGTCCTCGAAGTGAAGGACGGTATCGCGCGTATCTATGGCCTTGGAAAGGTCATGGCGGGCGAGATGCTCGAACTCACGTCGTCCGAGACCAAAGAGGTCATCACCGGACTGGCGCTGAACCTCGAGGAAGACAACATCGGCGCTGTCATCCTGGGCGATTATCTCAAGCTCAAGGAAGGCGACGAGGTTCGCCGCACTGCAAGAGTTCTCGAGGTTCCCGTGGGACCGGAACTCATAGGGCGGGTTGTCGACCCGCTCGGCCGACCCATAGACGGCCTGGGCGAGATTCACAGCTCGCACTTCCGGAAGGTGGAGTCGCCGGCTCCCGGCATCATCGTGCGTCAGCCCGTCAAGGAGCCGCTGCAAACAGGCATCAAGGCCATCGACTCCATGATCCCCATCGGGCGTGGACAGCGCGAACTCATCATCGGCGACCGCTCAACCGGCAAGACCGCCGTCGCGATTGACACAATCATCAATCAGAAGGGCCAGGGCGTCATCTGCGTGTATGTGGCCATCGGGCAGAAAGCCTCCACCGTGGCCTCAGTGGTGGAACGCCTTCGCAATGCCGGTGCACTCGAATACACCATAGTTGTTGCAGCGTCGGCATCCGATCCCGCACCGCTGCTCTACATAGCGCCCTACTCGGGCTGCTCCATGGCCGAGTACTTCATGTACAACGAAGGCAAGGCCACGCTCTGCGTTTACGACGATCTTTCCAAGCAGGCCGCAGCCTATCGTCAGCTCTCGCTGGTGCTGCGCCGCCCGCCGGGCCGCGAAGCCTATCCCGGCGATGTGTTCTATCTGCACAGCCG
>CAZWSJ010000072.1:0-5064 GCA_964636415.1 uncultured Gemmatimonas sp. | reverse complement strand
GGCGCCACAGGAGGACGGCGCGAACCGGGCTCGCGGCCATGCCGGTCGTGGATGTGTATCTGTAGATGACAAAGACGTTGTTTACACGGCGATGGGCAGGCGTGAGGCCGGTGGGGCCTCGTTGAGCGCGCTGTGGCGCCGGTGAAAGTTGTACTAGCTGAGTTAGGCCGCCGTTGTCGGTGAGAATCCGCTCCACCGCGACGGGTACGTATGCGCGGACCCGTTGCACCAGCGCCTCTCGCCCAAACGGGGTGAGACGTGCCAACTTGTGAATGTTCATGGGGGCCCTGATGGTTGTGGATTGATGCTTCGACAACCTCAGCTTGCAGCTATTATCCTCTGTACAACCTCTAAGTCATTGACAGCCAGACAGTCGACGACCAGCGCATTCTCCTCATTCGCCGCGGCTTGGTAGCAGTAGCACGTTTCACTGACCTCGAATGTTTAGCAGGCGTACCGGATCGTCGTACGCCGCTCTTTAACTATCGATCGGGTGGGTATACCCCTGTCCCGGTTGGGCTCACCTCTATTCATCATCAGCTCCTTCAGTACGTCGATACTGAGCTGAGTTCGACGAATATCTTCACCAGCCGCCATTTGTCGTCCTGAAACTTATTGAGTTGGGGTATCCGCAGCACGCCCCCATCCCGTCGAACTTACTTTGCCAATTGGCGAACGTCGCCGAGCCGGTGTCTGGCCCGTGGTCTAACTTCGGCAACAAGTGCCAGCCTTGGCCTGCTTTAGCGCGGTGATGATCCGGCTGTCGGTGAGGGATGGCTTCGAGATGGGAACTTCCTCACGAAAGACTACCAAGACTTTCCACTTTTCACGACCCCGCTTTTCAATCGAGTTACCTACGCGGCGTGGCGCCCTTCCGTTTATCAAGCCCTACGCGTAAATGGATCCACGGACTATTCGCGCGCCAGCCATCGTTAGGCTGAAACACGTTTCAGTTCAGCGATTTCAGCGGCCAAGTTGTCCAGATCCGGAAATAGGAGCGATCGCCGAATCCCCATATCATACAACCACTCGCGCAAGCGAGGCTTAGCTGCTGCGGTTACTTCGATCTTTTTTCGATATGGAGCTATTACCGGTAACGTATCGAGCGGGTCGCGTACGCCATGGATCGTGAAACGGGCGGACTGCATCATCATTCGTCTGTTCCGCTCTGTTGATGCTATCGCAGCTACTTTAGGGACGTTTGGACGAGAACTCTGCAGCGCTTCCGCGAACAGCGGATGCACTTCAGCAGCATGATCGGAGAGAATAACACGTTGTCCAAAGAAGTGTTCATTTAGTCGATACGGATCGAGAGCCCACAGGGTCCCGTCTGAATCGGGGTCTTTTTCAACTGCGAAATAGAGAGCCGTCAGAGGAGAGTTCGACCAATCAAGTAGGCGCGTTGGTAGGCCGTGGTGTTGCATGAGAAAGAGCCACGATCCCAGCTCGGACTGGCGCGGCGGATGATCCATACGGGTCGGAGCCCGTTGGTAAAAATTCGCGGCAAGATTATTCTCGAAATCTTTGACTCCTGGTCTGTATGCACCAGGTAGAAGCGTCCAGGCTCCGTTAGAATGACCGCGCCAGAACAAGTCACGGCCAAGGTCCCTTACGGTTTCGCTATGCGCCTGCACGAAAGAAATTGGGTCGTTAATCCGCATTGTGAACTTCACCCGGTTCAGTAGAGCCAGTGGGGTTGGGTTTTCAAGAGGCCACAGAATGTACGGCAAACGCCTTCTTGAAGGCTAGCGGCGAGCGCTGACCAAGCGCCGAGTGCCGACGATGCGGGTTGTACCACCCTTCGATGTAGCGGAAGACGGTGAGCCGAGCTTCGGTGTGCGTGGTGAAGCGATGTTTCGCGAGGCACTTCACCTCGAGGGTGGCAAAAAAGCTCTCCGCCATGGCGTTATCGTAGGCATCGCCGCGCGAGCCCATCGACGGCCGCACGCCGAGGAGCTTGCAGCGTTGTCCGAAGGCGAACGCGCGATATTGCGATCCTTGGTCGGAGTGATGAATGACGTCCGTCGCGCGCCGCTGCGTCGCGGCCATGTTCAAGGCGTCTAGGACGATGCCGGCGTGCAACGTGTCGTGCATGCACCAACCCACGATACGCCCGCTGAAGACATCGAGCACGACGGCGAGGTACAGAAAACCCGCCATGGTTGGGATGTACGTGATGTCGGCGACCCAGAGTTGATTCGGTGCCGTGGCCGTAAATGCCCGCTTAACGAGATCGGGCGCTGGCGGCGCCTCAGGGATCTCGCGCCGGGGGCGCGCCGGTCCACGACGCTTCGAGACGCCCTGGATGCCCTCGTGGCGCATCAGGCGCGCCACGCGCTTCTGTCCCACGCGATAGCCCGCCTCCCGCAGATCCTCGAGAATGCGCGGCGCCCCGTACGAGCCGTCTGAGCGCTCGTGCGCGGCACGAATCGCGACGACCAGCCCCACATCGCGCTGCGCCCGCGCCGACGGCCCCCGCTTCCGCCACGCGTAGTACCCGCTCTCCGAGACCCCGAACACGCGACACATCGTGGCGACGGGAGCGATGGCCTGATTCGCACTCACGAACTCGAAGACTCGGGCGGGATCGTCCCCGACTCCCGCGCGAACCAGGCCGCCGCTTTTCCCAGAATGTCGCGCTCCACTTTCAACTGGCGATTCTCACGACGGAGGCGTTGCAGCTCCGCCCGCTCTTCCGTGGTCAGCGCCTCAGGGCGCTCGCCACGATCCGCCCCGTCTTGAAACACCCAGTTGCGAATGGTCTGCTCAGATGGCTCGAACTCTTTCGCCAGCTCTTTCGGACTACGTCCGGCACGAACGAGGGCGATGATCTGCTCACGATAAGCCGCCGGATAGGCAGCAGGACGACGGGGCATCAGGCACTCCTCCTCTCACAATAGAGATGGAGGCTCCACCGAAACGGGGCAAGTTCAGACCCTCTATAAGCCTTCCGTAAAGGAGGTCGTTGAAATTGATGTCCGCGCATTCAACTTCCTCATGGTCGACGGCGAAGGGAATCCCAACACGTCCAAGAGCTACAAAGAGGCAGTAGAGGCGCTCTATTCCGTCTCGTACACCATAAAGTTCGCGCTATAGAAGGAAAAAGCACTCGACTACGTCGTGATGCCGCGTGAAGGTCTGTGGTGGGCGGACGACTTGACCAGCTTCAATCGCGAAGAGATGGACAGCTGGAAATGGACAATGATGATCATGCAGCCGCCAGAAGCTTCAAAGCAGATGGCTCAATCAGCGATCACCAGCGTTCAAGACAAGAAGGGACAGCCCGGACTCAAGAAAATTCGGTTCGAGCAGTTCAAGGAAGGCCGCAGCGCGCAAATCATGCACATTGGTCCGTTCTCGGCTGAGGGACCGACAATCCAGCGAGTACATGACTACATATCAAGCCGCTCCGCGCTGAGAGGCAAGCATCATGAGATTTATCTAAGCGACATACGTAAGGCAGCACCGGAAAAATGGAAAACCATCATTCGCCAACCAATGGAATGACGGCTAACAAATCATTCCAGCCGCCGCCAACCCGCTACGCGGGTTGACGGCGGCTGAACTCCGGCGTTAGGCATCAGATGAAACGCTCACGGTTGCTGTCGGTCTGAGAGCCATGTGGCTTGGAGATCCCACCCTCTTGCCTCCCGGGGCCATTAGGCCGACTTTCCAAGGTATGACTACCCCCCAGACCTTCGATTACCATCGGCTCTCGATCGCCGAGCGGCTGCAACTCGTTGAGGACATTTGGGATAGCATCGCAGCTGATGCTGATACCGAGACCCTCCCAATCACAGAGGAGGAGAAGGCCCTGCTCGATGAGCGGCTGGCCGACCTGGAAGCCAACCCGGCGGCTGGTGCCCCGTGGGCCGAGGTTCGGGCACGGATCGTCAATCGTTCTCGATAAGGTGAGAGCGTTTAGAGTTCGGCCTCTGGCGGAGGCCGATGTTCAGGCGGCGTTTGATTGGTATGAGGAGCAGACCCAAGGACTGGGCCACGAGTTTCTCCGTGCGGTTGACGCCTGTTATGCTGCCATCGAGCGGTGGCCAGAGGCTTTTCCGGTCGTGTACAAGGACCTACGACGCGCGTTGCTCCGTCGGTTTCCGTATCTGGTGTACTACACGGTTACATCTGACGTCATCCAAGTCGTCGCGTGCACACATGGACGGCAACATCCCCGGCGATGGCAGCGCCGCGTTGATGCCTAACATCCGCTTGCTGCGGGCACGGACGGTGGGATCCGTCTTCCCGGGCTGACATTGAATCCAGCCCGTGCCGCAGAAGCGGAGGGCGTTAGGCGGACGCGACACGCGCTTGCCGTAGGGCCTCGCGTGCACTACATTGTCTTACATGAAGTCTGCCACTGTCACCATCCGTCTGGATGCCAAGCTTGAGCGCGAGCTGAACCAGTTGAGCCGCCAGCTCGGGCGCAGCCGCAGTGAGCTCGTGCGCGACGCCCTCCGCCGCCAGCTGGCGCTCGCCCGCTTCGAGCAGGCCCGCCGCGCGCTCCTCCCGCTCGCCGAGGCCCAGGGGATCCTGACAGACGAGGACGTGTTCGCTGACATCTCGTGAGGGTGTTTCTCGACACGAACGTACTCATCAGCGCGTTCGCGGCTCGCGGCCTTTGCGCGGACCTGATGCGCTTGTTGCTCGCCGAGCACGAGGTGCTCACCGGTGAGGTCAATCTCGCTGAGCTCCGGCGCGTACTGACGAAGCGATTCAAGGCCACGGCGTACCAGGTCGACCTGATCGAGCAACTGCTGCGCGATCAGACGGTCGTGCCCAAGCCGGTCGCCCTACTGTCGCTCAAAGTGCGGGACGCCGATGATGCCTGGGTCCTCGCATCGGCGGTCGCGGGGGACGCCGAGCTACTCGTTTCGGGCGACCAGGATCTCCTCGTGCTCGCGAGTCGGGCGCCACTGCCGATTCTCTCGCCGCGGGATGCATGGAGTCGTCTGCAGGGCGAGGGCGCCGCATAACGACGCTTGGTGGCGGATGGCTGCGCTTCGGAAGATCGATTCTATCTCCTCGGTCTCAGCGCGCGCCTGCGCGTGCTCGTCG
>CAZWSJ010000071.1:0-5219 GCA_964636415.1 uncultured Gemmatimonas sp. | reverse complement strand
GATTACGTGATCGCGCAAATGAAGGCCATGGGTCTGGAAACCGAGGTGCGCAGTTACGATGTATGGCTGCCGCATGCCACCAGCGTCACCGTCACCCGCCTTGGCAGGGATACTGTATCGCTGGATCTCAGTGAGCCGCCCATCCCGGGCGACGCTGTAACCGCACTGCCGCAGTTTCCACCGGCAAACGGCTACTCAGGTGAGGGCGTTGGAGAGGGCGAACTGGTGTTTGTCAATTACGGCCTCATAGAAGACTATGCAGTGCTCGACTCAATGGGTGTGTCAGTGGCCGGCAAGGTGGTGCTGGCGCGCTATGGACGCAGTTACCGCGGCATCAAGGCCAGGGAAGCGGAGAAGCGCGGCGCGGTGGCAATACTGATTTACACCGATCCGCAGAACGACGGCTTTGTGGTGGGTGATGTGTATCCCGAGGGACCCATGCGTCCTGAACGCGGCATACAGCGTGGCAGTATTTTCAACGGCGACGGCGACCCTCTCACTCCGGGTTACGCAAGCAAGCCCGGAGTACCGCGGCTCAAGCCAGAAGAAACTGCACTGGCAAAAATACCGTCGGTGGCCATCAGCGCGTACAACGCAGAGCAATTGCTTTCTCAGGTACGCGGCACGGACATTCCCCGTGGCTGGCAGGGTGCATTGCCGCTGCGCTATCACTTGGGTCCCGGTCCAGTGCGGGTAAGAGTTTCGGTTGAAACCGATGCTGCAACAAAAGGCACAAAGACCATACACAACACGCTGGGATATCTGCGCGGCAGTGAATACCCCGATCAGTACGTATACATAGGCGGACACCGTGATGCATGGGGACCGGGTGCCGGTGACAACGTAAGTGGCACCGTGAGCGTGCTCGAAGCTGCCAGGGCTCTGGCCGATCTTTCCAAACGTGGAATGCGTCCCAAACGTAGCATTGTGTTTGCCACCTGGGATGCTGAGGAGTGGGGATTGGTGGGCAGCGTTGAGTACGTGGAAGACGATTCCCTGAGACTCAAGAAGGGCGCCGTCGCCTACCTCAACCAGGACGAAGCCGCCGAAGGTCCGCGGTTTGGCGCTGGTGGTACACCGTCGCTCAGGCCTCTCCTTCGCGACATCGTACGTTCAGTACCCGACCCGCGTGGCGGGGGATCGGTTTATGACACCTGGCGTGCTGCAGCAGGAGTGAGTGGAAGCCAGGAGCCGGCCATGGGTGATCTGGGAGGCGGCAGCGATTTTGCGGGCTTCTATAATCACTTTGGTATTCCCTCTGCCGACTGGGGTTTCGGCTCAGCATCAGGCAAGTATCACTCGCACTACGATACCTTCGACGCGATGGAGCGCTTTGGCGATCCTGACTTTGTCTACCACGCAACTGCTGCGCGTGTGGGAGCAGCCATGGCGCTGCGTCTCGCCAACGCAGAAATCCTGCCATACGACTACGCAGAGTTTGCCGAAACCATGCAGCGTCACATTGCTCCGCTCGAGGCGGCCATGAAGGCCAAGGGGTGGAATGGGGGCAACGTCGCAGCTCTCGCTGCATCGATAACTGCGCTGGATCGTGCAGCACGCGAGTTCGCACTGCAGCGCAATGCGGCCCTCGCGTCCAATCGCCCCCCTGCCAGGACTGCGCGGGACGCTGCCAACAACACCCTGCTTTCGGTTGAGCGAATCTTTGCGAGGGATTCCGGCCTCAAGAGCCGCCCATGGTATCGCACACTGATCTATGCCTCAGACATCGACAACGGCTATTCGTCCATGGTTTTTCCGGGTGTGAACGAAGCCATTCGTTATGGTACGGAAGCTGAGACGAACGCGGAACTCGTGGACCTGGCCAAGCGTTTCAACGACGCGGCATCGGCCATGAACAAAGCTGCTGCAGCGCTTACTTCATCAGGTGGCAGGGAACTCCAATAGTCACTGAGGCAGATGCAGGGACTGTAGCCGGCACAGTTGCCGGAACAGCCATCCGACACTCACATTGCAGAGCTAACGCAGGCCCCAGGTACACCCCAGGCACGCACCACGTACACGGCAGACACACAACAGAGCGAATGGCGATATGAAGCAGTGGTTCTGGCAGCGTCGGCTGGCTGATTACTGCGAAGGTCTGGATGCGAGGCAGCGTCCACGCGACGCCAACGGCGTAGTGCGCGGTGCCGAGGCGTTTCGTCTTGAGGGCAACAACGGTGAGGCGGTGATTCTGGTGCACGGGTTCAACGACACGCCTCAGTCCATGCGATATCTGGCGGAACGGCTGCATGCTGCGGGCTACACAGTGGATGTACCGCGCCTGGCTGGTCATGGAGCAACACTTGCATCGCTGGCCCGGGACGCCGACAGTGCTGTGTGGCGAGCACAGATTCATGGGTCACATGAGGAACTGAGGCGCAGCCATTCCCTGGTGCACATCTGCGGCCAGAGCATGGGAGGAGCACTGGCAGCTCTGGAAGTTTCCCTAATGCCTGACACACCATCTCTTGTGCTTCTGGCCCCTTATCTGAACATGCC
This sequence comes from uncultured Gemmatimonas sp., assembly GCA_964636415.1. GTDB lineage: Bacteria > Gemmatimonadota > Gemmatimonadetes > Gemmatimonadales > Gemmatimonadaceae > Gemmatimonas. The sequence goes on along the minus strand of CAZWSJ010000071.1, from coordinate 2,720 downwards.
CCTCGCCATGAGGTGCAATACCCGCATGGCCGCGCTGCTGAGTGTGTTCAGCCCGTTCATTCCCACCAGCGGAGGGCGTCGCTCGATTCATGATCCCGAAGCGAACGCGCGCTCACTGAGCCCACGTTTTGTAACTTCGGAAATCCTCGCAAGTTTCAGACGCGTGGCCCGTTCAGCCTACAATGTGTTGCCTTCAATTGCTGTGCCTACTCTCTACCTGCAATCCAGAGAAGACAATCGCGTCACTGCTACCCGGGCAGAACACTACTTTTCCCGGCTCGGCAGAGCAGAGGCTGATTCCGGAGAAAAGAGGCTGCTGTGGCTTGAAGGTTGCGGACACGTGATCTCAAGCGACTACTGCCGGGACAGGGTGGCAGATGAGGTGATTGCGTGGATATCAACCCACGGAATGCCACTCAGGCTCCGCGAACGCTAACTTTCACAAATCAACGTGGTTTCGTGATCTGCAGAACCCGGCCTTCATGCATGGCGGGTGTGCAGATCCGGGGCGATCATCGAAATACCAGTGGAGTGAAGATGGCAGACGTTGCCTGCACACGATGCGGACAGACTCGTGAAGGATTCGAGCGCAGCCCTTTCCCGGGCGCGATCGGTTCGCGAATAGTTGCTGAGATCTGCAAGGACTGCTGGGCTCAATGGCTGCAGCAGCAGACCAGACTCATCAATCATTACGGACTAAACGTCATGGAGCCCCAGGCGCGGACATTTCTCATGCGCAACATGGAGGCCTTTCTGTTCAATACCGGCCAGGACGACACTGTGGACACCAGTCGGGAAGGTACCGTGAGCTGGTAAACTGCTGTCGCCTGCAATCCCGGCCTTATGAGGCCTCGGGTTGCGGGTTTATATGCAGTTTTGCAGGTGGGGGAAAGGCTACGTCCCGCGAGGTGAGACCCGGCGGGACGTAGCTGGCAGCTTGAAAATATTCGAGTTGGGCGAAACCGGCTGGCCGGCCGCCGGCAAATGGGTCAGGCTACCCCGGCGATATAACGCGCCAGACGACCACAACTTGCGCACTTCAATGTGACGTGCGAATTGGGCCGTGGTGGCTGGATCACGGGGTCGCGGTCGATATGCCCGGAGCACGACGGGCAGCTCAGTGGGAGTCCGGTACGGTCAGCTGCAATTAAATGCAGCGCCTGTGCCGGGTTGTAAGTGTTCGGTCGTGGCTTGCGCATCACGCCTCCTCGCGGAAAGAGCACCGATCAATCGGTGAGGTCGACAGTATGAACCTAATCATTTCCGGACCGTTTGTGCACTGGCATGATCATTTCGCCATTCTTCGTCTAACCGATAAACGATTAAATTGAAGGTTGTGCATTTCATTTATTACGCTTCGAGGCCGCTATTGCCGGTGAGCCGTGTCTTTATGAACAATTGGTAACCGAAACGCAGCGATCCGGCCCTCAAGGGCTTGCGAAGGAGGCCGCGTTTGTTGAGGCTTTACGGGATCATGGCAACCAGTATGGAACGAATCGCGGAGCTTGAGGCTCCCAAACGTCACCCCGAGGCGCACGAGCCTGAGGTGGACGAAACCACCTTGGCCGCACTCCGGCTTTGGGTGATCATGAGCCGTGCCCAGTCGGCCGTGGCTGCTCACGTGGCTGCTGACACCGCCCGGAATGGTCTTACCGTGGCTGAGTTCGGCATACTCGAGGCTCTTTATCATCGTGGGCCGATGTTGCTGGGTGAGGTGCAGCGACGCATCCTCGTGTCCAGTGGCGGCATCACGTTTCTTGTGGATCGGCTTGCAGCCAAGGGCCTCGTTGAGCGTCGCGCATGCAACAGCGACCGGCGTGCGAGATATGCTGCGCTCACTGCTGATGGCAAAGACCTGGTGTCGCGCACTTTCCCCGTTCATGCGCGAGAGCTGGCGCGCGTGATGAGTGGCATATCGCTGGAAGACCAGCGTGCGGCCACTGAAATCCTCAAGGCCATGGGCACCGCGGCATCGCGCATGCCCCTGCCCTCGGACGTTGACGAGGAAGAGGCCGAGGAGTTGGGCGAGGATGGCTGAGATGAGTCCTGGTGAGAGTTCACTGAACTCTCAGTGAAGGCCCGCCACGGCCAGTTGTCAGTTGAAAAAGGGGCTCTTGACGGGCCCTTTCTAAATGTTATATTCCTCAGTGCTAAGAAACACTCAAAGCAAGAATATCCTGCAGATCGAAGTTCAGCTACATCCACCAACAACGACATTCAACCGGGGAAGTTATGCGGCAGTGGACCTTTGATCCGGCGCACAGCCAGATACAGTTTTCAGTAAAACACCTTGGTATTTCAACCATTCGTGGTTCATTTGCCCGATTCACTGGTGAGATCAGCGAGGAAGACGGCCAGGTCAAGGGCGTCACCGTGGACATTGATGTTGCGTCCATCACCACTGGTGTGGAGCAACGCGACACACATCTGCGCAGCAGCGACTTCTTCGAGCTGGAGAAGTATCCCACGGCTCGTTTTGCGCTTACCTCATTCGAGCGTGACGGAGACGACGTAGTGGCCACAGGTGATCTCAGCATTCGCGGAGTCACAAAAAAGGTGACACTCAAGGGTGAGGTGGGTGGCCCGGCAAAGGATCCCTGGGGCGCTGAGCGTGTTTCGGCCGATCTCACGGGCAAGATTTCCCGCAAGGAGTGGGGGCTTACCTGGAACGTCGCTCTTGAAGCGGGTGGTGTGATGGTAAGCGACGAGGTGAAGCTCAG
>CAZWSJ010000070.1:0-5622 GCA_964636415.1 uncultured Gemmatimonas sp. | reverse complement strand
TAGAGAGCGGGATCCTGCAAGGCCAGCGTGTCGCCGCGAACGGCGATATAGCCCATGCGAAACTCTCCCGGTCCCTCGCCATCACGTGCGATGTTGTGCAGGAAGCTGCCGTTGGGCGCGTAGACCTTGATTGTGGTGGGCTTGGACTGAATGACATAAACCGTGCCGTCCTCGCCGATGGCGACACCCATGGGATCGCCGATCTCTCCGGGTGAGCCTTCAAGGGGCGCGATTACCCGCTCCTGGACAAAACGCCAGCCATTGGTGCCAGTCCATGCAGTGGGGCCATTGTTGCTGACCCTTACGATGCCACCCGGGAGGGTGTCAATAACGGGAGTTGTGAGAACTGCGGAACCTGCGTCATCATCCCGGCTGCGCTCCGAACCGAGGTTGTCCATAGCAGATGTGGCCAGAGCAGTGTTGCTCTGGCCTGTCTTGTCACTGCTGCACGCGGCCGCAGTAGCCAGGAGCAGCAGGCATATAGTGAGAGAGCGCATGGTACGCACTACGAACCAGGTAAAGCCAAGGTTTCAGGTTCGCTGCGACCGGCCTCGGGTCAGGTGGTCAGGCGACCCGTTGCAGCACGGGGCCACTCTCTGCCCTGGCGACAGTGTCGTGCTTTCTTAGTGCACCGAGGAAGCCTCCCAGGATGTCATCCAGCGACTCAGCCGTTGACGCAAGCTCAGTGGCCACAGCGAGCACCTCATCGGCTGCTGTCGTGGTCTCCGCCACGGTCTGACTACTCCTGTCCATACCAGTCGAGAGAGAGGTGGACATCTCAGCCACGACACGCAGTCCCTGTTCCATATGGCTGGTTAGTCCGTGTTGTTCTTCGGCTGATACGGCGATGGCCTGTGCTGCGACTTCACACTCTTTCACCCCTGCAGCCATGCGGTCTATGCCTCTCGACACCAATCTCGAGGAATCCTGTATTCCGACAATCGTAGCCGACACCTTGTGCGTGGCATCAGCGGTCTGCAGCGCCAGATTGCGGACCTCCTCCGCAACAACGGCAAAGCTTCGACCGGCGTCCCCTGCACGTGCGGCTTCCACCGCAGCGTTCAACGCCAGGATATTGCTCTGAGATGCGATCTGCCTTATGAGGGTGATTACCGAGTCGACCTGGCCGACACAGTGATCAAGATTATTGGCTGACGCCACCGCTTCCTGTGCTGCCTGCTTCGCAGTAGCAGCAGCAGCGAGTGACGACACCGCGCTCTCGCCTATGGAATCAGCAGCGCGTGCCACCTGTGCACCATGACCGGCCACCTCACTCATGCGTTGAGCCATTGTTGCTGACGAAGTAGCTGCTTCCGCCACCGCGTTTGCTGTGTAACCGGCACTCCTTGCGAGTGCGTGGGCCGAGCTTTGCGTTTCGGTGGCAGATGCTGCAAGTGTTTCTACAATGCGCGCCGTGCGATTCTCAAATTCGCCTGCCAACAGGTCACGTTCAGTTCGGGCATCGGCTGCCTTTTGCATGCCGGTGGAAGCCTCTTGAATACTGCGTGCTCCATCAGCAAAACTACCCAGAAACCCGCGTTCAAGAAACTTCCTGTAAAAGCGATCATCCCGCGCAGCCTTGAGTGCCGCCTGGGACTCGCGCAGGTAGGCATCACTCATGTCCAAAACGTGGTTGAGCGCATCAGCCAGCTCTTGCAGTCCGGAAGTCAGCTCCGGCTTCCCCGTTTCGCAGCCGTCAGCAGCGACCTTCAATGCCGTTTCGAGCGTTGTGATATCGCGCGCTCGTCTCTCCAGATCTCCCGATGCCGCGGCTGTGCAGATTTCCACCAGATGCGAGATCCCTGCTTCGTAAATGGCAATGAGGGCGCGATCTCTTTTCATTCGGTTCCGGCCGAAGAGGTCACGCCAGCGTGAGAGATGGGGCTTTGAAGGTGTTTGGGGGGCAGGTATGCTCGCGGCCGAACGCATAGCGGCCGGATTGTCAGAATGACCAGGCAAATTCGTCTCGTGAAAGGCTGTTGTCGCGCAGATATTGTGTAATAATCGCAGAGGACGCCGCTATCGCATCACGCTTGAGACCTCCAGCGTTTTCCACGGCCTTTTCGGCTGCCAGAAGTCTGGCATAGAACGCTTCAACGGCAGGCAGTTTCCGCTTGTCCACTGTACGGCGATTTGAGTGAAAACCCGTGATTTGGCCGCCGCGATTTGTGGATGGTGTAACGTGGGCGAACACCCAGTAGTGATCACCGTTGCTGGCAAGATTTATGATATAGCCGAACATCTCCCGTCCCTCATTCACTGTGTCCCAGAGTTGCTGGAAAATCGCCCGGGGCATATCAGGATGTCGGATTACACTTTGCGGGGCGCCCATGAGCTCAGCACGAGCGAAGGCTGAAACCCGACAGAACACACTATTGGCGTAGGTAATGTGGCCTTTGAGGTTGGTTTTGCTGACGATGATTTCGTCGTCACCGAATGGTCGATGGACGCCGGTTGGGGTTACGTGGCGCCTAAGTGCGGTCGCACTCGTATTGTGTGCCGCCTTAGCGGGGATGGCGGGTGGCATCTGAAGCAGTTGTCTGAGTTGAAATCAGGTGATGGCCATGGGACCATGAGTATCCTTCCAGACCTTCATGGCTGCTCTGCCACCGGATGATACCTGAGAATGGTGGCTGAAGAGATATTTCGGCAATTTCCCAAATAACTTGACCACTGTTGCAGCCAGAATTACTCTATTCCTTTGGGGTGTTTTGTCTGATCGTTAACTGCTTCATTAAATGAATAAATCGATTTGCCCCAATAGGTTCGTGCGGATCTGCACTTTGGAGTGGCTCACACATACGCCATGCTCTCCCTGCCAGGCCCAATGCGAGACCGCGGCTGTGTGATGGCGGTGCAAATATGAGACTGGTGGAGTTGGGGAAGCTCCTGCCACCATTTCAGAAACCTGTTGAGAAAAATACCAGGAGAATCGCCCATCTGGCTGTCTATGCTCATGATACTCTTCTGCTGTTGAGGGAGGGCAGGGTGAAAATCGGGTTCGGTACAGTATGGATGCTTCGGCATCGCAAGCTATGATGGCTCATGAGATGAAGCAGACAGCTCTGCTAGCCTGGCCCGCCATTCACGCCCCGCCGCACGCATTGGCGAGATGTAGGAAAGACCGTCGACCCATTCAAATCGATTAACGGGTGGTCCAAAACTGAAACGAAAAAGATCGAGCGGAGTTCTCACCTTGAGACCACCCATGAAGTAGTGCCAGGGGAACCAGATCTTCACGTCTTGCAGCCGCTCTTCAAATATCATGACCGCCGGATCATCGCCGTTGAGCAGCTCATCGGAATAATCCGGCTTGCCCGAGCGACGCGCCATCTTGCGCAATTGAAAGCCCCAGGCGGTTCCACTGCCGGAGGCAAGAAAGAAAACGTGCCCATCAGGTCTCAAGCCCAGGTAGCCCGGAATCGTACTGATCCCACGGGAAAGCCATGCCATGGTTACAAGCCCCTGCGGACCCGAGTCGGGCATGTGACGCTGTTTTTTGCTGCGTTGCTTACGCGCCATTGTCAGGCCGGTGAAGAACCCACTCCAACATCAATACTCTTCCATCTGCCCTTCTCAAACCACCAGGCACTAAGGGCACAACGCAGAGCATGACCCATGACTATTGCAAGCCAGATATGATGCGGCTGCAAAACGGTGATTGATTCCACAACATAGAGAAAACCTATGGGAAGGGCAAACTGTGAAATCAGCGATATGTAAAGCGGCGAGCGTGTGTCACCGGTGCCCTGGAGACCACCCGTGAAGCTCAATGCCACCGTAATGAACAGTCCCGATATGCTGAGATAAGCCAGAAGCTCACGCCCTATGCGCACAACGTCCGGCTCGGTGAGTCCAAAAACTGCAAGAAGCTGCACGGGGATGAGCAGGAAGCTCGCACCAACAACGGCTGCAATCCAGAGGCCGATCTTTGAGGCGTGCCTTACCGCCATGCGGCTGCGCTCGGGTCTGCCGGCTCCAAGGTTCTGGCCTGCAACCGCTGCCGATGCGCCCATGAGACCCACAGATGTCCATGTAACCAGCGAAAAGAGCTGCGTGTAGCCCACTGCATATACCGCCTGCGCTTCGGCACTCTCAGCAGTTGAGCCGATGAAACGAAGGAGTATGAGGCCTGCAACATTCATCGCTATGCCCTGCAGTCCGGTGGGAAGGCCAAAGCGGAAAAGCGCGCGAATTATTTCCCAGTCGGGTTTCCATGACACGCCATGGAAATCCACAACCCAGCCACCCCGAAACAGTTTGCGAACCGCATACACCGCAACGAGCAGGCTTGATATGGCCACACCGGCGGCCGCACCGGCAGTGCCCATTGCGGGTATTGGACCGGCGCCCCGGATGAGAAGCACATTGAATACCACATTGCCTATTGTAAGCCAAATGCCCAGTCGCATGGGTGTGCGCGAATCGCCGGCTGCACGCAGCGCTGACCCCAGCATGAAGAAAAGCATCATGCCCACGCCAAACACGAACATTATGCGCAGGAACGGCAGAGCCTCTGCCTGTACCTCGGGGGCCGCCTTGACGATACTCAGGAGAGTGGGTGAGAGAACGTAGCCAAGTGGTGCCAGCACTCCCACACTGAGCACCACGGCAAGCAGAAAGGCCTGCGACGTGGCGCGGTTCATGTTGGCATGATCCCCCGCTCCGGCAAATCGCGCGACCAGCACTGCCATGCCACTGAACAGCGAGGACATGAACACCATGATTACCAGAAACACCTGGAAGCCCACACCCATTGCAGCATTGCCGGCGAAGCCCACCAGGTGACCCACAAGGGCATGATCAATCATGCCCTGCGCGCCGGCAATGACATTCTGCACCACCGAGGGCCAGGCCATTTTCCACACGGCCGGCCCCAGCGGGCCATCAATGATGCTGCGGTCTATCCTGCCAGCGGAACGCGACGGTGAAGTTACGGCAGTGGCCGGGTTTTGCGCCTTAAGCGAAGCCGATTCAAGCGAAGACGGGTTCGGCGGAGACGAATCCGTTGATGGCGTCGATGACGACTCTGCGCTCAATCGCGTGCCACCAGTGTGAGGATGGAGTATACGGCAACGGGATCATCGTGCTGGTTGATCACCTCAACATCCCACTCGACCACGCCCTGAGGACGTGTTCCCTCAGGAACCATTTTTGCAGTTTTTCTTTTCACTGTGAGGCGCACGTGTATGCTGTCACCCGGATACACTGGCTTCGTGAAGCGGAGATTCTCCAGGCCGTAGTTGGCCAGAACAGGACCCAGTCCCGGATCAACGAAAAGCCCTGCGGCCGCAGACACAATGAAGTAGCCATGTGCCACACGCCCCTCGAATACGCCATTGCTCCGCGCGTCTTCGTCACTCATGTGAGCGTAGAATCTGTCGCCACTCAGTTCTGCAAAGTTCTCTATGTCGCTCGTGGTGATGTCGCGCGATGCGGTGACCAGCGTGTCGCCAATCTCCAGATCATCGAAGGTTTTGCGGAATGGATGTACCTTGCTGAGTTTCTCTTCGGCACCCCTGGACCATTCACGGGTTATTGCCGTTATCATCGCCGGGCTGCCCTGCAGTGCAACCCGTTGCAGATAATGTGCAATACCACTTGCTCCACCCATTTCTTCAC
>CAZWSJ010000069.1:0-5819 GCA_964636415.1 uncultured Gemmatimonas sp. | reverse complement strand
CCCGATGGCAGTCCGCTCACGCTCACGGCAAGGGAGCCGCTGGCCAGGGCATAGGTCACCGTCTGGCTGGTGGTGCTGCCCGTGGTGATGCTCAGGGTCTTGCTGGCTGGATTGGGTGCGTATGAGTTGCCGGCAGCCTGTACGGCGCGCGCGGTGAGTGTGTAGCTGCCAACGGGCAGGCCGCTCAGTGTGGCGCCGGCGCTCAGGGTCTCGCCGTAACCGCCGGGGCCGGCAAGCGTCAGGTCGCCCTGCGTGCCGCCGGGCAGGCCGCTCAGTGTGAGCTTGAAGCTGCCCGTTTGTGCGGCATAAGCCACGCTGGCCGAAGCCGGGCTGCCTGAAGCCGAGACACTCACGGTGCGTGAAGCAGGGCTCGGCGAGTAGTTGAGTCCGCCTGCGGCTACGCTGGTGGCGGTTATGGTGTAACTGCCCGGTTTGAGGCCGGACAGGGTGGTGCTGCCAACCACGGCCTTGCTGTAGCCATCGGGGCCGGTCACGGTGATGCTGGCAGGCTGGCCCGAGGGCAGGCCACCCACACTCACACTCAGTGCGCCCCTGGGCTCTTCTTTAAGGGTGTAGCTCACGGTTACTGCGGTGGCCACGGGGTTGGGCACGAGCTGGAAGGAGCTGCTCGCGGGCGAAGGGCTGTAGGTCTTGTCGCCCACGGTTACTTCCTGGGCGCTCAGTTGATAGCTGCCCGCCTCGAGGCCGGTCACGGTGGCGGTGCTGCTCAGGGTTCTGGAAAAGCCATTGACTCCGCTCAGGCTCACTTTTCCGCTCTGGCCACTTGGGAGGCCAACGATGGCCACTGCCACGCCGCCACGGGTGGCGCTGTAGCGCACGGGCAGTTTGAGGGCGTCGCGTTCGCGCAACACCCGGGTCTGGCTGGCGGGTACGGGTGTGAATTCAGCCGCACCCACGCTTACCGGGAAGGCATCAAGGGTCCAGTTGCCGAGTGGAGCGAAGTCGTAGGTGGTGGAGTTCGCGGGCTGCTCCATGCGGCCATTGGGCTTGCTGAGCTGCAGCTTGGCCGCGACGCCGGTGGGCAGGCCCTCTATGTCCAGCGACAACTGTGCGCGTCTTATAAGTGCATCAAACGAAATGATGATGGCCTGAGGCCTGATGCCGCCATTGATCTGTACGGACTGGCTTTCCTGACTGGGCTGCCATTCGCCTTGGCCGGAGGGCACGGGAGCGGCAGTAACGGTGTAGGTACCGGGCTTGAGCCCCTGCAGCGTGTCGGTTCCGGCGACGCGCTGCTGGAAGCCATCGGGGCCGCTCACCAGGGCGCTGCTTTCAAGACCGGCCGGGAGGCCGCGCATTTCCACTATCAGCAAACCGGGATTCGCGAACGGCGGCGGTTCAGGCGCGGCAATGCTGCCCGGAGTGTCACCGCAGGCAGCAAGGGTCAGGGTGAGGGTCAGCGCTGCAGCAACAGTGGCGGCTCTATTCGCGCCAGGGCGCGAGAAGCGGCTGTTGTGGCTGCGGTTGAAAATGCGATGACGTAGACGTGAAAGCTGAAGCGGATGGACTGGCATGCCTGGCAGACGACCAAAGCGGGATTGGGTTATGGCTTGGTGCTCGCAATGTGACAGGGTTTGCCGCTTTGTCTGCCGTCATTTGTCAGATGGGTCACAGGGAAAGGTGACGGATTTTGTAAAAGAGTGATCAACGACACTAAATGCGCATTTTGTGACGGTGCATGCCGGTTTGATCACAATGCCGGTGGGAGTTGGCATGATGTGGCGTTGGCGCGACAGAAACTGTTGGGTGTGCGCACGCCGCCCGGGCTTTGGCGAGCCTTTGAGTTGCCTCAAGCGGGTCTGAATCGTAGCACTCATCAGTTTGTGTGTTGCGAGCGTCATCAAGTCTTGTATTTTTGGCCGGTTACGTCACAGAATTGATGAGCGCTGCGATGGCCGGTTTCTTGCGGATTGATGCGGGTGTAAGCGGCAGCCGTTGGTGCTGATCGCTAATCGTCTTTTCTGTCCGAACACATTTGCTGTTATGTCGACATTTGTATATCGTGACTTTGTAACGGATATCCGCCATGCGCGACGAAGTGCTGTGGCGGCGGGGCGTGAAGATGCCCTGCCGGTAGACAGGACGTCGTCGGGCGAAGGCATACCATCAGGTTTTCACGATGATTTCGAGCCGCGGCCGCGCAATGAGATGGCCACGCGCTTGCTCAATATCGTACTGGCGCTGGTGTTTCTTGTAATTGCAACGCCAATTATGCTGCTGGCTGCATTGGCGATACGATTCAGCTCGCGCGGGCCCGTGTTCTATACGCAGGTGCGTGTTGGTCTGGATCGTCGCTGGACGCGCAGTCGCGCTCTCAATGAGCGGCGGCGCGAAGATCTGGGCGGGGTGCCGTTCCGGATCTACAAGTTCCGCTCAATGCGTGTGGACGCCGAGGTAAACGGGCAGGCCGTGTGGGCCAGGCAAAATGATGACAGAGTTACGGCAGTGGGTCGCGTCATTCGCAAGACAAGAATTGATGAACTGCCGCAACTTTTGAATGTGCTGCGCGGTGACATGAACATTGTGGGTCCGCGCCCGGAGCGTCCCAGTATTTTTGTTCGTCTGCGTGAACAGATTGACGACTATCCGGTTCGTCAGCGTGTGAAGCCGGGTATCACGGGGCTTGCGCAGATCACCAATCCCTACGATCAGACATTGGACGATGTACGGCGCAAGGTGGAGTGCGACATTCGTTACATGCGCACGCAGTCCATGGCAACTGATCTTGGAATAATGCTGCGCACTTTGCCTGTGATGGTGATGCGCATGGGTGGCTGGTAGGGCACGCGGCGGCGGCGCTCAGCCTGCGCGCCGCGTTTTCTTGCGCAGGAAGTCCATGAGCACGAACTGGCCAAGGCTCATGGTGTTGGTGAAATAAGCCTTGCCGCGACTTATCTGGCTCACGCGCTTTACAAACTCCACCAGTGCGCGCTCGCGTGCCAGCATGAAGGTGTTTATCACTATGCCGCTCTTGCGACATGCGGCCACTTCGCGCAGGGTTTCGCTCAGTACCCAGAGATCCAGACCCATGGCGTTCTTGTATATCTGACCGTCGGGCATGGTGAGCGCTGATGGTTTGCCGTCGGTGATCATGATGATCTGTCGCATGTCTTTGGTTTGTGACATGAGAAGACGACGTGCGAGCTGGAGACCCGCTGCGGTGTTTGTGTGATAGGGTCCCACCTGGGCAGTGGCCAGGCGGTCAATTGGTATTTCTTCTGCGCTGTCGTGGAAGAGCACCACGCGAATGCTGTCGCCCGGATACTGGGTGCGAATGAGATGCGTGAGGGCGAGCGCCACTTTCTTGGCTGGCGTGAAGCGGTCTTCGCCGTAAAGGATCATGGAGTGCGAGGTGTCGAGCATGAGCACCGTGGCACAGCTTGAGCGGTATTCGCTTTGCTGCACCATGAGATCGCTGTAGTCGAGATCCAGCGGCACGCCGAGCTGGCCGCTGCGTGCCATTGCATTGGACAGCGTGGCGGGCACGTCGAGGTTGAGCGTGTCGCCAAACTCGTAGGGCTTGCTGCCGGCGTCACTTTCCACTCCGGTGGCCAGTTGCGGTGTGTCGTGGTTTCCGACGCTGGACTTGCCAAATGCGCCCAGAAGGTGGCGCAGTGAACTGTAGCCCAGAAAGTCCATGCCCTTGCCCGTGAGGTTGAACTGTACATCTCGCGCAGCGGCCTGCGAAAGAGAGCCCTTTCCGGTTACGGGCTGGTGGCCAACGGGCACCTGGGCGCTGCTCTGGGTGGAAAGAAAGCCGTCTTCAATGAGCCGCTGCACCAGGCTGTCCAGAAGGGAGGCGAGCTTGTCTTCGGAGATATCGTCGCCATCACCCCGGAGCGCGTCGAGCATCTCAGGGGTGATCTGGCCACTGTCTATGAGAGCCTTGAGTATGGCCTCGCGCAGGGCGTCGAGCGAACGGTCTGGCTCCTCGCCCATGTCGCCCCACCATGGGTCATGGCCCGCCGCAAACCCGGACTGCAGAAGAAAGTCCGCAAGCTGGTCGAGCAGTGACTGGAGGTCCACCGCGTCGGCCATGGCCGGGTTGAAGCGGGTGTAGGTGTGGAAGCGCATGCGGGTTGCTCCGTGAAGAACTTTGAGCAGGCTGCATGCAAGATAGCGGAACGTCCGCTAATTGATTGTGAAGCCCAGTCTGAAGGTGCGTCCGGGCTGGGGCATGCCGCACTGATCGTATACGGTGCGGTTGGTGATGTTGTCCATGGCTATGAAGGCACGGAGCTTCTTGAAGAAACCGTGGCGGAGGCTCAGGTCTTTGGACACTGAGGCGTCTGTTACGGTTTGCGGATCGAGTTTCACCTGACGGTTCAGGTCGGGATGCTCGCAGTACTGGACGCCCGTGTAGCGGCCCATGAGGCTGGCGCGGAAACCGGAGATCTCGGGTGAGCTGAGTGTCAGCGAGCCGCGTCGTTCGGGTACGTGTTCGGCGTATTGGCCCTCACCGCCGGCGCCGCTCACAGTCTGGTCGTGAACGCGAACCTTCTGAATGGTGGCGTCGGCCGAGATGGATGCTCCCCTGAACGCTGGCGGAGCCCAGGTGCCAACGAATTCCAGACCCGTGCTCCTGATTTCGTCGCGATTGATGCGTCGGAAGAGCCTGTTGGGAAGCGTGACTCTTACCACGGCGTCATCCAGCAGGTGTCTGAAGCCCACCACCTGAAGCCGCAGTCCCTTTTGGGCCATGATGCCGCCGTCCAGGGTCATGCCACCTTCAAAGCCCAGCAGCGTTTCGGGCTTGAGTTCGGGGTTGGGGTCGAAGCGGTTGAGGGCGCCACTGTAAAGCTCACGCAGGGCTGGGAAACGTGCGCGCTCGGAGGCGGAGGCATGAAAGCGCAGGCCCTCGCTGGCCATGACGGTGGTGCCAAGCCGCCAGCCGGTTTTGTTGAGTGTGCCCAGCGATGTGCGGCCGCCTGTTTCGGGCGTGCTGGCCTGGTCGAACACCACGCCACCGCTCACGAGCACGCGCTCCTGGAGCGGCAGTTCAACTTCGGCGCCCATGCTGCTCAGCCTCTGCTCGTAGCGTGTGGCTGTGGACGCGGCCTGTTGGGCGTTAAGGGTTTCGTCGTAGGCCACACTGTTGAAGGTGCCGGCCAGCTTGAGCAGGGCCGCAGCGGGCAGGCTGTGGTTGCCTTCCACGCGGAGCATCCGCGTGCGCTCGTAGCCCTTTTCCACCGAGCTGACGGTAGAGTAGCTGCGATCGCCATAGCTGTTGATGGTGATGTCCTGTACCGAAGCCCCTGCGCTCATGCTCAGGCTGCCGCTGCCAAGTGGGGTGCTTCTCACGCCGCTGCCGGCGGACAGTATGCCGAGCGAGCGGGAGAGATCGGGGTAGCGCCAGTATCTGGGAGAGCTTACGTGTTGCTCGGGCGCAACGCCGCGTTCGGCACTGGAGGTGGTGCCGGTGAGGCCCAGGTAGGCGCCTGAGCGTGTGTCGTAGCGAAGTCCCACAAAACCGTCAGTCTGGGAGAGGTCTGTGTTTGTGCGGAGCTTGCTGTGTTTGGCCGAACCCGGGTCGGCCTGGCCGCCGGAAATGCCATCACCAGGATCGCCGCCGGCGAGTGCGAAGCCGTCGCGCTGGCGGTTGGTGACGCCGGCGCGAACGCGCAGCGTGCCGCTGCTGAGCTTCACGGGTGCCGCTGCGGTGGCCGAGAGCACGCGACTTGAGAACTGATCGAAGCCAAGTCCTGCGTGCACGCTGGGGCCGCTGCGGTCCATAAAGGAGCTGCCGGGCGGGCCGTTGAGTGTCATCTGCACCGTGCCGCCGAGCGTGTTGGGGCCGT
>CAZWSJ010000068.1:0-6092 GCA_964636415.1 uncultured Gemmatimonas sp. | reverse complement strand
TTTGGTGAGACTCCCGAGGACGTGGCTGAGAGCGTAAGGATGGCGGTGGACACGGGTGTGGCAGGGATTTCGAGAGATTGCCGGGCACGGCAGGTTTGACGGATCGCCCGTGGCTCTGGGAAATGACAGATTGAACGAGCTTTTGAGCGTCTGACCTATTGCGCAATGGCCAGGTATAGCGCTAATTAAACCCAAAGGCGCGTGCCAACCTCGGCGCGTGCCCTGTTCCGATTCTGTGATCAGACACGGAGAGCCATCATGCGGGCAATGAATCTCATGGCAGCGGGTATCGCCCTGGCCATTCTGCCGCTGCCAGCCCACAGCCAGCCCGTTCCGGCTCCGGTGGCCGCGAGAGCCCAACTGCGTGCAGACACGGCGCAAACACCGGCTGTTATTAACTCCGCTCTCTACGAAGAAGTCGCATCTGCGTCATCGGGCCGGAGCCTCAGCTCGTCCGTACTCAAGGGCGCATGGGTTGGTGCACTCACAGGTGGAGCTGCCGGTTTCCTGGGAACGGTTTTTCTGCTCCACACGGGCTGTGATCTCTCTCTTCCGGTCAATTTCGATGGTACTCCGGTGAAAGGCAGCGGCTGCTCGGCGGTGGGAGGTCAGTTGCGGGCAGCCTTCGGCTGGGGTTTGCCGCTTGGTGCAGCTACGGGTGCCATATTGGGCGCCGGAACCGGAGCCCTGGTTCATGCATTTCACCGGTCCGGGCCCGCTGCACCGGCCCCGGGGCCCGACGGACTCTGACTGGCCCTGGTGGTGCACAGGGCCCGGCTCCGGCCGGGCCGACGGGGTCGTAACTGCTGGTTTTGAGGAGAACCACTCGAAATGCACAAAGTCGGCAGGGTGATCTTCATGGCCGCCGCCATGGCGTGTGCCACAGCCACTGGCTGTTCCCCCAAAGACGGGACCGGAGGCTCTGGCGGCTCCCGCGCTCTGGCGTCCGCTGATACGCCAGCCCGGCTGAGCAGCAGCGACTGGAGCCGTACGATAGACGCTTCAATGCTCTATTCGGCCAAAGACCAGGGCGTAGCAATTGCAACATTCATTGACCTAGAAAGCGAAGCCAGTGCCGATTTCCACCGCACCCTCGTTGCCCTCGATTCTGCACGATCCGGGGAAGTGAGTATCAGGTTGATCCATTACCCGGAACCCGGCCACGCCCTGGCCATTCCGGCGGCAAATGCAGCAGAATGCGCGTTCGCATCCGGCAAGTTTGCCAGCTTCGTGGATGTGGTGTTCGAGAACCAGAAAACTCTCGCCGCAACAAAGTGGAGTGAGCTTGCCGCACGCGCCGGTATCAGCAACGACCAGGTGGCACGTGCAATAGAAATGTGTGCTGAGTCTGGAGACGTCGGCCTGTCGGTGCAGAGCGGCATGGATCTCGGCAATGAGTTATCGGTACGATCTGTACCAACCGTTATTGTTGCCGGCCAAAGATGGGCCGGTGTTCCTTCTCTTGCTCAACTGATAGCTGCTGTTGACTCAATCAACGGAGGGCCTGAAAAATGAAGCTCATCTGGCTTAGCGCCTTCGCTCTTGTTGCACTTTGCCTGCCCGCGTCTTCAAGCTCGGCGCAAGCCGCGACTTCCGTTTCCGGTTGGGTGCCAGCCGCGTCAAGCATGGACGAGGTCTTTGCATTCGTGAAGAATGCCTACTTCGCCGGCATTGATTTGAACGAGACACAGGAAAAACGCATGCAGCAGATCATCCTGGCCACAATTGAAGAGCAGAAGAAGCAAAACAGCAGGCTCAGGCCGGCCGCGCTCGATTCCATGCGGAACGCTGAGATGATCAAGCGCAATGATGCGCTGCGCACCATTCTCACCAATCCTGCCGATCGCGCGCGCTTTGACGCCAACCGGAAAAAGGCAGGGCGTTGATACGCGCAGCCCTGCGCACATCAATAGTTGCCGCAGCAGTCTGTGCCAGAGTTTCGACTGCACAGACTGCTGCGCAGCAACCGGTGTTGCTGCGCGGATCTGTGTTCAGTACCGACAGTGTGCCGCTGATGGGCGCCACGGTGCGCATTCTGGACCTGGAAGGTCAACTGCTGGGCACTGCGCTGGCAGATTCAGCCGGGGAGTTTCGCATAAGGCTGCTTGAAGGAGCTGCTGTGCTGGTGCTTGAGGCCCGCATGTTCACCTTCGCGTCGGCAAGAGATACACTTGTTGCAGCCCGCGGTGACTTGCTCCGCTATCAGCGCATTGTGCTGAGTGAATCGGCCTTCACCCTGAGCCAGGTTGATGTGCAGGCTTCGCGTCCGCTGCCGCCACGACGCCTGGCCAACAGCCCCAACCCGCGCAGTACGGCAAACATTGATCGCTCCTCGAATCTGCTCAACGACCCCACCGGAGATCAGCTTCAAAGCCTGGCGCAGATTCCCGGACTCACGCTGGTGGACCTGGGCGACGGCAAACTGGGAGTCACAGCCTTCGGCATGGGCGCGGGTGATAACAACTCTACCCTAAACGGAAGTGAAACCGATGTTCTGCTGCCACGCGACGGACTGCGTCAGGCTGTACGTCTTTCAAGCTACGATCCGCGCAATGGACGCTTTGGCGGCATACAGATAGTAACGGAGATCGGCAGCGGAACGGGCTTCGTGATGCGCAACGCACGACTGTCGCTTTCGCCCTCGTCGTTCAGTATTCCTGCAATTGACGGCTTCCCACAGCCATCCAGCCCCATTGTGTTGAGTGGCACCGCAAGCGGGCCAATAGGCGGCACCGACAATTACGACGGCCTCGTTTCTGATGTGCCCATGAAATACTACAGTGTGGCAGCGCAACTTCAGCGCAGCCTTACGCCTGTGGGGCTTTTTGGCTTCAACCTGCCCAGCCTGCCGTCGCCCGCTCTTTTGGATCAGTTCGCGGCTGATGCAGCGTCGCTGGGAATACCGGTTGAGGCTGGAGTGCGGCTGCCACGCTCCTCAGATGCGGCCTCGGTGATCGCGCGCGTTGATTTCACTCCCTACGAAAGTGGCATGGTGGCCGAAAAGGGGCCCGCGCTATACCTCACTGCCGCAGCAAGCATAAGCCGCAGCGGCACCACAGGCCTCACTCCATGGACAACATCGTCCAGGGCATCAAGAGAGATATCGCAGAATGGCCAGATATCTCTGGCCTATGCTCCCTATCTGCGCAGCATGCTGAGCGACACCCGTTTGTCTTTTTCATATGGCTCGCAGCGCTCCGATGCGTTTGTGGAGTTTCCGGCTGTGGTGACTCTGGTGCCACTCAGCGAGTCGCAGGGCAACACGGCACTCATGGCCGGCGGCAATGGACCACTCAATCATCGTGAGAGCTACAGCGCCCAGCTTACCAGTGACTGGCAGTGGATGTCTGCGAACGCCGCTCACAGGTTTGATGCATACCTGGACTACCTGATGCGCGACTACAAGGGCAGCGGGGCCGGAGACCTCCTTGGTACATGGGAGTTCAACTCGGTTGCCGACATGCTCGCCAATGAGCCCGGTCGTTTTTCGCGCAGCATGAACCCGCGCTTGTACAAGGGCCAGCTTCATCAGTTGGGCCTGGCCTTCTCGGATGTGTTTTATCTGAGCAAGGCGGCCCGGGAGAGACCGTGGGGCGATGGCAACGGGCTCACTCTGCAGGGTGGTGTTCGACTTGACGCAGACTGGTTCGCCGCAGGCTCAAATGCTGCCGGTGAAGCTGAGCGCGCTCCGGGCCAGCTTTCTCTGCAGCCCATGCTCGGTCTCACATGGCGCAGTGGCACCATCAGCAGAGCCATGGGCAACGGCATGATCAGCGATTCCCGTCATCTGGTTACCGCAGGGGTAAGGCGCTACGTAACATCGCCCATGCTGTCGGCACCTGATGCCATAATCACGGGAAGCGACGACTGGAGCATTCGCATGGAATGCCTGGGCAGCAACACGCCGCGCCCCAACTGGCAGGCTCTCGCTCAGGGTGGAGCAACACCTGCTTCCTGCCTGAGCGGCAGCGGCATACCCGCCCGGGTGGGCGTACCAAGCATTCAGGGATACGCCAGTGACTTTGCCTGGCCGGAATCATGGCGAAGTGAAATCAAGTGGTCGGGTGTGCTCAGCAGCCACTTCCGTTCTGAACTTGGTGTTACTCAGTCGTGGAACCGGAGACAGCGTTCGCGCGCTGATCTCAACCTGAGGGAGTCACCGCTGTTTCACACCAGTCTCGACAGCCGACCCGTGTTTGTGGGCCCTGGCGACATAGATCCTTCCACAGGTCTTGTTCCACTCGATGCCAGCAGAGCCAATCCGGCCATTGGCCGCAACGAGGTACTCCTCTCCACGCTTTCATCCACTTCAACCCTCTACCAGGCCGGCCTTACCTACAACACCAGAGCCTTCACCATGCTCACCGACATCTCGGCGCCCAGAGCATCAACGAAGCTTTCGTTCTGGTACACATATGAAAACGCAAACTCCGCCAGGGACGGTTTTTCGTTCAATACCGCAGGCGATCCCCGCGTAACCGATAATCGCGTTCCCACGCAGCGAAGTCACGCCTTCCAGCTCGCCTGGGAAGCCGGGTATCGCGGCTGGGGATCAATTGCGTTTGCACTGCGCTACTCGCCCGGAATCCGCTATACGCCATTGGTGCGCGGTGATGTGAATGGCGACGGCAACTTTAACGACCGGGCGTTTATACCTGCAAGCGGAGCGCTGGGTCTCGCGTTGGATTCGCTGCTGCCGTCGCTTCCTGCAACTGCAAGACGCTGCATTGAAAGTCAGCGGGGCCGCATGGCCGCTCCCGGCAGTTGTCAGGCCGATGGCGGGCTTACACTGGGTACGATTGGCATCACACTTGATCCCTATCTGCTGGGTCTCGGGCGCCGCGGCAATGTGAGACTCAGTGTACAGAATGCCATAGGCGGACTGGACAGACTGCTTCACGGCGAGCGCGGTGCAAAGGGCTGGGGAGATCCGCGCATCTTCGTTGATCAGAGCATTCTCATTCCCACGGGATTTGACCCGGCCAGCCGCGATTTCAGGTACACGCTGAATCCCGCGTTTGGAACTGCCGGAGCGATGACTGCGCTCCTGAGGCAGCCCGCTGCTGTGATTCTGGACGTCCAGTTGGAGCTTGGCCGAAATCTTGAAACGCAGTACCTGGGAGTCCGCGCTCTCTATGGCGACGGTGAAATGGCAAGGGGTGACTCAGCCACCTTTGCCTGGATGTGGAAAGAGGCTGAGTATTCCCAGATATGGCAGTGGTCATCACAGACCGGGGCCATAGATTCGCTGGATCTTCGCAGCGAAGTAAGGCAACAGCTCGACTCGATTGTTGCTGCCGTCACCAGCTATCGGGAAACGAAATACAGAGAGCTGGCAAAGCATGTTTCCCGGCTGGACAAGGACAACATCAGCAGCTCAGATCGCAAAATCTGGCACAACACAATTGTGGATGTGGCAGAGCGCACTTTCAGCGCGAACAAGCACATTCTGGGTCTGATGAATACCGTGGAACGCCAGCGGCTTTCTGCGAGCAGGCTGGCTGCGCCCTTTGCTCTCGACGATGTGTGGCTCAAACAGCTCAGGAAGGATTGGTTGCTTTCGTTGTGGTGAGAAGAGCCATGGCGGGGAGAGGGGGAGCAAGTTCTCTCCCCCGCCTCTCACATGCAGCCGGTCAATTGCGTATCGCGTTCAGGGCGCCGTCCACATTTGCAAAATCCGGCTGGTGGTACAGCGGACGTCCCTGGGAATCAAGGACGCTGAATCCGTTGGTGTGCGCGATCTCGCCGCCACCCATGGGCTGATAGCGCGCGTCAAGGCTCACTGCCAGTTCGCGCAGGGTTGCCGCCGAGCCTCTCAGCAGCGTCCAGCGTGACGGGTCGAGTTGGCGCTCTTCGGCGAAGCGGGCGAGTACCTGTGGCGTGTCGTGCTCGGGATCTATGGTGACCAGCACGAAGCGAACGTCTGCAAGTTCGGCTTGTGTAAGGCCGGCTTCCACGCGCTTGAGGGCGCTCACGATAAGCGGGCAGGTGGCCCGACAGCTTGTGTATATGAACGCCACCACTGTTTTCTCGCCGGCCACCTGTGCCAGCTCCACATTTTCGCCGCGCTGTGTGGTGTATTGTCCGCCGAG
>CAZWSJ010000067.1:0-6108 GCA_964636415.1 uncultured Gemmatimonas sp. | reverse complement strand
GCAAAATCCGGCGCACCACCCTCCAGTAACCTGAGCTCGGCGGCATCACTCTCAACTCCGCCCAATGGACACAACGAGGTGAACTCGTCGGTCTCCATGTAAATCTCGTACGAGCGATCGGCGTAAGGGTTCGGAAAGGTCTCCAGCAATTCAGGCTTTGGCATGCCGCAATCTATTCAAACGCCAAGGCCGGACAACAAGAGCAAACCGTAGCACCAACCGGAATCAGTCGCCGCCCCTTAACCTGCGCGACCACTCCTCAAGCAACATGCGCTCGTCAGCGGTAAGGCTGGACATGCCACGGGCCGCGATTTTGTCCAGCACGGCGTCAAAGGCACGCTGGCTCATTTCAGGACCGGGTGCAGCCGGCTCACCGATACGACCAGGAGCCACGGGCGGCCTGAGCCTCGCCACAGCGGCCTTGCTCTGGGCCACTATATCGTCCATGTCGGGCTCGGCACGCTCACGCACACCCCGCGGACCGCTGCGCGGAACGGGCCTGGGCGGGGCATCACCATAATCGGGCGCGGGCGATATCCCCCTTCGGAAACGGTCAAGACTCTCAGCCCGCGGCGCACGCAGATATATCCAGGCCGCCAGCATGCCGCCCACATGCGCAGCCCAGGCGGTACCACCCATGCCGCCCGAGTCGAGTACCACCATGGCGATGTTGAGCAAGGCCATGAACACCACCAGCCAGCGTACCTTCATGGGCACAACGCCGAAGAAAAGCACCTCGTCGTGCGGCCAGCGCGAGGCGTAGGCCACCGCAACACCCAAAATGGCCGCCGAAGCACCCACCAATACGCCACCACCACTCTGGAACATGTAGTGGAAGGCCCAGCCACCCACGCCACACCAGAGATAGAACCAGACGAATGAGCTGGAACCCCAGGCCCGCTCCACTCTGGGACCGAAAAGCCACAGGGTCCACATGTTGAGCAGCAGATGCGTAAGACCGGCGTGCACGAACATGTAGGTGATAACGGTCCACAGGGAATGCGACTGGATGTCTCCCGGTGCATAACCCAGCCAGCGCGCCATGTTGACGTTGCCAACAAGCGTGACCTGAACGAAATACACAGCCACGCAAAGACCGATGAGCCAGTACACGGCACTCGGTCCACGCTGGTTTTCGTATCCGTCGTAGTTCAGGTACATGTCAGGCACCGATCTTGTCCGCCAATGGGTGATTCATCAAAAATGCGCGCTGTCACTCCCGCCAGCCAGCGCCAAATGCACAATGCGCTCGCAAAGATCGGGAAACAAGACGCCAATCGCGGCCGCAGCCTGCGGTATGAGACTGGTTGGAGTCATGCCCGGCAACGTGTTCGCTTCCAGACACCAGGTCTCGCCCGAAGGATCCACACGGAAGTCCATCCGGGCATATCCCCTGAGCTTCAAGGCCCGAAAGGCCCGCAAGGCCTGATCGGCAAGCCTCGCCTCAAGCTCCGGCGTGAGTTCGGCTACGAACTCTTTAGCCATGCCCGGCGTGTACTTGCATTCATAGTCGTAGAGCTCCTTTACAGGCTGAATCTCTATGGTTGGAAGTACACGGTCTCCCAAGACACCCACCGTAAGTTCACGACCCGGCACAAAACGCTCTATCATTACTTCGTCGTCATACCTGCGCGCTTCAAGTATGGCCGGTACCAGTTCGCCAGGCTCTTTCACTATGGAAAGACCCACCGTACTGCCCTCCCTTGAGGGTTTCACCACCACCGGCCAGCCCAGTCTGGCACCCACTGCTTCCGCGTCCGGCTCAATGCCGTCTTCACCTTCACCTGGCAGAGACGCCATGATCCAATCGGCCGTGGAAACGCCCGCAGCACGCATCACCACCTTGGAGAGGTGCTTGTCCATGGCAAGTGCACTCGCCAGATGCCCACTGCCTGTATAGGACACACCGGTCATATCAAGCAGGGCCTGAACGGTCCCGTCTTCACCCTGCCCGCCGTGCAGCGCCACAAAGACGCAATCGGCACCCGTTACGGCCGCCATGGTGCCAAGTGCCGGGGACAGGGATTCAGCCTTGAGCCCGGCCAGCTCTTCAAGTGACGGTGGTGCGCTACCCACGCCCGCCAGGAGCAGGCTGCGCTCCTCCTCGTCGCTCATAAGGCCGTGTGCGGGGTCAAGGCAAAGCACGGAATGGCCGCGCTCACGCAAAGCCCTGGCTATGCGCAGCCCCGACGACAATGAAACCTCGCGTTCGGCGGACACTCCGCCCAGAAGAACCGTGATACGTAGTGATCTGGAGTCCATTCCATAAGCTACAGCATTTCCCCGCGGACACAGTGGCTCCTATATGGAACATCACGGGTATCTTTCCACAATGATTGCTCTCCCGGTCCGGCCATGCCCGTTTACAACACCCGCAAGCCCCCCGAAACTCGGCGCTGCCACGAGGCTCACGCTGCTGGCACGCGGAGTGGTGTCGCCCGCAGTGCTGCTGCTCCTTGCCGCCTGTGGCAGCTCCGGTAATCCATCTGAGCCGGGCCCCACTCCCACTGCCATAAGAATCCAGGGCGGCAATCAGCAGACCGGTGTGGTGGGCCAGGCACTCGCCACCACGATTTCAGCAACGGTGGTGGATGAACGCGGTCATCCCGTGGCAAACAGACGCGTTGAATGGGACGTAAGCGCGGGATCTGGCACGGTGTCCACCCCCAGGTCCAATACCAACAGCAGCGGCGTGGCCAGCACGACCTGGACTCTGGGCAGCACGGCCGGAAGCCAGCGCCTCACAGCACAGGTGCTGGGCCTCACCCCGGCCACGTTTACCGCCACGGCAATTCCGGGACCCGGCGTAGCCGTCATCACCACGCCCGGTACTGTTTTTGTTGAAGTAGGCGACAGTGTGCTTGTGCGTGCCAGTGTACGCGACAAGTTCGGCAATGTACTGCCCAATCAGGCCATCACTTTCACTGCCCTCAATCCCACGGTTGCCAGTGCAAGCAATGGCGGCATGCTCACCGGAGTGGCCGAGGGAATCACTTCGCTCTCAGTTGAAGCAGCTGGGCTGGTCACTCTGGTGGCGGTGTCGGTGGGGCCCGCTGGATCCGGTCCATGCGGCAGCACCGCGGCGGTCAGCATGGCGGTGGGCGATGTACTCAAACCCGCTGGGGGCTCGCTGTGCCTGGCAACCGACAGCGGCAGCGCGGAATATGCGCTCACGCTCATCTCCACTGCCACCAGCTTCGGCTCGTCAAGTCGGGTGGACGTGCTGGGACTGGGCACCCGGGGACCATTCTTCCCGGCGGTAACGGCCGGTGTTGAGTACCTATCGCAAACAGGCAGTGCACAGAATCTCTCCAACAGCGCCGATGCGGCCTCGCTGGAAGCCAACAGGGCCCTGGAGGAACAACGCAGATCTGCAGTGACCAGGGCACTCAGCCCTTTTGTGAATGACGCCAGAGAATGGTATGCAGGTACCCGTTCAGGATCCCGCCGAATGGAGTTGCCACGCGGTGCACGGTTCGCAAGCGTGAGTGCGGGTGACATCATCAAGCTGAACGCCAATGCACTCGATGCATGCCAACAGGCCGACATGCGCAATGGTCGGGTTGTGGCAACGGGAAAGAACGCCATGATTGTGTCGGATAATGACAATCCGGCGGGCGGCTATTCCGACGCTGAGTACACAAGCATACTCGCCACTTTCGATACTCTCGTGTATCCGATGGACACGACGGCCTTCGGTGCACCAAGCAATATCAGTCAGTACGGAAAGATCATACTGTTTTACACAAGTGCAGTTAATGCCCTCACTCCACGCAACGTCGGCTACACCATAGGCGGATTCTTCTTTGGCCGGGATCTCTACCCAAAGACGGCGCGCAACAATCTCTCCGCCTGCGCCACGTCAAACGAAAATGAGATGTTTTACCTGCTCGTGCCCGACCCCAATGGCACTGTCAATGGCAACCAGCGTAGCAAGGAGTCGGTAACGCTACTCAACATCAACACAATTGCACACGAGCTTCAGCACCTCATCAATTCATCACGCAGGCTCTATATCAACACCGGTGCAACTGTCGCCGAACAGACCTGGCTGGATGAGGGACTCTCGCACATAGCAGAGGAGCTGCTCTATTTCCGGGTTGCAGGCTTCACATCCAGGCAAAACCTGAACCTGCGTGCGGTAACGCTCAGCCAAACCAGAGCCGATCAATTCCGGAATTATGCCTCGCAGAACTTCGCACGCTTTTATCGGTACCTGACAAGCCCGGAAACCACTTCGCCCTACGCACCCAACGACTCACTGGGCACGCGTGGTGCGATCTGGAATTTTCTTCGTTATGCTGCAGGTCGTCAGGGTGCCTCGGGTGAGGATGCTTTTTTGCATGCATTGGTGAACTCACGCACAACCGGTGTAGCCAACCTGCAGAATGTCCTTGCCGGTTCACAGTTTGTCGACTATCTGCTCGACTGGACAGTTGCTTTGATCGCGGATGACTACTCCGCGGCGGCAACTGCAGCTCTGGGCGCGAGGTACACGATACCGGCCTGGAACTTTCGCGACATCTTCCCGGGCCTCACCTACGGCGGCGGCGGTGCACAATTGGGTGTGTACCCGATTGCCACGCGCTCTCTGGCTCACAACGTGCCGCAAAGTCTGACACTGGCGGGCGGCACCAGCAGCTATCTGCGCTTCAGTGTGGCAGCTGATTCCCGTGCTCTGATTTCAGTTTGGAGCAGTGGATCCCCACTCCCACCGTTCATACGCTACGCCGTGGTGCGACTGCGCTGACAGGTCAGCGCTGCTCCAGACTTATCTCGTAAAGCCTGGGCCACAACTTGCCGGTTACGAATATCCTGTTGCCGGCCTCGTCCCAGGCTATGCCGTTAAGTACGTCCTCATGCCCGGTGCGATCAATACGCGGCAGAATGTTGGTCAGGTCTATCCAGCCCAGCACCACTCCGGTCTCGGGGTCTATGCGCGCAATGGAATCGCTCATCCAGATGTTGGCCCAGATTTCACCCTTTACCCATTCAAGCTCATTGATCGCGGCAACGGGCGTGCCCCGGTCGGTGACTGCCAGTGTACGCGTAACCTGAAACGTTTCCGGATCACGCCACACAAGGCCGAACGAGCCATTGCTCATTATGAGCGACTTGCCATCTGTTGTGAGACCCCAGCCCTCTCCGTCATAGGTGAAGGTGTCAATGCGTGCAAAGGTCTTCCAGTTGTACACGAAAGCCTTGCCGCTCTGCCAGGTAAGCTGGTACAACCTGTCGCCAAGTATGACCATGCCCTCGCCGAAATGCGGCTCCTCCAGCGGCTGCTCGCGTTTCACACGACCGCTTGCAAGATCCACTTCACGCAGGCCCGACTCTCCAACCTGACCCGTACTTTCGAAAAGCCTTCCGTCGTACCACTGCAGGCCCTGTGTGAAGGCCCTGGGATCATGTGGATAGGTCTTAATTACATGGTAGGTGTATGTGGGAATGCGCACCACCGAAGAACCCGAGGTATCAGAATCTCCCGGAACACCCGCTCTCGAATCACCACAGGCACCCAGTGAACCCGCCATGCCCGTAAGCAGAAAAGTTGCCACGAGTATCGTTACTGACGCCGCACGTGAACTGCGGCGGTAATGGTTCGCTGACACAAAATTCATGAATCCCGCGCTCCTTCTACAAAGAAACCCAACTGATCGGGGTGTGCCGGCTGCTTCATTCGCGGGCCGCGTCGCGTGCTGCGTGGTGCCTGCATGCCATCTGCGGTGAGACGCGTTGCCATCTGCTGTCCATCGCCCTCGAGCAGCGCAAGTACTTCCCTGGCACGCGCAATAACCACGGGCGGCAGGCCCGCAAGTCGCCCCACCTCTATCCCATATGATCTGTCGGCGCCGCCCGGAACAAGTCTGTGCAGAAAAAGCACACTGTCACCCACTTCACGCACGGCAACGGTGAAGTTCCGAACACCAGGCAACTCCTCTGCAAGCTGGGTGAGCTCATGGTAATGGGTTGCAAAGACAGTCTTGCAGCCTATTGCGTCGTGCAGATGCTCACTAACACTCCAGGCAATGGATACTCCGTCATAGGTGCTTGTACCACGCCCTATCTCATCAAGCAGCACCAGTGAGTTCCGGGTGGCCGTGTTGA
>CAZWSJ010000066.1:3600-6821 GCA_964636415.1 uncultured Gemmatimonas sp. | reverse complement strand
TGAGCCGGGCATGGCGTGGTGAACAACCAGGCGTACGTCGGGCTTGTCTATTCCCATGCCAAAGGCGCTGGTGGCCACAATTACGCGCACCCTGTCGGCCATGAACGCGTCCTGTGCCTGCTGGCGGGATCTGTCATTAAGGCCTCCGTGGTAGGCGGCAGCCCGTATGCGGTGGCGCAGCAGCACGGCGGTCACCTGCTCCACTGCCTGGCGCGTGGGTGAGTAAACTATGGATGGCTGGGCGACAGCGGCCAGGTGAGCAATTATGAGGCGGTTTTTGTCGCCGGGCTTCTTTGTGCTCAGCACGCCGTACGTGAGGTTGCTGCGGTCAAAGCCGCCAATAATGGTTGCTGGCTGCCTGAGGCGGAGTTGCCAGATTATGTCGGCACGTACAGCGGGCGTTGCGGTGGCCGTGAGGGCCACGGTCTGAGGAAAACCAAGCTGCTCCCGGATGTGGCCAAGCTGCCTGTAGACGGGGCGGAAATCGTGCCCCCACTCGCTGATGCAGTGGGCTTCGTCCACCGCAAGCATGGCCACACCGGTTCCGGCGAGGGCAGCGAGAACCTGCTGCGAGATCAGCCGTTCGGGTGCGAGATACAGGAGTTTGAGATTTCCCTGCTTGATTGCGTTCAGGTGTTTGCTGGCATCTTCTGCGCTGACTGTACTGTTGAGATAGGCAGCGGATATACCGCGCCGGCAGAGTGCGCCCACCTGATCTTTCATGAGCGAAATGAGCGGGCTCACGACCACCGTGACTTTCTCATTCAGCAGCGCCGGTACCTGGTAGCAGAGCGACTTTCCTCCGCCCGTTGGCAGCACTATGAGGACATCGCTGCCAGAAACAACCGCCTCTACAGCAGGCAGTTGTGACTTGCGGAAGTCACTATACCCAAACCACTTGCGAAGCTCACTTCGAGCATTTTCGAGGCTGTTCACCCGCCCCGCACTCAGGCTGACCATGATGCAGGCTAGCCACTGAGCTGCGCCAGGCGCTTACCGTTTGCCCGCAGCCATCATCCTCTCATTCAGACCGCGCGCACAAAATGGCCGCGCGTGAACTCGCCCTTGAGCAACGACCTGGATCCGGCGCCGGGCGTCTTCTCACCACTCTCCAGTGCGTCCAGCATGTCGCGGTAGGCACGCACAAGGTCCTGTACCGGGTCATCCGGCACATTGAAAACCATCTGATAACCCCTGATGCCCGCCGCCCAGAGCGTGGGCACAAACTCCGAGCCGTCCACTGGTCGCGAGTGAAGCAGACGATTCCTGCATGCGCTGTCGGTGGCCACCCCGAAGGTGTATCCAGCCGGATCGGTGAGTGATACCCTGGTGTGCTTCTGCACGCAGAGGTCACGGCAGGTCCTGGGCTCCCGATTGAACGCTGCGCTCAGTACGCAGTGCTCAATTGTCATGCCCTCGGGGCGACCATACACAAACACATCAAAGCCTGCACCCTGCCATGGCTTTACCAGGTCAGCGATTTCTTCCAGCGTGAGTTCGATGGAAAGCACAATGCGCGATGCACCAATGGAGAAGAGCGTGGCTGCACTGTGCTGGTTGAATGCATTTACTGCGTAATCGGCAATGACGTCGCGCCGCGTCCCGTATTCATGAACCAGACCACTGTGACCGGCAAGCAGCGGCAGATCGGTGGCGAGCCATGGTTCCAACTGCCTGCGATCTTCCGGACGAACTATGCTGGGGGTTCGCAGTCTCAGCTTGCAGCCCTTTTCGGCGAGTTCATCACGCAATGCCAGCACTCGGCTTCTTGGCGGTACCGGGTGCCGCAGAAAGGGATCGAAAACCACCTCATCTGCGCCACCCGCTGCCGCTTCACGGGCATCGTTTGCGGTATAGACCGTAACGCGCAGTGTCGCTGCCTGGGCTTCCGGAGTCTCCTTCTGAGCATCGAGGCCGGGGATGCAGCCAACAACGCTCTCGATGCGTGTTCTGCGATCTGCTGCTTCGCCCAACCTGCTCCACTCAAGTTGCTGGGTGAGTTGTTCCACCGCTTCATGGCGCAGGCGGTTGAGTTCACTTACCGGTATGAAGAGGCCCTGGCCAAGCCCGCTGGTGTCAACAGATGCGAGCCGGAAGTCTGTGTCGCCAAGTCGGCCAAGCTGTTCCCTTAGCTGGGCCTGATCAAGCGCCCGTTTGGTGGCCGGCACCAGAGCGATTTCGCTGCCTGTGGTGACTTCTGAGCCTGCGCTGTGCCAGAGCAGCTTCAAGGGGCCGCCGGAATGTCCAAAGCAGCGCACATGCAGTGCAACAAGCCCGGGCCGCTCCGGTACGGCGATATCAGTGAAAGAGGCGCGCGCGCTGTCCAGGAGCTTCACGTCCGAGGTGCGCACCACCCGCCAGCCTTCTTGAACTGCAGACAGGGAGCCGCTGCTGCGGACGGAGATGAGCTGCGTAAACTGTCCGTTGCTGCCCGTGGTGGAACGCACCTGTCGCACCGTCCCGCCAACCGTTGCTGATGATTCCGGATCAGGAGCTTCGAAGCCCAGCCCATCGCCTTCGGAGAGAGGATGCCTCAGCAGTACACGCAGGTCCCTGCCCTCGATTCCTGTGACGTGACCGAGCTGCAGGCCACGGTTGTCGGGCTGGGTGCGGGTGATGTAATCCCTGCCCTGCCGTCCGCCGTACATGCCTCCGGTATTGCCGCGACTGAAGATCTGCACCAGCGGCTCGATCTGAGCCGGATCTGGTGCTGCACGCCATTCGCCGCTGGCGATGCTGTCCAGCCAGGCCCTGTAGGCATGTGTAACCGTTGCAACGTACTCGGGCTTTTTCTTTCGGCCTTCGATCTTGAGACAGCCTATGCCCAGTTGGGCGATGCTGGCCAGGTGGTCGTGCGCTGCGAGGTCCCTTGCCGAGATGAGGAAGCCCCGGTCGAGCACTTCACCGCTCTGTTCATCGTTGAGTGAGTATCCCTTTCGGCACGACTGGGCGCAGGAGCCGCGGTTGGCAGAGCGCTCGCTGATCATGCCCGACATGAAGCACTGCCCGGAATACGAAATGCACAGTGCGCCGTGTACGAAGGTTTCGAGATCCAGCTCCGGGACGGCTTCTCTTATCACTCGCAGGTCTTCGAGCGTGTTCTCGCGGGCCATCACCACTCTGTGTAACCCCAGGCTACTCATGAGGCGAGCAGTACTTACGTCGTGCACGGTCATCTGCGTGCTGCCGTGCACTTCCAGCTCGGGGTAGATGGAATGAAT
>CAZWSJ010000066.1:0-3500 GCA_964636415.1 uncultured Gemmatimonas sp. | reverse complement strand
TTGTGCGTTGGTTTCCAGAAGCGCAAGAGGAGTGCGAGCACAACCATTGCTATTCCTGCCCAGCGCATCCAATCGAGACCGAAGCGCTGGGAAAAGAGAAACAGAACGAGCCCGAGAAGTATGAGCGCTATGCGCAACTGAATCATCATGGTGCTGCTGGCAGTCCCAGTGATTTTGCTTCAGTATCGGGCACCTCTATCACCATTCGCAGCAGTGCGGTGGAATAGACCTTTCCCTGGGCATCGGTTTTCAGTGACAGTGTGCCGCCGCCGTCGAGTGCGCCGTGAAGCAGAAAGTTGAGTGCTCTGAGGTTGGGCAGCTCGTAGCGCAGTACGTCACCGGTGATCTGACCGGCGAAGTGAGCAGCCACAGCGGGTTGGGTTACGTACTTCTCAAGTACCGGATACCACTCCGGCCTGAGGGCGATAACACCCACGTTGGCCGTGTCTCCCTTGTCGCCACTTCTGGCGTGGGCAATGTCGAGCAAACGGATGCGCATGCTTTCTTACTCCACTATGGCTACGTGGGTGGATACTGCCCTCTTGTCGAGCAGGGCCGGCCAGTAGGCCACGATTTCTTCAACCTTGGGTCGTCCGCCGGCAAAGCCTGTGACGCTTGGCGGGCCGTTGAGAACAAGCGGCGCTATTTCCCTTGTAAAGCCCTCCACCGCGGCACGGTCGCTTCCGCGCACACCTATGCGATACTGCACCTCTGGTGCGCTGCTGCCGTCGCCGGCAAGCGGTCCGTGCGTTGCATTTGCGCCCACAAACTCGCTAAGCACGTGATCGAAGTGCAGCCCCAGTCTGTCGAGGCGTTCGCGCAGTACGCGATCGGCGAGCTGCGCCTTTTCCATGGCGTCGGGCCATGAATACACCAGTGTGCCCACGGCCTTGTAGCCCGAACGATAGGCAATGGAAACCTTAAGGAAGGGCGTTGGCGGGCCGCCGGTTATGCCGTGTACCCGCACACGGTTCTCGCCATCGCCTGCAAGCTGAATGCTGGTGAAATCGGCAACCACGTCGGGTGTGATATAGGAGTGTGGGTCGCCCATTTCATACACCAGTTGCTCTGTCACGGAGGGTACGTTTACGCGGCCGCCGGTACCGGGGTGTTTGGTGATGATGAAACTGCCATCGGCTCTTGCTTCGGCGATTGGATAACCCACGTTTGCGAGGTCGGGAATGTTGCGCCAGTCGTAGAGGCAGTTGCCACCCGAACTCTGTGCACCGCACTCAAGAATGTGGCCGGCGACAATGCCTGCTGCGAGTCTGTTCCAGTCGTCGTCCGCCCATTTGAACTCATGTCGCAGCGGTGCCATGGTAAGAGCCGTGTCGGTACTGCGGCCTGTGATGACCACATTGGCTCCCTGTTCAAGTGCTTCAACTATCGGTGTGGAGCCTATGTACACATTGGCTGAAAGCACACGGTCTCTGATGGACGAAAGCGGCTCATCGTTGTCCATGTTGCGAAGCTCGTGTCCTGCAGCGAGCAGCTCGTCGAGGCGATGGAGAATGTCGTCACCCGTGACCACGCCTATGCGAATCTTGCCACGCACTCCGTGTTTGTCTGCAGCAGCAAGAACAGCTTCGGCGCAGGCTTCGGGATTAACGCCGCCGGCGTTGGCAATGACTTTGACACCCCGTTCAGCCACGGCAGGAAACACGCTTTCCATGGCGCCTATGAAGTCGCGTGCGTAGCCCATGCGCGGATCCCGCTCTTTCTGCTTCTGCACTATGGACATGGTGACTTCAGCCAGATAGTCGAGCATGAGATAATCGACCTGTCCGCCTTCCACCTGGCGTCTGGGTGCTTCGAGCCAGTCGCCCCAGAATCCCTGGCCGCTGGCAACTTTTACCACTCGATCGTTCGACTGCGGGGACATTATTGTGCTCCTGGTTTTGGCATCGCTGGCAGCACGAAGGCGCCGAGATGCGGACCTGTGTTCTGCAGTGCCGCCCTGAGGGCCAGGGCAAGCATGCTTCTGGTGTCTTCCGGGTAGATGATTGCATCCACGAATCCGCGGGCAGCGGCATATCGTGCATCAAGTTGTCTTTCGTAGTCGGCTCGCATTTCCGCCACCGCCTCCTGCACCTGGGCAGAGGGCTCCGTGCCGGACTTGCGTGCCGCGTCGAGTGCGCGACCGTGCACTGCCTGCACTGCTGCTTCGCCTTCCATTACCGCCATGCGGCCGGTAGGCCAGGAGAAGATGAAGTCGGGGTCAAAGCCCTGGCCGGCCATCGCGTAATAGCCCGCCCCGCTGGCATGGTTGACCGTGAGCACCAGCTTGGGCACCCGTGCACAGGCCATGGCCTCTACAAAACGTGCACCGGCGCGGATAATGCCCGAGTGTTCAGCTTCGGGTCCCACCATGAACCCCGAAACGTCCTGCACAAAGAGTATGGGGATTCCCTCGCGATCGCAGTGGTCTATGAAGTAGGCCACCTTCTCCGCGCTCTCGGTGTACACAATGCCACCGAAACGCGGTTTCTCTCCGGGCCTTCCCTTGATGAGTCCGCGGGCGTTTGCGATAACGCCAATGGGGATCCCTTCGATGCGCGCGTCGCCGCAGATCATTTCTGCTGCCAGGTTTGGCTGAAATTCGTCGAGGCGACCTTCGTCAAGGACCGCACGAAGCAGGGCGTGCATGTCGTACTGCATCCTGTGATCGGCGGGAAGCAGGTCGTAGAGAGACGAAGGCGGTTCCGCAGGTGGACGCCAGGTCTCGCGTTCTGCGGGTTCGGGGCGAGGAAGCCTTGCCACGAGTTCTCTCAGTTTGGTCAGACAGGCTTCATCGTCGTCCAGCGCGAAATGCGCAACGCCGCTTATTTCGGTGTGCGTGAGAGCGCCACCCAGTGTCTCGCCATCAATGGTCTGTCCGGTTGCCCCCTTCACCAGATTGGGTCCGCCCAATCCCATGAAGGATGTGCCCTTCACCATCAGGATCACATCGCTCAGGGCCGGAAGATAGGCACCGCCAGCCACGCACTGGCCCATTACCGCGGCCAGTTGGGGGATGCGCAGGTAGCGGCGCATTATCGAGTTGTAGTAGAAAATACGCGCAGCGCCGTACTGGCCGGGAAACACTCCTTCCTGATAAGGGAGGTTCACGCCCGCCGAATCCACCAGATAGATGATGGGTATGCGGCAGCGCATGGCCACTTCCTGAGCCCGAAGCATCTTGGAGATGGTTTCTGGCCACCAGGAGCCGGCCTTTACCGTGGCGTCGTTGGCAATCACGACAACTTCGCGGCCTTCCACCATCGCAACACCGGTTATCACTCCGGCTGCAGGTGCCTGGCCGTCATAGCGGTCGTGTGCAATGAGCAGGCCGATTTCCAGAAACGGCGTATCCGGGTCACGCAGTCGTTCAACACGCTCACGGGCCGTGAGCTTGCCCTGCTCGTGCTGCTTCGCAACTCGCTTTGCTCCGCCGCCCTCACGCAGTCTGGCTTCCAGCTCGCGCACTTCATCGGCGAGCTTCTGCAGTCGGCTACTCACCT
>CAZWSJ010000065.1:5383-7570 GCA_964636415.1 uncultured Gemmatimonas sp. | reverse complement strand
GGCAATCACATGGCTTTCGAGTAGCATCGACCCCGTTCAGGGTTTTCAAGGATTTTCTCTTGACAATGTGGTGATCTGACAGCCATTCTTACCCGCTTCAGGGAGGATGATGTGAGATGACTTCCGCGCACCGAACAGTGCTCGATGCCCTCAAACGGAGGGGCCGAGCCAGCGTCCCGCAACTTGCGGACGAGCTCAGCCTCAACATCGAGACTGTGCGTGATCACCTCAAGGCACTTGTGGCGCGTGACCTTGTGCACCGGGACGGAGTGGAACGCTCCGGGCCGGGTCGTCCTGCCATCATGTACTCGCTAACTGAAGCGGCAGAAGCGCTGTTTCCGCGCCGCGAGGGCGAGATTCTGCAGGAACTGGCCTCGTGGCTGCTGGCCAACCGGCATGAAGGCCTGCTGGACGGCTTTTTCTCCGAGTATATCACGCGCCGGCGCGAAGAGGCGCTGGCGCGCGTGAGTCATCTCACCGGAAGGGCCCGGATTGAAGAGGTTGCAAGAATCCTCGCCGAGCTGGGCTTTCAGCCAGTGGTGGAGGGTCTGGGAAGCTCAACGAAGCTCCGGCTCTGCCATTGTCCCATGCGTGATCTGGTGCAGGTGACCCGTATTCCCTGTCGCCTCGAGGTTGGGCTGGTAAGTGAGCTGCTGGGTGAACCCATGCAGCGCGTCAGTTACCTTCCAGAGGGTGACATGAGCTGCTCCTATGAGCGGCAAGGCAGTGGTACTCATCAGGCGGCCACCGGGCATCTCCGGCGGTTGTAGTTTTCAACCAAACCTTCAGGAATCACCAATCATGTCCGAAGCGCGTACACTTGACGTTCGTGTCATTCCGCCACGCGAGAAGCACCCCACGATTTTCCAGACCTTCGCCGCTCTGGCCCCGGGCGAGTCGTTCATTCTGCTGAACGACCATGATCCGCGGCCTCTGCGCTACCAGTTCGAGTATGAGCATGCCGGCCAGTTTACCTGGGAGTATGTCGAGCAGGGACCGGCCGTGTGGCGCGTACAGATTTCTAAGGTGCAGGCCTGATGCGCAGCGGACTGTCGTCGGAGGCTGCTCCGGATGCGTCGCTGGCGGAGTTGCTGGACTCGGCGCAGCGGCATGGTTTGAGCGCCCTTGAGCTGCGTGCCGGCGATGGTCACGGCCTGTCCGGTGCAGCCGCTGCCGGTGTGGTGGAGGCTGCACTGAAGGCAGCGGCTTCGGTCGGCGTATCGATCACTTCCTACCGGGACACCGGTGTGGACAGCATTTCTGATCTGGTGTCACTTGCCGGTCGTCTTGGCTGTCCCATTCTTGTGGAACTCGAATCGGGTGACGCGAGCGCAGCTCTGGATCGCGCACTGCATCTCAAGAGTGCCGGTGTGCGGAGTGCAATTACGCTTCGTGGTGAGTCTTCACTGCCCGAGGCCGAGGTGGCCCGGGCAAACGGGCTGGATGTGGCATGGGTTGCTGATCCGAGTCAGGAACACGTTGGCACGGCAGCAGCCAAACTTCTGGCGTCGCATGCGGATCACCTCGTAAGTGTGCGTCTGCTCGGCGGCGGCCCGGAGAGCGTGATGCATGAGGGCCGCGGTGTGGGAGAGCTTATGGGCAGACTCGCGCTGGCAGGATTTGGCGGTGCGGTTGTTCTTGCTCCCAGCTCGCGCAAGTTCCACGTCATCTGGACCACGTGGCTCGGCAGACGTGGTGGTTTTGGATGCGGCAGCAAGGCTTCCGACGACAGCCTCGTGTCGCTGGGCTGAGTGTCAGTTGATCAACGGAGAGAGAACAACATGAGTGAAGTACGTGAGTTGCAGCGGCTGGATGTACGCCCGGTCGAGCCCAAGGACCGCTTTGAGGTCATCATGGGCGTGTACGACGGTCTTGAGCAGCAGGAAACTATGGAACTGACCGTGGATCACGATCCCAAATGCATGTATTACACACTGAAAGCCACGCACGGCGATGATGCTTTCACCTTCGACTACCTCGAAGACGGTCCGGAGACCTGGCGGGTGCTGGTAAAGAAGTGCTGAAGTAACGGCCGGCCGGTGCTGCTTGTACCGGCCGGTTGCGGCCAATTAAAAAACATAGAGTGAAGCTTCGTTGAGAAGCAAGTGATGGCCTGCAGATTCGCGAGGCCAGCCGCAAAGTGACATGTGACCAAATTCTCGTTGCAGCTGTTGTATACCAATAGTA
>CAZWSJ010000065.1:0-5373 GCA_964636415.1 uncultured Gemmatimonas sp. | reverse complement strand
AGACCTGGCGGGTGCTGGTAAAGAAGTGCTGAAATGACGGTCGGCCGGCACAAGACGTGTCGGCCGGTTGCCATCAATTGAAGATAATGCGGGAAGCTTAGTGCGGAAGCAAGTGATTGTCTGCGAACTTGCGTGGCTGATCGTGATTGACCTGTGATGAAATTCTTATTGCGTTGTTGTATACCAAATGTAATTTGTATTTCACCCGCACATTGCGGTTGCCATCCCACCATCCCCCCTCCCACACATTGTCATGCGAAGCCATTCAGCTCTTCTGGCTGTGTCGGCACTGCTCCTGTCGACGCCATGTCATCAGGTTTTCGCTCAGGAGCGTGAAGATCGCACGCTTCTGTCCCAGACGGAGATGACCTCCATTATCAACGAGGTCTCGGGCGACCGGGCCATGAACTCCGTTTTGGAGTTGGTGCCTTATCAGCGGGTGCGTCCGCCCTCAGAGTACGGAGGGCCATTGCGCGAGAGTCAGTATCTGCTGGAGAAGGCGAAGGAATATGGGTTCACCAATGTGAGAGTGGAAAGCTTCGGGCCCACCACGAAGCTGTGGCAGCCAACACAGGGTGAGTTGTGGATGACCACTCCCAAGAATATCAAGCTCCTCGACATTCATGATATAGCTCTCGCACTGGCGTCCCTTAACGCCAACGGCGATTACACGGCGGAACTCATCGATGTGGGAGCGGGCACGGCAGCCGATTTCGAAGGCAAGAACGTAAGTGGCAAGTTCGTGCTCACATCGGGATCCACCAATGCGGTCTACAACCTGGCCGCTGATCGCGGAGCCAGAGGTGTGCTGGGCATCAGTGCCATCAGCCCGCAGCGTGCCACGGATTATCCCACGCAGATCGTTTCACAGACAGTGAATGCGAGACCCAATACGGTGGCGTGGCATGTCACACCTGCCATACGCAACGACCTGATTGCATTCATGCAGCGTGGCGCACCCATCACCATACGCTCCATCACGAAGAGCACGCAGGTTGATTACACACCTGAATACGTGCATGCAGAGATTGCGGGCGATGGAAGCACCGCTCAGGAAGTTGCCATCAGTGGTCACGTCTACGAGG
The DNA here is from genome assembly GCA_964636415.1 of uncultured Gemmatimonas sp. GTDB lineage: Bacteria > Gemmatimonadota > Gemmatimonadetes > Gemmatimonadales > Gemmatimonadaceae > Gemmatimonas. The sequence continues at coordinate 4,288 of CAZWSJ010000065.1, read as the reverse complement.
GTACGATCAAACAAGGTGCCAACGACGACAACTCCGGTTCGGCGCTCATTCTTGAGATAGGGCGTGCCTACATCAAGCTGATACGCGAGGGCAAGCTGCCTGCGCCGAAGAGAACTATCAACTTCCAGTGGGTCCCGGAAATTTCGGGTACCAATGCCTACCTCAATAAGTATCCTGAGAAGGCGAAGAACATTATCGGTACGCTCAACTTCGACATGGAAGCCATTCGGCTGAGTCAGAGTCGCAGTTACTGGGTGCTGCAGCGCACGCCTGACACTTTCCCGTCGTACCTGAATGATATCGGGCAAAGCATGATGGAATACATTGCCGATATTTCACGCGAGCGTGTGCGCTTCAGGCGTTCGATAACCGGCTATGCACCCACCCAGCCTGTTGAAGCCATCCATGGCAGCAAAGACGCTTTCTACATCAAGATCGACAAGCATTACGGTGCCAGCGATCATGTCACCTATATGCAGCATGGCATACCGGCCGTGATGTTCATAACCTGGCCGGACATGTGGTATCACTCTTCGGAGGATACACCGGACAAGCAGGATCCCACGCAGTACAAGCGTGCGGCAGCGGTTGGTCTTGGGTCGCTGGCAGTACTCGCAACAGGTACCAATGACATGGCAGCCCGGGTGGTGAGCGAAAACCTGGGGCGTGGTGTGGCGCGCATGGGTGAGGCACACTGGAAGGGCCTTGGTTACATGGCCGACGCGACCGATGCTGCAAGCCTCACTACCGCCTACAAGGAGGCTCGCAATGCAATCAGGCACCAGGCAATCATAGAAAAGGATGTCGTCCGTTCTGCGAGTGTGATGTGGACCAACGCATCTGAAGGCCAGAAGAGCACCACAGGTTTCCTCCCCTTCATTGACCAGCGGGCCAATGTTCTTCTGGGCGAGGTCAAGACGGCGTATGAACTGCAGGCTGCACAGCGGTCTTTCAAGCCTGTGGAACCGGTCATTACCGCCGCCGAGCGTGAGGCTTCCGGTCTGGTGGTGGATGTGGTCCCACGTCCTGCTGGTCAGGCGGGCGGCTTCGGCCCTCGCATGGCACCGGGTGGACCATCTCTGCCGGATGAGTTCAACGCAGAGTTCGGTTTACTCCTTCCCAAGAAACTCACCGCGCTTGAGATACGTGACTTCCTGTCGGGTGAATTCACTCCGCTTACCATGGAAGAGGTGATGGCCGTACTGCGTGCCAGAGAGGCTGCGGGCCAGATCACGATTACTCAGAAGAGCAGCAAGTAACCACACACATTCATACCAGCTCCCACCACTTTCCCCGGAGGGTGCCGGCACACAGCAACGGCCGGATGCAGAATTGTCATACTCGCACTCACCTGCGAAGCGTGATATCCAAAGAGAGAATCGTGGTTGTACACAATTCGGGGGATATCGTGAAACGTACCATATTCGGGTTGTTCGTTTGTGCGCTGTTCCTGCTGCCGGAAAGCGGAAAGGCGCAGGACAGAATCATTTCTGGCAGAGTAACCATCGAAGCAAGCGGTGTCGGGTTGGGTTCTGCAGTGATAACCGGAATCAATGCACCCGGCAGGGGAACACGAACCACAGATGATGGACGATTCCGCCTGGCAATGCCGCCGGGTGAGGCGATCATTCAAGTGCGGGCGCTGGGTTTCAAGCAGAAGCAGGTTACTGTGCCTGCAAACCAGTCAGAGGTTGAGATCGCCCTTGATCGTGATGCACTGAAACTCGAAGATGTAGTGTCTACCGGACAGGCCACAACGATTGCTAAGGCGAACCTGGCCACCTCGGTGGCGGTCGTGAAGGCAGAGCAACTCGTTGAGGCACCATCTTCATCCCTTGAAGGTGCTCTCCAAGGCAAGATTCCCGGTGCCTCCATCAACTTGAACAGCGGCGCTCCGGGTGGCGGCGGCCAGATTCAGATACGAGGTGTCACTTCGATCCTGGGCAGCGGCGAGCCACTCTATGTTGTGGATGGCGTCATCATAAGTAACGCTGCCATTCAGGGTGGACGCAGTTCCATACTCGCGCCCGGTGGCAGCCAGGATGACCCGGCAAACCGCCTCGCCGATCTCGATCCCTCCATCATCCAGTCCATCGAAGTGCTGAAGGGCGCGGCGGCCTCCGCAATCTACGGATCCAAGGCTACCAACGGTGTGATCATCATCAACACCAAGCGCGGTGAGGCGGGCAAGCCGCGATACTCGATCACACAGAGCTTTGGATATGCGGAACCCGTAAAGCTGTTGGGGTCGAGGAAGTTCGAGACAGTGGAGAAGCTTATCAATGAGTATGTGGCTCCACTCCCGGCAAACCCCACGCCGGCTCAGCAGGCCAAGTATGATGCGGCCGCCAAGATCTATCGCGATAACTACCAGGTTCCCTACGTTGATTATCAGGCAGATCTCTTCGGCCAGCGTGACCTTTCATACGAAACCAACTTCTCGGTGACCGGTGGCTCTGAGGCCACCAAGTATTTCCTGGGAATCGGCAACAAGGTGGAATCCGGCGTCATGCGTAATACGGGTGCCTATCGGCAGACCGCACGCTTGAACATTGACCAGACGGTGGGTCGGAAGCTTACCGCAAACGTCAGCACCTCCTTTGTGCGAAGCGGCAACGAGCGTGGCATGACCGGCAATAACAACGGCAGCAGCATCTCTCCGTTGTACCTGTTTGGTTACTCACCGGCCGTCATACGTCTGGATGAAAAGGATGAAGCCGGCAATTACCCGATGAATCCTTTCGTCGGCGGCGGCTCCAACTCGTCAAATCCTTTCCAGACGGTCGCCTACGCTCAGAACAACTCGGGTGTCTATCGGTGGATGGGTTCCGGTCGACTGGACTATGTGGCTTATGCCGGTGACAGGAATCAAGTCACTGTGAGTGCGCAGGCGGGCATCGACTGGTTCTCACAGGATGATCGCATCTACTCACCGAACTTCATGCAGTACGAGCCTCAGGATGGCTATCTCGGCACGTCCCGCAGGCAGACAGCCGACAGCAGACAGATCAATACCTCACTCAATGCGGTATGGCGGTATACTCCCGCTGCATCGGGCATTTTGAGCTTCATCAGTTCCGCAACCACATCCGGTGGTTTGCAGATGGAAGCGCGCGAGATGGACACTTACGGAGTGCTTGCCCGCGGCCTGATACCAGGCATGACAAACGTCAATCAGGGGCAGATGGCTCCATTCCAGTCGCGTTCAGCGGTGCGTGATCAGGCGTACTACGCGCAGGAAGAGCTGCTCGCGTTCAACGACAGGCTGTTTCTCACCGTAGGCAGTCGTGCTGAACGGAGCAGTGTGAACGGTGATCGTGACAAGCTGTATTTCTGGCCAAAGGCCTCGGGCTCATTCCGCTTCTCCGAGATCGGGCATGGTGTGGATGAGCTCAAGCTGAGAGCCGCTATTGGTCGCTCCGGGAACCAGCCGCGTTATGGAGATCGTGACCTGGTGCTTTCGTCCAGCACTCAGATCAACGGACAGAACTCCCTGCGTCTCGCCGGTACCCTCGGCAATCCCAATATCAAGCCGGAAACGATGACAGAATCCGAGTTCGGCGTGGATATGAGTATGCTGCGGAACAGGCTGTCGCTGGAAGCAACCTACTTCAACAGAACCGTTACCGACCTGCTTCTCACCGCGCCACTCCCCGCAAGCTCGGGTCTCAGCCAGCAGATCATCAATGGCGGCGAGATAACAAGTAAGGGCTGGGAGCTTGCTCTGTCTGCTACCCCGATCACGAGCGAGCGCCTCACCTGGACTTCGAATACAAGCTTCTACAAGGTGAGGCAGATGATCGTGGACCTGCCTGTGCCAACCTTTAGATCTCCCAGCACGGGCTTCGGTTCGGCATACGGTGATGCTTACATAACAGAGGGATATTCCACCACTGCCATCTGGGGAAACAAAATCCTTGATGACGGGTCCATGAAATTGAGCCCACTGGGAGATGCTACCCCCAAGTTCACCATGCAGTTCGCGAACAACTTCAAGGTGAAGGAGTTCGGAGTGAACGTACTGGTCGACTGGACCAATGGTGGCGTTCGCTCAAACCTGACGCAGAATCTGTTTGACGAAGGAAAGAATTCCTGGGACTACGACCACGCTGCACCGAACGGCGATCCCCGCCCACTGGGCTTGTACCGTTATGAAACATGGCAGGCAGGCAAGAACGCGAGTGTCTACCTGCAGGATGCCGGTTTCGTCAAACTGCGCGAAATATCACTGAGCTATACGGTGCCTGCAGATTTCCTGAGGCGCGTGGGAGGCGGTTTGAGCAGTGCG
>CAZWSJ010000064.1:3219-8022 GCA_964636415.1 uncultured Gemmatimonas sp. | reverse complement strand
GTGCGACTGGTGCCAAAGAGACGGAACTCACCCGTGCTGAGATCAGCCGCCGCAATGCCCACCTGTATCGCAGATGCAGGAACATCGCGCTGCACATCCTCGGCAAACGCCAGTGCACACACATAGTTGGCCCGTGCACCGTCAAGGAGGTCATCCGCAAACACTGCTCCCGGCGTGACTGTCTCCACCACTTCACGCCGAACTATTCCCCTGGCCAGCTTCGGGTCTTCCACCTGCTCACAGATGGCAACACGAAACCCGTGAGACACGAGGCGGCGCAGGTATTCGGCCGCCGCCTTTACCGGCACTCCGGCGAGCGGCACTTCAGCAGCACCGCCATTGTTGCGTGAGGTGAGCGTGAGACCAAGCGTGCGCGAGGCCAGTTCTGCGTCTCCGTAGAACATTTCGTAGAAGTCACCCATACGAAAAAACAGGATCGCGTTCTGGTGACGCGCCTTGATTTCCCGGTACTGCTGCATCAGCGGTGTTGCCGATGCGACGGCACTCACGGATCCATCTCCGCCACGAAGCCGTTGTGACCCTTCTTCTTGAGACTGGCCAGAGCGGATGCTGCCTCAGCCCGTGTCTGGTAGTTGCCCGTACGAACACGAAATGGCTTGACCTTGCCATCCACACGTGCCGTGATCCCCGCCTTTTTGAAACGGGCCACAGCAGCATCGGCTTCTGCCCTGGTGTTGTACGCCGCAAGCTGCACGCTGTAGCGCGTTCCTGCAGCAGACGCGGGGGCGGGGTCGGGAGCGGAGCTGCCGGAAACACCGGGCGCCACTGCTTGCGAAGACGCGGCTTGGGCGCCGGCACCGGTTGTGACAACGGATGTGCAGCGGCGCTGCAACTCGGTGGTCTGCAGTTGCAGTTCTCCATCAGGAACCTGATTGAGAGGCAGCGTACCAAGCACCTCACAGCCTCGGGGCATGTTCCGTTCGTCGAAGTAGCTGCGCACCAGCCAGAGCGTGCTTCGGGTGCTGCGCACCGGATCGGGAAACTCGCGCATCACCTGCTCGAAGTAGACCCTCGCCTCTGCCGGATGACCGCGCAGCATGTCCAACTCACCCAGCCGCAGAAGTGCGTCCGGAGTGCGTGGCGAAAGAGGAGCCTCAATTACCAGTCGCTTCCAGTCCTTTTCGGCATCCACAATGTGCTCAGCCATCACTGCCCGCCAGTACAACGCCTCTGCAAGGTCAAAACTGGCAAGGGGAGCGGCATTGACCAGCGAATCGAGAATGGCACGCGCCCGGACGCCGTCGCCCTGCTCAATAAATGCCCGTGCACGCGTGACCTGTGCTTCCATAGCGGTGGAAACTGCAGGGCCTGGACTCGCCGCGATACTCTGTGCGCCGAGCTGCTTGGCGCCCGCTGCGACAGATGCAGCAAGCGCGATCACGAGAGCGCGCCGGCGCAGAACCGTCAACGAGCACAGCAGTGTGATATGTGAGGTTTTCATGCCACCCTCCGCCGTGTCGCTCGCACTGTGCAAAGACCCAGCACGAGAGACGTGATTATCTGTTCATCGTTCGACACTCTGGTGTCCTTGAGCGCCAGGTCGGCATCCAGCAGCAGGGCCAGAGCGCGTTCAGAATCCTCCCGCGCCCAGCGATCCACCGACTTTGTCCATGCAGAGGCCGCTTCTCCCCACGGCCGACCGGGGTAGCCACCGGTTTCCTTGAGAAAGGCAAAGAACTCCTGTACCAGACGATTGCGCGGAACACCGGAATCGCGCCTGGCGCGCCCCCAGGCAAGTGCAAATGCCTGTGTGGACAGCATCATCACCACCTGCACCGCGCTCACCTTGGGCTGTGAGAGCACATGAGCCACAAGACCCGAAGCCCTTGCGGCATTACGTTCAGCCACCGCGTCGAGAAGATCGGCAACTGTCTCACCCCGTCTTACACCCACCACTGCCGCAATCGTTTCCTCGTCTATCACTGGCGTCGCAGCCATGGTTTCAGAAGACGGGTTGACCTGTGACGTACCAAGCAGGTGGCTCAGGCACTTGTCAAGTTCCGCAGCAAGCATCTGCAGATCGTCGCCCACTGCCTGCTGGAGAAGTGTCGCAGCTTCTTCCGAAACATCCGCCTTGAGCACTGTCTGTGTGTGAAACTTTATCCAGCGCCTCACGCGCTCGGGCGGCAGGGGCTCAAAGAGAAGAGGAGTTGCCACATCGACCAGCGCATTGTCGACCTTGCTGCCTGCTACGGCCACCAGCAAGAGCAGCGTGTCCGACGCCGGGTTGGCAAGATAGCGATCGAGCTCGCTGCGGGCGGCCTTTTTCAGAGCTGCCACATCACGCAGTACAACGGCCCGTCGTTCGGCAAGCATGGGCGGGGTATTGAGCAGGCTCCCCAGGGTTTCTGCATCCAGCTCGCCCGCGCGGCGCAGCTCCAGATTGAAATCACGGGTGGCCGGATCTACGGCAGAAGCGAGCAAGTCACTCACCGCGCCTTCTTTCAGATAGTCGTCGTCGCCATACAGGTAATACACCGGATCGAATTGATGCGATTGCACCGCCTCCTGGACCGTGCGGAGCGGTGACGTCTGACTACCGGTTTTCTTGCGCTGCAATGTGGCCCTGGGTGGCATGCGTTCAATCTAACTGCGTCATGTACCCGACCTCCCGGACGAACACAACCGGAAATCCGGATTGTCGATCAGGTACCGATGCCACGGGAGAGTCTCAATCAGTGCAGCTCGAAGTAGTAGTCGGTACCCAACAGTTGCATTTGCGAGTCTTCCATCATCATTGCTGCCGACCAGATGGGGTTGCCGGTGGCCATTGCCTGCATAAGGGCAGGAGTCACGACAGACGAGACAGGCAGCAGGGCTCCGGCAGTGAACGACTGGTGCAACATCAGCGGCACTGCGGCGCCAGCAGCGGGTGGGGTAGCTGAGGTGACGGCGCCTGGTGATGCCGACTGGCCGCTGTAGGCCGTCTGCATGCTGCGTCCCGGAAGCAGGCCGTCGAGCCTGTTGCCAAGAAAGACAGCTCCCAGCACCGCGCAGGCTGCCAGAGCGAACAGCATGCCTGAGGCTCGCTTTCTGTGCATCGCTGCATCAGCCGCGTTATGGGCACCCAGCCTGGCCATTTCAGGTATTGCCGCCATTTTGGCAATGCTTGCGGCACGTTCGGCACGGCAGGCGTTGAGCCGCTCGCGCATACGCGCCTCGAAGCCCAGGCTTGGTTCCACGCAAGGAAGGCTGTGCGCCAGCATGAGTGAGCGGCGCACCAGAGCATCATGAGCAGCACAGGCATCACAGTGCATAACGTGATACTGCGCTGCCGCCATGTCCTCACCCGACAGCGTGTCGTCGAGGTAGCAAAGATGTTGTTTGCGAAATTGCTTGCAGTCCATCGCCACGAATAGAAACCTGCTGAAAGCCGCCGGTCCAGTATGCCCTGACCAAGCCGGCAAACGCCGGCAAATATCGACAACTGTCCGTACATGCCAGCATACCCGGCGCCCGGAAAGCGGTTCCGGGAGCCCATTTCCGGCTCCCGGAAGCGTTGGCAATTTCAGCTCGTGGCGGCGCTGCCGCCCCTACATTTCATCAGCCCACCAGAGGAGCAATGATCTCGGCGAAGGCATTTCTCGCCCTGTTCAGGCGCGACTTTACTGTACCCAGATTGACACCCGTGATTTCCGCAATCTCCTCGTAAGACTTGCCCTCCAGCTCACGGAGCACGAAGACCTCGCGGTGATGCGCGGGCAGCTGAGCCACGGAGGCCTCCACCATTTCGCGCAAATGACGTTTGCGGAACAGGTCGTCGGGTCTGGTATGCAGGTCCTCGAACTGAAGCGGGCGATCCTCATCTTCGAACTTTGCCTTGATGGCCTGAAAGAGCACCAACGGACTGCGCGAGCGGTTACGAAGCTCGTTCTTGGCCAGGTTTGAGGCTATGGTATAGATCCAGGTGGAAAACTTCTTGGACCTATCGAAGCGCGCAATGTGCCTGTAGACCCGGATAAACACTTCCTGAACCAGATCTTCTGCCCGGTCGCGGTCACCTATGGTACGGTAGATGAAGTTGAGCAACCGGACCTGATAGCGGCTTACCAGCTCTTCAAACGCGCGCTCTTCGCCGCTCAGGAACGAGGAGACGACTTCGCTGTCGCCCATGGCACGCAGTTGTTCACGTACCGGCAGCGCGGTTGTTTCCCGGATTTTGTGATTGGTACGAACAAGTTCGGCCAGTGCCATGTGTCGAATCCTCCCCAGCGGTGATGCGCAGCCTGATACGGGCTGTGCACCTTGGTTCACTGCATGAGGCGTGCCGCTAGAATCTACTTTTGGCACGACATTCCAACACATTGAATATAAATAACTTAGCGTTAATACAACCAATTTATCCGAATTATGTGACCTGGATTCCGTCTCAATTACACACGGTTCTGTCTCAAATAAGAGACAGATTTCATGTCATTTGGTGTGGAATACTGCCGTATGGAACAAGGCCAGTGCCGTTTTGGCGTCCTGAATCTCGCCGCTTTGCACCATGGCCATAGCCCGGGAGAGCGGCATTGGGGTGAGCTCCATGAACTCGTCGGGCTCGCGATGGGCCTCACCTGCCCTGAGTCCGGTGGCAAGGAACAGGTGGATTTTCTCGTCGGTAAAGCCCGGCGTGGTGTACATGGTGTATATATGGCTGAGTTCGGCAGCCTCATAACCGGTTTCCTCACGCAGTTCACGTGCGGCGCAGTGCGCCGGGCTCTCACCCGGATCCAGCCGGCCGGCCGGCACCTCGTAGATGAAGCCCTCAGCCGCGTAACGGTACTGGCGTATGAGCAG
>CAZWSJ010000064.1:0-3119 GCA_964636415.1 uncultured Gemmatimonas sp. | reverse complement strand
CCGGCACCTCGTAGATGAAGCCCTCAGCCGCGTAACGGTACTGGCGTATGAGCAGCACCGTGGGGTCGGATTTTGTCCCGTCCAGCAGCGGCACCACGGCGCTGGCTCCGGGATGACGCACCATTTCCAGCGAGCCCAGTGAGCCGTCGGGGAATCTCACCTCGTCCACGTCAACCGAAATGACCCGGCCATTGTAGGCGCGCCGGCCACCCACCCTGCCCGGGGTTATGACTTCAGACACCTTTGACCGCCGTTCTTTTCGTTGACCTTCCTGCCGATTTTGTTGCGCCCTTCCGGCCGGACTTCCGTGCGGACTTCCGGCTGGACTTCCGTGCGGGCTCCCCGGCTGATTTTCCTGCGGACTTTCTCACGGGCTTGCGCGGCTTTTTTACATCGTTGCCATTGAGCCACTCGCGAACCGTTGCACGCAGATAAACCGGCACGCGCAGTATGGTGCCACGACACTTCTTCGAGCCGCAGCCGCAGCGATAATAGCGCACATCGTCGGGGTCGAACTCATCCTGCCAGTCAAAGCGGTAATCGTACACCAGCTCCTCGCCGGCGCGAATGGTCTTGATGGCCCTGATGTAAATGTGCCCCTTGTCTGTTACCGACTCACAGTTGGGATCGCAGGAATGATTTATGTAGCGTGCGTCGGAGCCCTTGCGGCGCGCGTCCAGTACCGTGTCGTCATCCAGCACAAAGAGGAAGGTATGATGACGACCGTTCTTGTCGTCATAACGCCTGTCGGCCTCCTCATGTGTGATGTGTTCACCCAGATATTCGTCTATGCGCTGACCCTTGCGGATGGTCCTGAGCGCAAAACCGCCGCGGCCCTGAATCTTTGAACGGCGTATTTCGTAGAGCGGTGCCCGCGATACTGCAGACACCGCAGACTTCTTTGCTGGACTCACGTCAACATGGGCTAAGAGTATCAGGAACTGCGATGACCGCCGGCGTAAGGCTCATGCACGTCGAGCGCACCAAGGCCAAGGGCAGACACGGGGTCACGGATGACTTCCGCATCACCAACTATCACCACTTGCAAACGCGACGGATCCAGATGACGGCGGGCCACCCGCTGTACGTCATCGGCAGTAACAGCAGTGATGCGATCCCGGTAGCTGTCGAAGTAATCGACTGGCAGACGGAATATCTCCATGCTGGCCAGGCCGCCAGCCACCGCCGCAGTGCTTTCGAACCGGAGCGGGAAAACACCCACAAGATAACTGATTGCCAGTGACAGCTCTGCCTCGGTGACGCTTTCGTCGCGGATGCGGTGAAACTCGCGGATTATTTCACGCAGGGCATCGGCCGTTACAGCGGTTTCCACGGCGGTGGAAATCTCAAATGGACTGGCTGCACGTCTCCATGCAAAGGCCGAATGCGCGCCATAGGTGTAGGCGTGCTCCTCGCGCAGATTGAGATTGAGCCGCGATGAAAAGAGACCGCCCAGGATGGCATTCATCACCACAAGCGGGAAATAGTCCTCACTCACACGCGGCACCGCCACGTGCCCAACCCGCAGCTCAGACTGCGGCGCGTCGGCCTTGTGCACCAGATGCACTCTGGGCTCAGTGTAGCGCTGGATCGCGAGAGTATCAGTGGCGGGCACCTCATCTGCGCTCCAGCTTCCAAAGCTCGCCTCTGCCATCCGCATTGCGTCGTCAACACTCACGTCACCCGTGATCATGAGCGACGTGCTCGCCGGTCGGTACCAGCGATCGTGAAACTCCAGCACACGCTCGCGGCTCAGCAGGGCCACGCTCTCTTCGTCTCCTCCGGCAAGTCGTGCAAAGCGTGACTCGGGGCTGTACAGCTGTCTCGCAAAGAACACCTGTGCCAGAGCGCGCGGCTCTGTGCGCATCTGTGCAAGACCGGCCAGACGTTCGGCCCGCAGTCTTTCCAGTTCCACTTCAGGAAACACCGGGCTGCGCAGCACATCGGCCAGCACGGACATGGCGTCGCCCACGTTGCTGGTGAGTGCGGTGAGCTGCGCTATCGCCGAATCCCAGTCGGCACCCGTGTCGAGGGTGGTGCCAAGCATCTCCATGCGCATGGCCAGGCCAAGCGAATCCAGCGTGGCCGTGCCTTCGACAAGTGCCCCTGTGGTAAGAGTGGCCAGTCCCTCGAGTCCCAGCGGATCACGCGTGGCTCCGGCCTGGACAAGGGCCAGAGTGGTGATGACGGGGAAGTCGTGAAGTGGTGCAACCGTTACCCTGAGTTTGTTGGACAGGGTGTGGGTTTCAAAACGCGGGAAGCGGTAAGAACGGGGAGTGCCCGGTACCGGACGGCCTGGCGCCGCGCCCTGGGTGCTCTCTGCGCTCACCGCGCTCCCAGGCGAATCTGAAATGCCGGAAGAATCGTAGCTCATTCGACTGCCTCCGCCCGTGGCGCTTCCGGTGCTTCCGCCGCTTCCGGCTCTTCTTTGGGAACGTAAATGAGCAGCGCGCGGTTGTCCGGTCCCAGTCGCTCGCGTGCCAGCGCAGAAACATCAGCCGCGCTGGTGGCCCGATAACGGCTTACCTGCTCGTTCACCAAATGGGGATCTCCGAAATAGGTTGCAAAGCGTGAGAGCTGCTCAGCGCGCTCACCTGCGCCCTGCATTCCGGTTACGTAGCCCGTTTCCAGGAGAGCCAGCACTCTGGCCACCTCGTCGTCACTCACCCCGTGCTCGTGAATGAGGTCGAGTTCAGCCAGAACGGCGGCGTCCAGTTGCTCTATGCTCACGCCCGGGTGCGCCACAGCGTCCACCACCAGCAGATCACTGCCCTTGGCAAGGTCGTAGGTAAAGGCACTGGCCTGAGCTGCCACGCGCTGTTTGCGCACAAGACTTTGCTCCAGACGGCTGCCAGTACGGAGGCCCAGAACCGCAGATGCAATGCTGGCCGCATAGTAGCCATCCGAGCCCAGCACGGGAGTGCGGCTGGCCACCATGATACGTGGCAGCGCCACGGCATCGGGCACCACCTCGCGCAGAGTAGTGCCAAACAGAGGTGGTACCGACATGTCAGCCAGCGGAGGCCTGCCGCTGCCGGCTGGTATGGGTCCGAAGTACTCACCAATGAGTCGCAGTGCCTCGGCAGGTTCAAAATCACCTGCCACCGTGAGCACCGCGT
>CAZWSJ010000063.1:6140-8173 GCA_964636415.1 uncultured Gemmatimonas sp. | reverse complement strand
GGTGGAAGCCGGCCTCCGGGCAGGGTCTTTTCACCGGGATCCGGAGAGATGGCCGAGAGGCTGAAGGCACCGGTTTGCTAAACCGGCATAGGGGGTAACCCCTATCGCGGGTTCGAATCCCGCTCTCTCCGCTTGCGGGTCCGCCGGACAGTGGCGGACCCGCATTTGTTTTTGGCCACAAAAATGTTCAGGCATCGGCATCCGATATGACAGACATGAGCGCTGGGATCAGCGGTGGGGAAAGTGGCAATAAGGCATCCGCAGCCTCCCCTTTGCCCGCCGGCACGCGTCCTCGTGTACGCTTCGCTCCCTCTCCCACCGGTTTCCTGCACGTGGGAGGCGCGCGCACGGCCCTCTTCAACTGGCTTTACGCAAGAAAGTTCAACGGCGACTTCCTGCTCCGAATTGAGGACACCGACCGACAGCGCAGCACAGAAGAAAGCACCCGGGCTATTTTCGAGGGCCTCGAATGGCTGGGCCTGGACTGGGACGGTGAAGTGGTGCATCAGGGCGCCAATGTCGCCCGGCACTTCGCTGACGCCCACAAACTGCTGGAAAACGGCAGCGCATATCGCGACTTCACAACCCCGGAACAACTGGATCGCATGCGGGCCGAAGCCGATGAGAAGAAGGAACTCTTCCGCTTCGATCGAAGCATGGCGGAAATGAGTGAAGCCGAGACTGCCAGAAGGCTGGCGCGCAACGAGCCCTATGCCATACGCTTTCGCGTTCCCGAAGGCGTGACCGAATGGGATGATCTGGTGCACGGCAACATCGCCTTCCCGAATAAAGACATTGAAGACTTCGTGATCCTGCGTTCGGATGGCACCCCCGTATACAATATGGCTGTTGTGTCGGACGATCTCGCCATGGGAATCACGCTCGTCATGCGTGGCGACGATCATATCTCCAATACGCCCAAGCAGATCCTGCTCTATCGCGCCCTTGGAGCCAGCCTGCCCCAGTTCGGGCACGTGCCAATGATCCACGGACCCGATGGCAAAAAACTCTCCAAGCGCCACGGTGCCACTGCGGTGGGAGACTACCAGCATGAGGGACTGCTGCCAGAGGCAATGCTGAACTTTCTGGCACTACTCGGCTGGTCCACGGGCGACGACACAGAAGTGATGCGGCGCAACGAGCTGGTGGCCAGGTTCCGCGTGGAAGGCCTGCAGAAAAAGCCAGCCATCTTTGACAACAAGAAGCTCGAGTGGATGAATGGCCAGCATCTGGCAATGATTCCGGCAGAGGAATTGGCCGCCATACTTGTGCCATGGTTCGAGAACGCGGGACTCGCAAAGAGAGCCGAGCTGGAATCCCGCAGTGAGTGGTTCTGCGGCGTGCTGGAACTGCTCAAAGTGCGCGCACGTCTTCTGGGCGATATCGTTGAGCAGGCAAAGCCATTCTTTGTGGAAAAAGTGAGCTACGATCCTGACGCTGTTACCAAGCAGTGGCGTCATCCGGAAACAGTAGCCAACATCCTGGAAGCTGCAGAAGCCAAACTCCGGGGCCTTGGTGAGTGGAACACCGATGATATGGAAGCTGCACTCCGTGCACTTGCCATTGAACTCGGCATCACGGGCGGCAAGATTTTCCAGCCGCTCAGAGTGGCGCTGGTTGGCCTCACCGTGAGCCCCGGGATTTTTGACGTGCTCAGGTTTCTGGGCCGCGAGCGTTCGCTGCAACGAATCAATGATGCTGTGCGCTATTTGAGAAACGAGTAACCATCAAACCTGTATCTCAAGAAATTCTGCTTTTCAATAGATCTCTGTGCAAAGCAATAACTCAGCCGCGCTGGCAGCCGTGACAACGGCGCCGGCGCCTTCAGTTGTGGGTGGCGCTCAGCTCCCCCACGAAGCGGCAGCGGGCGCGCATCATGCCCCAACTTACGGAATCCTCGCCGGCGTGAGCTTCGTGCACATGCTGAACGACATGATGCAGGCAGTAATTGTTGCCATCTACCCGCTGCTCAAGGACGACTTTCATCTCACGTTCTTTCAGATCGGCATCATAACGCTGACCTTTCAGCTCAC
>CAZWSJ010000063.1:0-6040 GCA_964636415.1 uncultured Gemmatimonas sp. | reverse complement strand
CCATGATAGTGCTCTGGTACGTGAGTCGCTGGTACCACCGGCACCTGCGCGAGCGCGTGCACAAGCATCATGTATCGGAGGCAGCGGTTTATCCGCGCAAAGTCATTCACCGCACAATAGCGGTGCTGCTTACGCTGATGTTCTCAAAGTTCTTCTATCTGGCCAGCATCAGCAGTTATTACGAGTTCTATCTGATCCAGCGATTTGGTCTCACTCCGCACGCGTCCGCAAACCTTCTCGGTGTGTTTCTCTTTGCAGTGGCGCTGGGCACACTGATTGGTGGCCCACTTGGTGACCGCATAGGGAGACGTCGGGTAATATGGTTTTCCATTCTTGGCTGTGCACCCTTCACCATGGCACTGCCGTGGGTGGGTCTTGAAACCACTGTTGTATTGTCGGTGATAATCGGCCTCATACTGGCCTCTGCCTTTCCGGCAATCATTGTGTATGCACAGGACATGCTCACACACCGCATTGGCATGGTGTCAGGCTTGTTCTACGGCTTCAGCTTTGGGCTGGGCGGTCTGGGAGCAGCAATACTTGGCGTGCTGGCCGACAAGGTGGGCATAGAGCTGGTGTACGAGATCTGCGCGTTCCTGCCACTTCTTGGGCTGCTGGCAATTTTCCTGCCCGATGTACGCCCGCCTGAGGAAGCAGACGGGTGAGCGCACGGCAGCGGCCCCGTGCACTCAGAGAGGCTGCATCAGTTCCTTCTCGTAAATCTCGAGATCGGCGTCGCTGAAACAGCAGAAAATGACCTGCCTGAGGCTCAGCGATCGGTGCTGGGCCACACTTCTTACTGCTATCGTTGTGGCAGCCGCTTTGGGGTAGCCATACACGCCGGTGCTTATCGCTGGAAAGGCGATGGAAGCGAGCCCTTTCTCCTCTGCAAGCGCGAGCGAATTGAAATAGCAGCTTGCGAGTAATTCAGGCTCACCGTGGGAACCGCCTCTCCATACCGGCCCCACGGTGTGAATTACAAAACGTGCCCGCAGCGCATAACCGCCGGTGATCTTTGCTTTGCCAGTCTCGCAGCCACCCAGCCCGCGACATTCCTCAAGCAAGCCTGGTCCGGCAGCACGATGAATCGCACCGTCCACACCACCGCCGCCCAGCAGAGACGAGTTGGCCGCGTTCACAATCGCGTCCACATTAAGCGTGGTGATGTCGGCTTTCGTGGCTTGAACAATCATTCCCGCGAAACGCATGAGCCCTCCCCGCCGGGTCCACTCTGCCAAGCAGACCCGGCCTGGAATCCGTTCAGAACGGCAAGGGAGCCATACGACTCAGTTTGGCGGTACACCACGCGTCGGGAAGGGTGGCGGAGGCGGTACGGGCCTTGGATCTCGGGCAATCTCCTGCTGCAGGAATCTCACAGCGGCATCGAGTTGCGCGTCTTTACCAAGGAAGGTCGCGTGTGGAAGGTTCTCCACCTCAATGTCGGGCACCACGCCGTGCTGCTCAACCAGCCACTTTCCGTCCGGCCCATACACGCCCATCATCGGTGCGCGTGCCACGCCGCCATCGCTAAGCACGTTCACACCACTCAGCCAGATTTCACCACCCCAGGTTCTGGAACCAATCACCTTGCCCATTCCAAGGCGCTGGAAACCTTCGGCAAAGGCCTCGCCATCGCTGGCCGTTTCCTGATCCACAAGAACCACCATGTGCCCGCGGAAGGCATACTGCATGTTCCATGTGGGCTCACCGGCTCGCGACTTCCAGTACATCCATGCCTGGCGCATGAGCTTGTCGAGTATCCAGGAATCAATGTTTCCACCACGGTTCTGCCGCACGTCTATGATGAGACCCTGGCGGTTGAACACCGGATAGAACTCGCGGAACCACTGGGCAATGTCTCCGGTTCCCATGGCACGCAGATGCACATAGCCAATCTGCCCCTTGCCGTTTTCTTCCACCGCCTGACGGCGCGTGACTTCCCAGTCGGTGTACCTCAGGCCCGATTCACTGCCAACAGGCACCACCACCACATCGCGACTGATGGAGCCGCGACGCACAGTGAGCAGCACCTGCCTGCCCGCCTGATTTCTGAGTGGCACGCCAATGTCGGGCACGTCCATGAGCGTGACACCGTTCACGGCTGTGATCACATCACCCGCCTGTATTCCCAAATCGGGATCAGCCAAAGGCGAACGCCCGTCGGGGTAATCGGGATCATGCTGGTAAATACGCGCGATGCGGTAGCCACCCGCAGCCACGTCACGATCCAGCCAGGCACCAAGCGCCGCTATGCCAACGTTGTCCGGACCACGTCTGGTGTCACCACCACCCACACTTGTGTGCAGCGCCGAAAGATCGCCCACCAGCCAGCCAATGAGATCGCTCAGCTCCTCACGTGTGGTTATGCGATCCACCAGCGGCAGATACTTGTTGAGTGAGGCCTTATAGTCCAGGCCATGCAGATTGCGGTCATAGAAGTAATCACGCTCCATGCGCCATGCATCCACAAAGATCTGCTTCCAGTCTGCACGCACGTCTATGGAGAAAGTCCAGCCGGAGAGATCCACCCGTGCATCGTTCATGTCGGCTATGCGCGCCACTTTGGCGTCAACCACATGAAATGCCTGGCCACGACGCAGAAGCAGCTTGCGGCCATTCCCGGATATCTCTACAGACCGAATGCCCTCGGCCAGCACCACTGGCTGGATGCGATCATTGCCATATCTCACACCCATCAGATTGGACGTGGTATCCGCAGCCGAGCCGGCCGAGATGAAGAAGAGCCCCTCGGCGTTGGCCTTAAGACCACGGTAGTTGCCGGCATTTACGGGCACGCGTCGCACACGGTCGGCTATGCCGTTTGCATCGATCTCAATGGCACGCGCCGAGCCCGAATCACCACGTGCACCGCGCGAGGCTGCGGAATCACCACGCGCAGTCGATGAGGTAACCAGCTCGTTGGTGGGGAGGAACGGAGAGCGCAGTCCGCTGCGAAGTGCAACCTGATAAATCTCAATGGCCCTGTCAAAATAGGGTTCAGGTGCGCGGGAACCCCAGGGAGCCGACACCACGCTGCGCAGATTGCGATCGCTCAGGAAATAGATGAATTCACCCTTCGCGTCCCAGGCCGGCTCGGTGCTGTTCACGCGGTCCGACGTAATGGTGATGCTGCGGCCATTCTCCGCGTCAAAGAGCTTGACCTGCTGGAACGTGTTGGCCGCAGCTTCGGAGAAAGCCAGCCAGCGGCTGTCGGGCGACCAGGTAAGATCACCTGCACCCTCGTTGAGTGCGTTTGCTTTCAGCGGCTGCCCGCCCTGATTGAGCACCCAGAGATTGTTGTCGTTGTCGGTCCACGCCATACGTTTTCCGTCTGGCGAGGGAGTGAGATTGAAGCGCAGCACTGTACCATTGCGGGTTAGTGCCGAATCACGACCCACTCCATTGGCGGGCATCTTCACCACCTCGAACTCGCCGCTCTCATCGCTGAAGGCAAGCACGGAGTTTTCACCGGCAAAAGCAGCGTCACGATAGCGCACGCTGTCCTTGAGTGAGGCGCGAACCAGTCGCCCCTGCTTTACGGGAGCCACGAACACACGGCCACGCGAGGTGAGCACCAGGCGATCACCCTCGGGTGAGATGTGTGCCGAGGTGAGTGAGGACATTGGATTGGTGACCCAGCGCTCGCGCAATTGATCCAGATCGGACGCGAGCCTGATGGGAATAACACGTGTTTCACCACTCGCAATGTCGAGCAACCAGAGATCGGCGCCCTGCTGATACACTATGCGTCCGTTCTCCAGTGACGGAGAGCGCACGTCGAAACCCGTGTGCCTGGTGTGCTGTTTGAGATCGCGGCCATTGGTATCCACCGACCAGATGTTCATGGTGCCTGTGGATGGTGCTGTGTCAGAAGCGGCTACTCGATCAGTCACAAAGTAAACGCGTCCGTTCCACAGCATGGGCCTGAAACTCTCGCCCGAATAGCCCGTGAGCAGCGGCACCGCCTCATCGGCGCCGTTGGTGTACTTCCAGAGCTGGCGTGCTGTACCGCCGCTGTAGTGCTTGGTGACATTGTTGTGAAAGCCCGGGCGAACGAAATACACGGTTCTGCCACTGGAGTCCCACGTGCCTTCGCTGGCTCCGGCCAGGGGCACAACGCTGCGCACATGAGTGGAGAGATCGAGCTGCACCATGGACAGCTTGGGTACACCGCTGTAGCGCGTGGTGGTGTAAACAAGGCGCCCGTCGGGCGTCCAGGCGGTGGCGGTGGATGCTTCCTGTTCCCATGTCTGCCGCACCGGGACTCCCCCGGTTATTGGGATCGTGTACAACTGCGCGGGGCCTTCATAGCGCGCAGTAAAGGCAATCATCCTGCCATCCGGAGAGATGACCGGATCGCTCTCTGCGGCGGGGTGCGTGGTAAGACGCTGTGCAAGGCCGCCACTTACCGGTACGGTCCAAAGGTCGCCCTCGGCTGTAAAGACTATCTGGTTGCCGTGCAGGGCTGGCTGGCGGTAGAAGCCGGCCACGCCCACATTGGCCGCGGGACCGGAAGGCTGGGTTGTTTGAGCTGCCAGTGGTGCTGTTCCCAAAATGAACAGCACCGCCATGTATGGTGACACTCTGTTGAACATGCGTGGGCTCCGAAGTCTGAGTCCCACAATATTACCACCCTTGCTCAGTCGGGTCAGCTAGCGCGGCGGCCGGTCACTGTACTTGAGGCGTTGGCCAGATCCCTTTCAATGCGGCCACACATCATGTCGCAAAGCGCCAGAACGTCATTGTCTGCCAGAGCATAATGCACGAACAGGCCCTTGCGGGTACGCGTCACAAAACCGTTGACGTGCAAGTTCTGCAGGTGCTTGGAAAGGTTTCCCTGTCCAAGGTCTGTCTTCTCAACGAGATCGGTGACGGTGAGCGGGCCGGCTTTGAGTGCATGCAGAATGGCCAGCCGCGCTGGTTCTGCAAGTGCGCGAAAACGGGTTGCAATCATGGTGAGGAGTTCCGGCGTAACTCCGCGCTCGCTTGTGGTTATAGCCTGGTCCGACATGCACGTACGGGTAGAAGGTAACCGAGTAGTTTGCTCGGAGAATGGGAAGATAAGAAAATCCCCACCCGTGGCACTCCGTAATAATTACATGTTCCGCCCATGGCGGCCTTTAGCGCCAGCGCTCTGGCCCGGGGTTCAGTTCGTCTTGGCGAAGGGAGTACGATTAAGCGCCACCCGGCCGTTTGACACCACCACGAGTACGTCTGCCAGTGAGCGAATGTCTTTCAGTGGATCCGATTCCACCAGAATGAGATCGGCTTCAAAGCCCTCGCGGATCTGGCCAACGCGCTCATCAATGCCCAGAAGAGCCGCACCAACAGTTGTGGCCGAACGGATTGCTTCGAGAGGCGTGAAGCCCAGCTCAACAAAAAACGCCACCTCACCCGAGACGCGTGAGAGCGACGGCGGCCCGTACTCAGTGTCGCAGCCCGTGGCAATTGGAATGCCCATTGCGTGAGCCCGCTTGATGGTCTCGCCAAGCACGGGAAGCATGAAGTTGCCACGATTGGTAAGCACGGGATCGTCATAGTCACCGCCCGGCTGAGTGAGATCGTAGACCGTGATATAGGTGGGCACGAAGAAGGTGCCCTTCTCCTTCATGAGGCGGAGTGTGCTGTCGCTCATAAAGGTACCGTGCTCTATACTTTTCACGCCCGCCCTGACCGCAGCCAGAGCGCCCTCATCGCCATGTGCGTGGGCCAGAACCTGCACGTTGTGCTTCACTGCCTCGTCAACTATCCAGCTCAGTTGCTGCTCTGTGTAGACCTGTTTTCTGGGATCAGTTTCAGGCAGACCGGCACGCTCAGTTCCACGGGTTTTTATGACATTCGCCCCACGGTTCACATTGATTCGCACAGCCTCACGAAGCCCGTCTTCGGTTTCCATGCGGCCATTGAGTGCCGGCAAACGGGGGTCACCCAACATGGCGTCACCCGTCTGAGGCGTAATGAACATGCCCGCTGCCAGTACGTCCGGGCCGGCCAGCACGCCCTCCCGCACCGCTTCACGAAGTGCAACATCCTGAAACGC
>CAZWSJ010000062.1:0-8368 GCA_964636415.1 uncultured Gemmatimonas sp. | reverse complement strand
ACAGGCTGCTTAACTCGCTCCACTACTGACGTCCCCCAAAAACGGGGGGATTACCTCTCCCGGCCCGAACGCCCTCTCGCTGCCTTTACGTTGCCTTCGTTGTCTACAAAGAGGATGCGCTGGTTTGATTGGTCGAGAATGAAGTAACGATCCAGATGACGCCCGATAGCGTTGATTATCCCCACGGGCTGAAGGGGGATCCCGCTTACGAGATGAAGAGTGATGCCGGCAATGTTTTCTGCCGTTCCGCCGTTGGGGCGGCTCCTTCAGGCGAGGCACCACCGGAATTTGCGTGATCCCTTGAGCCCTCTCCCACACAGGCCACAAACGCCAGTGTGAGCACGAAAAAATAGATCGCTCTAGTCGCTGAGAGCCTGGGCCAGCCTAGGGGAGTCGTCATCGCTGTGCCGGGAAGAAACGCGTGAATTCGCCGTCTACCTGCAATCAACCCGGAACTGTCGCTTGGACTTAAGTCTGTCAACAATTCGGCCGGCGCTGCGGCTCTGTCATGGACAGAACGCAGCGCCGGCCGTACTACCAGCCATTATGGGAAGGCTTACAGTGAACTGCCCTCACTCACTCGCTTGAGGGCAAAGTTCAAAAGGTTGCCCTCGCCATAGTCGGCCTGGCCCTTGAAGCTGTCACCACTCACCACGCCCTGAAGGTTCACGGTGAAGGGGTTGTCGTTGTAAAGAATTGTGTAGAAAAAGGTGAGTGAGTCACCCTTGATGGTCCCGTACAGTGGAACGTCTCCACTGGAACGCTTGACGGTGCCACTCACTGAATCACCATGCGTCTTGATGACGAGGTTGAACGGCATGGCCGGTCCGGGAGTTTCAATGGTGCCGCTCCAGCTACCGTCGGCACTCTGTGGCAACACCGCTGCACCCACGGCGGCCACACTGCCAGCGCTGTGAACTGCATCGGGAACCGGCAACTGAGCCTGGGCCAAAACGGGAACTGCGAAAAATGCACCGACCAGGATTATTGATCTGCTGAATGACATGCACTCACTCCGTCTTCGGTAATGTTAAGCGTGGAAGCCGGCCCACTCACAGGAGTGGTGGGCCGGCCCTACACGATTACTTCTTGTGTACGTGCCCGCTCGCAGCAGACTGCTCCGTATTGGATACGGGAGCGTTGGCCGCTTCGTTCACACGCTGTTCTATCCAGCGAGACATGGCCGGATGGGGCAACAATGGCAGACCGGAGTAAACGGAAGCCGTACCCTTGATGTCGTTCGGAACTTTGTCGCGACTCACTTGACCCTGCGACACCAGAACGGGTACCACAATCACGTCCTTGCCGGTCATCTGCTGCTGCAGGTCAATAAGCTCACGCACTCTGGTAACGGCCTCTGCTCGCACCAGCGCCGGAGCATCGTCGCGCACCAGCTCCACACGCACGTCGCGGAAACCGGCTATGGCTTTGACCGAGTCGGCTATCGGACGCAGGTTGGCCATCCACTCGGCGTAGTCTTCGGCTGAGTTGGGACCATGTCCAACTATTAGGAGAGCCCGGCCCGTGGGGTCGGGAGCAAGTGCCTTGGCACGGTCAGCCAGCACATGGGCAACCTGCACCGCGTTGTCCATGGCAGGAGTGACTATGATGGGAGTGCGCGTGTTTGCTTTCTCTATGCCAGACATGTGCAGGTGGTGCTGCATGTCTTCATCGAGATCCACCTGCTGACCGGCCAGGTAGCGAATCTGGTCGTAGTGGCCGGAGTAGCTGGACACCAGCATTGGTACCACCACGATTCGTGCTGCACCCTGCTTCTCGAGCCGAGCCACCGCGTCCTGGAAGCGCGCCTTCTCGGCGCCAGGACCCATGAGGAAGCTTACCTCCAACGGTCCGCCAACTTTGGCCTCATGCGCGGCGTTGCTCACCAGTGCATTCCACAGTGAATCGCCGCCATGTGCAATGACGATGACGCCGGTGGTGCCGGTAGTCTTGGCTGCCGCCCGGGCCGGCTGCGCCGATAATCCGGAAACTGATGGCAGAGCCATCAGACCAAAGACCAGCGCTGCCACACTCAGCCAGCGCGCTGTAAGAGAACGACGAGCAGATCCTGCTCTATACCCTGCAGTGATAGCAGCAACCATGGTTATCGGGACTGAAGAAGGTTCCAGGAAAGCGAAGTGTAGATCTGGCGGCCGTTGAAACCCGCCCATTGGGCAGGCCGTTCGTCGAAGATGTTGTCTATGCCTACAGCAAACTCCGGCCCTCCGCTGAGCCAGTTCATTCGACGCGCCATACGGAAATCAAATCGTCGGAATTGATTTCGCCAACTGTTGATTTCTCCGGTCTCTTCGTCCCTGGCCATGGGCGTTCGTCCCGTGTATGTACCTGTTATCCCAAATCGCAGCCCCAGCAAGGCCGGCAGGCTCAGGGTCAGGTGCCCGGAAGCGGGAGGACGGCCCAGTAATTCCTTCCCGGTGGCCTTGTCCTGGGTAGACATCGCCGAGACGCTGGCTTCGAGGCGGTAGCCCCGGATAGCCACCCCGGTTTCCAGATCCAGGCCCGAGGTCATTCCGTTGTCGACATTGCCATACTCATACATGGGCTGGCCGGTGGGTGGCCCCACTGGCACGGCCTCGATGAAGTCAGTGAAGTCGTTGCGGTAGGCCTGAATACGCCCATATACAAGATTGCCCTGCCACTCTGCACCGGCCATGAAGTTGCGCGACGACTCGGGCTTGAGGTTGGGGTTGCCGTTCACCGCGTAACCGGCCGATGAGTTCACGAAACGCATGTAGAGCTCCTTGAAGTCAGGAGCCCTGAAGCCGGTACCGAAGGAGCCGCGCAATACCAAATGCTCGCCCAGTCGCTGTCTTGCGGCAAAGCGGGGTGTGACGTGCGTCCCCCATGTGCTGCTGTTGGTTACGCGAACGCCAGGCACCACGGAGAGGCCCGGAGCGGGAGCAAACTCCACCTGCGCGTAGGGCTCAAACAGGGTGATGCTCCTCAGCCCACCCAGCACGCGTTCGGTTTCTGCGGCGTCACGCCGAATCTGAGTGCCTGCGTCAAGCGCCACACGGTGTCCCAGCACGCCATTGTAAACAAGATCAAGCTGCTCAACACGCTGTATCTGACGCTCTCCGGGATCGCCGGCGATGGGACGTGTTTCAGTACTGGCTCTTTGAAGATGGTGGAAGTAGGAACCCGATACTGTGGCGCTCAACCGGTGATCTGTGCTTCCACCCAGGTAGGTGCGCGCACTCAGCTTACCGCTCCACTGTGTGTTGTCTCCAAAGTTGTAGAACGGTGCAGCCAGCCAGCGTTGGCGCTCGTCAAGTCCAAGCACGCTTGCTTCCAAAGCAAGGCCGCTGTCGCGTGACCAGCCTATCCTGGCTGCCAGATCGCTGCGCGCGGTAAATGCTCCGGCAGTTTCTGACATGCCCGGTGTGAGTTCGATCTGTCTGCGCGACAGGTCGAGAGAGGAGCCGAATGCGCCGTTGGAGAAGCTGAGGTTGGCCGAACCGTCTGCACGCGACTGTGTGCCCACAGTGCCTCTTACACCCAATCCGTACAGTGCTCCCTCACCCCGTGGCGCTTCCCGGGTGATGATGTTTACAACGCCACCCATGGCCTCTGTGCCGTAGAGTGTTGACTGCGGCCCGCGCAGCACTTCCACACGTTCTACCATGGTGACGGGAATGCGTGAGATGTCAAAGACCCCCGAGATACGCCCTGAGACGGGCTGGCCGTCTATGAGCACCAATACCCGCTCGGAGCCTATGCCCTGTAGCATCACGCCAGTGCCGGCAGGGTGGCCGCCCTGCAGCTCTATGCCCGTTTGCTCCAGAAGAACCGCGGCAATATCGGGAGCACCGCTTCGTTCTATGTCCTGTCTCGTGACCAGCTCGGTGGTGGTGACGGCGTCCTTGAGTCGTTGCTCACGCCTCGCGGCGGTGACCACCATCTGATCCAGTGCCAGCGGCGCGGCATCGAGTGACACCACAAGTTCATCACTTGCTGATGCGCCCACGTCCATGTGCAGTGAGCGCGCAGCGTAACCAAGGAGGCGAGCCTGAACGGTGTAGCTGCCCGGTAAAATGCGGCGTACGATCCATTTGCCATCGCTGTCACTGCGCACCACCACTGTATCGCGGCCCACAAGTCTCAGCTCAACGTTGGCGAGCGCGTGACCGTCTCCGGCGTCAACTACGCGCCCGCTTGCGCTGGACGAGCTGGCCGCCTGACCCGGTAGAGCCCGTACCGACATTGCCAGTGCACACATGCAGGCGCAGGCGCAGCCGCCCCTGAACATGCCACTGCCACGCCCACTGTGGCGTGCCTGTCTCTGCAGTGAACAACGCGATCTGCCAGTCATAGCCCGATCTGCGAGTATCTGAGCGAAATATGACGCGAGGCTCCGGTGTTGCTGTAATAATTGATGATCTGCAGCTTGTAGACCCGGCTGCCCCGCTGAATCAGATAGACATCGAAGGTTGGTGTTATGCCGTGGTCGCCCTTGAGGTCGTACTTGTAAAATGGCGAGTCGTAGAACACACCAGCGTACACGTCGCTGCGATATGCATTGGCGCTGGTGCTTTCGACATTCGCTTCTGCAAAAGTCTCATCCGGGATCAAAGCGGCCGCTGACTTACCGGGGCCTGTTGCGCCACCATTTACGCGTATCGAATAGCCGTCAAATCGCAATTCCCAATCGCTGCCGCTGCTGCTGGCCTCGCCCGTCTTGAAGTCAAAGTTCCTGGGCCCGTTTGAAAGATCCAGGGTGACAGTCTTTGCCTGGCCGAAAGCAGCATCAGAATTGGAAGCCACTGCATACTCGAAAGTCACTCCTGCGGGTCCGGAGCTGCCCGGAGACACCAGGCCGGTAATGTGCACCTTGGCAAAGCCCGTGCTGTCCGCGTATCGCACAAAGTACACCACTCCCGGGTTGACTGTGGTGTTGGCGCCCGTACCGCTGTAAACGCCGGTAATGGCGGGCGTGAGCCTTTCGCTGGTGAAGTTTGCTCCTGCAGGCACGCTGACAATGCTGTCAAATGCTGACTTCTCTCCGTCGGCGGTGAGTGCCAGCCAGTCTGCATTGCTGAAATTGCGATTGGAGTTCTGGCAGAGGCAGTATCCAAGCACGGCGCCCGGACCTGCCTTGCCGCCATTGAGCATCACATTGGTTCCGAAAAAGGCAATGTCCCATGCATCAGACGCACCGCTGTAAGGTGTGGGCGTAACTACCGAAGCGTCTTCCAGATTTACATAAACCCAGCGGGTGGAGGCGTCAACGCTCATTGCTCCGGCAATGGGGAGTGGTGCCTCAGTTACATCGCTGCTGGTGCAGGCAGCGAGTGAAAGGCCAGTAGCAAACAACAACACCGTTCCCGCAAGCCGGCGGGAAATTGCAGGTGAACTGTATCGCGAAATACTCATGTATGAATGCATCGCCCGTGAAGAATTGGGGGTTTCGTTCAGCGATGACCATCATGGCCAGTTCGCTGAGCGAAGACTACCGGCGATACAGAAGGCGCTCAATCGTAATACTACGTAGGAGCGCTATGGTGAAATACCTAATGCAATACTGCGGAGTGATTCAGATCAGTCATTATCGGCAACAGCTCGCAGATAACGTTCTGCCAGTTGTTCCATTCGGTCGTCGTTTGCCTGACGTGCAAGCTCGAGCAGGGCCCTGATGTGCACTGCGAGCTGTGGATCTCCCCATCTGTATCCGGTTGCGTCTTCTGCGCCAACTGTGTCACCTGCGCGTGCACCTTCAAGCATTGCACGCGCTGCAGCAGCGTCGAAATCTTCTGAGCCGGGAGCTGGCAGAACATACTCCGGTCTGCGCTCCGGAGGCCCGGCGTCTTCGTTTACAAAGGCACGTGACAAGATCAGATCCGCCTTGCGGCCAGTGCCAGGCAAACCCAGCCGGAGATAAAGCTGATGCCACCCAGCGGGGTGACGAGTGCAAAGCTCCGCACTCCGCTGAGTGTATAAGCGTAGAGTGAACCGGCAAATACCACGCTGCCAGCCACAAATAACCAGCCGGCCGCCCGAATCAATGCGCTTGGCCATCTGCTTGCCATATAGGCCACCGCGAGCAGTGCAAGCGCATGATACATCTGATACTGCGCCGCGGTCTGAAACACATCGAAGAGGTGTGCATCGAGCCGGTTCTGCAGAAAGTGCGAAGCGAAGGCTCCCGCCGCAACGGCTACGGCCGCGGAGAGCGCTCCGAAAATCATGAAACTTCCTGTGGCGCGCGTTGTCATCATGGTTACTTCGGTCCTATGTGATATTCCTTCGGTGGCGTGGCACCCATGAGGTAGCGCACAAAATAATCCCAGCGACGACGCATCATATAATCGGACGCTGAACCGTAGCCATGTGCTGCGTTCGGAATCATGATCAGATCAAAATCCTTGCCGGCCTTTATGAGTGCATCCACAACAAGAAGAGTGTTGTCGGGGGGGACATTGTCATCCATGGTGCCGTGCGCCAGAAGCAGATGCCCCTTTAGGCCACTTGCCCAGGTCGCGTTCGCCTCGGCGGCGTAGTTGTCAGTGCCGCCGTCTTTCACCAGCAATCCCTGATAGCGCTCGCCCCAGTCGTCTTCGTAGTTGCGGTTGTCGTGGTTGCCAGATTCTGCGATGCCCACCTTGAAGAAATCGGGGTAGCGAAACATGGCGTCGGCAGTGGCAAAACCACCTCCCGAGTGCCCCCACATCCCGGCGCGATCCAGGTCTATGAATGGATATCGCTGTGCGAGCTGCTTCATCCCTGCTATCTGATCGGGCAGCGTGTTGTCACCCATGCGCCCGTAATAGGCGTCGTGGAAAGACTTGGAGCGCGAGGGAGTGCCAGTGCCATCTATGGACACCACTATGAATCCCAGTTCAGCCAGGGCCTGGTTGTCGCGTGTGGCCGCTGAGAACTGACGACTGCCAACCGAACCCGTCTGAGGCCCGGGATAGATATAGTTGATTATCGGATACTTCTTCGTTGAATCAAGATTGGTGGGAGTCCACATAAGCCCGTAGAGATCCCATTTGCCATCGCGATCCTTTACGGTGATGCGTGTGGGCGGTCTCCAGCCGGTGGCGAGCAGGCTGCTCATGTCTCCGGTTTCCAGGGTTGCTATGAGTTTACCGGTGCCTGCATCGCGCAGTACTGCGGTGGCCGGTACGTCTGGCCTGGACCAACTGTCAACAAATCGTGCACCATCCGGAGAGAGGGATATCGCGTGATCGCCGTCTTCGGGAGTGAGCAGCGCTAAACCCTTGCCATCCATTCCGATGCGGTAGAAATGACGGAAATAGGGATCCCTGCCAGCTTCCTTCCCGCCCGCAGTGAACCAGATGGTGCGGGATCCGGCGTCGACGCGGTCTATTGAGAGCACGGGCCCATCGCCAGCGGTGATTTTGTTCTTGAGCACGCCCGTGCTGAGATCGTAGAGGTAGAGCTGACCCCAGTCATCGCGCTCGGAGAACCAGATCACCTCATTGCTCGCGGGGAGCAGGCGCCAGTTCTGCTTACTTGAACCGCTCTCAAACTGTGTGGCAACTTTCTCGGTGAGAACATCGCGCACAGCTCCTGTGCTGGCGTCGGCCACGCGCAGTGTGGCCACTTTGTGATCGCGCGAGTTGGAAACAAATGCCAGTTTGCTGGCATCCGGGAACCATTCCACATCGGCAAAACTTCCGCCGCAAGCAATGTGGTCGCAAACAGAACTGCGGTGTTCATCGGGTGGCATCTGAAATCGCACCACTCTTGGTGAGCTGCTACTCATGTCAATCACCACGCGGTGGATCATCGGAACCACGCTGTCGCCCGGCATTGGGTACTTCCAGCTCATGAGTTCGGGATGTCCAACCTTTGTTCGCACAAGGTGCATCTCGCCCACATTGCGCTGGTCCTGCTGGAAGGTGGCGATCTTTTTTGAATCGGGAGACCAGAGGAGTATGGCTCTGTTGGAGTGCGTCCAGCCGGCGTTGTCCGTGGCGTAGCCGAAATCCTCAACACCATCGTTGGTAAGCTGTGTTTCCTGCCCCGATGCGACGTCACGAACCCAGAGATTCCAGTTGCGAATGAAAGCGGCCTTGCTGCCGTCTGGCGAGAGTACCTCCGGCACACGTCCGTTCCCGGCGGCAGCGGGTGGTCCAAGACCTCCCGCGGTGGGTGCCGGAGGGCAGTTGGTACCTGCTGCCGCGCAGTCGGTCTTTTTCCCCTTGGCGTCCACCAGTATCAGCGGCTGGCTGCCGTCGGATCGAAGCACGCGGTAGGTAAAGCGGCCATCAGGCAGCCAGGCAGCCCTTACGCCGGTGTTGAACACCAGTCGCGACGTGGATGGCGCCAGGAAGCTCTCGGCGCGCGCATAGTCCTCCGTGGTCAGGGTGCGCGTCTGGGC
>CAZWSJ010000061.1:0-8570 GCA_964636415.1 uncultured Gemmatimonas sp. | reverse complement strand
GGCCCTTCCTTCTTGCGCGCATTCTGTGCAACCTCCAGCGTCGTATTACGTAGTGGGAAAGACCACGGGCTGTTCCGGCCCGCCTCAAGCCCCTCAACTCGATACTGTGTCGCCACCTGAGTCCTCATCATCACCTGCTGATCACAGGGTCACCGCCCGCGTCTTCGCCCTTTCCGACGTGGGTCTGACCCGTGACCACAATGAGGACAGCTTTGTGGTCGCCGACCTGGAAACGGGCACCACGCTCGATTTCACCGATGGCTACCACGAGATAACCATCGATTCCCACGGCTTGCTGATGCTGGTGGCCGACGGCATGGGCGGTGCAGCCTCGGGAGAGCTGGCCAGCGGAATGGCCAGCAGCACCATTCTTGACACGCTGCGCTCGCTCTGGACACCGGCGGCACCAACTGTATCAAGCTTTGCGGAAGCACTGCGCGACGCCACCATCGACGCCAACCACCGCATCCACGAGCACGCGCAGGACAACCCTGAGCATCGTGGAATGGGCACCACGGCCACGATTGCGGGATTTCTGGGCGATCACGCCTACGTGGCCCAGGTTGGCGACAGCAGGGCTTATCTGGTGCGTGACGGAGTGGCGCGGCAGCTAACCAAGGATCAATCGCTCATTCAGCGGCTGGTGGAAGCCGGCGAGATGTCGGCTGAGGAGGCCGAGGTGAGCGAGCGCAGGAACATCATTCTTCAGGCTCTGGGCCCGGAGGCTCAGGTACTGGTAGACATAACCCATCAGCAACTGCGCCGGGGTGACGTGCTGGTACTCTGCAGCGACGGCCTGAGTGGTCTTGTGCGGGCCCCGGAAATTGCAGCGGCCGTTGATGGCGAGCCCGATGTGCGTGTCATCTGTCGCAGTCTCATAGACCTGGCCAATTCGCGTGGTGGTCCCGACAACATCACGGTTGTGGCAGCGCACTTTGACGGCAGTGGGCTGTTGGACGGCGAGCCTGGCGAGTATTTCGGGTACAAAGCGTTTCCACTTTCAGGCACGCTCAACACATCGGCGCACGAAACACCTGATGCGCCCAGTACCGCAATCAAGACGGACCCCACACCCATGTTCGGGATACCGGCACAGTCAATGCCGCCGAGTGTGTTCAAGGCGGAGGCCAGCGGCGAAGAGCAGCAGTTTGTTCAGACGGCGGTGGCAGGTGGCGAAAGCAGCAGCTTGGCAACGCTGGCGGAGGATGAAGAAGCGCGGGTGCAGATGCTGGAGCGCAGGAGGCGGGCGGTGAAGCCCATTTACGCCTTGCTTGCCACCGTTGCGTTGGCGGCTCTCTTGTTTATGGCGTGGCGGCTGGTGGGGGCTGTGTGAGGGTGTGGGTGGGGCACTCACACTCCTGGGGAAAAGGTAGTCCGGTGCTAATTGATAGCTTTTGCTATTTTCGTGACGCCACTTCCCCGATTCCGGCACTTCCCCCGCCGAGAGACTGATACAGGGCAACACAGTCGGCCAGACGCTGTGCTTGTGCGGCGACCAAGCTGATTCGGCTCTGTTGCGCCTGCTGTCGAGCGATCAGCAACTGCGTGTAATTGGCCGCACCGAGCGCATACTGGCGTTCCACAGATTCGAGCGACGATTGCGCGTATGCGTCAGCAGCGGCAAGAGATGCCAGTGATTGAGCATCGTGATCCAGTGCACGCAAGGCATCAGCCACGTTACGCAATGCGTCGAGGACAACCGCTTGATATTTTGCGGCAGCCGCATCCAATGCCGCCAGCGATGCACGCTTTTCAGCAGGCAAACCAGGGTTGAACAGTGGCTGCGTCAATTGCCCCAGCAAATTCCACACTGCCGAGCCGGCACCAAACAACGCACCGGTCGTCAGTGCCTGCGAACCGAGGCCTGCGCTGAGCTTGATCTGCGGGTACAGCTTGGCGACTGCAACGCCATAGTCGGCATTTGCGGCGTGCAGCAGCGCCTCGGCTGCCTGAATGTCCGGCCGACGGCGCACCAGTTCCGACGGCAAGACCACGGGCAGGTCAACAGGCAGTTTGAATTCGTCCAGCGTGAAACCGGGAACTTCTGTCGAACCCGGCGCTTGACCGCTGAGCGTGGCCAACAGATGCTCGCTCTGGTCGAGTTGCTTGCGCAGCAAAGGTAATCCAGCCCGTGTCTGCTCGGCTTGGGCTTGCAGTGACAACAACTCATCCGGGGCGGCTTGGCCCAGGCGTACTCGCGCTCGAGTGACGGTGATCTGTTCTTCCTGAGCGTCAATTATGACTTGCGTGGCACTGATTTGTGCAGCCAATCGAGCTCGCAATATGGCTGTGGTGGTCATGTTTGCCGCGAGCGTCAGGCGTGCTCCGTCCAATTCGTAGCGACTGTAATCGGTGCGGGCAGCCAGCGCCTCCAGCGCACTGCGGTTGCCGCCAGCCAGATCCAGTTGGTAATGCACCCCGATGCTGGAGTTGTAGAGGTTGAACTCCCTTGCTTCACCTGTCTGCCCGAGAGTACTGGGACTCATTCGTTGGCGCTGCGCTCCGAGCCCAGCATCAACTTGTGGATAGAGGGTTGCACCAGCCTGGGCAGAATGTAGTTCCTGTGCCTGACGCAAAGTGGCTCTGGCCGCCGCCACGGTCGGGCTGCCCTCAAAGGCTTTCTCGATCAGCGCATCAAGCCGGGGTGATCCCAGATTTTTCCACCACTGCGCATCCACATCCTCGCTCAGCCGAAATTGCTGCGCCTCTCCCAATAGCGTTTCAGCCGAGACAGTTTGCGCGGGTAACGGCGTAGCTGTGTAGCCCGAGGCATCGGGTGGTTTGGGACGCGCAAAGCCCGGGCCGACAGCACAACCGGTAACCAGCCCGGCGAGCATCAGGGAAGTGATCGTTCTGGCAGGTAACCAGCGGGGAAAGCCAGAACCATCTCGCGCAGCTTCGCCGGCTGAATCGAGATCAACTGCGTTCATAGTAATGCTCCACGAGAGGCTTCCAGTAAGTCAAAACTGCGCCCTTCACCTGTTTCCTCATGAGTGATGCCGTCACGGATGTGGTAAATACGCTTGAAGGTCGGGATAATTTTTTCATCGTGAGTAACGACGATGACGGCGGTCTCGAAACGCTGTGCCATGTCGTTGAGGATGCGGATTACCGCCATTGCACGCACCGAATCCAATGGCGCAGTGGGTTCATCGGCCAAAATTACAGGCGGCCGATTCACCAGACCGCGCGCGATGGCAACGCGCTGCTGCTCACCGCCGGATAACTGCGATGGCATGGCTTTGGCGCGATGCTGCACATCAAGCGCCGTCAGCAGTTCCAGCGACCGGGCACGCGCTTCACCATTGGGCACACCCGCCAGCATCGGCAACAACGCTACGTTGTCGGTGACATCCAGAAACGGAATCAGATACGGTGCCTGAAATACAAAGCCAATCTTGTCGCGACGCAGGGCGCGCAGGTCACGCACCTTCCATCCGTCATCAAAGATGACCTCATCACCCAGAATCATACGCCCGCCAGTCGGGTCTATCACAGCACCCAAACACTTGAGCAGGGTGCTCTTTCCTGAACCGGAAGGCCCGATCAGTCCGACGACTTCGCCGGGCGCGACGTGCATATTCACGTCTCTGAGTGCCAGCACCGCCGTTTCGCCCTCACCGTAGCGTTTGGAGAGCCCTTCTATGTGAATGCCTTTGCCTGCCATCGTCAACCTCCGATCGCTTCAGCCGGATCGACCTTGAGCGCCATGCGGATGGCGACGATGCTCGACAGCACGCAGATAGCCAGCACGACAAGAAACCCCAGGACCGAATCTGTCGGTGTTAACAACACATACTTGGGAAACCGCGGG
Source organism: uncultured Gemmatimonas sp. (assembly GCA_964636415.1). Classification (GTDB taxonomy): domain Bacteria; phylum Gemmatimonadota; class Gemmatimonadetes; order Gemmatimonadales; family Gemmatimonadaceae; genus Gemmatimonas. The sequence goes on along the minus strand of CAZWSJ010000061.1, from coordinate 4,756 downwards.
GCAGCGAAGGTGGCACTGATTCTGCCGACGACGAAGCCGATTACTCCCAGCACCAGGGCTTGCTGCAGAATCATCCCGGCGATGGTGCCATTGCGCGTACCGATTAGCTTCAACACGGCGATTTCCCGAATCTTATCCATCGTAAGCGTGTAGATGATGAAGGCCACGATGGCAGCGCTGACAAGCGCCAGAATCACCAGAAACATGCCGATCTGCTTGGATGAAGTCGCGATGAGCTTGCCAATCAAAATGGACTCCATCTGGGCACGATCGTACACGGTGAGTCGCTTCCAACGGCGAATCGGTTCGGCCACTTCCTCCTGTGAATATTCAGGCTGAATACGCACCAGCACCGCGTTGACTGAGCTGTTGCTGGTCTGTGAGGCAATCACGGCGTCCAGCACCCCGGGCACTCCGGGGCGGTTGAAAGCCGGGTTGGCTTCAGTACGCCTGCGCTGCATCAGAATCGCATCGTTATCTTTGAGGAACTGGGCTTCCTGCGCATCCTTGAGCGGGATAAACACCATAGGGTCGCCACTGGACGAAACCATACGGCGCGTGTTACCAACCACTGTGTAGTTGTTGCGGCGAATTCTGAGGATATCTCCCAACTGAAAGCCGGAAGAGAGATCTGCGACTGCCTCATAATGACCGCGAGTGATCTGCCGACCGGCGACAAGCTGGGGTGGCCACCCTGGTGTTCCTGCTTCACCGGCAGTTATGCCGACCACCATCGCACGCACGTCCTGGTCGCCTGTATCAGATTGTTTGGCGACCTGCATTGTGAGATAGGTGACATTGGCCGCCTCTGCCACACCTGGCATGGTACCGATGCTGCGCCACAAATCATCGGGAATACTGGAAGACTCAGCGTAGGGGCCCAGAGTCTCCCGTTGCACCACCCACAGATCTGCTCCACTACTGTCGAGCAAGACCTTACCATCGTCTACCATGCCGCGATACACACCCGCCATCGTGAGGGTGACGCCGATCAAGAGCCCCAACCCGGCTCCGGTAAAGAGGAACTTTCCCCATGCATGGAGAATGTCGCGGCCGGCGAGGCTGATCATGGAGCGACCCCAGCCAAGCGTGCAACAATGTGTATCCGGCTCTTGGCGCTGAGGGTTTTGTCGCTGTAGACAACGATGCGCTCACCAGCCTCCAGTCCTTTGAGCACCTGCACGTTGCCGTCGAGATCAGCGCGACCCAATGTGAGTGGCACAAATGCCAGATCGCCATTCACCAGTTTCCATACCCCGCGCCTGCCATTGACGGTGCGTAAGGAGGCATTGGAAATCGTCGGAGCAGCGGGCAATTCACCAAGTTGCACGGTGATCTCGGTCAACTCGCCCAAGGGAGGCAGCGGTGCAGGCGTCATCTCGAAAATGATTTTTGCCAGCGTCTCTTCTGTCACTGCGTCAGCACGTGGTTCAATGCGCATCACACGGCCTGACAGGCTCTGGGTTTGCCTTGAACGCAGGGTGATCGTGGCAGGCAAACCCGCTGCCAGCCCATCGGCGCTGATCTGATCGAAACGCGTATCAATCCACAGACTGGTTGGATCGATGACTTCGACCACCGCTTGCCCTGCAACCACTGTGGTGCCTGGATCGGCGTCACGTGTGACGACCAGTCCAGCCACAGGGGCAACGAGGCGCAGATTTTCGCGTTGAACGCGCAAGCCCTCCAACTCGGCACGCAAACGAATGGCATCTTCGCGCACAGCAGCCAATGCAGTATTGGCAATTGCCAGTTCCTGCCGTTTGGTCAAAACGTTTTCTTCGCTGGTGCCGCGTTCCTCGAGCAACTGTTCATATCGGTCTGCTTGAGTCTGTGCAAAAGCCTGCTTCGCGCTCGCCTGATTCACAGCGGCTTCTGAACTCTTGATCGCGGCCTGCTGTGCGGCGATGCGGTCATCCAGATCCACCGCGTCCATTTCTCCGAGCACCTGACCCGCCTTGACCGCGTCGCCGACGTGTACATCCAGCCGCTTGATGCGCCCGGCAAAGGTCGGACCGATTTTGTAGGTGTAGCGCGCCTGCACAGTGCCGATGCCGAATAGTGCAGGGGTAACCGACCGGGATTCTACCGTGCTAGTCGTGACTTCAGTCGGGGCCAAAGGTCCGGATCGCACAGCCACATAAATGAACAACAAAATAAGCGGCAGGATGACAGCGATGAGCGCCATCGTTCGGCGGTGCTGGCGTGGAAACTTCATGATGCACTCCCCAGGTGAGCGATGCCTCGCCGGTAGATCGCAAATACACCCGCTGCATCACGACGCATATTCGTGACGTCACCGGCTAACAACGACTGCATTACCAGGCCCTGAATCGAACCAATGAACGACACCGAGGCGGCCCCGATGTCCAGTTGTGCATGCAACTCCCCTTGCGCCTTGCCTGCCTCGAGCAGGTTCTGCAGTCGCTCTCCGTAGCGGCAGAGCAGTGCTTGCACAATTTTTCTGGGCAAAGTGTCGCCGGGGCGCTGCAATTCTCCAAACAGCATCCGTGGTACTCCGGGATGTTTGGCAACGAAGTCGATGTGCGCCATGAACACAGCCTCAAGCGCCGCCATTGGCGATGTCGCATTGGCCGCCGCATTGTCGACACGGGCTAGCAGACGCTCGGCCACCCAGTCCATCACGGATTCCAGAATCGCGTCTTTTGTTGAGAAATGACGAAACAACGCACCTTGGGTCAGGCCCATGCGCTGTGCAATGGCGGCGGTCGTGATGTCGCTCGGATTCTGTTCGGCGGCCAGCTCGACAACAGCCTCAACCGTCGCCGCGCGACGCTCTTCGGCAGGGAGATGCCTTGAATGGTTGCTCATAGGTCTCATAAAGTAAGTAATCAATTACTAACTTATGAGAAATGGTGAACCGCCGCAAGTAGGGGATCGTACCTCGTTTTTCACTCGGAAAGGCAGGATGCGCTTCACCAGCACCCTCACCAGCGCGCCTACCTCGGCACCCAGAACACATTGTCGGCGCGGTACTCGTCTTTGCCCTCGGCGGCCTTGAAAAGATCAGTCTTGAAACCGAGACCACCGCCGCGTGACAAGTGTTGCAACGAAACTTCAGCGCTGCTCTCGCCAGCCACACACCGCGTCAGCGCTGCCCTCTCAACAGCGCCCGCCCCGCTGCAAGCTGCATCACACGGTCGCCACTCCACGCATAAATCGTGGGCCGCGAAAGCCCAAGCTGGTCCACCCAGGCAGGCGCCCCCAGACCCACTATCACAACCGCACGCTGCTGCGCCGTGGCCTGCGATATAAGCCGGCTCACCTGCTCCTTTGTTTCCGGCAGCAGGACATGTCTGCCCTTTCCAGACAGATAATCGGCAAACAGTGCAATGACAAAAGGCCCGCCGCTTGCCGGCGTGGGCTCACTTACAATCCGCGCGTCGTTACCCGCCAGACGCATGGCATCGGCCACGCCAGTGCGATCGGCCTGTCCGTTCTTGACGCTCTCGTCATCATCAATGACGGCTATTTCCGTCACACCACCCATGGGCGGAACTGAACCGTGATCAAATACCAATACCTTGTCAGCCAAAAGGGCACCCCAGGCCGTGTCTGCCCCACTTGGCCGCCGCCAATCGTTTGGCGGAGAGGCCCACTGGGCCCACTTAAGACGCCTGCGCACCGACTGCCTGATTCGATCAGGGTCGAGCACGCCGCTGTCCAGCGCGGCCTCCAGAGCGCTCAGGCTGCTGTCCAGATCACCCGGGTCAAGCAACACGTCACAGCCGGCCCTCAGAGCCAGCACCGCAGCTTCGGCCGTGCTGCGCGAGACGGTAAGCCCGGCCTGAGTAAGGGAGCCAGAAACCACCAGGTTGTCGAACTTGAGTTGCTGCCTCAGGAGCCACTGCAGGATCTCGCGCGACAGCGTTGCGGGTTCCCCGCTCGAGTCCAGCGCCGGATAGCTGGCCGACGACGCCATGACGCTGGCAACGCCCGTGGAAATGGCTGCACGGAAGGGGTGCAGGTCCAGTTCTTTTAACTGGTCTGCCGGGGTGTCTATCACAGCGGGTTCAAGCGCGGTATCGGATGTAATGCGCCCGATGCCCGGAAAGTGTCTGGCACACGCAAGTACGCCCTCGGCCTGGCAGGCTTCAACCCAGGCCGCAGCGAGCTGGCCCACCTTACGGGGATCGCGGCCGATTGAGCGGGAGCCGAGTACCGGGTTTTGGATCAGCAAGTCCAGATCGCAGACGGGTGCGATATTCCAGTTCACACCCATGGTACGCGCTTCCCGGGCGGTGAGTCTGGCAGCCCGACGCAGTGATTCTATGTCTCCCAAGGCTGCGATCGCGGCCAGTGGCGGCAGCCCCGTAGCTCCCCTGAACTGCTGCCCGGCACCCCGCTCCAGCTCGGCGCCCACCAGAAGCGGGTGCCGTGAGGCGAGTTGTAGTTCCTTGGCCAGGACACGCACCTCATCCTGATCGCCCCCAACGAGTTGAAACCCGCCCACTCCCAGTTCGAGGGCGTGCTCCATGAGTTGCCGCGACTCGTCAAAGCCGCGATCGGGGGTCCAGCGTATGACCGGCAACAACAGTTGTGCGAGGTCGCGGCGCGACTGTTCGCTCATGACTTCAGGCTCGTGCAGCAGGGGTAAGCACGCCGAGCACCCGTGGCACCCGCGCACCGGTCGCGGCAGGCACATTGCCTGCGCGTCCAGAGAGATGGAGATATCCAAGCAACGCAAAGGCCACGGCTTCCTTGGCTTCTGCGTCGAAGAACGACTCATCGAAGA
>CAZWSJ010000060.1:0-8593 GCA_964636415.1 uncultured Gemmatimonas sp. | reverse complement strand
GACGTCACCATGAAAGGCAAGCCAAAAGCCAACAAGAGCGAGAAGCAGGTGCTGGTGGACAGCCTCAAGTCGCATATGGGCGACGCACAGGCCATCTACTACACCGATTTCACCGGGCTGAACGTGAAGCGCATGACTGATCTGCGCAGTCGGTTCCGGAAGGCGGATGTGCAGTACGTCGTACTCAAGAATTCGCTGGTATTGCGTGCCGTGAACGAAAGCGGCCTCACAGCAGAGAGTTTGAAGGGTCCGACCGGGGTGGTGGTGGCCAAGGACGCCATCGCAGCGGCGAAGGTGCTCTCCGATTTTGCAAAGGAGAACGACCAGAAGCCAGTGGTGAAGGGTGGCATTTACGAGGGGAATGCGGTGGACGAGGCCATGGTGAAGAAGCTGGCTTCGCTGCCCAACCGCGAGGATGCCCTTTCGATTTTCGCCGGCTACCTGAACAGCATCCCGATGATGTTTGCCCTTGCCCTCGACGCCCGCAAGGCGCAGCTCGAAGGCTCCAACTGAGTTCCCCAGGCGTACGCCTGATCACACGCCCCAGGCTCCCTGGGGGAGATACGGAGAGAGTACCACCATGGCTAACACGACTCTGAGCAAGGACGAGATACTCGACGCGATCGGTGCGATGAGTGTCATTGAGCTGTCCGACCTCATCGAAGCATTCAAGACCAAGTTCAACGTCACCATTGCTGCAGTGGCAGCGGGTGGCGCAGGCGGAGGCGCAGCGCCGGCAGCAGCCGCTGAGGAGCAGACGGAGTTCTCCGTCATTCTCAAGGAAGCCGGCGCCAAGAAGATCCAGGTCATCAAGGTGGTGCGCGAGCTCACCGGTCTGGGTCTGAAGGAGGCCAAGGATCTGGTTGACGGCGCACCCAAGACACTCAAGGAAAACGTGTCGAAGGAAGAGGCCGAGCAGATCAAGGCCAAGCTTGAGGCCGAAGGCGCTGGCGTCGAAGTCAAGTAAGGACCGGCGCAGGCCAGGCGGCCATACGTCGACGCACTGTAGCACCGTTGTTGTATCGCTCCTCCCCGGGGGTGCGGGTCATTTTTCAGTGACCGGCACCGTCGGGGATGGGGCGCTTTGCAGCTCCGGTTTCCCGGATTCTGTGCACCCCGAACAAGGGTGAGCCCCGCAAGGACATGATGAACCAGATCTCGTTCGCCAAGCTCGAGACGGGCATGGACATGCCCCACCTGCTCGATATCCAGACACGCGCTTTCGAATCACTGCTGCAACTGGATGCCGCTTCGCAGGGACGTGAAGATGTCGGCCTCGAACGCGTCTTCAAAGACCTGTTCCCCATTACGGACGTCCACGAGAACTTCTCGCTGGAATTCCTCAGATACAGCCTGGGAGAACCCAAGTACACTGTCGCCGAGTGCGTAGAGCGCGACATGACGTACTCGGCACCCCTCAAGGCCCTCCTGCAACTGGTCATCTTCGAGGATACCGGTGAGGGCAAGCGCCCCCGCAACATCATCGAAAAGGAAGTCTACCTCGGCGAACTGCCGCTGCTCACAGAGCTCGGCACCTTCGTGATCAATGGGGCGGAACGGGTAATCGTTTCACAGCTTCATCGCTCGCCGGGCGTGGTCTTCGAGGAAAGCACGCACCCCAATGGGCAGCGACTGCTTTCTGCACGCATCATCCCGTTCCGTGGATCATGGGTGGAGTTCACCGTGGATATCCACGACGTGATCTTCGTGCACATTGACAAGAAGAAGAAGTTCCCTGCCACGGCGCTGCTTCGCGCCTTTGGCTATGGCGAAAACCGCGACATACTGCGGCTCTTCTTTGCTGAACGCGATCTCGACCTCACGCGCAAGCGCGAGACCCGCAGCGACCAGCGCGAGGTTGTTGGTGCCATCATCGCGCAGGATATCACCCTTGAGGGTGAGGTGATTGCCGAGGACGCCCCCAAGCCCAAGACCAAGAAGGCCAAGGCCGAGCGCGAGCGCGCCGAAGCGGAAATGCTCGTGCAGGAAGGCGACGAGCTTACCGACGAAGTGCTGCACCGCCTGCAGCGTCAGCGGATCAAATCGGTGAAGGTCTTTGCCTCGTACACGCAGGTGGATCTGCGTGACGAACTCGATGCCATCGAACGCGGCGAGCGCGAAGTGCGCCGCGCGCTGGCCCGCGATGTCGTAGATCTCGACACTGGCGAAGTGGTGGCTGAAAAGGACACCCTGCTCACCGATACCGTGATCAGGAAGATCCGCAAGGCTGATATCAACAAGGTGTTCGTGTTCGTGCCCTCCGGTCGTGCGGAGTCGGCTCTCATACGCAACACTCTGCTCAAGGACCCCACCAAGACAGAAGAAGAGGCCCTTAAGCAGATTTACGCGCTGCTGCGTCCGGGCGACGCGCCAAATCGCGAAACTGCAAAGCAGGCACTGGAGCGACTGTTCTTCTCGCCCAAGCGCTACGACCTGGGCCGCGTGGGCAGATACAAGATCAATCAGCGTCTCGGGCTCAACACGCCCATGTCCACCACCGTGCTCACGAAGGAAGACTTCGTTGAGATTATGCGTCAGCTCGTGGAACTGCACGAAGACCGTGGCGATGTGGACGATATCGACCAGTTGGGCAATCGCCGCATCAGATCGGTGGGTGAGCTCATCGCCAATCAGTTCTCCGTTGGTCTCTCGCGCATGGCGCGACTGGTCAAGGAGCGCATGTCAATCAACACCGATCCTGAAAAGATCTCGCTCGATGATCTCGTCAACGCCCGTACGGTCTCGGCGGTGATTCAGGCGTTCTTCGGATCGTCGCAGCTCTCGCAGTTCATGGACCAGACCAACCCGTTGGCGGAACTGACGAACAAGCGGCGCCTTTCTGCACTCGGGCCCGGCGGTCTCACGCGTGAGCGCGCAGGCTTCGAAGTTCGCGACGTGCACTATTCGCAGTACGGTCGCATGTGTCCGATTGAGACGCCTGAAGGCCCCAACATCGGACTCATCACATCACTGGCCTGCTTTGCACGCGTGAACGACCTGGGCTTCATTGAAACGCCTTACCGCGTGGTCAAGGAAGGTCGCGTCACGGGTGAAATCGTGTGGCTTGATGCCAACCGCGAAGAAGACGCCATCATCGCACAGGCCAATTCCAAGCTCACACCCGACGGTCACTTTGTTGACGAGCTGGTGCTCACGCGCAAGCGCGGTGACCTGCCGCTGGAGCCGCCTGAGAACATCGACTACATGGACGTCGCGCCCGAACAGCTCGTATCCATTGCGGCGGCGCTCATACCGTTCCTTGAGCACGACGACGCCAACCGTGCGCTCATGGGCTCGAACATGCAACGTCAGGCTGTGCCGCTGCTCAACCCGCGCACTCCGCTGGTGGGAACCGGCCTCGAAGCCACGGTTGCGGTGGACTCCGGTGCGGTGATCATAGCCCGTCGTGCAGGTACGGTAACAAGCGTAACTGCTGACGAAATCATCGTTGACGCGGGCGTCAGACAGGAGCTCATCGACAGCGATCGTCCTCTGGCAAGACTGGGTCAGATAGACAGATACAAACTCAAGAAGTACTGGCGCACCAACCAGGACACGTCCATCAACCAGCGCCCGCTGGTACGCCTTGGGCAGACCGTGGCAAAGGGCGAGGTACTGGCCGATGGTGCTGCCACTGAAATGGGTCAGTTGGCGCTGGGATCCAACGTTACCGTGGCCTTCATGCCGTGGTACGGACACAACTTCGAAGACGCCATTGTGCTTTCGGAGCGCCTGGTCAAGTTCGACGTGTTCTCGTCGATTCACATCCAGGAGATGGAACTCCACGTTCGCGATACCAAGCGCGGTGCCGAAGAGATAACGCGTGAAATCCCCAACGTGGCTGAAGAGTCGCTGGTGGATCTCGATGAGCGCGGCATAGTGCGCATCGGCGCACATGTGCTGCCGGGCGACATCCTCGTTGGCAAGATCACGCCCAAGGGCGAAACGGAACTCTCGCCCGAAGAAAAGCTGCTCACGGCAATCTTCGGTGAGAAAGCGAAGGATGTGAAGGATTCCTCGCTCAAGGTTTCTCCGGGCATGGAAGGCGTTGTCATCGACGTCAAGATTTTCTCGCGCGTTGACGACCAGGTAGTGGAAAAGGATCGCGGCGAGCGCATTGGTGAAGTGCGTCGTGTTGAGGGCGAGGAAAAGATCCGTGTCAACGATGTGCGTGACGCCGAACTCGCGCGCATTCTTGAAGGTGAGACTGTCACGTTGGCACTGCGTGCCGGTACGGTTGAAGAGGCAATTCCGGCCGGAACCGTTCTCACCCGTGAGATTCTCGACGGCCTGCGTTTTGCCACTCTTGACCTCAAGACGTTCCGGGTTGAGAACAAGAAGGTCAACGACCGGGTTCGTGATGTACTCGATGCGGCAATTGCCGAGAAGAGCAGAATCGAGGAGCGTGCAGAAGAGCGCATCGACCGTATTCTGCAGCCCGATGAGCTGCCGCCCGGTGTGATTCAGCTCGTAAAGGTTTACCTGGCTGAGAAGCGCAAGATCTCGGTGGGTGACAAGATGGCCGGCCGTCACGGCAACAAGGGTATCGTTGCGCGAATCGTGCCTGAGGAAGACATGCCGTTCCTTCCGGATGGGCGTCCGGTGGACATCGTGCTCAACCCGCTGGGCGTGCCTTCGCGCATGAACGTGGGGCAGATCCTGGAAACGCATCTGGGCTGGGCGGCGAAGCTGCTCAACTTCTACGCCAAGACGCCAGTGTTCGAGGGAGCGAACGAACGCGAGATCGGCTTGCTCATGAAGCTTGCCGGATTGCGCTGGGCGCGGGAAACGCTGGTGCTTGGTGATGCTTCCATCGACCCCACCATCACGGAAGTCAAGGCGCTTCTGGCTGATGTAAAGCCCGATCGGCGCTTGCCAGACCAGGTCACGCTGCTTTCAGACGCGAATCTCAACGACCTTGATGCACAGGGGATGTCTGAGGTCACGCGTGCTATGTATGCCCGCATGAAGGAGTTTGTGCGGAGCAGTGCGAGCCAGCTTGCTCAGCGCGAGCTTGCTGCCACACGTGGGGCGCTGGAGCTGCATCATGTTGCTGAAAACGATGGCAGTGTGGCATCCCCTATCGTAACGGCAGAGGATCTGGCCGAGGGTGCTGCAACTCTTGAGAAGGAGGCACAGCGTACTGAAGCCGAGGTCCTGAAGGCGCTTGGTCATCCGGCGTTGGCCGCGATGGCGGCGAACGCAAAGGATGCAGATTTGGATGCGGCTGCCGCTGAGCTGGTTCAGTTGGCGGGTCTTATGCCAATGGGCAAGGTGAGGCTGCGTGACGGTCGTACCGGCGACAGGTTCGATGCACCGGTGACCGTTGGTGAGATCTACATGCTCAAGCTCTCGCACCTCGTGGACGACAAAATTCACGCGCGTTCCATCGGTCCCTACTCGCTTGTCACTCAGCAGCCGCTGGCTGGCAAGGCGCAGTTTGGCGGACAGCGTTTTGGTGAAATGGAAGTGTGGGCGCTCGAGGCCTATGGCGCGGCGCACACGCTGCAGGAAATCCTCACGGTCAAGTCGGACGACGTAACAGGTCGCAGCAAGGTGTACGAGGCGATTGTGAAGGGACAGAACCTGCCGGAGCCTGGCATACCTGAATCGTTCAACGTGTTGGTGAAGGAACTGCAGGCTCTGGGAATCAAGGTGACCCTCGGTGCGTCGGATGCCGCAAGCGAGGAGTTGATAGACGCTGATGGCAACATCATCATCGGCAACGGCGGGGAGGAACAAGTATGATCGATTTCCGCAGCTCACGCGAGACGCGCGCATCGGCTTTTGACTACATGTCGGTGCGTATCGCCTCACCGGAGGAGATTCGCGGGCCCAAGGATCCGAAGGAGCGCGAACGTCTGGAGATGGCGGGCCTGCGCACCTGGTGGTCCTGGGGCGAGGTAACAAAGCCGGAAACAATCAACTATCGCTCATTCAAGCCCGAGAAGGATGGCCTGTTCTGCGAGCGCATCTTCGGTCCGGTAAAGGACTGGGAATGCCATTGCGGCAAATACAAGCGCATTCGATATCGCGGAGTGATCTGCGACCGTTGCGGCGTGGAGGTTACGCTCAGCAAGGTGCGTCGCGAGCGCATGGGCCACATAGAGCTGGCTGTGCCGGTTGCGCACATCTGGTTTTTCAAGACCCTGCCGAGCCCAATGGGCAACCTGCTCGATGTCACACTTCGTGATCTCGAGAAGATCGTTTACTACAGCAACTACGTTGTCATCGATCCGGGCAGCCAGGACGTGCGTGAGCGCGAGCTGCTCGATGAGGACAGATACCTTGAGCTGCGCCAGAAGGCCCGGGCCGATGGTGATACCGCCTTCCTCGCTGACATAGGCGCGCCAGCCGTACGCGAGATGCTTCGCCGGCTCGACGTGGACAAGGTTGCCGAAGAGCTTCGTGCGTCAGTTGTGGGCGAGACCTCGCAGCACCGCAAGAAGCAGATGCTCAAGCGGCTCAAGATCGTTGATGCATTCCGTACTTCGGGCGAGGGCGGGGAAATCCGCAACAAGCCCGAGTGGATGATACTGGACGTGATCCCGGTAATTCCGCCCGACCTGCGGCCTCTGGTGCCGCTCGATGGCGGACGCTTTGCCACGTCTGATCTCAACGACCTCTATCGTCGCGTCATCAACCGCAACAACCGTCTGCAGAAGCTCATCTCACATCGTGCGCCGGAAGTAATTCTGCGCAACGAGAAGCGCATGCTGCAGGAGGCCGTTGACGCACTGTTTGACAACGGACGTCGTTCCAAGGCCATTCGTGGCCGCGGCAAGCGCCCGCTCAAGTCACTGTCGGACATGCTCAAGGGCAAGCAGGGCCGTTTCCGTCAGAACCTGCTCGGCAAGCGCGTTGACTACTCCGGACGTTCAGTGATCGTTGTGGGGCCCGAGCTTGAGCTGCATCAGTGCGGACTGCCGAAGCTCATGGCGCTTGAGCTCTTCAAGCCGTTCATCATTCACAAGCTGGTGGAGAGTGGTGCGGCAGAAACTGTGAAGCGCGCCAAGAAGATTGTGGAGCGTGAGAACGCCATGGTTTACGAGGTGCTCGAAGGCATCATCAAGGATCATCCGGTGCTTCTTAACCGCGCACCAACGCTGCACCGTCTGGGCATCCAGGCTTTCGAGCCCGTGCTCGTTGAGGGCAAGGCCATACGCATTCATCCGCTCGTATGCGCGGCGTTCAACGCCGACTTCGACGGTGACCAGATGGCTGTACACGTGCCGCTCTCCTTCGAGGCGCAGATCGAAGCACGCGTGCTCATGCTGTCGTCCAACAACATCCTCAAGCCTTCTGACGGCCGCCCGGTTGCCGAGCCCTCGCAGGACATTGTGCTGGGCTGCTATGTGGCCACCAAGGGGCCCACCGACTTCGATCGTCTTGCACGTGATGAAGAGTGGGTGGCCCAGCTTCCCATGTTCACTGAACGGGCGGAAGTGGAGATTGCTCTTGCAAACGACAAGGCAAGCTACCAAACGCCTGTCCGCTGGTTTGACCGTCGTCAGAGTCCGCCGGAGTGGATCACCACTACCACCGGCCGAATCCTGTTTGACGAAATCGTGCCAACGCACCTTCCGTTCCAGAACAAGGACATGAAGAAGAAGGCGCTGGGTGAGCTGGTTTTCGAGAGCTATCGCACTGAGGGGCTCAAGGAAACCGTGGCCCTGCTCGATCGCCTGAAGGAGTTCGGTTTCCGCAACGCTACGCGGGGCGGAGTGTCCATAGGCATTGCCGATCTGCATATCCCGAAGGAAAAGGAAATTCTCCTTCGTGAAGCGAGCGAGCGCGTGGATCGCTTCCAGCGTGCCTACGCAACCGGCAACATCACGAATGGTGAGCGCTACAATAAGGTCATCGACACCTGGACACATGCCAACACGGATGTGGCCGATGCGATGGTCAAGACCATGCGTGACTCGCAGGGCGGCTTCAATCCGGTGTACATGATGTTCGACTCCGGATCACGAGGCAGTCGCGATCAGATCCGTCAGCTTGCCGGCATGCGTGGCCTGATGGCCAAGCCGCAGAAGAAACTCACCGGTGGCATTGGTGAAATCATTGAGAACCCCATCAAGTCGAACTTCCGTGAAGGCTTGTCGGTTCTCGAGTACTTCTCGTCCACGCACGGTGCGCGCAAGGGTCTTGCCGACACCGCACTCAAGACGGCCGACGCGGGTTATCTCACGCGCCGGCTCGTGGACGTGGCGCAGGACATGACCATCGCGGAAGAAGACTGCGGCACCATACTTGGTCTGGATACGGCAGCGCTCAAGGAAGGCGAGGATGTCATAGGTCCTTTGGCCGAGCGCATCGTTGGCAACGTTGCTGCTGAAGAAGTTCTCGACCCGATGGCGCGTGACGAAGCGGGGCAGCCGATTGTGCTGGTTCAGGCTGGCGAGCTGATCAGCGAGGAAGTTGCGCAGCACATCGAAGAGGCTGGCATCGAATCAGTGCGTATCCGCTCGGTACTCACCTGTGAGGCCAAGCGCGGTATCTGTCGCAAGTGCTATGGCCGCAACCTTGCCACCATGCAGATGGTGGATCTGGGTGAGGCGGTTGGCATCATCGCAGCACAGTCCATCGG
>CAZWSJ010000059.1:0-9176 GCA_964636415.1 uncultured Gemmatimonas sp. | reverse complement strand
ACCGGCCCCTACAACGATGCCGTGGATCCCATCACCATCAGTGAGTGGTGGACGCTGGCACAGGAAGACGTTCGCGAACTCACCAAGCGTGGCGTTCCCGGCGTATGGACTTACGGCTTCTATGATGGCTGGACGCCCAACTACATGTTCTTCATGGCACACACGAAGAACGCGATCGGTCGTTTTTACGAGGTCCAGAGCTACGGCCCTGACAACTACGAAGTGCGTCCGGGTGCCACCACCACAAGCAAGGAGTGGTTCCGGCCCAATCCACCGCTTCCCTACATCAAGTGGGGACCACGCAACAACACGAACATCCAGCAGTCCGGTGTACTGGTTTCTCTCAAGCACGTGGCCGACAACCATGCCATGTATCTCGAGAATTACTGGATCAAGAACAAGCGTGCCGTGGAGAAGGGCAAGACGGGTGACGGACCATTCGCGTGGGTCGTACCCGCAAACCAGCGTCGCAAGGCAGACGCTGCCGACGCCGTGAACGAATTGCAGAAGCAGGGCCTGGAAATTCACAGGGCCACCGGTTCTTTCTCGGTGAACGGCGTGAGTGTCAAGCCCGGTGACTACATCATTCGTGGTGATCAGCCATATCGCACGCTGGCCGACATGTATCTGGGCATCCAGGATTTCTCACCGGCCAATCCGCGCCCTTACGATGACACGGGCTGGACATTCCAGTTCATGCGCAACGTTGCGATCTTCCCGATCAGCGACAAGAGCATCCTCAGCCAGCCCATGAACATGGTGAGTGGCAAGGTTGTGGCTGCCGGTGGTGTGGAAGGCTCGGGCCCGGTGCTCATTCTTGAGCACACAAGCGACAACAACCTCATGAAGTTCCGCACTGCCTTCGCCACCACGAAGATGTTTGCGGCTGAGGCACAGTTCCAGGCTGGTGGCAGGACCTTCAATCCCGGTGCATTCATCATCCCATCGGGCGATCGCGCCAAGATCGACGCGTCGCTCAAGGAACTCGGCCTCTCGGCGGTGGCCGTGGCCACGGCACCCACTGTCAAGCAGCACGAGATTGATCTTCCGCGCATCGGTTATGTGCACTCATGGTCGCGCACTCAGGACGAAGGCTGGGTACGCGCAGCGCTCGATTACTACAACGTCAAGTACGACTACTTCGGTGACTTGAAGCTCCGCGAGGGCAACCTGCGTGCCAAGTATGACGTAATCATCTTCCCGCACGTGGGTGGCACTGCGCAGTCCATGGTGAACGGAATGGCCAAGATCGGTGACACGCCGCTTCCCTACAAGAAGACGGACAAGACACCCAACCTTGGTTACCCCGACAGCTCCGATGACATTCGCGGCGGCATGGGCTTCGAGGGTCTCATGGAGCTCTACAAGTTCGTAGAGGCCGGCGGCACGCTGATCACTGAGGGTGCCACTTCGACCATCTTCCCCGAGTACAAGCTCACCAACGGCGTTACCATCGAAAATCCGACGAACCTCTTCGCGCGTGGCTCTATCATGCGCGGTGTCGTGTCTGATCGTACCAGCCCGCTGGTATACGGCTTTGACAGCCAGGTGCCGGTGTACTTCAACCAGTCGCCGGTTATGAATGCCGGCGGCGGCGGTGGTTTTGGAGGTTTCGGCGGTTTTGGTGGTGGCGGTGCTGCCGTGGGTCAGAACACAACGCCCAATGCCAACTCACCGGTTGAACTTTCCACCTGGAACTTCAACAAGCCTGACTCCACTGGCGGCGCGGCACAGCGCGGCCCCGGTGGCATGGGCGGCATGGGCGGTTTCGGCGGCGGCCGTGGTGGCTTCGGTGGCGGCGCCCAGAGTAGTGATCGTCCGCGCGTTGTCATGCAGTTCCCCAACAACACGGCTGACATGCTGCTTTCAGGTACGCTCGCCGGAGGCGAAGCGCTCGCTGGCCGAGCGCAGCTCGTTGACGCCCCCGTTGGTGCAGGACACGTGGTAATGTTCGCCATTCGCCCGTTCTGGCGCTGGCAGACTCAGGGCACCTACTTCCTCGGCTTCAATGCAATCCTGCACTGGAACGATCTGGGAGCCGGTCTCTGACGTGCAGTAACTGACGTGCAGTAACTGACGCACGGTAAATAACCCGGCAGCGACGTCGCCTCTGCAACGTTGCTGCCGGACCTGGTTACACAAAGAAAGAGGCGCCCTTTGCAAGGCTGCAAGGGCGCCTCTTTATTATTTTATCGCGGATTGAGCAGCAGACTTCAATGATGTCCACCAGCCCTGTGCCTGAACCTTTACGCGCTGCGAGGTCGCGCCAATACTGTCGGAAAGCCCTCGCATGGTAGTGTCCGGAGGTTGCTGGGCTCCATACCACCAGATGCCATATGTTGCCACGGCAAGCAGCAACAGGTAGCGCGAAATGGCCGGCCGCGTCCTGCGACGCGTAAGCTGACGATCGTACTTCCCGCTTCTTCTTGAAGCAGCACTTCTCGACACGCTTGCGACGTTTCGCTCGGCTGTGGTTTCCGGGACCGAAGCATGCTTGCCGGATACAACCCTCGTGGCACGCTCACTGAGAACCGGACGATTCATCTTCCCGGTCTCGCTCAGCCTCATAGTGGAGAGTGACTCCAGGAGCCCATTGCCAAACTCTGAAACGTTGGCATAGCGATCCACGGGATCCGGTGCGAGCGCGGTATCGAATACGTCTTGCAGCGTAACCGGCCAGTCCAGATCACCGCGAACCACATCAAGTCGCTGCGGGCGGCTGGTGAGTCGTGCAATGAACGAATCCTTGGCCGAAGTACCCATGAAAGCATCGTGGCCAGTGAGCATGTGAAAGGCCACCAGTGCCACAGAATACTGATCTGAGCGGGCATCAAGTACGTCACCGGAGAGTTGTTCCGGTGACATGTACTCTGGTGTGCCAATGGCCATGCCGGTGCGCGTAAGGTGCTGCGTGCCGGTGTTGTTCACAGCGCGCGCTATGCCGAAGTCCACCAGCTTGACGGCTATTGTACCGTCGTTGCGTGTGGTGAGCATGATGTTGTCAGGCTTCACATCGCGATGCAGTATGCCCAGATCGTGAGCCGCCTGCAGGCCATCGGCTGTTTGTGCGATGATGTCGGCCACCACAAGCGGATGCAGCACCTGCAGCCTGTCCAGCATGGACGCGAGCGACTCGCCTTCCACGTACTCCATTGCCAGATACACCAGACCATCTTCGGTTTCACCGAAATCAAAGATGGCTGTGACATTGGGGTGCGAGATCCTGCTGGCGTTTTCAGCTTCGCGCGTGAAGCGTTGCAGTGCTTCGGGCTCGTCGCGAACACTGGCGCGCATGATCTTGATGGCACTCTTCCGCTTCATGCGGGTGTGCTCCGCCAGAAACACGGTGCCCATACCGCCTTCACCGATCAACGACAGAACCTGGTAGCGACCACCTACAATCGTGCCGACGAGGCTGTCCCTCTGGGACATGTCTTCAGGCATGGTTGCACCAATGGTGCGCTGTCAATGTATTGGGAGTGACCATAGGCAGGGTATCCGGAAAACGGACATCCTTGTAACATATCTGCCGCCTCGGTGCCGGCAAGTATGAGTGCCAGCACCGAGGCGTTCTATTACTACCCTGCTACAGCCTACTTTTCGCTGATAATGAGGTAGCGTGAACCCGCCCAGAACCGTGTCGGGTCGGTAATCCGGATGGATTGGCCCCGGAAGGATCCGTCCTTTTCCTTCTTGTCGGCCTCGATGAGGTTCACATCATGGCGTGACACTATCTGATATGCCCTGTCGCTTCGCGGCAGAGGAATGGTGAGGATATCGCGCCGGTCTGCGTGTGTGAATCGCGATTCATCCAGCGTGCGCGCGGGAACCAGTGTCTTGCCAAGTTTCACTATGAGAAGACCGCGTGACCCGCCTTCCTCAGTTACCACGCCATCGGCCAAGAGCTGACGCTTGGAGCCTATGGTGTAGAAAACGAGGTTCTCCCGTTCGTCCATGGCCTTGACCGTGTCGTTCAGAACGGCCTTTTCCGCCACCAAGGTTTCATTAACCTCGCGCAGTTGTCGGATCTCGTCCTGGAAAGCCGAGATTTCGCGGTCACGCTCGGCGAGCCTTGCGTTGAGGTCGGCCAGAAGGGTTGCCACGGCAGAGGAATCACCCTGCATGCGCTTGAGTTCGGCCAACTGGCGATCCACCTCGGACTGGCGGGCCGCAAGGCGCTGTCTCAACTGCTTGAGGCGGTCGAGTATGTCTTTCTGGGCGGCCTCGGATTCCGTGCGACCGGATTCGTCGCTGGTATTGACGGCGATTTTGGAAGAGAGACCCCGAACCTGTCGGAGTTCAGCGTCCACCGCGTCAGCAAAACGGGAGGCTTCAACCACCTGGGCCAGTGCCCGGTCTTTTTCGGCGCCGGAGCTGCTGACGAGGCTTTCAAGTGAATCACGAGCGGCGGTCATCGACGCCAGGTCGGCGGCCAGAGCGTCGGCCCGGTCACGCGTTGCAGTGTCGGTACAAGCCGAGAACACGCCAACAGCGGCCAGCAGTGCTGTTGGGCCAGCAATATGCCTGATCAGGGAAGAGAACATGGGGCAGGCCTGAATGAAAACGGATTACGCATGAACCCTGCGCTGCGCAGTGACCGTTACAGAGACGGTCTCAAAGCGTGCGCACGTGGTTGGAACGTACCGAAGCGGGTTTCCCGCTGAAAGTGCGGGGATCACATCATATGCGCCAAAACGTGACCTGAGCCACATTCAGGCTGCATTGAGATTGCCCGGGTCTGGTTGGTAAAGCCTGATTCAGAGCCTGGAATCTGGCGGCGGCAGGGGACTGGCAGGGCTGAGAACCAGCCCTGAGAACTCAGCCCGGCGGATTGAGCCGCGGGCCCAGCAGCGTGTCTTTCACTGCCACGGAAGGGCCGATCAACTCCAGCAGCGAGTCATTCAGAGTCACGGGCGCGTCAACGACATAACGCCTTACACCCTGCCACTGTCGGATCAGGGATGAAGAGCGGCGCGTGAGGCTGGTTTCGATTACGCGCCGCTGCGAGGTGGACGCGTGAATCATCTTGCCATCGCCGATATAAATGCCCACATGGGAGATGTGCTTGCCCGTGCCAAAGGTGAGCACGTCACCGGGTTCAAGCGCGGCAATGTCTTTGGGGATTTCCACGCCCACCTGTGACTGCGTCTGTGCGGTTCGGGGCAGCACCATGTCAATGGCGCTCATCACATAGCGTACCAGTCCGCTGCAGTCGAAGCCCTTGCCAAGCGAGGACGCCCCCAGGCGGTAACGCGTGCCTACTGCCTCGCGAGCCCGATCAACTATGCCCTCGCGCAGCCTGGTGGCCGATTCGCTGAACATCGCGAAGGGTTTTCTGGATTCGAGACCGGCTGACACCGAGGCGGCCGTTGCAGGCTTCACATTTGCTGCACCCGATGCTGCTGCCGACGGCGCTTTCTGAGACTGCAGGACGCCTGCAGACGCCAAGCTGGCTGCTGCGAGCAATACACCCAATTTGAACGCGCGAGCTGTCACGGTATCAACAGAATCGGAAAACGTGGAACTGGTTTACGAGTGGAATCCTGCGGAATCCTGCGAAAGTCCGCAGAATCCCAGTGGAAAGGCAACAGCGCAACATAGCTGCTGTTCCCGGGGCCTGCCAGCCTTGGTGCCGTTACGGGTCTGGCACAGCCTGTTTCAGTGCTTCGGGCGGCCCTGAGCGCCACGGCTTACAGTCCGGCCCCGAGCTGGTCCAAAGAATCGCGAAAGAGACTGCCTGTTGGCCAAGGGTTGGCGATGTAACTTGGGTTCTGGGCCGGCCTTTCTGCCGGGCCGGAACCCACCGAAACAGGAAAACTGCATGACCAGTGCCCAACAGCGTGCCGCCCTGCAGCGCCAGATCTGGCAGATCGCCAATGACGTGCGCGGCGCAGTTGATGGCTGGGACTTCAAGCAATACGTACTCGGTGCCCTGTTCTATCGCTTTATAAGTGAGAACTTCGCCAGCTACATAGAGGCCGGAGACGACAGCATACAGTACGCCGGGCTGCCCGACAGCGTCATCATCCCCGAAATCAGGGACGACGCCATCAAAACCAAGGGCTACTTCATCTATCCCGGCCAATTGTTTGCCAACGTGGTTGCGGGTGCCCAGAGCAACGAAAGCCTGAACACAGACCTGGCCGGCATATTCGCCGCCATTGAAGGCTCAGCCAGCGGCTACCCCTCCGAGCAGGACATCAAGGGCCTCTTTGCCGACTTTGACACCACCAGCAACCGGCTCGGCAACACCGTGAGAGACAAGAACGCCCGCCTGACAGCCGTTCTCAAGGGCGTGGCGGAGCTGGACTTCGGCGGCTTTGATGCCAGCCACATCGACCTTTTCGGCGATGCCTACGAGTTCCTTATCTCCAACTACGCCGCCAACGCCGGCAAATCCGGTGGCGAGTTCTTCACCCCGCAGACCGTGTCCGGATTGATCGCACGTCTGGCCATGCACAAACAAACCCGCGTCAACAAGATCTACGACCCCGCCTGCGGCTCCGGCTCACTGCTGCTTCAGGCCAAAAAGCACTTCGACGCCCACATCATAGAAGACGGATTCTTTGGCCAGGAGATCAACCACACCACGTACAACCTGGCGCGGATGAACATGTTCCTGCACAACATCAACTACGACAAGTTCAACATCCAGTTGGGAGACACGCTTCTCAATCCTCATTTTGGTGAAGAGAAGCCCTTTGATGCAATTGTCTCCAACCCGCCGTATTCAGTGAAGTGGATTGGTGCCGACGACCCCACCCTGATCAACGACGACCGCTTCGCGCCGGCTGGCGTGCTGGCGCCCAGGTCCAAGGCCGACTTCGCCTTTGTGCTGCACTCGCTGCACTACTTATCAGGCAAGGGCCGCGCCGCCATAGTGTGCTTTCCGGGCATCTTTTACAGGGGCGGTGCCGAACAGAAAATTCGCCAGTACCTGGTGGATAACAACTATGTGGAAACAGTGATCGCACTGGCGCCCAATCTCTTCTTTGGAACCACCATCGCTGTAAACATTTTGGTGTTGTCCAGGCACAAAACCGACACTCGCGTCCAGTTCATTGACGCCAGCGCCCTGTTCAAAAAAGAGACCAACAACAACGTACTGCTGGACGAGCATATTGACGAGATAATGCAGGCCTTCGACAGCAAGGCAGATCTGGCGCATTTCACCAAATCCGTGCCGTTTGAGGACATAGCCGACAACGCTTACAACCTGTCGGTGAGCAGCTATGTAGAAGCAAAAGACACCCGGGAAGTGGTGGACATCGTCCGGCTCAACGCCGAACTGAAAGCCACAGTGGCCAAAATCGACAGGCTGCGAGGGGAGATTGATGCCATTGTGGCGGATTTGGAAGGAGAGCAGGTGTGACGTCTCAAGCGAACAGCCTGGACGCAAAGAAGCCGGGCAAGCAGCAACAGAAGAGAGGGGCGCCATGAGAGGCAGGAAGCGCCCGTCAAGAAAGGCTGTTTCCATTACCCGATCCTCTGCTGCGGAGTATCTGACTTTTGTGGCGGCCAGCGGCGAGGGTGGTGTTGACACAGTCTATGCAGATGAAAACGTTTGGCTGAGCCAGAAGATGATGGGGGCGCTCTATAACGTGGAGACGCACACCGTCAATTACCACTTGAAGAAAGTATTCGCGGATAGCGAGCTGGAAGAGGCTGCAGTTATTCGAAATTTTCGAATAACTGCCACTGACGGCAAGGCCTACAACACCAAACACTACAATCTGAAAGCCATCATCGCCGTTGGGTACAAGGTCAACAGCGAGCGCGCCGTGCAGTTTCGCAAGTGGGCTACCGACATTGTGTCGGAGTTCGCGATCAAAGCATACGTCATGGACGACGAGCGGCTGAAATCCGGCAGTATACTGACCTCGCAATACTTTGAAGAGCAACTGGCGCGGATACGTGAGATCCGCATGTCCGAGCGCAAGTTTTACCAGAAGATCACCGACATCTACGCCACGGCGCTGGACTACGACCGCAGCGCAGCCAGCACCAAGCGCTTTTTCGCGAGTGTGCAAAACAAGATGTATTACGCCGTCCATGGCCACACGGCGGCGGAACTCATCGTGCAGCGCGCCGACGCGCAAACGCAGCACATGGGTTTGACGAGTTGGAAGGATGCACCGAACGGAAAGATCCAGAAATTCGATGTTTCCGTGGCAAAGAACTACCCGTCGGCCTTCGAGCTGGGGCAACTGGAGCGGATGGTGTCAGCCTACCTGGACTTTGCCGAAGGCATGGCTCAGCGCAACATTCCGCTGACGATGCAGGACTGGGAAACGCGGCTCACCGGTTTCATCCAATTGTTCGATTACGGGATGCTGCAGGACGCAGGCAGTGTAACGGCAGAAATTGCCAGGCTGCACGCCGAAACCGAATTTGAAAAATACCGTATAGTGCAGGACAGGCTGTTTGAGAGTGACTTTGACCGCTTTCTGGCGCTGGAAGATGAGGCCCGGCAGGTCACGCCGGAAGGAGACACCGATGAGTCGGATTGATGAGTTGATTAAGGAGCTTTGTCCGGAGGGGGTGGAGTTCAGGGCGCTTGGGGACTTCACTGAACTGGTACGCGGCCACGGTATGCCGAAATCAGCGTTCACAGAATCTGGGATTGGCTGCATCCATTACGGCCAGATCTACACCCACTACGGTGTTTGGACAACGGAGACTCTCTCCTACGTCTCTCTGGACACTGCCGCACAACTTGCCAAAGTTGACATTGGTGACATAGTTATCACTAACACCAGTGAAAATGTTGAAGACGTATGCAAGGCGGTTGCGTGGCTTGGTGATTCACAGATTGTAACGGGTGGTCATGCGACTGTAATAAAACATGATCAAGATCCGAAGTATCTGTCTTACTATTTTCGTACACCGGACTTTGCTGACCAGAAGAGAAGGTTCGCTGTTGGGGCGAAAGTGATTGATGTATCGGCCAAGAACCTTGCAAGAATCCACGTTCCGGTTCCACCACTAGAAATTCAGCATGAGATCGTGGGAATCCTTGACACTTTCACGGAGCTGGAGGCGGAGCTGGAGGCGCGTCGGCGGCAGTACCAGTACTACCGTGACGCACTCTTGACATTCGGTGAACTCTCTGAGACCATCGAGCAAGCAAGCAAGCAAGCAAGCAAGCAAGCAAGCAAGCAAGCAAGCAAGCAAGC
>CAZWSJ010000058.1:0-9368 GCA_964636415.1 uncultured Gemmatimonas sp. | reverse complement strand
TTCCCGTTGTTTCCAGACGCCACCAGGTACTTTGCGCCAGTGATAATGACTCTGGCAGTGGTGAGCATCATATATGGTGCCTGCCTGGCACTGGTTCAGTCTGACATCAAAAAAATCGTTGCCTATTCATCCATCAGCCACCTGGGTTATGTGATGCTGGGTCTTATCAGTCTGGATCTGGCGGGCATTCAGGGCGCCATTATCCAGATGGTGAGTCACGGATTGGTGTCTGCCGGATTGTTCCTGCTGGTGGGAATGGTTTATGAGCGCTGCCACACAAGGGAGCTTGCAAAGTTTGGCGGATTGGCCAGACAGATCCCCGTTTATGCGGTGTTCTTTATTCTGTTTACTCTCGCATCGGTGGGCCTGCCTACCACCAGTGGTTTCACGGGTGAGTTTCTTGCTCTCTTGGGAGCCTTCAATGCTGCATGGCCGCAGCATCTGAGCGGCACCCAGTGGCCTCTCGTTCTGGCGAGCCTGGCAGTGACCGGCGTAATACTCGGAGCGCTTTACATGCTGCGCTTTGCGCTGCTCTTTCTGTTTGGACCGGCCAGGGCGCCGCACCAGCCGCTCAAAGATCTTTCCATGCGCGAGCGTACCATACTGGGTGCTCTGGTTGTTGGCATATTTGCGCTGGGCCTGTTCCCCGATGGGCCGCTTCAGAAAACGGAGCTTGCTGCAAAGGCATTTCAAACACGGGTGCAGATGAACGCAGGGGGAGCCGGTGCCAACTGACGCAGCGTTACTGGGCATGCTCCCCGAGCACCTGCTGCTCGGCGGCATCGTGGCTGCAATCGTGGCAGCCCTGTTGAAGCGCGGAAGCAGGCTGCCGTTAATTGTGGCCTGCATTGCCGTTGTGGCATCGGCCTGTGCGGCCTTCTGGCTTGCCTGGAACGGGACCGTGCTGGACCCGTTCCCCGGGCAGTTTACAGTCACGCCTCCGGTGCTCTATGCCAAGGGAATGCTGGTGCTGCTCGCATTACCTGTGCTGCTCATGTCGCGCACGGAGTTTGAAGACGGCGAGTTCTCCATTCTGTTGCTGAGTTCAGTGTATGGAATGAGTCTTTTGCCGTCTGCGGTGAACATTCTCATACTGTTTCTGGGTCTTGAGCTGCTCTCTGTGCCTGTTTATGCCATGATAGTACTGGCATACAGACGAAGCGAGTCCGCAGAGTCGGCGCTCAAGTATCTGGTCTTGAGCGGCACCGCCACTGCCATGTTTCTCATGGGTGTGTCGCTGCTGTACGGCGGCAGTGGATCCATGGCAACCGACGTGTATGCACAGGCGCTTGCTGCGGACGATCTGCTTTCACGTACCGCTGTGGTGCTGGTAATGGCGGCTCTTTTTGTAAAGGCGGGCATCGTGCCATTCCACGCATGGGCACCGGATACTTACGAGGGTGCGAGCGTTCCCGTAACTGCGTACATGGCCACACTGTCCAAGGCCGGTGTGCTCATGGTTGCGTGGAGACTGTGTGATGGTGCAGAGCTTACCGGACCGCTGGTCGGAATTGTTGCTGTGCTTGCATTGATTTCGGTGGTATGGGGCAACGTGACTGCCATCCGTCAGCCCAGCATGCGTCGCATGATTGCCTACTCCTCTATTGCTCACGCGGGCTATCTCTTCTATGCGCTGCTTGGACCATCAGAGGGCAGACTCGAGTCCATCACTTTTTATCTCGTGGTGTACTCAGTGGCCAATCTGCTGGCCTTTGCCGTAATACCGAGTGCCGATGTTGATGAGGATCGGGATCGGCTGGAAGATTTTGATGGCATGTTCAGTCGTGACCCGCTTGCGGCGTCGCTGCTGGCAGTGGCCATGCTCTCGCTGGCAGGTTTTCCGCCCATTGCGGGCTTCACAGCCAAGTTCCTCGTATTCAGAGAGGTCATGGCGAATGGTTATACCACATATGCGGTTCTCGGACTCGTGGGCAGCTATGTGGGAATGTACTTCTACCTTCGCGTCATACAGCGCATGTTCATGCGCCATGGCGACGGAATCCGAACCGCCAACGATACCGGCCGTGCACCGGCCCGCCTGGCAGGTGTCCTCAGTCTTGTGGCAATCACCGTTCTGACGGTGATCCCCGGATGGGCACTTGCCGGCCTCTGAACAATATGGAGAGGAAGTGGCTGCATTCTTTTCTCGCAAACGCGGCGCAGAGCTGCTCAACGATCCCTCACTGAACAAGGGAACTGCTTTCACCCAGGCCGAGCGCGATGCGCTGGGACTCAACGGACTCCTGCCGCCGCGGGTAATGACGCAGGACGAACAACTGGAGCGAATCCTGCCGGGCGTGCGTGCGCGCACCACTCCCATCGATCAGTACGCATATCTGGTGTCGCTGCACGACCGCAATGTCACACTGTTTTACAGGCTGGTAATTGACCATCTGGAAGAGCTGATGCCGGTTCTTTACACTCCCACGGTTGGTCAGGCCTGTCAGGAGTTCGGTCGCATATTCCGGCGCAGTCGCGGGCTGTTTATTTCAGTCGAAGACCGCGGACGGGTGCGTGAAGTGCTCGCCAACTGGCCGTATGACGATGTGAGGATGATCGTTGTCACCGACGGGGAGCGCATACTGGGGCTTGGCGATCTGGGCGCACACGGCATGGGCATTCCCATCGGCAAGCTCACTCTTTATACCGCCTGTGCCGGCGTGTCACCACATCAGTGCCTGCCCATCACTCTGGATGTGGGTACTGACAATACTGAGCTGAGAGAGAGCGCCAATTATCTGGGTGTGCGCCAGCCGCGCGTGAGAGGCGAAGCCTACGATGCACTGGTAGACGAGTTCATCTCTGCCGTCCAGGCTCGCTTCCCGCTGGCCTGCGTGCAGTTTGAAGATTTCGGAAATGCGAACGCGTTCAAGCTGCTCAACAAGTGGCGCAACAGGATCTGCACATTCAACGACGACATCCAGGGAACGGCCGCCGTTGCTCTGGGAGGCCTGTACTCAGCGTCCCGCCTGGTGGAAGTACCGCTACATGAGATGCGCCTCTTGTTTCTTGGCGCAGGTGAGGCAGGCATTGGCATTGGTGACCTGGTGGTGCAGGCCATGATGGATGCCGGGCTCAGCGAAGAGCAGGCCAGCGCTCAGTGCTGGTTCATGGACTCCGGCGGTCTGATAGTGAACTCCCGCACGGGCCTGGCTGAACACAAACAGCGTTTTGCACATGAGCACCCCGAGGAGCGTTCTCTCAAGGCGGCGGTGGAATCACTCAAGCCCCACGCGCTCATAGGCGTCTCGGGACAGGCCAATGCATTCAACACAGGCGTGTTGCAGGCTATGGCGGCCAATCATGCACGGCCCATCATCATGGCGCTGTCCAACCCCACTTCCAAGGCTGAGTGTACCGCTCGCGATGCCTACACTCACACCGAGGGCCGAGCTGTGTTTGCCAGCGGAAGCCCGTTTGCAGCCGTGACATGGCGTGAACGTACGCATGTTCCGGGACAGGGAAACAACGCCTATGTTTTCCCTGGTGTTGGACTGGGGGTGGTGGTGGCGCAGGCACGGCACATCACCGACGAAATGTTTGCCGTGGCTGCCCGTACGCTGGCGTCCAAGGTTACCGTGGAAGACCTGGCGATGGGACGCATATACCCCTCGCTCTCACGTATACGCGAGGTATCGCACGCCATTGCAGTAGAGGTGGCCCAGATGGCATTCGAGAGCGGGCTGGCGCGGGTAGCGCGCCCCGACGATCTCGAAGCTGCGGTGGATGCGGCGATGTATCGACCCAACTACGCCTCTCTGGTTTGATGCGCGCGTGACACGCAGGTGATGCACCGGTGATGCACTCCGCACTGGCTCGCACAACAAAGGCCCGCATGCGATTCTTGCATGCGGGCCTTTCTGTTGGTGACTTCTGATCGAACTCTGTGATGGCCTGCCGCACCATCACCGGAAGCGCTGCATCAGCTTGTCCATGGCAGCGCCGCCCGGGCAGAGCTGCCTGAAGGGTATGTCTACCAGTGGAGTCTCCGGAGTCTTGAGCAGATCATGCATCTCCCTCCCGTTCTCCTCAATAAACAGCAGTCCCGTGGCAACCTCGCCACGACTCTGGCAGACACGAACGTGCTGGTAGGCAGAGTCGCGGTCGGTAGGGTCGTAGTCGTCGTCGGTGGCGCGCAGGGTCAGCGTGCTGCCATCGGCCAGTGACACCTCCCGTATGCTTGTGTCCACAGGCTTGGGCGGAGTCTGGCCAGCGCGACCGAGTTTCACGAAATCCATCTGCACCACTTCAACATCGTGCTGGCGGGTGTAGATGTAACTCTTTGTTGAGCCCTCGTGATCGTTGAAGCTCACGCAGGGTGAGATGATGTCGATAAGAGCGAAACCCTTGTGCAGAAGCGCCGCCTTGAGAATCGGAACGAGCTGCTTTTTGTCGCCCGAGAAGGAACGTGCCACGAAGGTGGCTCCCAGGGTGAGTGCCAGCAGCACGGGATCAATGGGCGGCTGCTCGTTGGGTTCACCACGCTTGGACAGCGACCCTATGTCGGCCGATGCTGAGAACTGGCCCTTGGTGAGCCCGTACACACCATTGTTCTCCAGCACGTAGATCATGTTCACATTGCGGCGAATAGCGTGACCCAACTGACCAAACCCTATCGACAGTGAATCGCCGTCTCCGGAGATGCCGATATAAGTGAGCGCCCTGTTGGCAGCAGCCGCACCGGTAGTAACCGATGGCATTCGGCCGTGCACGGAGTTGAAGCCGTGCGACTGCTTCATGAAGTACGCAGTGGTCTTTGACGAGCAGCCTATGCCGCTCATCTTGGCAGCGCGGTGAGGTTCTATGTCCAGGTCCCATGCGGCCTGAATGAGTGCTGCGGTCACGGAATCATGGCCACAGCCCGCGCAGAGCGTGGACATGGTTCCTTCGTAATCACGTATGGTGAGACCCAGCGCGTTGGTGCGCGAGTTGGGGTGCCTTACCGGTGGCTTGGCGATTGAGGTCATGCGGATACTCCGTTGAATGTCGTGCGCGAAGCGCCGCCGGGTACGGATTTCTCAAGGGCTGCGGAAACGGCATCCACCACCACTCTGGCAGTAAGCGGCATGCCACCGTAGTCCAGCACTGGTGTGAGTGCGGCCGGGTCGATTTCCAACTCTATCATGAGCAGTGAGCGCAGTTGCGCATCGCGGTTCTGCTCAATTACAAAGACCCTGGCGTGGCTTTCTATAAAGCCGCGTACTTCCTCGCCAAACGGGAAGGATCGTATGCGCATCACGTCTGTGGCTATGCCGTTTTCCCGGAGCCTGTCCGCCGCCTCGCGAACGGCCGCGTCACAGCCGCCAATGGTGATGAGACCCACGTCGGCCCCGTCCTGAAGCGTGAACTCAGGCTTGGGAAGCACACTGGCAGCGTGCTGGAACTTACGCTTGAGGCGGTCCACCAGCTCCTGGTAGGCGTCCGAATCTTCGGTATACAGCGCGTGCTTGTCGTGGCCCGAACCGCGAACGAAATACGCTCCCTTGCCTCCAACACCCGGCAGTGTGCGTGCGGCAATGCCGTCACCATCAACATCGAGAAAGCGTGAGAAGCGCTCCATCTTGTCGAGAGTTGCGCGGTCGAGCACCTTACCGCGGTCGGGTTGGTAGCTGTCATCCCACTTGATGCGCTTCACCATCCAGTCGTTCATGCCAATGTCGAGATCGGTGGCCACGAACACGGGAGTCTGGAAACGTTCCGCGTAGTCGAATGACTTCACCGACATATCAAAGGCTTCGCCCGGGTTGGCTGGGAAAAGCACCAGATGCTTTGTGTCTCCGTGGGAGGCGTAAGCCAGAGAAAGCAGGTCTGCCTGTTGCGTGCGCGTGGGCATGCCCGTTGATGGGCCACAGCGCTGAACGTCGAAGAAGACAGCCGGTATGTCGGTGTAGTATGCCAGTCCGATGAACTCCTGCATTAGCGATATGCCGGGGCCCGATGTGTTCGTGAAGGCACGTGCGCCAGCCCAGCCGGCGCCTATAATGATGCCCGCTGCAGACAGTTCGTCTTCGGCCTGGATTATGGCGAAGTTGTGTGCACCGGTTTCCCTGTCCACTCTGAAGCGCTCACAGAAGGCCTTGAACTGCTCCATGAGCGCCGTTGCCGGCGTAATTGGATACCATGCGCCCACAGTGGCGCCGGCGTATACCGCACCAAGTGCGCAGGCCGTGTTGCCGTCAATGAGGATGGAGTCGCCCGTGGCATCCATCTTTTCAAGGTGAAAGGGCAGCGGACAATCAAAAAGCGACATGGCCTGATCGTAACCGATCCTGAGCGCCTTGTGATTGGATTCGAGCAGCTTGGGCTTGCGGCTGTACTTCTCCTCAAGCACTGATGTTATGACATCCAGGTCGATTCCCAGCAACGCAGCAAGCGAACCCGCGTAAACGATATTGCGGAGCAGGGTGCGATTGCGGTCGCCCTGGAAGTTCTGCACACAGAGTCGGCCGAAGGGAATGCCAAGAATGGTTATGCCTTCACGTACCAGATCCGGTTCCAGCGGCCAGGAAGAATCGTAGAGCAGATATCCGCCGGGCCTTACCGTGGCCACGTCCTTTGCGTGAGTGGCGGGGTTGAGTGCCACCACCAGATCTATCTCGGCGGGTCGCGCCATGTACCCGTCTTTGGAAACGCGGATCTCGTACCAGGTTGGCAGGCCCTGAATGTTGGACGGAAAAATGTTCTTGCCCGACACCGGAATGCCCATGCGGAAAATGGCCTGCATGAGCAGCGAGTTGGCACTGGCCGAACCAGTGCCGTTTACGGTGCCGATCTTGAATGCGAAATCGTTCGTGCCGTTCATGCGAATTTCATCCCGGCTTTGGGCTGCTTGAGGTCAAAGAGCGCCATGTCCCATGCCGCAGTGGGACAGCGTTCAGCACAGAGCCCGCAATGGAGACATACATCTTCATCCTTCACCATTATGCGATGCGTCTGCGGCAGGGGCGTGGACTGATAAAGCAACTGGTCGAGGTTGAGCGCCGGTGCTGAGAGTCGCTGGCGCAACTCCTCCTCGGGTGAGTCGTTGGTGGTGATGGTCAGACAGTTGGTGGGACACACGTCCACACAGGCGTCACACTCAATACATAGATCCGCCGTGAAGTTTGTCTCCATGTCGCAGTTGAGACAGCGTTGCACCTCTATTGCCGTCTGTTCGGCTGTGAAACCCAGCTCCACTTCAGTGTCGAGATCCTTGAAGCGCGTGGCGAGTTCCTCATGCGTCATCTTCATGCGCTTTGAGGGCTCGTAGTAGTTGTCGTAGGACCAACTGTGCATGCCGTTCTTGGCGCTCACCAGAGTCATGCCGTAGGGTGGACGCCTGTTTACATCCAGTTCACGGCACACGAGATCCATGGAGATGGCAGCCTGGTGGCCGTGCGCCACCGCCCAGATAATGTTCTCCGGTCCCCACGCAGCATCACCGCCAAAGAAAACTCTGGGGTGAGTGCTCTGGTGTGTGTCCCGGTTTACAATGGGCATGCCGTGCTCATCGAACTCCAGCCCGATGTCGCGCTCAATCCAGGGGAAGGCGTTCTCCTGGCCGATGGCCAGAATCACCGCATCACATGGAACGATTCTGGTGTCGAGCACCCGGCTCTTCTGCCTGCCATTCTCATCGGTGGTCCACTCCAGCACATCGAACTCCATGCCGGTGAGCTTGCCGTCCTCCACAATGATTCGCCGCGGCGAGTGGTTTTCAATCACCTCAACCAGCTCTTCCTCGGCGTCTTCCAGTTCCCACTCCGAGGCCTTGAAGTGCTCGCGTCCGCGCCGTGCCACAACCTTCACATCTGCTGCGCCCACGCGCTTGGCCGTGCGGCAGCAATCCATGGCGGTGTTGCCCACGCCAATCACGATCACGCGCGGCTCAATTTTCTCGATGTGTCCGAAATGAATGTTGGCCAGGAACTCAATGCCGATGTGTACCTGTGATGGTGCGTCCCAGCGCCCCGGAATGTCGATGTCCTTGCCCTTGGGTGCTCCGCTGCCCACGTACACCGCGTCGTAGCCTTCATCGAGCAGGGCCTTGAGGCTTGTGACCTCGCTTCCGTAGCGCATGTTGGCGCCCATGTCGATGATGTATTCGCACTCCTCATCGAGCACGCGCGTTGGCAGGCGGAAAGACGGAATGTTGATTCGCATGAGTCCGCCGGGCTTCTCGATGCGCTCATAAATGGTCACATCGTAGCCAATTGGCAGGAGGTCATTGGCCACAGTGAGTGCAGACGGGCCGGCGCCTATGAGTGCAACGCGCTTGCCGTTTTTGACCGCGGGTGCCTTTGGCAGGAGTTCTTTGATTTCATCTCTGTGATCGGCTGCAACGCGCTTGAGTCGGCAGATTGCGACCGGCTTTTCCTCAACGCGTGTTCTTCTGCATGCAGGTTCGCATGGCCTGTCGCATGTGCGGCCGAGTATGCCTGGAAACACATTCGCTTCACGGTTGAGCATGTACGATTCCGTGAACTTCCCCTGCGCGATGAGGCGAATGTATTCGGGGACGTTCGTGTGGGCCGGACAAGCCCACTGACAGTCTACGACCCGGTGATAGTACTGGGGATCGGTGACGTCTGTTGCTGCCATGAGGTGGGACTCCGTTCAGGGAGAGATGTGGCGTGGTTACGCTAGGATGGCTAAAGGACCATTAAGGGGCAAGCGGGGTTTCGCTTACCAAATTAAAGAATTGTGGGAGAGCACTAACTGCATAATTACGAGTGATTTATTCGCCTTTAATTCAGACTTGCAGAAGTCCCGTGTCGATTTATGTGACGTGAGCGGGTTTGAAGCTGTTATTAGACAGGTACATTTAGTGAGCCCGGTTTTGGCTGATGCCCTGAACCAGTGCAGTGTGGCGTCAGAGGCTGATGTGAAAACCGGGTGAAAACCGGGTGAAAACCGGGTGAAGTCGAGTGGGCAAAACAGTATTCAGTCTGACTACTCCGGAGGGTGTACCGCATGTCCAGTTTCTTTGTTTCATTGCTCAAGAAAATTCCGCGCGGGAACGTGCCTGCGCGCGCCAGCGTTGCGCTGCTGTGCCTGCTGGCTACGGGCTGTGGCTGTGAGGCCTACGCCTGTTACAACGGCATTGATGTTACGCTGAGTGCCATTCCGTCAACGCCATACAGGGTGGATATGCTCGTGGCCGGCAAGACATTGACACCGCCGCCAGAAGCGAGCTGCAACTCCGGTGAGTCCTGTTCTCAAACTTTGCACTTCACCACCATGGCCACCCGTGATGTCACCATTCGTGTCACCACTGATGAGGGGACAATGGAAACCCATTACGACGAGTTCCCATACAAAATGTCGTTCCCCGATGACTGTCATCAGTGCTTTTCGGCTGCGTTGACCGCAAACGTACACTGAGCCAA
>CAZWSJ010000057.1:0-10228 GCA_964636415.1 uncultured Gemmatimonas sp. | reverse complement strand
TCCCTGATGCCTGTAACGAGACGTTCAACCCGTTTTCCCTCGCCTGACTCAGATACCAGCGAGCCGGCGATAAATGCACCAAGGGCAACCGAGTAACCTGCGCTAAGCGCCAGCAAGGCGCCGGCGAAACAGATCCCCAGTCCAACGATGAGCGTGGTTTCAGCCCGCTGTAGCTGCACAACCCGCCGCATCAGCCGTGGCACCACCAGGAGTCCAACACCAAGAAGACCGAGCAGGAAGAGCGCCAGTTTGCCCGCTGTTATGGCAACTATGCCGGCAGACACTCCACCACCCGCTGCAACGGTGGTGAGTATTGCAATCAACAGAATGGCAATAATGTCTTCACTTATAAGAACGCCGAACACCAGACTGGTGAACTGTCCCCGTACGCCCTGTGCCGCGAAAGCCTTGACAATGATCGTGGTGGACGAGATGGCGACTATGGCTCCGGTGAAGACACTCTCCATGGTGGTCCATCCCAGCAAGCGTCCGGCAAAAAAGCCAAAGAGCATCATCATGCTGGTTTCGACCAGTGCCACCACTCCAACTGTTGGTGCCAACTGGGCGAGCTTGCGGATTCTGAAATCCAGTCCCAGCACGAACATGAGCAGGATCACGCCCAGTTCGGACAGGGTACCCACCATTTGCGGGTCTGCCTGCAGGGGTACGGCCACATGCGGGCCCACCAGCATGCCTGCAATCATGTAGCCAAAGACAACGGGCTGACGGATGCGCTGAAACAAATATGTGGTCACTGCCGCCGTGCAGAGCACGAGCGTCAGATTCACAAGAAAGGCGTGCGCATCCGCCATCAAACCTCCAAATGACTATTGTAAAAATCCCGAAACAAGAATCCCGGTCATCGACAGAATCGATGGCCGGGACGCGTACTGAATTCCGATAAATCTTCAGGGCGTCTGCTGCTCGCCCCTCGCTTCTCTGCTGAGCTGTTTGGAGAAGATGAGTGCAACTGTTATGAGCGCTCCGAAGATGATCGTAAAGGATATGTAGCAGACCATCGTGTTGGTGGGATCAATTCCACCCGTGGCGCTGGGCGTCGACACATAAAGAAGCAGCGCGTAGATCACCAGCAGCGGGAGCACGGAGGCTGCAGCCACCAGGCTCAGGAAACGGTTCATGGACGGAGATAGCATCGCGTATTGGACCTTTGTACCACCAGTGTTTCGCAAAATCGTCGGGCTCTCCGAGCGTTCCGGAGCCGACCTGGACCCAGTCTTTTATAATATCGTGCAAACTGCCGGTTCGTCCACCCGGCATTTCAGCATGGCGAGTGCCCGGACCCCATCCAACAAACCTCCGTTACACAGGACTGGACAATGGGCATAGTTTCCATGGCGTGAAGCTCACCCGTCGACACCAGTCCTCAACGTTCAGCCACTCCGGAAACGGTCTCCGCAGCCAGCGCGGCAACCCGCCCCGCACCCGGTCCCGTACCCGGTCCCGTACCCGGTCCCGTACCCGGCAGGGAACTCTGCCCGTACCTGCCCTGGCCGCTGCAGCCTTGCTCGCCGTCTGGCCTGGCCTGCCCTTCCTCACTGCGGCGCAGGCCCAGTCAGGCGTCGAGAGCCGGATACAGGCTAACACAGCCGCTGCGGCCGTTCCGCCAGCACCGGACAGCGCAGCGGTGCCAATCCCGCACGGCGATGAGATTGCTGATCTGATAGTGAGAGGTGACCGGGCCAGCAAGGCCAGGAATCCAGCCGCTGCACTCAAGCTCTACGACGAGGCCCTGGCACTCGACTCCATGAACTTCGCCGCTCTCTGGCGGGCTTCCCGCGAGCTGGTGGATCTGGGAGAGTTCGAAAGCGATCGCGCGCTGCAGAAGGCCAGATACTCCCGGGCGGAGTTGCTTGCGAGGCGTGCGATGAGCCTGAAACCCGAGGTGGCCGATGCACACTTTCACGTTGCCCGTGCCGTGGGTCGCACCGCACTTGCCGCCGGCGCCCGCGATCGTGTGAAATACGCCATGGAAGTGAGAACGCACGCGCTCAATGCACTCAGGCTCGACCCTCAGCACGCGGGAGCGCTGCACATAATGGGCGTCTGGAATGCCGAAGTGATGCGCCTGAACGGCATGTTGCGCAGCATCGCAATCAGGTTCATGGGTGGCGGACCCATGAAGCAGGCGTCCTGGGACGAAGCACTGCGACTCATGCGTGCAGCGGTGGCGCAGGAACCGGACCATCTGGTACATCATTTGGACCTTGCACGCATCTATCACGACATGGGGCGCGATGCCGATGCGCGCAGCGAGTATGCGGCTGCGCTGGCCTCACCTCTTATTGAGGCCAACGACGACCGCTACCGCCTTGCCGCTGAAACAGAACTGCGCAGGCTAAGGTAAACCGGGTTGTACCGGGCGTCAGACGCCCGTTCTGTCCCTCACATCGGCAACCAGCCGCCTGCCCTGCTTGAGCCCCCTGCGGGCCATTTTCCGCGCCATGCGTCTGGCCTGGCGGTCGCTGTCCTCAACCAGATCGCTGATTGCATCGCTGCCGCGCTCGTAAAGCCTGTTGGCACGACGACGCAGTTGCCGGCGAGTGGCCTGCCCCGAGGCAGGTGCAGCCAATAGTGCAATGCCCGCACCCACCGCCGCACCGATCAGCAAGCCAAGGCCAAAAGTGCGCACTTCCCTGCCCGTTGGTTCATCCAGAAAATCACTCATACAAATCCCCTTCCCGTAAACACTCATGAGTTTCCATGACGGCGTGGTAGATTCCCGTCATGACTGCGTCATCGGCTCACCCGGCACCCGGAACTCTCGGTTGCGCCAGTAAAGGCGACAGCGACCGCGATAATGACCGCGACCGCGAACGCGAACGCGAACACGACCGCGAACACGCCAGAACCAGCGAACACCCTGCCGAACGCGCCCGCGAGCTGCGCGACATCCTGACCCGGGCCCAGCGTGAGTACTACGTACTCGACAACCCCTCGCTCTCCGACCTGGACTACGACAGACTCTTCAGAGAGCTGCAGGGCATAGAGTCTCAATACCCCGAACTGTACGCCGAAGATTCACCAACCAGACGAATCGGCGCGCCTCTGCAAAGCAGCTTCGAGACCCACAGGCACATGTCGCGTATGCTGTCGCTGGACAATGCCTTCGACGGCTCCGAACTGGAAGCCTTCGAGCAGTCCATAATTCGCCTCACCGGTGAGGCCATCCGGAAAAGCGGCTACACGGTGGAGCTCAAGATCGATGGCGCCGCCGTGGCGCTCACCTACGTCAACGGAGTGCTGGCAACAGCCACCACCCGCGGCAACGGCACAGAGGGCGAGAACGTGACGGCCAACGTGCGCACCATACGCGACATCCCACTGCGTCTTGCCGGAAGCAACCACCCGCCAATGATGGAAATCCGCGGTGAGGTCTACCTGCCCTTTGCCGGCTTCGAGCAGATGAACGAGGCCAGAGTTGCTGCCGGCGAATCGGTTTACGCCAATCCCCGCAATGCTGCCGCCGGCTCCATGCGGCAGCTTGATCCCGGCATTACAGCTTCGCGCCCACTCAGCTTTTTTGGTTATCAGGCGCTCCTGCCCGACGGTACCGCGCCCGCACGAACGCAGTGGGAGTTGCTCGACCTGCTCGACAGTTGGCAGGTTCCGGTGGCGCCGCACCGCATGAGATGCAGCAGCATCCAAGAGGCCGAAGCCTGGGCCAACACGGTGGAGCACGAGACACGATCGGTGCTCGGTTTTGCCATCGATGGCGGCGTGGTCAAGGTCAACGACATGGCACTGCAGGACGAGCTGGGAGTGCGCAATGACCGCACCCCACGCTGGGCCATGGCGCGCAAGTTCGCCCCCGACATGGCCACCACCGTTCTCCGACGCATTGAGGTGAACGTAGGCCGCACCGGCGTTCTCACTCCCTTTGCAGTGCTGGAGCCGGTTGAGGTGGGAGGAGCCACGGTCACCTATGCCTCGCTGCACAATGCCGATCAGGTGGCCCTCAAGGATCTGCGCGAAGGTGACACAGTGCAGGTGGTGCGCGCTGGCGACGTCATACCCTATGTGCTGGGTCCCGTGCCTGAAAAAAGAAACGGCAGCGAGCTGCCCTGGGCCATGCCCGCGCACTGCCCAAAGTGTGATACAGCCACGATAAAATACGGCGACGACGTTGCGGTCTACTGCCCCAACCTCGCCTGCCCCGGCCGACTGCTCGAAGGGCTGGTACACTTCGCGGGCAAGGATGCGCTCGACATAGACGGCCTGAGCTACGCGCGCCTGCAGCAACTGCTGGACGCCGGGTTGGTGAAAGACGCAGCAGATCTCTTTGATCTCACCGTTGACCAGCTTGCAGGCCTTGACCGGCTCGGTGCCAGGAGTGCGGAGAGTCTTGTATCTGCCATCGCCAGATCCCGTCAGCAGCCCCTCTCAAGACTTCTGTTTGCCCTGGGCATCCGGCACGTGGGGGCCCAGGCCGCACAACTTCTGGCCAGGCAGTACGGAAGCATGGATGCACTCATGGCAGCCAGTGCGCAGGACATCGCCTCCATTCGCGGCATAGGTGACACCATAGCTCAGTCTGCGGTGGACTATTTCGCGAGCCCGGTGGCCCGTGATCTCATTGAGCGCCTCCGCGAACGCGGTCTCCGAATGGACGAGCCACAGCCCGCGAACACTGCCGGCCCGCTCAGCGGCGCCACGGTGGTGCTTACCGGTACACTCCCGTCGCTCTCCCGGGGCGAAGCCACCCGCCTGATAGAGCAGGCCGGCGGCCGCGTAAGCGGCTCCGTATCACGAAAAACCAGCTTCGTGGTTGCGGGTGAGGAAGCCGGAAGCAAGCTCGACAAGGCGCGCCAGCTCGGCGTTGATGTGATAGACGAGGCCGCACTCATGGCCCGCTTGAGCCCTGCTGAACACGCCTGATTTCCCGCGATCGCCGAGCCAGACCACTTTCACCCTTTCTCCGCGTGAGAATGCTCATGACCAACGCCAGTGATTTTTTCGACATGCGTGCCGCTCCCATGCGCATCGGTAAGGTCCGGCTCAAGGTGCGCGACCTGGGCTCGGTCTCTGGCTTCTACCAGAGCGTCCTGGGCCTCACCGAAACAGCCCGAAGCAATCATGAGGTAACGCTGGGCACTGTCGGCGGCACACCACTGCTCGTTCTTCAGGCCAATACAGCACTCACTCCGGCAGACCGGCATCAGGCGGGCCTGTTCCACACCGCCTTTCTGATGCCCACGCGCGCCGATCTTGCACTTTGGCTCGGCCATGTCGCCCAGACCCGGGTGCGGCTCCAGGGCGCATCCGATCACATCGTCAGCGAGGCGATCTATCTGTCAGACCCTGAGGGCAACGGCATTGAGGTCTACGCCGATCGTCCTCTCTCGCGCTGGATCGGAGCTGACGGCAATATCCGTATGACCACCGATCCGCTGGACATGCAGGATCTGCTCGCCGCAGGCGCGGGCTCCGCAGGCGCGGGCTCCGCAGGCGCGGGCTCCGCAGGCGAGGGAGCCGCCTGGATCGGCTTTCCAGAGAAGGGCTGCATCGGTCACGTGCATATGCGGGTCGGCGACACGGTGGCGGCAGATCGGTTCTACCGAGACATTCTCGGCTTTGAGGTCACGGTCGACTATCCCGGCGCGAGCTTCTACGGCAGCGGAGGCTATCATCACCAGTTGGCGGGCAATGTCTGGAGCAGCCGCGGAGCCACGCGGCGGCCAGAGGGAGCGGCAGGGCTCGATGTTGTGGAACTTCTCATCCGCGACCACCAGACCATTGCCGACATCCTTTCGCGCGCTCAAAGCGCGGGTATCGAAGCCACAAACAACGGCGCCGGCAGCACGCTGCACGACCCGTGGGGCACAGCCATCACGCTCCGGAGCTCCCACGCCCCGTCAGCCCCCAGGCAGCTTCCGTCACAAGATTCACAACCCGAGCCCGCTTGACGTGACGGGGGCAACAAGCGAGCGTCACGAGGACATGAGCACGATGATAACCGCCTCCGCTGAGACTACGGTCTCCCCTTCGGGAAGCAGCTACGGCGCCGGAGCCTCCCTGGCTTCCGGCTTCCCTGCCACAGGCTCGCTGTCACTGCCCTCGAACTTTCTCCAGAGCCTGCGCCTCGGCTTCAGACAGCAGGTGTTCTCTTCCGACACTGCAAGCTCGCAGGCGGCAGTGAACATGATACGCGATGCCGGTTACGCTGCCGGAGTGGCGCTGTTCGAGCACTTCGCGCTCTGGCTGGCTGAGGAAGGCGAAGCCGACCCCGCCAGTGTTTCAGACGAGCGCTTCCCATGGCTGCTTGAAGCCTTCCTGCACCGTCAGGGCTGGGGTCACGCTGAACTTTCGGCGCTGAGTGAAGCAGTTATGGCGCTCGATGTGTCGGAGTGGGGAGAAACAAGGCTGGACGAGGGCCCGGACGCCCCGGGCTCCGCAAGCGGCGAGCCACTGCCGGGCTGCCTGGTAACCACCGGATTGCTGTCCGGCTTCTTCACCTGCCTCGCCGAAGCGCCGATAGCGGTTCTGGAGGTTGAAGCACCGGTTGCCGGTGCGGGCCGGAGTCGTTTTCTGCTGGGCTCAGCCGATGTTCTTGAGTACGTATGGGAGGCCATGCAGAGAGGTATTCCCTACGACAGGGCCGCAGCAAGCGCTTGAAGCGTTCAGCAGCAGAGAAGCGAGGACGCAGGACGCACTCAAATGACCGGTCGAGGGAGCAGGCCGTCGTACTTGGGATTCACTCTCAGCTCGCCGTTTACAAGTATCTCCCTGTCCCAGGGCAGCACGATGCCCGCCTGAGTTGCCAGAGCATGGTAGTCAGGACTGTAGGACCCTGTACGGAAGGCAACGGCAGAGCGTACCTCCATGGCTCCCGCGTTCACCATGGAACCAAGGGCCAGGCGCAGCGTCTGACCTGATTCACAGGTGCCGTCTACCACAAGCACCCGCTTGCCACGCACCTCGGCCGGAGCTGCCCCAAAAACCGCAGGCGTTTCACGAACCTGCTCCGCGTTGTAGCGACGCGAAATAAGAATTGAGTGG
Organism: uncultured Gemmatimonas sp.; assembly: GCA_964636415.1. Classification (GTDB taxonomy): domain Bacteria; phylum Gemmatimonadota; class Gemmatimonadetes; order Gemmatimonadales; family Gemmatimonadaceae; genus Gemmatimonas. Next base: position 3,211 of record CAZWSJ010000057.1, on the reverse strand, counting down.
AATGGCCGGTTGAGAATGGCCGCAACAGCGGCACCAGGTACCACCCCCGCTGTGGCCACGCCAACCACGAGATCAGGGGTCCACTCACGCGCCACTCTCACAGCCAGAGCCCGGGCCAACTCGCCAAAAAGCGGCCAGTCGACGATGAAAACGCCCTTGCCCGGATCGGGGGTGTAGGTTTGTGTGGTCGGCATCGCAAGCTCCGGTTTGAGAAGCTTTCTGCTTCACCTCAATCAAGCAGTGTAGCGCCCTTGCCACCCATACCGCAACGATTCATCCCTTCATGCCGCGTGCAGCTTGTAGGGTGGCTGATTGCGCGATAGCTTGGCACGTGACTGGCAACTACTGCCAAACGCAGGAGTTGCGCCTTCAATCTTTTTCCATATTTCTGCGAGCGCATGAACTGGTGGCGCCGTCTTGCAGGCGGCTCTTCGGAAAGCGAAACGAGGAAGCCCGACTTCCTCGCCGAAGCGCTCGAACTCGAAGCGCGCGGCGATTATGGCAATGCACTCACATCGTATCGGCTCGCACTGCGCGAACGCCCCAACGATCTGAGCGTGCTGCAGAATATCGCCATTGCCCTCTCCAAAACCGGGCAAACGGAGGAGGCGATACGCACCTACAAACGTGCGCTTGAGTTGGACCCGGAATTGGCAGGTGCGCACTATGGGCTTGCTTTCCTCCTCCTGAAAAGACGGGAGACGGAGCTGGCAGCAGTACATCTGGAATCATACCTGCGCACAACTTCTGAAGGCGATCCCAAGGCGCAACGCTTCCGGGAGCACGCCTGGCAAACGCTCGCCGAGATCATGGGAGAAGAGCCGGGCACTGGCGCTGATCACACGGCAAGACACGACGAGAGTGATCCGTCTTCCGGACGCGAATACTGATAATGGGCCGCGTACTGTCGATTGTGAGCCAGAAGGGTGGTGTTGGCAAAACCACCACTGCCGTGAATCTTGCGGCAGCGTTTGCGAGAAGGGGATTGAAAACGCTGCTCATAGACACCGACCCGCAGGGGGCGGTGCGCTATGGCGCGGCCCTTCGCCGGGGACACAGCACGCTGGGATTCGACGACTATCTGCGTGGAAAGGCCGCCCTCCGCGAGGTGATCCTTCCAACTTCACTGCCCTGGCTGCGCGTCATTCTGGCCGGCTCGGTGAGCGACACTGCAGACCACAGCGGCTTCCAGCGTGCAGTGGGCGAAAGCCACATACTTGTGGATCTCCTCGCCATGGCCAGAGAACGCTGTCATGTGGTTGTGGTGGATACCCCGCCGGGTCTTGGTTCAATCACGCGCCGGGTGCTGGCCTCAAGTCAGCACGTGATAGTGCCACTGCAGTGTGAGCCCCTGGCATTGCTCACCACTCCGCAGATTCTCCGGGCCATTCAGGACGTGATCAGCGAGAACGACGAGCTCACACTGGAAGGATTGCTGCTCACAATGCACGAGGACGGGAATCCTGCTACGGCGCATGTCATGCAGTACGTAAAGGATCACCTGCCGCAGCACCTCATTTTCAGTGATCCGATACCGCGCACGCCGGCCACGGCCGAGGCTTTTGCGGCGGGTCAACCGGTTGTGCTGCGTACACCGGCCGATCCTGCTTCCCAGGCCTACGTGAATCTCGCCACGCAACTGGCCGAACGTTTCACTTGAAGTTTCCGGTGAAGTTCTGGGTCAGGTCTCAAGTAAAACACCAGGTGAATTCGCCATGAGTTCGCTGAACCGGCAGTCATCTCTTTGTTCGCTTGTCTGCCTCGCAGCGGCCGCGCTTCTTTTTGCAGGTGCCGCATGCGCCGACCTGGGCTCCGGACCTGAAACACCCGCAACGATTGAGATGAAGCCGTTCCCGTCGCCCTCGGTGGTGCTGGGTGATACTCTGCGCGACGAATTTGGCATGGTGGCTCCCGTGGAGGCGATCGTCCGCAACATGAAGGGCGAAATTATTGAAGGGGTAACGCCAAGCTACCTCTACGCCGACTTCAACCGTGACTCAGCGCTCACGGTGGGAGAGCAAAGTGGCATTGTTGCTGCCCTCAAAACAATGAAAGGAGCAGAAGGACGCATTGCTGCGCGCATAGGGTCATCGCTGCAGGCTGTGGCGTCCATAGCGGTTACGCTGCGCCCCGACTCAGCATGGGGCAGCGCAGCAGCGGAGCTCAGAGTTGACCCCTCTACCCCCAAGGCTGAACCCAATACAACGGGTGATTTCCGGGTTTCGGTGCTCAACAATGATTCTGCCACACCGAGCGGAGTCGGGGCCTGGGTGGTACGTTACGAGTTGATACATCCGGCAAATCCCGAAAACGACACTACGGCTGCCGCCTGGCTTGTGGACGAGAGAAATCGTGCCTCTCTCATTGACACCACCGATGCGGGCGGCAAAGCGTCCCGTCGTGTACGTGTGCGGGCGGATCGATTCCCGGCTTCGGAAAGCGAGCCGGACTTTCTTGCAGTTCGTGTTCTCGTGTACTACCGCGGGCAGACACTGCCCGGAACCCCCCTGGTACTCACCACACCGGTTCGTCGCTGAGTCACGGGCCTCGCGCCCCGCCGCTCCATGGAGCACTATCCCAGTATGACCCCTCCCACCAATTACGTCTCCGGGGGACCACGGCCCGCTCCCGGCACAATCAACCGACTTTTCTTCGAGGCGATCGAGCGTTTTGATCGCGACGACGCCTTTCGTTACAAGGTCGACGGCGAATGGAAGTCTTTGAGTCACCGTACGCTGCTTGAGCGGGTGCGTCACGTCGCGCTCGGCCTTGAGAAGCTCGGCGTGGTTGCTGAAGAACGCGTGGCGCTGCTCTCGGAGAATCGGATCGAGTGGCCCATCGTCGACTACGCCTGCGCGTGTAGTGCCATAACCGATGTGCCGATATACCCCACGCTTCCGGCCGAACAGACAGCCTACATGCTTCAGGACAGTGGAGCGAGAGCCATCTTCGTGTCCACCGCTGAACAGGCCCGCAAGATAAGCTCAGTACGTGCCGAGCTGCCTGCGCTTGAATGGATCATCGGCTTTGACGCTACCAGCGCCGATGGTTGCGACATGACGCTGGCAGAGTTGGAAAACACAGGTGCTGCGCTGGACTCACCCGAGCGTGCCGCACAGTTCAGAAAAACAGCCCTGTCGGCCAGACCGGATCATCTGCTCACGCTCATCTACACATCCGGTACCACGGGCAAACCCAAGGGCGTGATGCT
>CAZWSJ010000056.1:6567-10495 GCA_964636415.1 uncultured Gemmatimonas sp. | reverse complement strand
GCCATGACCGGCATGGCTTTCACGAAGAGCAGGAACCACATGAAGAACCATCCGAAGGATCCGACGAGAAACGCCGAGTCGATCCAACTGAGCGTGTATCCACCCCACTGCCACGGTTCAAACTCGTGTGAGAGCGACGGCACCACAATCACGAAGCGCTCGAACCACATACCGAGGTTGATGAACAGCGAGAGAATGAAGAGCCATGTGGGGTTGCGTCTGAGCTTCTGCGACCAGAGCGACATGGGCATGGCCATGTTGCAAAGCAGAAGGATCCATGCAGCCCACCACCACTGACCGAACACGCGGTTCCAGAAGAACTCCTGTTCGGGGCGCACACCGCTGTACCAGGCGATGAAGAACTCAATCAGGTATGCGGAGCCAACCACCATGGAAGTGAAGAGCACCACCTTGGCGGTGGCATCCAGGTGATTGAGCGTGATGTAGTGCTCCAGCTTGAACCACTTGCGCATGGGGATGGCGATCGTCCACACCATTGCGAAGCCGGAAAAGATTGCGCCGGCAACGAAGTAGGGCGGGAAGATCGACGCGTGCCAGCCCGGCACCAGCGCCATGGCAAAGTCGAAGGAAACGACCGAGTGAACGGAGAGCACCAGCGGAGTGGAGAAGGCCGCAAGGAAGAGATATGCCTTTGCGAAATGCCGCCACTCGCGATCACTGTTGCGCCAGCCCAGCGAAAGCACGCTCAACAGCCGCTTGCGTGTTGGGTTGGTTTCCTTGTCACGCATTACCGCGATATCGGGAATGAGACCCACGAAGAGGAAGGTCGCCGAAATCGTCAGATACGTGGTGATTGCGAACACGTCCCATACCAGTGGCGACTTGAAGTTGGGCCACAGCAGACGCCAGTTGGGATATGGAATGAGCCAGAAGAACTTCCAGGGCCTGCCGATGTGAATAATCGGAAACAGACCGGCAGTCATGACTGCAAACACCGTCATGGCTTCGGCGGCCCGGTAGATCGAGGTACGGAAGCCCGCTCTGAACAGGTAGAGAATTGCCGAAATGAGTGTTCCGGCGTGTCCGATACCGACCCAGAAAACGAAGGTGATGATGAAGTTGCCCCACATCACCGGTGGTTCGTAGCCTGCCTGTCCAAGGCCCCAGTAGATCTGATAGATCCACGCTGAGGCGCCGATGAGCATGGCGATTATCGCCAGCACCAGGCCCATGAACCACTTCTTGCTGAACCCGAGAGTGCCTATGATCTCGCGATCGACCTGCTCGTAGTCGCGGATGGCGGGGAACTGTACGTCGGCCGAAGCTATGTTCGGCCCACGAATCCCCTCACGCACCGGTTGTGCTATCGTACCCATGCGTGTGCTCCTCAGGTAGCCGCCGGTGCGGCCGGCGCCGGATGGTTGATCTTCTTGAGATAGACCACTGCCGTGAAGGTGTTGAGTTCTTCGAACACGTGATAGGCGCGACGGTCGTAGGCGAGCTTGGACACTGTCCAGTCTTCGTCTGCCGCGTCACCAAACACGATGGCCCTGGACGGACAGGCCTGTGCGCAAGCTGTAGTAAACTCGTCGGGGTGGAGTTCACGCTCCTCCGCGCTTGCACGGTGCTCCGCCTCGCGGATGCGCTGCACGCAGAAGGTGCACTTCTCCATGACGCCCTTGCCGCGCACGGTGACGTCTGGGTTGAGCGACCAGTGCATGGGCTCGGGCCAGGCGTACTGCCTGCGGTCCGGTTCGCCATAACCGAACCAGTTGAAGTAGCGGACCTTGTAGGGGCAGTTGTTGCTGCAGTAGCGTGTGCCAACGCAGCGGTTGTACACCTGCACGTTGAGTCCGTCAGGCGAGTGGTATGTGGCGTACACGGGGCAAACCGGCTCGCAGGGAGCGTTGCCGCAGTGCTGACACATCATGGGCACGAAGCGCGACTCGAAGTCGGGCGAGAACTCGTTCTCCGTGTTCTCGTTGCCCTCGTAGTATCGCTCAATGCGCAGCCAGGCCATTTCGCGGCCCTTGATGATGTTGGCGCCCGGCCTCTCATCCCATGTTACCGGTGTAAGTGCACGACCCTGATAGGGCGCGCCAACCGTGGGGATGTTGTTCTCGCTGTAGCATGCAGTTACGCAGGCAGAGCAGCCCGTGCAGCGGGAAAGATCAACGGTCATGGCCCAGCGGCGACTCTCCATTTTGCTGGAGTGCGTCTCCGCATACATGCCCTTCTGGTTGGTCCTGGGATTAGCAAACTCACCCTGCGCGTCTGCCGCCACCGGCGCCTTGAGGCCCTGGCGGAAGTCGGACGACGGCAGGCCGGGTATGTCGTGTTCCTCGTGCTCGTCGCCCGCATCGATACCGAGCAGTTGGGCAACGGTCATTACCTGGGCAATGCCGCGTCCGTGCTGGCGTGCCGAGCCTTCGGTGGTAACCAGTGAAGAGTTGTCGGTGGTGGCCGTTACCGAGCCCTTGAGGGGGCCCAGTGCAAGTCCGCCGGCGGCATCCCACGACGATGGCACGAGATCATAGGCATTGACGCCTATGTTGCTCGCAAAGCGCCCGTAGGAACTGTGTCCCTGACCAAGCGATATGCTCACCGTGTCGGGGCGCACACCCATGTAGATGTAAGCAGGCGCGGTTATCTTGCCGGCCGCCGTTTCCACCGTGAGGTGCGTGCCTTCGGCGATACCCATTCGCTTGGCAGTGGTGGGGTGTACCTCCACCCACGACTGCCACGCAATCTTGGTTACCGGATCGGGCAGCTCCTGCAGCCAGGGCTTGTTGGCCCCTGCACCGTCACCCAGAGTGGGAGACGCATGCACATCCACGAAGAACTCGCCTGAGCCAACGGCTTCGGCCGAAGCAACCGTTTCCGTGTTGTGCGCCGTAACGGCCACAAGCGGAGCACCGGCCACGCTGGCCTTGGGCAGCGCCCTGGCAAATGCGGACGCGCCGCCCGGATAGTGCGCCGTGTACCAGTTTCTGTAGCTGGTGTAATCGTATTTTGCCGCGAGCGCCGGATCCTTTTTGGCAACATCAATCAGCACATCACCGGTGGCTCTGGTATCAAAGACCGGATCGAGCGTGGGCTGAATGAAGCTGAGCTGACCTTCCTCGCCCACGGCATCACCCCAGCTTTCAAGCCAGTGGTTGTCGGGAAGCACCAGATCGGCGAGATCCGTGGTTTCGTCGGGCATTATGGAGAAGGACACCTTGAAGGCCACCTTCTCGAAAGCTTCCTTGAAGCCGGCCGTCTTCGGCATGGTGTGCACCGGGTTGGCTCCGCGCACGAAGACCAGCGGCACATCGCCGCTGTTCATGCGCTGAGCTGCGTTTGCCAGATCGGCAAAAGAGCCCAGCCCTGCAAAGCCGGCATGCGCCCTGGCGGGCTTGATAGTGTTGCCAACGGCCCCGCCCTTCCTGTTTATCTCGGCGATTGCCACACCGCAGTCCACAGCATTGGTGCCTTTCACTCCGGAAAGCGCCATCACGCCGCTTCCGGCATCGGCGACTGCCTTCATGAGGGCTTCGATGGTGGCAACCGGCACATCTGCGGCTTCAGCGGCAGCGGCGGCAGAGCCACTGCCGTTGAGTGCGGCGGCGATTGCGGCTTCACTGCCCGGCCTGGCTGCGATCCACTGATCGGCATTGAGTCCGGTGAGCGAGCGACGTGCACCGATGTAGACCAGACGCGGAGCCTTGTCGAGCTTGGCTCTGGCATCGGCCCAATCGAGCTGCTGCGGCACGCTGTGTCCCCAGCCGTCGAGGAAGTCGGCACCGAAGCTCAGGATAAGGCTTGCCGATCCGAAGTCGAGTGCAGGCCACGCAACGCCGTAGGCGCGGCGGTTTGCAACGATGGTTGCAATGGGTGCCTTGCTGTCAACGCTGAGATGAGCCGGCATGCCCTGTGCGGCTAGCCACTGATCGAGGAAGCCCGGGAAGGTGCCCGTCTCGTGCTG
>CAZWSJ010000056.1:0-6467 GCA_964636415.1 uncultured Gemmatimonas sp. | reverse complement strand
CAGGCGGTCGGACATTCGTGACAGGTGGATGCATAGTATTGCGAAACACCCGCAACCGTGTTGTCGGGTGATTCAACGTAGGGGATCAGCTTGCCCACATCTTCGGAGGAGCAACCGACCGCAGCGGTAGCGGCGCCCGTGGCGCCCAGGATCTTGAGGAATTCGCGGCGCTTGACGCCGGTCCCCGCTTCTGTACTCATCGTGTCTCGGGGTCGATGATCAGTAGTGGCAGACGGCGCAGTCGTAGCGCGCCTTCTTTGCTGGCATGGCTTCCAGTTCGGCCGTTACCGGCTGACCTGCAAGACGTGCCCCTTCCGCGGGCTTGTAGCCCTGCACATGACAGTTGATGCACCAGCCCATGTTGAGCGAGTTCACCTGCTGCACCGGCACATAATTCGTATCCGGTCCCTGTGCGCCCTGATTCTGAATCTGTCCGTGACAAGTTTGACACGTCACGCCGGCGTTCACGTGCCTGAAGTGCGGGAACTGCACATAGTCGGGCACCTTGTGCACGCGATTCCATGGAATGGGTTCACCCTTCTGCGCATAAGCCGCGAGCTTCTTGATTTCTTCTGATTGCGGCTTAACGAGTGTGTGACATCCCATGCAGGTTGCAACAGATGCATTGCCTGGATCGGGCGACTTGTTTGCATCGCTGTGACAGTACAGGCAGTTCATGCCTGCTTTCTCAACATGCGGCGCATGGACGAACTTGATCGGTTGTTCCACGCGAAGTCCCAGAGAGGACGAAGCGCCACTGTATGCAGACAACAGCGTTGCTGCTGCAGCAAGTGCGAGAAAACCGGGAATCACCGTCCACTTCTTCTTGACCGTCATCGCTTTGGGGCCGGGAGGGCTTGGGTAGCAGGAGACATTCAACTCAGCAGATAAATCAAAATGTTCTGCAGCATCGCAGCACAGTTTTGACAACCTGCACGAACCTTGCGGACTGTGCCGTGTAAGTCGATGTCAACTCGGGTTTTGCAGCGCGAAGTATGGCCGTCACCGTATTTGTACGCAAGTGTATCAACAACAACCACCTTTGTACAATTCCGAGTGCTTCTATCGGCTTTCTTCACTCCTTCTTAAGTCTGACAACAGCGAAGTGCATGAACGCTGTGGCCATCACACCTTACAGACTGGTATCACAGGGGCGCAAGAACCGATCTGCCATCAGAGAGCTGCAACGCGAAATCTTTTTGTTCATTGGGGAGTAAATCCACCAGCGCGCGCGAGTGCTGAGAGAGCCTGAGAGGCCACCAACTGCTCCACACAAAACGCTCCGGTCCAATTGTCCCCAACAAGTGAGAAAAGTGATCCTCCGGCGGCCCCCATACCCAGTGCCAATCGTACCAAACCCGCTTCTGCTCCTCTGCCGTGAGACCCCAGTGAACCTCTTCTATGAGTTCCCTGCCGGCGCCTGCAACCACAATCCGACACCTGGAGCCCTTAAGCCGGGCCAGTGAACGCAGCACACCGGCGCCGAGGTCGGGGGAGACATCGAGAGTGGAACGCTGCCTCACGTCCTCGAAGCGAACAGTGAGGTGGAGTGCAACGCCGGCTTCGCCACAGGCCAGCGCAAGCTCGTTGAGCGCCGGATTATCAGCGCCCATTCCCCATTGCATGGGACATGCGCGCAGGGCGGGTGCGCCTTCATCAAGTGCCTGCCTGAGTGCCGCTTCCCACCTTGGCCAGTCTGGGCGAATGATGGGCGCCGGCTGAAGCACATCGCGGTATGCAGCAAGCGCACGATAGAGATTCGTGTTGCTGGCCCAGGGGTCGCGCTGAAAAGTGCCGGGAAGATGCCCCACCCACGCACCGGAAAAACCCTCGCGCTCCAGCACCCTCACCAGCACCTCGGGATCGGGATGCGGAACATCGCGGAATGGGTATCCACCAATCCACGACGTGACATCCACCGGACCGGCACCAGGCTGCGCTTCGTTCATGTTTGCAGATCCCCGGCCTTTACAGTCTGAAAAGTATTGCCGGGAAAAATGCGCACCGCATTGCGCCAGCAAATATCGGCGATGTCATCAGCAGTGGCGCCCGTATGCTCAAGTGCGCGGAGTTTGGAGAGCGCGGTACCCAGCGTCACATCACTTGCCCAGAGTAGCTGCTGCGGACCCAGCCACTCGAGAACATGGTCGAGCATTCCGCGATCAATGCCACTGCCCGAAAGATCCACCATGATATTCGGGACACCACTTATCACCGCCGATGTGTGCGACCAGTCGCCACCGCCGCCAATGTGCGCCAGAATAAAAGTCACGTCCTCGTGGCGCGCAGCAAGACGACTGAGTTCAATGGGATTGGAGGCATCCTGGTTTGGCCAGATGCGCTGCCTGTTCTGCCATACGTGATGCAGCACGGGGAAGTTCTTTTCGCGGGCTGAGTGAATGAGTTCATCAAGCAGCACATCATCGGCGCGTCTTGCTGCAGCGAGCTTGAGTCCTACGGCCCCGCGTTTGTGGCCACGTTCCATTTCAGCAAGCGCATGAGCGGTGAAGTTGGGATTGACCGCCACGTATGCACGCACTTCACCCTCCAGTGAATCGGCAAAGTCATACAGCCAGTCATTGCCGCGCGTCTGGTCAGGCGGCGAAGCAAAATACGTGGGTGAAGTATGCCCCCATGAGCCCAGCACTGAAGCCACGTGACAGGCGATTCCCATTTTGCGGCCCGCTGCTATGCGGGAGGAATTGCAGCGCACCCAGTCGTTGCGGTTTGTGTACGGAGTGAGGAAGTGTGCGTGCACATCCAGCAGCGGAACCGGTGCGAGAGGTGACTCCCCGTACAACTCCTTAACGGACATCATGGCTCATGGTTTGAGTTCAGGGGAAATGGGCGGGTTCAAAGCGCGAGTAAACATGAAACCGCCGGGTGTAACACGGATAGGCGCAGGGCGAAACTCAGGGGGCTTTTCCGTTCAGGTCCGGGAAGGGTGTTGCGCTATGACTCCGGAAATGCCTCGTTCACTATGCCGGGCAGTCTCTCCTCCAGTTCGCTCACGGCTGCATCATCGTGCGCGAGTGCGCCAAACTGATATGCACCGCGTTTAAAAAGAATGCCAGCTCCAGCCGCCGCCCTCACCAGAGCATCGAGGTTCTCCGGTTGCTGTGACACCAGTCGCCACATCACCGAAGGCCCGAGCGCCTGAACACCAGAGTTGGGCTTCAGAGCGAGAGCCCTGGATGTGACGCTCTTGAGCCTTTCACCCGCCGCCGCCATGCCGGCACACACGTCCTCCCTCATGTGGCGCAGCAGCACCGCGCGCGCAGCTGCAAGACTCACAGTTTCACAGGCCGCAGTGGAAGATATCCACGTATGCGACGCCGCCTCCATGACACCTGCCCGCCCCGTCACCGCAGCCAGCGGATAACCGTTGGCCAGAGCCTTTCCAACCGTAGCCAGATCCGGCAGAACGCCGTACAGCGCCTGCACACCACCACTCCGAACCCGAAAGGCAGTCTTGACCTCATCGTATATGAGCACCGCCCCGCTCTTGTCAGCCAGCCTCCGTGCCTCGCTCAGCCACTCCACGTCGGCCAGTTCATGCACAAGCGGCTCCAGCATAATGGCAGCCGGCGCATCACCCTCTGCAAGCGCAGCACGCAAGGCAGCCGCATCATTGAACGGAACCCATGTAACCGCCTCGCGCGTGGACTCCGGCACACCGGCAGCATCGTTGTTCCAGTCGAGCCAGCCAAAGTAGCCACAGGCAATCACCCGCGTCCGGCCCGTGAGCGTGCGCGCTATTCGCAGCGCCGCTGCACCCGCCTCAGCGCCGGTCTTTAGAAAGCGCACACACTCGGCGCCGGGCAGCATTTCAACAAGCAGCTCCGCCACCTCAACCTCCATGCGGTGAGGCAGAGACGAAACAGGACCGGACGCCGCAGCCTGCCTTGCTGCCTCAGTTACCCCCGGGTCGGCATAACCCAGACCCACCGCGCCCAGAGCCATACCCAGATCCAGCAGGCGCTGCCCGCCTGAGAGCCAGAGATGACAGCCATCGGCACGCGTGTAATGAGTGGGCAGCCACTGACCAGGGTTGTGTTCGCCATAGAGAGCAGCGGGCCGCTTGCTGCCCGTGGACGAGCCTCCCGGAATGAGCCGCGCCGCGCGGACGCCCCACTCGTACTCCGTCATGGCAGCTTCAGGCCTCGCTCCCGCTTGCAAGCTTTGCCATGGCGCGTTCCACGGCCAGGCGGCTCTCACGTTCAATTGTACGGAGCACCTCAATGCTGGCCGTGCGAATGAGCAGCAGTTCCCGCGAATCGGGATCGGCGCGGTACACCAGAGACCTGAAAGCACGCATCATCAACTCCTCATTGCGCGTGCCGAAGTAAGCAATGGCCTCAAGCGCATCATGGAGATCAGAAAAAGTCTGCTCCATGGCCTCCTTGCTGGGCTGGGCTTTGGCGTGCCTGGGAGCGCCGAGTTTGCGGGTGGCGTCGCCGGCCTCAAGGTGCAGTTCGTAGAGGGCCAGCAGACAGGCCTGCGCCACATTGAGCGAGAAGTGTTCCGTGGTGGGAATGGTGCAGACAGCGTGGCAGCGGTCGAGCGCCTCATTGGGGAGACCGTGGTCTTCGCGGCCGAACATTATGGCCACCCTGCCCTCACGGGCGCGGTCCAGCAGCTCAGTGGCGGCAGTTCGCGGCGTGTGTCGCTTCCACTGCGTGGCCACCCGTCGGCCCGAGAAGCCCACCACATACACACAGTCGGCCAGCGCTTCGTCGGTGGTATCAAAGTGGCGTATGCGCTCAGCAATGTCGCGGGTGTCGTGTGCCACCTGTTCAATGCGATTCACATCATAGGGGCGCGGTCGGATGAGTCTCAGGTCGCTCACGCCCATGTTTTTCATGGCGCGCACCACCCCGCCGATGTTCACCGAGTCCTGGGACTCGTAGATCACCACGCTGACGGCATTGAGGATCGAATCGTTCATGCAACGAAGATATCGTGTGCGAGGGCCAACCAGGATCAGACCAGCTCTAACCTCAATGAGCGTCCGAGAACCCGCGCTGCCCTGGACAGGGTGTTGAGCGTGACCGCCTCATTGCCAGGATCCAGCAAGCGATCCAGAGCCGCGCGACTGGTTTTCATGCGCCTCGCCATCTCCGCTTTGGAGACCATCTGCCTGGCCATGGTGTCCGCAATCTGACGTGCGAGCACTCGCTTGATAGCGGCAGCAGTTACTTCCTCGTAGACCCCCTCTTCCTGCAGCCAGCTATCAAAGCTGGAACCCGTACGTTTGTTCTTCATGGCTTTCCTTCCCGTGCGTGTTCACTCATGCGCCGGTTTCTCCCCAGAAGATTCAGTGTAGAAATAGGCATAGAGCTTTTTCATCACTGGTGTCATCTGTTCAGATAGCATCAAAAAAGATACATGCTGTCAAGAAAAATTGCTTTTCTTACCAACCCATTGGACGGGCATTTCCGATGCTCAGGCTGCACGGCCAGAAGCCTGTGCGGATAGGTACAAGTCCAACCTGACTTCTATGTTCTAAGTGACCAACCGTTATATCCGTTCATCCGGATGACCGGATATATCCACTTCAAGCCAAACCACCGCCTCCGGTAGCTCACGGTCGCCGCGCAGGTACGCGAACCCGCCCCCATTTACCAGAGCAAGCTGCCCCTTTCGCCGCTCCCGCCCCAGCTCGGCCTGGTTAACTACCACCTGTAGCCCCAGTCGCAGTGACTCGCGCGAGTCGGGCCGGTATGCCGCAAGGCTGGCCAGCCGCCAACTGAGCTGCATCTCCCAACCCGCCACGGTGCGCTGCCAGAAGCAGTCTGGCTGCAGAGAGCGGCTCTGGACGGAGCCCCCTCGCTTGCCCTCCTCTGCCCCTCCGGTAAGGACGGTTCGCCTGAGACCGCTGACGCCATCCTCACCCACAAGCGGCACCTCAAGCCCCGCAGCCAGCCAGGATTTGCCGTCCACGGTGAGATACCACTGAAGGCCCGTCACGTTTGTGTCCGAACGCTCGTTATCCAGCGGGTTCTCCGGCATCACCTGATCGCTGCCCGACCCCCAGGCCAGGCCGGGAGAATCGGTTCCGCTCAGCAGCTCTGCGCTCACGCGCAGAATGAGGCTGGACTCGCTCCGCCGGAGCGCCACCACGGCGCGCGGTGACTGCCCCAAACCGCTGCCCCACGGCTCTTCGGTCTGCCTGTAAGTCTCTCTCCCAAGCGTGAAGGTCAGTTCGCCGCTCAGGCGGTGGATGGCCGGTATTGGCCCGGTATCGGTCTCGCTCTCCGCTGCAATGCCAGGTTTGCGCTCTGGCGGCCGCGGCAGCGGGCCGTTCCGCAAGTGCGGTGGCGAGCCCTTTGGCAAGCGCAGCAACGGACGCAGCAACGGACGCAGCTCAATGCTGCTGCTTGCGTTCCCCACTTCCAGTTCTATCCGCCAAGCATCTCTAACCGGCCTATGACGCACACTGGTACCGTCTGCTGTGATAACCCGCA
>CAZWSJ010000055.1:0-11064 GCA_964636415.1 uncultured Gemmatimonas sp. | reverse complement strand
ACTCGAACTCTCGACCTCACGATTATGAGTCGTGCGCTCTGACCGGCTGAGCTACCCAGCCCCGTTACGTGCTGCAAGCACCACAACAGCGACACCACAGCACACAACCAGACTACTACCAGAATACTTCAAAACTGCTGCACATCACGCTGTATAAGAGTTGCGACACCAGCAACGCCGGCGACTGCAACCCGGTACAGGAAACAAACGGCCGGCCCTCATGGACCGGCCGTTTGTTTCTATGGCGGGGGCGGGATTTGAACCCGCGACCTTCGGGTTATGAGCCCGACGAGCTACCAGGCTGCTCCACCCCGCGGCAGAACTAGCATATTAGCGCCCAATACCGAAGAGTCAACCCCGTTGCCATGCGCACTCATCGCTTCACGCTGTCATCATCACGCCGGCTGCCACTTTTGAGCCGATAAAGAATTTCCTTGTTCCCCTTCACCATACCGTACTCCTCACGCGCCAGCTTCTCAAGCCTGGCCGGATCACTGGTCACGTTCTTGAGCTGAGCCTCGAGCGCATCAACCGAGTCGTGCAGTTGCTCCAGCACCAACTGCAATGAATCTCTGCGCGCCTTCTGTGCCAGCAGGTCGGAGCTGCCGTATTCTCCGCCCTCAAGGGCATACCACACAATGGCAGCAATACCCAGGGTCCAAAGACCACGTCGCCACCATACGGACTGAAACCAGGTTGAGGGCGACCACCATGAGGTGGTCACCCTGCCCGATCGCTTGCGTCTTGTATCAGCCACCGATGCCGAAAATCGCGCCACCCGGATACTCGGAGAAACCTTCGAGTTGCTCCTCAATGCGCAGAAGCTGGTTGTACTTGGCCACGCGTTCACTCCTGGACGGGGCACCGGTCTTGATCTGTCCAGCCTGTGTGGCTACCGCAAGATCAGCTATGAAGCTGTCCTCAGTCTCGCCGCTGCGATGCGAGATAATCGAGTTGTAACCCGCCGCACGCGCCAGTTCGATGGCCTCCAGAGTCTCGGTAAGCGTACCGATCTGGTTCACCTTGACCAGAATGGCGTTGGCCACTTCGGCCTCTATACCACGAGCCAGTATCTCACTGTTGGTGCAGAAAAGATCATCACCCACAAGCTGGCAGCGATCACCCAGGCGCTCGGTAAGCACCTTCCAGCCGTCCCAGTCGTTTTCGGACATTCCGTCCTCAATTGACACAATGGGATAGGTCTCCAGCCAGCTACCATAAAGCTCGGCCATCTCGGCAGCAGTACGCGAAGCTGCACCACTCTTCTTGAAGTGATACCTGCCATCGACATACAACTCACTGGCTGCAACATCAAGCGCGAGCGCCACTTCGACACCCGGCTTATAGCCCGCTCCTTCGATGGCCTCTACGATCACCTTCAGCGCTTCTTCGTCGTTTGCAAGGTTGGGCGCAAACCCGCCCTCGTCACCCACACCTGTGGAGAGCTTACGGCCCACAAGAACTTTTTTCAGTTGATGAAAGACCTCGGCGCCCATCTGCAGCCCTTCAGCAAAGCTGTCGGCACCCACTGGTACGATCATGTATTCCTGGAAGTCAACCGTGTTGGTGGCATGAGCACCGCCATTCAGGATGTTCATCATTGGCACCGGCAGCGTACGTGCCATGGGTCCGCCCAGATAGCGATAAAGAGGCAGGCCAACTTCTGAAGCCGCTGCGCGCGCAACAGCCATGGAGACGCCCAGTATTGCATTGGCGCCGAGTCTCGCCTTGTTCTCAGTGCCGTCAAGATCAAGCAGAGCGTGATCCACCGCCATCTGATCGGTGGCATCCATGCCCATCAGGGCTTCAGCGATCTCTGTGTTCACGTTGTGGACGGCGTTGAGAACCCCCTTGCCACCATAACGTGAGCTGTCACCGTCGCGCAGCTCCACGGCTTCTCTCTCGCCAGTGCTTGCCCCACTTGGCACCGCAGCACGTCCGGCCACGCCGGTTTCGAGAAGCACGTCAACCTCAACGGTGGGATTGCCGCGTGAGTCGAGAATCTCACGCGCTGAAACTGATATGATTGGTGCCATGATTGTTTCGTGAAGGTTGAGTGGATGCTGAGTCTACTTGATACTCTGAACTGAGACAGGCGGCCATGCTGTGCCACACTTCTTCGCTCAGACGGTCACGATCGTCGTAACTGAGCCCGGCGGTTGGAATGGGGTTGAGCAGGTGGACATGTACGACGCCAGGCGAGGCACGAAAATGACCTCTGGGATTCACCTCTATGGTGCCATGAACCACCACGGGCACAATGGGCGACCCAGAGCCAATGGCCAACACGAAAGGCCCCTTCTTGAACTGACGCAGTGCATAGCTGGTACCTCGTGTACCCTCGGGGTAGACCAGCACCGAGTGGCCGGACCGGATTCGGTCAGCCGCATCCCCATACGCATCGAACGCCGCCTTGCGATTGCCTCGATCAATGTAAATCACACCCACGGCCCTTGCGGCGGACCCGAAGATGGGGATGCGCTCCAGTTCACGCTTGGCCACAAACCCGTAGTGTGGCAGCACTTCGATCATGGCCGGTATGTCGAACCAGCTCACGTGGTTGGAGATGAACACGCGCGTGCTGGAAGTCCTGAGAACTTCCGCACCATGAAGCACCACCTTTACGCCGGCAGCGCGCAGCAGCAGCCATGCCCACCAACGGGGCGCCCTCTCATATACGCTGCCGGGACCCTCGGCAACCCTGAACAACCGCGCCACCAGAACAACGGTGCCGCACACAAGGGTGCCAAGCAGCAAGGCCACAAGCGTAAGTGCAGTGCGCAACATTCATTCAATTCTCACCTGCTGAAGCTGTCTTTTCAACGCATCGGCCCATAAGCCACCAGACAGCCAACCTTCGGGTTACCGGAAGTGATCGTGGCCAGCAACACCGCTTGCGGGATCAAGCGCCCCTATGTCCGGTTGAGAAGCGTTGATCCCTTCACCGCGCAGCTCTGGGAGTACGCGGCCAATAACGCTTATTGGCACCTTTGTGTGGAGCAGCCAATCAGCCTGAAGGAGCTCCCACGCCGAAACAGGAAGGGTGGCGAGCAACTCGTATTCCTCGCCACTTCTCAGGGCGTCCTCAGCCCCTACCCCAGGGCCCAGGGGCAGTCTGGAAGTGTCCATCATGAGTCTTACGCCACTGGCAGCACCTATGTGACGGGCATCCGCTGCGAGGCCGTCGGATATGTCGATCATTGCCGATGCGCCGGCCTGAGCGAGAAGTGAGGCTTCAACAAACCGTGGCACAGGATGGACAAAACGCTCCCGCGCCCAGGCACCGGGCTCCTCTCCTGCACTCCAGGCTTTCAGGGCAGCCCCAGGACCTCCAATGAGACCCGTAACAACCACCAGGTCACCCACCCGCGCACCAGAGCGGGGCACAGGACGTCTGGCACTGCCGATCACGGTGAGCGTGACACTGAAGCTATCTCCACGGCTCAGATTCCCACCCACGATTCTGGCGCCCGACGACCTCACTTGAGCCCCAATCCCGCCCGCAAGCTCGGCCAGCTCATTGTGCCAGCTCTCAGGGAGGACTATGGAGACAAGAACGTATCTGGCCTTTCCACCCATTGCTGCCAGGTCACTAAGAGCGGCAGCGGCTGCTCGCCAGCCAAGCTCTTCCGCACTGAGCCAGGGCCGCCTGAAATGCACACCCTCCACGCTGCTGTCCGTGGAGATGATCTGCTGCTCGTCATTACTGCCAGCGGGTAGCACGGCCGCATCGTCGCCGATATCGGCAACGATATCTCCCCACTTGGCCATGAGCATGCGTATGAGATCGAATTCCACGCCCTCTGCCATGGCTTGATTGGCACGCATGGGCAGTTCCCCTTCGTGCTGAGCACGGATCTCGGGCAACATTGATTCGCTGCGCTGCGGCATGTCACTCATGAGTGGCGGGGTAAAGCAGCGCCTCTGACTCAGCCCCTTGGCTCAACGACAGATCCCGCTGAGCGAACGAGGGCAGATCAGCCAGTACATCTGCAACGCGCGCGCACGCTGTAATATGCCGGAGCCCTCGCCAAACAAACGGCATGGCCCGGTGAAAGTCGCTCAGGGTGGTTCCACGTACTTCACCGTTATTCAACTCACTTACAAACTCTGCGCAGTACCCGTGTATGCTTGCACCGGCCACCGCCGAGTCGTGAGCGGCAACTCCCTGGGCGAGGAGGGTTGCTATCAAGCCGGTGAGGCAGTCTCCACTTCCGCCCGTGGCAAGCATGGCCGTGCCGTGGGGGACCACGGAAAGCTGTGGCTCCCCATGACTGGCAATGAGGGTAGGAGTGCCCTTTAAGAGCACCGTTGCCGCCGAGCGCTGAGCGAAGTCACCCAGTGCCCGAGCACGTTCCACAATGTTGTCGGGTACAGGCTTGCCAAGCAGGGTGGCAAACTCTCCGGCATGAGGCGTGAGCACACAAGAGCGACCCCGAGCCCAAAGTGCCACCACTTCTGCCGCGTGAGTACCATCCACTCTTGCTTCATTCGCTACATGCCAAAGCGCATCCGCGTCCAAGAGCAATGCGGCGTTGTTGTGTGACAACAGAAGGTGTTTCAGCACCATTGCTGATTTCTGAGACCGGCCCAGGCCAGGACCCACTGCCAGTGCATCAACCCGGATGTCATCAGCTTTGAGCTTTAAGTAAGTCTCACTCGCGTCTGAGTCCTGATCGTCATGTGACTCAGGCCATGCCCGTGCGATCACCTGTGGACAAGCGCTCTGCAGCACGGCGCGGCTTGGCGCATCAACAATTCCGTATACCAAGCCGGCTCCAGTCAGCACTGCTGTGCTCGTTGACAGCACAACGGCACCCGCCATACCGGCGGCGCCGCCAGCGATCATCACCCTGCCGCGCGTACCCTTGTGCGCGTTCCATTCCACAGCGGGCAACAGTGACGCGATTTGTTGCTTGTTCTTCCAGACCCATGCCTCATCGTCAGTGCTGCCCGGCCTGTCTCCAGACTTCGCAAGTCCGATGTCGGCAAGCACGATGCGTCCTGCCTGCGCACGCTGCAGCAACACACCTCGCTTTATGGTACCGAAGCACACAGTGCAATCGGCCACGATGGCACCGTTGGCCACTGTACCGTTGCTGGCATCAAGTCCCGACGGCAGGTCAAGCGAAACCACCGGAACACCGCTCAATTGCAAATCGCGCACAAAGGCCAGCGCAGGTATTACACTTTCGCGAAGCTCGCCACTATGTCCGGTGCCCAGCACGCCATCAACTATGAGTCCGGGAGTGATCTGTGCAAAATTCGGACCCGCTCCGGTACGACCTTCCACACTTTGGCTATTCGGCACAGAAAGTCCACTGCCCTCAATGCCTTCCATGAAATCAAACGCACCAGGCGCGGCATTAAACAACGCCGCTGCGCGCCTCGCATCATCACTGCGCGGTGTTCCCAATGCGCACAGCCAGCCGCGTACTCCCGCGCGCGCAAGCTGCGCAGCGACGATATAGGCGTCGCCTCCATTGTTGCCGGGCCCTGCCACCACCAACACTCCGTCGCGCAGGCAGCGAGAGTAATCGCGCAGTATCAGTGATGCCGCGCAGGTTCCCGCATTCAACATAAGAGTGAAAGACGGAATACCCGCGGCTATCGCCGCCCGGTCGCGTGCAGCCGCCTCAGCTGCGCTCGTTACGCGCAGCCTAGGCGAGCGAGTTGCTCCAGGGATATTCACGTTCGAAGGCATCGCCGAAATCGAATACCTCCAGGAAATCGTCCCGTGAATCCTGCGGTTGACTGATGAGCAGCTCCAGGTCGACCAGAGTGAACACAATGTCGCCTATGTCGCGCGTGCTTCGTATGCCCCAGTGTTCGAGAACCAGACGCGCCATCACACCGTAGCGCTTGAGTGCCAGGTCGCGACAGGCCCGTGCCAGCTCGGGGCCCGTTATATGCCTGCGTTCAGTGAGCTGGATCTGGCAATGCTCAAGCGACGAGAGCACAAACAGGTACGCGCGCTCGTCAAACCGTCGCTCATGCAAACGAATCTGGTCCATGATGCCTTCACGGAATGCCAGCTCAGCCACTCGATCCCGCTCCGTAAATGGGGTACGGATGAAAAATATCGACAGGTGGCGCCGGTGGCTACAGTGGGCGCGTGCAGCAGAGGTTTCTGCACGCGCCCTTGCAATGCATTGAATTATGAGTTGGTCGTGTACAACGGATACTTGTCAGCCAGCTTCTTGACATCCGCGCGGGTGGCGGATAATACGGCCGAATCCTCGGAGGCCGACAGGACGCGATCAATGAACCCGGCAATCTCCTGCATGGCATCCACGCCCATGCCGCGCGTGGTCACTGCGGGTGTACCAATGCGAATGCCACTGGTCACAAACGGCGACTGGGTCTCACGCGGGACGGTGTTCTTGTTGACCGTGATACCAGCCAGGTCCAGCGCCTTTTCTGCCGCCTTGCCCGTAAGGCCCTTGTTTCTCAGGTCCACAAGCATGAGATGGTTGTCCGTGCCACCGGAGACCACCTTGTACCCACGCTCCATGAGAGACGCGGCAAGCGTCTTGGCGTTCTTCACTATCTGGCGGGAGTATTCTGCAAACGACGGCTGCAGCGCTTCGTGAAACGCCACCGCCTTGGCAGCAATCACATGCTCCAGCGGACCGCCCTGAATGCCGGGGAACGTGGCCTTGTCGATGGCCTTTGCATGCTCGGCCTTGCAGAGAACAACACCACCACGCGGACCGCGCAGCGTCTTGTGCGTGGTGCTGGTGACAACGTCTGCCCAGGGTACCGGCGAGGGGTAAACGCCAGTGGCAGCGAGGCCCGCAAAGTGCGCCATGTCAACCATGAAAATGGCACCCACTTCCTTTGCAATATCTGCAAAGGCCTGCCAGTCGATCACACGCGAGTAAGCGCTGTAACCGGCAATGATCATCTTGGGCCTGTGCACACGTGCCTGTGCACGCATGTGGTCGTAATCGATGATGCCATCGTCGGTCACACCGTAGGACACGGCATTGTATAGCAGCCCTGAGAAGTTCACCGGAGAGCCATGTGTGAGGTGGCCGCCCTGCGAAAGGTCCATGCCCATGAAAGTCTCGCCCGGTTTCATGAAGGCGAGAAAAACCGTGGCATTGGCCTGCGCACCGCTATGTGCCTGTACATTTGCGTGCTCGGCGTTGAACAGCTTCTTGACCCTGTCTATGGCAAGCTGCTCCACCTTGTCCACAACTTCACAGCCCCCATAATAGCGCTTGCCCGGCAGGCCCTCAGCGTACTTGTTGGTGAGTGGAGAACCCATTGCCTCAAGAACCGCCGGCGACACAAAGTTCTCACTCGCAATCAACTCCAACCCGTCGCTCTGGCGTCGCGTTTCATCCACGATCAACGCCGCAATTTCCGGATCAGTATTGCTCAGGGCATCTCCAGGCGGCAGACGATCCCACTCCGACCAGCGGGCACTGGCTCCAGCACTCATGCGTCGCTCCCCGGGGATTTGTCCCCGTGTTGATTGTCTCGTTCGATCTTGGCAATACGTCTCGTATGCCGTCCACCATCAAAAGGCGTGGCCAGCCAGGCGCGAGTGATGGCAAGCGCATCCTCATCGGAGATGAAGCGGGCCGGCAGCACAAGCACATTCGCATCGTTGTGCTGACGCGCCAGCGTTGCTATCTGCGGAGTCCAGCAAACTGCCGCCCTCACACCCGGATACCGGTTGGCCACGTAAGACATGCCCAGTCCGGTGCCACAAAGAAGAATACCACGCTTCACACTGCCTTCGGCAACGGCCCGGGCGACAGGGTGACCGTAATCGGGGTAATCGGTGCTTTCCGCGCTGTGGGTGCCCACATCGTCAACCTGAAAGCCCTGCTCACCCAGAACCTTGTCCAGCATGGCCTTCATCTCAAATCCGGCATGATCTGCGCCGATGATAATTCTCTCTCCTGCCTGTGCCACGTCCACCATAATGGCCTCGTTGTTCAGCTTTCGCGATTAGGGAACTGCGGCCAGGTAGTGAACATGCTGCCCACCGCCTTGATACGCTGCTCTGCCACGCGATCTGCTGCCTTGTATGTGGGAATACCTGTGTCTTTTGCAATCTGAAACACGCTGAGTACGGTTTCGTAGATCTCGTCAGCCTTGCGCAGGGCGCGGTCGGCACTCCAGCCGGTGAGTTCGCTGTAAACGTTGATGACTCCACCGGCATTGGCCACGTAATCGGGTGTGTAGAGAATGCCACGCTCAGCAAGCTCATCGCCGTGCCGGTCTTCGAGCAACTGGTTGTTGGCTGATCCAGCCACGATCTCCACCTTGAGCTGCGGCAGCGTCTTGTCGTTTATGACACCGCCCAGCGCACATGGAGTAAAGATATCGGCCTCTACACCATAAATCTCGTCAAGGCCCACCGCTTTGGCACCGTAGGCTTCCACCACACGCTTGATGCGATCTGCATCAATGTCGGTAACGACCAGCCTGGCACCGGCCTTGTGCAGCTCTCCTGCAAGGTTGTAGCCAACGTGGCCCAGTCCCTGCAAGGCTACCGTCTTGCCAGCCAGTGAGTCGCTTCCCCAGCGATGGAAGGCCGAGGCTTCAATGGCACGAAACACCCCATGCGCGGTGACAGTGGAAGGGTCGCCCGACCTGGACCCGATACCAGTCACATAAGTGGTTTCCATGTGCACGAAGTCCATGTCCTCGACGCTGGTACCCACGTCTTCGGCTGTCACGTAGCGACCGCCAAGGGAGTCGACGAAACGCCCGTGCGCGCGAAAAAGCATTTCGCGTCGCGTGGTCTTGTTGTCGCCGATTATGACTGACTTGCCGCCACCCAGATTGAGTCCGGCAACGGCGTTCTTGTAGGTCATGCCACGGGAAAGACGAAGCGCATCGGTGAAAGCTTCTTCATCTGTCTTGTAGTTCCAGAACCGGGTGCCGCCCAGGGCGGGCCCGAGTGTGGTGTCGTGAATGGCTATGATGCCGCGGTAGCCGGAGGCCTTGTCATGGCAGAAAACAACCTGCTCATGACCCATATCGGTGATCACTTCGAAGTGATTCATGAACGTACCTGCGAGTATCAGTCGGGAAGGGAGCCGTCGGCGGCCAGAGCGGCCGTCAGCGTTTCACGGGCGATGACGATGCGCTGTATCTCCGAGGTACCCTCGTAGATCTCGGTTACCTTGGCATCGCGCATAAAACGTTCGACGGGATAATCTGTCACGTAGCCGTAGCCGCCATGAATCTGCACGGCCTCGGTTGTGACGAACATGGCGGTTTCACTCGCGAAGAGCTTTGCCATGCTGGCGTAGCGGGTGATTTTCTCACCACGCTGTTTCGCGGCCGCGGCCGTGTGCAGAAGCGTACGGGCAGCGGTCACTCGGGTGGCCATGTCGGCCAGCTTGAACTGTATGGCCTGGAACTCGGCAATTGGTTTGTCAAACTGCTTGCGCTCGGTCACATAACGCGCGCTTGATTCCAGTGCTGCACGGGCTATTCCCACCGCCTGCGCAGCTATTCCCAGCCTGCCGTGATCAAGTGAGCCCAGGGCATAGCGCAGTCCACTGCCCTCTTCACCCAGCAGCCTGTCGGCCGGAACACGGCAGTTGTCAAATACTATCTGCACAGTGGGCGAGGAGCGCAGGCCCATCTTGTTCTCCTTCTTCGACACCCTGAAGCCGGGCAGATCGGGAGTGACAATGAAGGTGGATATGCCGCGGCTTCCCTTGCGATCGTCGGGAGAGTCTGTCCGGACCATGCAGAGCAGCACGCCAGCTTCGTTGCCCTGCGTCACCCAGGATTTGGTACCGTTGAGAACCCAGTGGTCGCCCTCACGTACGGCCTGAGCCTGCAGCGCACCCGGATCGGACCCCGCCTCGGGTTCAGACAGGCAAAAAGCGCCCAGCAGTTCTCCCCTTGCCATGGCCGGCAGGTACTGTTGGCGTTGCAGGTCACTGCCAAAGCTCAGCAGCAACTGGGCTGGCAGCGAATTGTGCACACTGAGCAGCACGGCAGCCGAGGCATCGGCCACGGCTATCTCTTCAAGTGCGAGCAGATAGCTCTGCACATCAAGACCAAGGCCATCGTGTTCTTCGGGAATGAGCATTCCCAGGAAGCCCAGCTCCGCCATTTGTGCAATCATGTTGCGATCAAAGCGGGATTCCCTGTCACGCGCGGCGGCCAGCGGGGCGAGTTCACGCTCTGCGAACTCGTGCGCCATACGGCGGATTTCCTGTTGTGTATCGGTAAGGTTCAGAAGGGACATGGGTGCGTTTTGTTCAATCAATACTGATAAAAGCCGCGGCCCGATTTGCGTCCATACCAACCCGCGGCCACGTACTTGCGAAGGAGTGGACACGGGCGGTACCTGGGATCGCCAAGTCCGCTGTGCAGCACTTCCATGATGGAAAGGCAGGTATCGAGTCCAATGAAGTCGGCCAGCACCAGCGGTCCCATGGGATGATTCATGCCCAGTTTCATCACAGCGTCTATTGCTTCGGGCGTGCCCACACCTTCCATCACACAATAGATGGCCTCATTGATCATCGGCATGAGAATGCGGTTGGCAACGAAACCCGGATAGTCATTCACTTCCACCGGTGTCTTGCCAAGCGTCTCGGCGAGCGACAACACCCGCTGTGTTGTCTCGTCGCTTGATGCAAGCCCCCGAATGACTTCCACCAGTTGCATAACCGGCACGGGGTTCATGAAGTGCATGCCTATGACCAGCTCGGGGCGGCTGGTGTGTGCGGCGATCTCGGTGATGGATATGGAGCTGGTATTACTGGCCAGAATTGTGCCGGGTCTGGCAATGCGATCGAGATCTGCAAAGATGCGGAACTTGAGATCGCTGCGCTCGGTGGCGGCTTCCACCACTATGTCCGCATCAGCAGCGGCCTCAAGTGAGGTGGCAGTGCTGATTCTCGCCAGAGCCTGAGCGGCGGCTTCGGCATCGATACCACCCTTTTTCACCTGCCTGTCGAGGTTTCTGGCAATCGTGTCTCTGCCACGCGTCAGCGCATCGCTGCTCACATCGATCATGGTGACCTGATGACCGCTGGTGGCAAAGACGTGCGCAATACCGTTGCCCATCTGCCC
>CAZWSJ010000054.1:0-11603 GCA_964636415.1 uncultured Gemmatimonas sp. | reverse complement strand
CCCACCAACGTCATCTCCATCACCGACGGACAGATCTTCCTCGAAACAGATCTGTTCAACGCCGGTATCCGGCCCGCCGTGAACGTGGGTATTTCCGTGTCGCGCGTTGGCGGCTCCGCACAAACCAAGGCCATGAAGGGAGTGGCCGGACGTCTGCGCCTTGATCTCGCGCAGTTCCGCGAACTCGAAGCCTTCGCAGCCTTTGCTTCGGATCTTGACGCTGCCACCAAGCGCCAGCTCGAGCGCGGTGCACGCACCGTTGAAGTGCTCAAGCAGGGTCAGTACTCACCCATGCCCTTCGAAGAGCAGGTGGCTGTTATTTATGCCGTAACAAACGGCTTCCTCGATGGCATCGAAACGAGCAGAGTGCGCAACTGGGAGAAGGGCTTCCTCGAGTTCCTTCGCACACAGTTCCCGCAGGTGCTTGATGGCATGCGCCAGACCAGAACACTCGCCAAGGACAACGAAGCAGATCTCAAGCGTGGCATAGAGCAGTTCAACGCCCGGTTCAACAACACGCACTGAGGCCTGACGATGGCCAAGGGAAAGGAACTCAAGGGGCGAATACGCTCCACCGAGAACACAAGGAAGATCACGCACACCATGGAAATGGTGGCAACTTCCAAACTCAAGCGTGCCACTGACAGGGTTGCATCAGCCAGGCCCTACGCACAGGCCTTGAGCGCTGTGCTTTCTCATGTGCATTCACATGAGCTGGCCGACCGTTTTCCGCTGCTGCGGCAGCCCGCTGCACCGCGCAGGGTCGCGCTGCTTCTGCTCACCGCAAATCGCGGACTCTGTGGTGCCTTCAACGCGCACCTCATAAAGGAGGCGCGCAAGCGCATAGACGAGTTCGAAAAGCAGGGACTCAGCGTGGAGTTGCATGTGGTGGGCCGCAAGGGCGCGGGTTTCTTCCGCTACATCAACCGGCCCATGGCATCCACCCGCAGCGACATCACCGACAAACCATCGGCAGCCGATGCGGCATCGCTCATTGACACGCTCATGCAGCGCTTTGCCGATGGCGAGCTGGATGCAGTGCATGTGACCTACGCCAACTATCGTTCGGCGCTCTCAACACCGCCCGTCACCGATCAGGTGCTGCCGGTGCTGGCACCCGCAACTGCAGCAGGCACGCAGTCAACGCAGACAGTGCAGCACGACTTCATACTTGCGCCTTCAGCAGAGGCCATTCTTGAGGCACTGCTTCCACTCTACGTGCGCAATGCGGTTTATCGTGCGCTCGTGGAGACAGAGGCCGGCTTCCAGAGCGCACAGCGCACGGCAATGAAGAACGCAACCGACAACGCAACAGACTTGTTGCAGGAATTGCGCCGCACCTACAACTCGGCACGTCAGGCGCAGATCACACAGGAAATCGCCGAAATCGTCGGCGGTGCTTCGGCATTGCAGGGCTGACGTTTCAACGACGTTTCACCATAGAGAAATCGTATCCATGGCTACCACCGCCGCTCCAGTTTCCGTCAAGGGCAGAATCGTTCAGGTCATCGGACCCGTCATCGACGTGGAGTTCGAAAACGACCACCTGCCGGAACTCTACAATGCAGTAACCGTCAACACCGTGGCCCCCGACGGCTCGCACATCAACGTTACCGCTGAGGTGCAGCAGCACATAGGGCGTAATCAGGTGCGCGCGGTTGCCATGTCCAGCACCGACGGTGTCACCCGCGGCATGGAAGTGACCGACACGGGCTCTTCCATCACCGTGCCGGTTGGTGTGGCCGCACTCGGCCGCATTCTCAACGTGCTGGGTGAGCCGGTTGACAACGGTGAGCCCATCGCTGCCGATGCAGAGCGCTGGGCCATTCACCGCAATCGTCCCGACTTTGTGAACCTGGAGCCCAAGACCGAAGTTTTTGAAACGGGTATCAAGGTGGTGGATCTGGTTGCTCCCTTTGTGAAGGGCGGCAAGATCGGCCTCTTTGGTGGTGCCGGCGTGGGCAAGACGGTCATCATTCAGGAACTCATCAACAACGTGGCCAAGGGTCACGGCGGTCGCTCTGTGTTCTGCGGAGTGGGTGAGCGCACGCGTGAGGGCAACGACCTCTATCTTGAGTTCAAGGAAGCCGGCATTCTCGACAAAGTGGCGCTCATTTACGGCCAGATGAACGAGCCGCCGGGCGCCCGTCTGCGCGTGGCGCTTGCGGGTCTTACGGTGGCGGAGTACTTCCGCGATCAGGAAAACGCCGACGTGCTTGTCTTCATCGACAACATCTTCCGCTTCACGCAGGCGGGTTCCGAAGTGTCCGCACTTCTGGGCCGCATGCCATCGGCCGTGGGCTATCAGCCCACGCTGGCCACTGAAATGGGTGAACTGCAGGAACGCATCACCTCCACGCGCAACGGCTCCATCACCTCGGTGCAGGCCATCTACGTTCCCGCAGACGACCTTACCGACCCCGCGCCCGCAACGGCCTTTGCGCACCTCGATGCAACCGTGGTGCTCAACCGCAAGATCACCGAGCTTGGCATCTATCCCGCCGTTGATCCGCTCGACTCCACTTCGCGCATTCTCGATCCCCAGTACGTGGGCGAGCGCCACTATGCGGCTGCCACCACCACGCAGCGCATTCTGCAGCGCTACAAGGAGCTTCAGGACATCATTGCCATCCTCGGCATGGATGAACTTTCTGAAGACGACAAGAAGATCGTGGGTCGCGCGCGGCGCCTGCAGCGCTTCATGTCGCAGCCCTTTGCCGTGGCCGAACAGTTCACCGGTATTCCCGGCAAGTACGTGAAGCTCGAAGAAACCATCTCCAGTTTTGAACGCATTTGCGAGGGCGAGTTCGATCATCTGCCCGAGCAGGCATTCTTCATGGCCGGTGGCGTTGAAGACGTGGTTGCAAATGCCAAGAAGTTCCAGGACTGATCTGTGAGCAGGCTACTCAAAGTTTCAGTAATCTCGCCGGAGCGCGTGGTGTTTGAGGGCAGTGCCAGCACCGTGGTAGCTCCGGCCTTTGACGGTGAGCTGGGCATTTTGCCGGCGCACGCGCCTCTCATGACACTGCTGGGCACGGGCACTCTGCGCATTGAGACGACAAAGGAAGGCGAAAAGACGTTCAAGGTCAGCAACGGATTTCTTCAGATCGTTGACGATGAAGTGCGCGTAGTCGCGGAGTCGGCCGCGGCAGTCTGAAAACCGGAAGGCAAGTGCGGGCTGGTTGGCTCCAACGTCTCTGCGCTGTGCAGCGTATCGCTCACAGACGCAGCCGACGCGTTTCCTCTGCCAACGCCCGCCGGGCTTCGGCCCGGCTGCATTTTCCTTCCGCTTCATGTCCCAGTCACTGTCTCTGCGCCTGGCCGTACTTGGTCACCTGCCGTCCGAGCTCCAGCAGCAGCTTGCTGAGCTGGTCCGCTCTCTGGGCATGACCGTGATCGGTCCTGCCACTGACTTAAAGCAGGCCGCCGCATCACTGGCCGCGCCGGTACCCGATGCCATGTTGCTCAGCGTGCTGGAGTCGGACACACAGTGGCTGGCAATGTTGCGTGCACTGCCTGCTGCAGAGAGGCCGGTGGCCGTGGTGATGCTTGGGGATCGTGAAGATCAGGCCGTTGAAGCCTTTGAGATGCAGGCCACCGACTTTGTGCTTTGGCCCGCGTCTGCCGAACGTTTCAGCGAAGCCCTGAGGCGTGCGCGGCAGCAGGCCTTGCACACGGCTCTCCTGCGCACGGCCGAAGAGTTCCAGCGCATTGCGGCAGAGGTGCCGGCGGTGCTGACCTGGCGATCCGAGGTGAGAGAGGCCGATCAAGGCGGTACGCAGGGCACTACGCAGGGCGGCACTACCCGTCAATTTGCCAGGGCCATGCACAACGGCACCCTGGTGGCAACGGCAGCAAGAGCTTCAGCTCAACGCGTTTCAGGGAGCTTCAGCGACGGCAATCTTTACCGCGCATCGGACGGCAGGCTGGAGGCCGCAAGACGACTGCCCGATGAAGTGGTTCTTGATCTCGCAAGTCAGAGCCCCGAGGTGTATGCCGCCAGTGACGTGCGGCCGCTCAGGGTGCTTGTTCGCGAACGGCGCAGAACACGTTTTGTTTCACTGAGTGAGGTGGACTGGTTCGAGGCCGACGGCAATTACATTCGCGTGCACGCGGGCAGCAATCAGTACCGCACGCGGGGTACCATTGCGGCAATTGAGAGCGGGCTGGATCCGCGGCAGTTCGTACGCATTCACCGGCGCGTGGTGGTTAACATGGATCGAGTCAGCGAACTGAGCCCGCTGCCCGGAGGAGACGGGTTGCTCACGCTCAACGACGGATCCACGCTGCGTCTGTCCCGGACCTATCGTTCGCGGGTTCGCTGAATTCCGGTTCAGGGATCCTTGAACGCTGCGGCATGTATCAATTGCATTGTCCCAAATCAACAGGAGAGTCCATGTTCATAAGCCAGGCCATGCTGGCTGTGCGAGATGAGTCGTCCGTTTTGTTTCGTGCTGCTTTGGGCACTGCAGCGCTCGCGTTGCTCACGGGCTTCGCGGCGGCGCCAGTCGCGGCACAGGCATTCAATTATCCGTCCATGCAACTGCCATCTGTGAGCGTTCGTGACTACACGGCCGCGATTGCGGGCGGTGCCGGTACCACCATGCTGTTTCAGTGGCGCGAGGAAATGGCCACCGACATGCACTGGCAGCTTGACCTGGGAATGTCCGATCCCAAGGGTTCTGCCGATCCGTTAGTGTTCGTGGGTGGCGGAATCGGCAAGGAGCTCGTGCGGGCCACCGGCGATCAGCCGCTGGATATCCTGCTTACGGCAGGTGTTGGGGCGGCCTTTGGAAAGACCAATGTGTTTCGTATCCCCGTGGGCGCGAGTGTGGGCCATACCTTCGATCTGGACGAGGGCATGAGCATCACCCCTTTTGTGCATCCGCGTGTGTCCTTTGATCGCTGCGGCAACTGTCGAGGCGATGGTGCGGGGCGGTTGAGACGGGGGCGTTCCACTGCCAGCCTCAACTTTGATCTTGGGGCAAGCTGGCAGGTAAACCCGCATTTTGCGGTTCGTGCGTCGGCCGGATTTGGCGGTTCCGACGTGGCCGGCAGCGACGAGACAGTTGCCGTGGGTCTTACCTGGACACCTGTCGCATTGTCGCGGCGTTAGATGTTCAAGTCAAACTGACCGATTTCTGTAATAGTACAAGCCAAAAGTGGCCTCCAGCGGTACGGGGGTCACTTTTTTTTGCAGAATCATTGATTCGATGTGACGCGGGAGCTAGTGTTGCTGTTCTTGATCTTGAGGACATGACCCGAGGTCTGTCCCTTGGACGCGATTCGTTGTATCGTGTCACGGTGTTTTAGAGAAGTTCCTGCCTGACCCATCTCACCTGGAAAACATGACCCTTACAAGACCACAGTTCGTCCGTTCCTCATGTTGGACGTACTGAATTGGTTTTTGTGAAGGTTTTTGCTGAACTCGGCCTTGGGTCAGGCCGGTTTCCCCGCCGGAAGGTTTCCTCCACGGTTCCTTTCGGCCGCCAGTGCCGCCGATCACACCAGTGTGGTTGGCGGAGTGGTTCCCTCCCTGTTTCCGGCTTTTGAATCGCCGAGGGCTGAGCATGTCGAAACTGATGCGGTGGCTGTACCGGACTACCCTGGTGCTGGCTGGCCTCTCCGTTGCACCGTTTGCGGTGCAGGCGCAGGGGTCTACGGTCATTACGGGTGTCGTGCGGACCGAATTCGGAGATCCGCTCGAGAGTGCAAACGTGTACATCGTGGAATTGGGCCTTTCGGTGGGCTCCGATGCTGCGGGTCGTTACACATTGACCATTCCTGCCACCCGCGTTCAGGGGCAGGCGGTCCAACTGAGGGCGAGAGCCATCGGTTACAAGGCGGTTGCGGTACCAATCACGGTATCAGCAGGCAACCAGACTCATGACTTCTCCCTGGAGAAGGACATCAACCGTCTGCAGGAGGT
Organism: uncultured Gemmatimonas sp.; assembly: GCA_964636415.1. Taxonomy (GTDB): domain Bacteria; phylum Gemmatimonadota; class Gemmatimonadetes; order Gemmatimonadales; family Gemmatimonadaceae; genus Gemmatimonas. Next base: position 5,674 of record CAZWSJ010000054.1, on the reverse strand, counting down.
CGTGACCACGGGTGTTACGGCCGGAACCGAGCAGAAGAAGCTGGCCTTCACGGTTGCTCAGGTGAGTGAGGCTGACATGCCCGTAGCGGGCACGAGCCCCATTTCACAGCTTCAGGGCAAGGTTGCAGGTGCGCAGATCGTTCAGTCCAACGGCCGTCCGGGTTCTGCACCTGCCATCATCCTCCGTGGCCCCCAGTCGATCAACGCCAGCGGCCGTGGTCAGGATCCGCTCTATATCATCGATGGTGTGATCTCGCAGGGTGGCCTGCAGGACATCAACCCCCAGGATATCGAGAACATCGAAGTCGTTAAGGGTGCCGCTGCTTCCTCGCTCTACGGCTCACGCGCCGGCAACGGCGTCATCTCCATCACCACCCGTTCCGGCAAGAACTCCTCCGAAGGCGTCAAGTTCCGCGCTCAGATGGAGTACGGTATGTCGGACATTGAGCACAACTACGAAGCTCCGACCACGAACTTCCTGCTCACCGATGAAACCGGCAAGCGCTTCTGTGTGACGGTGTCCGGCGCACAGGCCTGCCAGCGCACGGTTGACATCTACGAAGAAGCCTACCGTATCAACAATGATGGTGGTGACTTCGCTCTGCCTCCCGTGCAGTTCATGAACGACGGTGGTATCGCCAGAAACCCCGGTCAGACCAACCTGCGCTCGCTGTATCAGGTCAATCAGTATCCCAAGACCTACAACGCGATCAAGCAGATGGTAACCAACGGCGAGGTGATCAACACCACGCTTGACGCTACGGGCCGTGTTAACCGCACCAACTTCTTCACCTCGGTGAACCAGTTGCGCCAGGAAGGCTCCATGACGTTCATGGATGGCTACCGGCGCACCTCCACGCGTGTGAACGTTGACCAGCAGCTCACCGACAACGTGAACTTCTCCGTGCGCAGCAACTTCAGCACGGCCAACGACTTCAATAACACGCCGCCGTTCCTGTACCTGACCCGTCAGCCCGCCAGCGCCCAGTTGCTCGAGCGCGACTCGCAGGGCAGGCTCTACATCCGCAGCATTCCGATGGCGCAGGGCTCGCAGAACTTCAACCCGGCTTATGATGCGGAGAACTATTATGCGCTCAATCGCATCGACCGCTTCGTGGGCGGTGCCACTGCACGCTGGACTCCACTGAGCTGGCTCGACGCTGAAGGCAGCTTCGGCTACGACACACGCAGCAACCTGCAGACTTCCATGTCTGACAAGGGCTATCGTACCACTGCGTCCAGCAGCACCAACCTGGGTGCCTCCAGCCGTTCTGCGAATCGTTCATACTCCATGAACGCCAGCGGCAACGTTTCGGCCCGCAAGAACTGGTTCGACGATGCGCTGAGTTCACGCCTCACCCTGCGCTACCTGTTTGAAACCCAGGACAGTCGTGGCGCAAGTGGAGGTGGCAGCAACATTGCGGTTGCAGGCCTCCGCACAATGGGTGCACTGATCAACATCACCAGTGCAGGCGGTAGTGAGTCACAGACCACACAGGTCGGCTACTTTGCCAACCTCGACCTTGATTACAAGGGTCGCTACATCGTGAGTGGTCTTCTCCGCCGCGACGCCTCATCGCTCTTTGGTGCTGCCAGCCGCTGGCAGACCTACGGTCGCGGCTCAGTGGCGTGGCGTATCTCTGACGAACCGTGGTTCGCCTTTGACAACAGCATCTCTGACTTCAAGCTGCGCTACTCCATTGGTCAGGCTGGTAACACCCCGACATGGGCGGCTCAGTACGAAACCTTCTCCATCGGTTCGGGCGGTACGCTCAATCCGGGAACGCTGGGCAACAAGAACCTCAAGCCCGAAGTTTCCACCGAGCAGGAAATGGGAGTTGATCTCGAGTTCTTCAGCAAGTACGGCCTGACGGTTACCAAGTCGCACGCCGTAATTGATGATCAGCTCATGCAGGTTCCGCAGCCTGCCATCGCCGGCTTCTCGAGTCAGTGGCAGAACGCCGGTCAGCTCACCAACGATGTCTGGGAGGTTTCACTCAACATCCCGGTCATCAGCACACGCAACGTCGATTACTCGACCCGTATCAACTACGATCGTGTGCGCTCGAAGATCACCGCTCTCGGTATCCCCGAGCAGTTTGTGAGCGCCGCCGGTGCACAGGGCACCGAGCAGATGTTCAAGTGGGAAGTTGGTGGCCAGGTCGGTAACATCTACGGCCGCAAGTTCGTCAAGAGCTGCAGCGATATGCCGGCTGACTTCCAGTCGCGTTGCGGTGCCGGACTCGACTACCAGAAGAACTCTGACGGCTTCATCGTCTACGTTGGTCAGGGCAACACCTTGCAGGACGGCATCACCAAGAATCTGTGGATGACCCGTCTTCCTGCCTCCGAGGCTCCGTGGGGCGGTGGTGCCACCAAGGATCCCATCAGTTGGGGTATGCCCTTCATGGTGCGCAACGAGGCCGGTGGCGTACCAGTGCTTCCCATGGGTACGGCGCTGCCAAACTACCGCTGGTCCATGTCGCACAACTTCCGCTACAAGAAGGTCACCGCTTATGCCCTGCTCGATGCAACTCAGGGCAAGAGCGTCTACAACATCGGTCGCCAGTGGTCGCTGGGTGACTTCCAGGTAGCAGACGTGGATCAGACTGGTCGCTCGGTGCAGGATGCCCGTCCGCTCGGCTACTACTTCCGCGCCACAAGCTCCGGTGGTATCGGCGGTCTTTACGATGTGCTCGCGCCCAACAACAACACTGTTGAAGACGCAAGCTTCGTGAAAATCCGTGAAGCGTCGCTTGGTTACCGCATCGGTTCGGTCGCGGGCTTTGGCGACTGGTCGGTATCTCTGGTTGGCCGCAATCTGCTCACCTTTACCAAGTACAAGGGCTACGATCCTGAAGTCGGTGCAGGCGGCGGAGCAAACGGCTCGGCCGTACTCAACGCCGTCGACAACTTCAACTTCCCGAACCTTCGTACTTTCACTCTGACGCTCAGCACGTCCTTCTGATCATGTCCGGGTCGGGAGTGGTGTTTGCAAGCTGCACGCACTCAGGCGCGCCAATGGCAGCACCACTCCCCGCTTGTACTTCTCTCTAGAGGAACATCAATGCGAAAGCATTTGGCAGCGCTCGTGCTGATCGCCGGAACTGCGGCGACGGTAACGGGATGTGGGGAAAATCTTGATATCCCCAACAGAAGCAACCCCGACGTGGCGAAGATCTATGCCACACCGTCAGGTGTGGAAGGTGCCATCGCGGGCCTCGGAGCTCAGGTATTCAATACCCAGAGAGCGTCCGAATCACTTAACACTCAAGCCAGTATTTTCTCGGGCGAAAACTTCGCCACAGTTAATAACTTCGGCATGGCGCTTCGCGGACTCATTCCGCGAACCATCATCGACAACAACCTCGGCAACGACAACTCCGCCGGAAACCTGGCCAACTACAACCAGTTCCAGCGGGTTGCTCGTACTGCAGCCAACACTCTGATCTCAGTCAACAAGCTGCTGGACGACGGCAAGACCCTTGGCTCGCCAGGTCAGAACAACAGGGCCAAAGCCTTTGCCTTCATGATTCTGGGCGAGGCGCTGGGCAACGTTGCGCTCGGTTATGACTCAGCCGCTGTGGCATCGCCATCCATTCCCTCTGACTCGGTTCCGGGTCTCTCGGGTGCCGCTGATGTTGGCGCACTGGCGCTGTCCATGCTGGACTCTGCAGCGTTCTATGGTGCCAAGCCTGAGGCGGCTGGCGGTTTCCCGCTGCCTAACAACTGGCTCAGCCAAGACGGTGTCACGCAGACACGTTTCGTACAGATCGTCAGGTCCTATGCCGCGCGTATCCGTGCCGGTTTGGCGAGGACTCCCTCTGAGCGCGCTGCGGTTGACTGGGCCAAGGTAATCGCCGATGCAACCAACGGCATTACTGAAGATCTCGAGATGCAGATCGGCGGAAGCTCTGGCTGGAGCGCCGGTTATGACGCCTCACAGATGTACGTGGTTGGTGGATGGCATCAGTTCCCCACGGCCTACGTAGGCATGATCGATATGTCGGGCGGCTATGAGAATTGGCTGGCAACGCCTAACTCTCAGCGTCAGGCGTTCCTGGTTGTAACCAGCGATAAGCGCTGGCCGCAGGGTGCTACCCGCGCGGCACAGCAGGCCAACACCCCGACGCAGATTCTTGACGATGGGGTGTACGTCCGCAACAGGCCCACTGGTGAAGACATCAGCGGTCAGGGCTTTGGTTACTCCTGGTACGATCACAGCCGTTATGGTGGCACGCGCAACAACAACGGCATCGGACCCTACACCGACATGTCGGCCACCGAGATCTCCATGCTGGCCGCCGAGGGTTACATCCGCACGGGCAACCTTCCAGCAGCTATCGCGCTGGTGAACGAATCTCGCGTGCGAAACAACCTGCCAGCGCTGCCCACCAACCTCAGCAGTGCAGACGCGCCCTACTCCAGCGATCTTTCGACCTGCACGCCGCACATGCCTGCACCGTCGAACCTTTCCACCACCCAGTGCGCCAGCCTTCTCGAAGCCATGAAGTACGAGAAGCGTATCGAGACAGCTTTTACGGGATACATGATCTGGTTCACCGACAGCCGTGGCTGGAACGATCTTGTGGAAGGAACCGTGGTAGAGTGGCCCGTGCCGTATCAGGAGATGCAGAACCGCCAGCTTCCGTTCTACAACGGTGAGCGGCGCCAGGGTAAGGGTACCTACGGCTACTGATGCTCGATGGTCTCTGAGAGAAGGCACATGAACAGGGTTGGTAAGTGGTCGGGTCGGATTGCATCCGGCCTGGCCATCCCAGCCATGCTTTTCCTCACAGCTTGTTACTCGCTAAAGCCCATGCAGTCCGAGCTGCCCACCCCCGACAAACGGGAATGGGTGGCGGTGATACTCAACGATCGGGGCCGGGCACTTCTGGCCGATCAGGTGGGCGCCATGACAGAGCGCGTAGAAGGCAGAGTGGAAGAGCAGGGCAGCGACGGCACCTTGGTTGTTTCGGTGAAGAAAGTGGTGACTATAAAGGGTGATATCACCAACTGGCTTGGTGAGAAGGTTCTCATCCCCAAAGACGCCGTTTTTGGCTACCGCGAACGCAAGCTCTCAAAGATCAAGACCACATTTCTCGTTGGCGGCATCGTTGCAGCAGTCGCAATGACGCTTCGCGTGTCGCTAGACATTTTCGGAGTGAACGAGGTTGAACCCCCAGGTCCGCCACCCGACGAGACCTGAACGGTTCACTGCTGACACGATGTACGATCACCTTTCGCTATCTGCACTCGCTTCTACACGGAGTTCCTCCCACATGCGGTATACAAGAATTTTCACTTTCGCAGCAGTGGCCTTTGGACTGGCCGCTTGCAGCGAGCCAAGCAACGAGCCCAAGCTGGCAAAGCTGCCACCTCTGGCTTACGTGCGCTACGTCAACGCCATCTCTGATACGCTCAATACCACCGTGCGTTTCCAGGATCAGGTGGAATACTCTCCACAGTCTTTCGTGAACGTCCCGTTCCGCGGACTTGGAACAGGAAACTACCAGCCCACCGAGGCGGGCAGCCGCAAGTTCAAGGTCTTCACTGCTGACGGCGTCAACTGGTCAGTGGCAGGCAACACTCAGGTGCTGCAGGACACGGACATGAGCTTCGAGGCCGGCAAGTTCTACACGGTGCTGCACGCAGGATTCGCCCGGGCCGGTGG
>CAZWSJ010000053.1:0-11824 GCA_964636415.1 uncultured Gemmatimonas sp. | reverse complement strand
CTCATTCGTCATCCATGGGGCAAAGCCGATATCTGATCGGCAGCCTCCAGCAGCAAGCCCTCACGGATTCCGTGGGGGGAAGCCACAACACCCGACGCATTAAAGCAGGCTGCCAGTTCTGCGATTACGGCCAGGCCTGCAACGATTATGTCGGCGCGCGATCGATTGAGGCCGGGCACTCTGAGCAATTCTTTCAGGCTCAGCCGGTGAAGCCGATTGAGCAGGCTTTCCAGCTCATCGCGAGTCACGCTGGCAGCGTCGCTCTGTGCTGCTTTGTCCGGATCTGTTTCTGTGGCCCTCTGTGCCGAGATCATTCTGGCGAGGCTTGTAAATGCGCCTCCTGATCCCACTATCTCGCAGGCCTGCCAGTGCCTGACCGGGAGTTTGCGCGAGAGTTCTGCACTGACGTTGTTCCGCAGTGTTTTCAGTGCTGACACGCTTGGACCGTGTTGGAGGTAGCGCTCAGTAAGTCGCACTGCACCGCATGGCAGTGAAGCCACCTGTTCCACTTCGCCGTTGCTGGACAGCACCAGCTCCAGCGAGCCACCACCCAGGTCCACTATGGCCCAGGCGCCGGAACTGAAGTCGAAGTGTGCTTTGGCGCTGCGGTAGCAAAGCAGAGCCTCCTCTTCGCCACTCAGCACTCTTACTGGCGCTCCGGCTATTGCGGCAATGCGCCTGGTGAACTCTTCGCCGTTGCCGGCTTCACGCACTGCGCTGGTGGCCACCACTCGCGTGTGCTCAACACCCAGCCCTTTTCCTGCGGCGATCATCCTCCTCATTGCTGCTTCCGCCGCCTCCATGGCATCGCCAGGCAGCAGCCCGGTAGTTTCCAGGCCGCGACTGAGACGGGGTGTGACCTTGATCTCGTTCAGTATTCGCACTGTCTTGTCTGCAAATACTTCGGCCACGGCCTGCCTTATTGAGTTGGAGCCGATATCAATGACAGATACGCGTATACCCTGGGGCAAAGACTCGGGCTTGCTCACGTGGTTGCGTCTCCTGGTAGATGGCGGCTGTTCTCTTGGGTTCCCTCTTCCTGCCGTTACCTGTCTTCACTTGCCTTCTGGCGCGGAGGCCTCAAAGATGATATAGTCGCGTCCGTATGAAGTCAGCAGATCGGTCTTTTTTCGACAGGCGTGTGGCCTCACCGCCGGGCTCGGACCCACATACTGCGGCGGAGGCGTTTTCTGCTGCGGTACGCGTGCTGCGAGCGGCGGAGTACGTGTGCGTGCTTACCGGGGCTGGGGCCTCGGCTGAAAGTGGCATCCCGACATTCCGTGACAGGCAGGAGGGGATCTGGAGCAGGTTCTCGCCTTCAGAACTCGCCACCCCGGAGGCCTGGGCGGCCGACCCGCACAAAGTGTGGGAGTGGTACTCCATGCGTCGTGCAGTGGTTGCTGCGGCAGAGCCCAACGCCGCACACCATGCCCTGCACGACCTCGTTCGTCGCGTGGGGCGCTGCACTGTGGTTACGCAGAACGTGGACGACCTGCATGAGCGTGCCGGTGTGGACAATGTCATTCATCTGCACGGATCAATCATGCACATGCGCTGCACTGCGGGTTGTGCCGGACGTATGCGAGTACCCGACCAGGATGCTGCATCTCGCTATGCCGACAGCGCACCGGCGCCTTCTCTGCATGTTCCTGAAACACACCATCCCGTGAGTATCCCCACATGCTTTGAGTGCGGGGCCCTCATGCGTCCCGACGTTGTGTGGTTCGGTGAGTCGCTGCCTGAGCGAGAGTTCAACAGGGCCTGGGAGGCAGCGCTGGCTTGTGATGTTTTCTTGTCGGTGGGCACGTCAAATCTTGTGGAACCTGCGGCTTCGCTTCCCTGGGTGGCTGCCACTCATGGAGCCACGGTGGTGGTTGTGAATCCCAGTATGGAGGGGCAGAAGCAAGGCTCCTCTATCCTGCGTCTTCAGGGTCAGGCCGGCAGTATCTTGCCGCGTCTCATAGACGAGGCATTTGCAGGAAGGCGGGTACGGCGTACAGCCGACTAGAATTGATCTGTGCCGCGAGTATTTCTCATGAAGTCTTTCTCAACCGTCAACCTGTCCATGTATCAACGCGATGCCGGAAACTGAACTGCGAGCTTTCGTGAACGAACGCGGGGTGACACTTCCTCCCGAATCCATCGCGCTTGATGCTGTGCGCGCCTTGTTCCCCGACGCTGCCACGGAGATTGAAGCCGGCAGTGCCCGTCTCACCGACGCGTGTGGCAGAGCCACCGACGCCTGGCAGCCGCTGGTGAGTGGTGCGATTTACAGGGTTGTGCCGGCCCGGGATCGCGGTGACGCGGATTCAGCGGGTGAAACACCCTGATGCCGGGTACGGGTACGGGTACGGGTACGGGTACGGGTACGGGCGCGGGGGGCGGAGGTGGGGGTGGTGGCTGATATCGACTCGGAAGTTGAGCGGAGAGCTGCTGCGATTTACCTCAGAAAGTATCTGGGTCCGGTACTGGCAGCGCCCACCTGCGGAATAATACTGGGATCCGGGTTGGGATCGCTGACCGGTGCTCTCACCGACTCCGTGCGCCTACCATACAGCTACATACCTGGCTGGCCAGCTACGAGTGTGGATGGCCATGATGGTCACCTGGTAGCGGGGAGGTATGCCGGACATTCAGTGGTGGCTCTCTCTGGCCGCAACCACCTTTACGAGGGCCATTCTGCGGCCCGGCTCGCATTCCCGGTGCGGGTGCTTGCTGCGCTCGGGGCCTCCACAGTAATCCTCACCAACGCTGCCGGAGGTATTCATGATTCGCTTGAGCCGGGCAGCCTGATGCTTATCTCAGATCATCTGAGCCTGCTGGTTCCGAATCCGCTTGTGGGGTTGGTGCAGCCAGGCGAGCAACGCTTCCCGAGCATGAACAATGCCTATGACCCGGAACTTCGCCTGCTCATGCACTCGGTGGCGAAGACCAGCGGGATAGCACTTGAGGAGGGCGTCTACTGTGCTGTCTCCGGGCCTTCGTACGAAACACCTGCAGAAGTGAGGATGCTGCGGCTCCTTGGCGCCGATGCAGTGGGCATGTCAACAGTGCCTGAGACAATAATGGCCCGGACCCTCGGCCTGCGCGTGGTGGCCATTTCCTGCATCACGAACCGGGCCGCGGGTTTGTCCCACGGCGAACCCTCGCACGAGGAAGTGCTCGCGAAGGGAAATGCAGCCACTGCGGATCTGGAAAGGCTCATCAGCGGGTTTGTGGCAGCCCTGCCAGGCGGCGCTTGAAGGCCTGAAACTCAGGTGTGTCTGATACAAGCGTGTTCAGTATTATGGGGTCTATTCTTGCAATGACACGCTCTGTGGCCTCGATTCGGCTCTCCTCCACCGGGTGCGACGAGAAGAAACTGCTCACCGAAGACGGATTGGAGGAACGCTCTCTGAGCAGGATGCGGAACATCTCGGGGATCCCGCGCGGGTCAATGTCGGCCCTGGTCACGTATTTCACGCCATAAATGTCTGCCTCGGATTCGTCGTCCCGACTGAACTTGGCGAATCCGGCCTGTGCCAATACCTGCACCCCAACACCGCCTGCGCCGCTGCAGAAGGACGGAGCGAAGATGCAGCCCACGCTGAGGCCCGCATTGGCGCGCTCAGCCGCTGCGATCTGTTTCATGCTGTGGCGCAGCGTGACGTGGGCGATCTCGTGACCCAGTACACCAGCCAGTTCCGACATCTTGGTGGTCCTCGCGACGAGTCCGCGGTTCACGTATATGTGTCCGCCGGGCACGGCGAAGGCGTTAATGTCGGCCTGGTCAACCACATTGAAATGCCATGTGAGGCCGCGGTCGTCAACCACGCGCGCAATACTGTTCCCGAGCTGGTTTATGTAGCGAAGCACCTCAGGATCGCGAATCATGGGCAGGTCGCGCTCAATCTGCTGGGCATAATCGTTGCCTATGGCAACTTCCTGGCTCGTACCGGGCATGCAGGAAACGAGCGCAAGTACCCCCAGCATTGCTGCCGCCCGTATCAAGCTGCCAGGCTGGTGTTTTCCTGCCGGATATTCCGGATTCGTGGCAGAGGATCTCATCGTCATATTCCACTAATACCCGACAGGCGGCAGATTGCACCGGGGATGTGCCAGAGATACTGAAGCGATACTCAGGTGATACCCAGGTGATATTCACATGATGCAGGCATGAAACTTCTCACCAGAGCCAGAGATCTCAAACGCCGCAAGGCGCGTGAGCGGCACAATCGCTTTGTGGTGGAGGGTCTGCGTTCGGTGGAAGCTCTTCTGAGCTCATCGCTTGCTGTTGACGGCCTCCTGGTCAGCTCTGCGGCCATGGCCGATGAGCGCAGGTCTGCTGCAGTTGCCAGGGCCCGGACGCTGGGCATAGCCGTACTGGAGATTTCGGAGGTGGAACTCAATGAGGCCGCGGACACGGAGAACCCGCAGGGCATACTGGCCGTGGCTGTCATTCCGGATATTGGGCTGCCGGACCCGCTGCCACAGAGTGGGCGGCTGTTGGTATTGGATGCGGTGCAGGATCCCGGGAACCTTGGAACAATACTGCGCACGGCAGAGGCTCTGGGCGTTCTCGGATGCATAGCTCTGCCCGGAACGGTGGATCCATGGAATGCCAAGGTGGTGCGCAGCTCGATGGGCGCTCTGTTCAGGCAGCCGGTACTTGGCATGGACACCGCGCGCTGCGTGTCGTGGCTGCACGAGCAGGGTTTTGTGCTGGTGGCTGCCGATGCGAGAGGCGCTCCGCTGGCCAGCCTCAGCGGTGATCAGGCGCCCAGGCGGGTAGCACTGGTTCTTGGCAACGAAGGCTCGGGCCTCAGCACTCAGCTTGATCCGCTGGTGGATGCAAGGGTGGCCATCGCCATGAGTGAGGGAAGCGAGTCGCTCAATGTTGCGGTTGCGGCGGGCATTCTACTGCACGCATTGAGAGACGCGCAGGAAAGAGATGCACAAGAAGTGGCGACAGGCCGCGTTTGATCGTCTCTGACTTATGCCAACCGAGTTCGTGTTTGATGGACCGCTGACTGGCCGCTTGCTGGCTGGTTTGCCTCTGTTTGATCAGTTGCTGGTGGTGCTGCCGGTGTTCGTACTCGGCAGCGCCATGGGGTCATTCCTTAATGTCTGTATTTCGCGCTGGCCGCTGGAGTTGAGCGTGGTGTCGCCGCGCTCACGCTGTCCGCGCTGTGAACGGGCCATACGCTGGCATGAGAACATTCCCCTGCTGAGTTGGCTGATGCTTCGAGGCCGTTGCCGCGGCTGTGGCTTGCCAATTTCGCTGCAGTATCCGCTGGTGGAACTGCTCGTGGCACTTGGATGGGTTGCCTGCCTGTACGCCTTTGGTGTGACTCTTGAAGCTCTGCGGGTGGCGGTGTTCGCCACGCTGCTGCTGGGCATAGCGGTCACTGATGCAATGCATTACCTGATCCCAGACGGTTTCACGGTAAGTGGTCTTGTGTTGATGCTGCTCTTTGCCGTGGCGAACTTTTTCGTTGGTGAACCATCGCATTTTGCATCGCTCTGGCCTGCCTTTCTGGGCGCTTGCGGCGGCGCCGGCGCCATAACACTCATTGGTTGGATCGCCGAGATCATTATGAAGCGCGAAGCCATGGGCTTCGGCGATACCACCCTGATGGCGGTTGTTGGTGCGGCCGTGGGTGTGGAGCGTGCATTGCTTACCATAGTGGTGGGTGCCTTTGTGGGAGCGGTGGTATTCACCGTTTTCGTGGCACCCGTGGTGAAGATCAAGGCGGTCCGCCGCGGTCAGGACTTTGCGTTTCCTGATGTTCCATTCGGCGTATTCCTTGCGCCCGCCGCGTTGCTGGTCTTGCTTTGGGGAGACACCATTATCGGCTGGTACATGCGATATGCCTTCTCCGCCTGAGTTATAACATGCAACGTGTCACCACCATCGGCCGGGTCGCGGCGCTGGTTCGAGCCGCCACGGCCCTGCTGGATAAACTGCGTCCCGCAGTATTCGTTTTTGCTCTGCTGGTTCTGGCCTGCAATCGTGGGTCGAGCCAGTACGACGGCCCTTATGCACGCCTGGTGGCCAAATATGTGCCGCGCATTGAGAAGGAAACCGGCCTCAGGTTCAAAACGCCACCGCGCCTGGAAACACGGTCCACCCAGGAGGTGGCAAGCTTCGTGCGGCAGCAGTTGGAGAGTGATCGTGCGAAGGCTCTGATAGAAGGACAGCAGGCTGCATACCGCTTGCTGGGACTCATACCCGATACCATGCATCTCGGAGATCTGCTTCAGCGAGTGCTTGAGGAGCAGATAGTGGGATATTACGATCCCGCCACCAAGGTTCTTTATGTAGTGGACGGCGCGCCGGAGGCGCTGATAGACCAGACCGTGTCACACGAGCTGGTGCACGCTTTGCAGGATCAGTACGTGAACATCGACTCCATTCAGGCTGCTGTCGACAACGCCGACAGACAGTCTGCTGCGCAAGCTGTATTGGAAGGTCAGGCGGTGCTCATGCAGATGCGTATTGACCCCAATACCAGTACCATGCTCAAGATGCCTGGAGGCTGGGACAGGATACGCGATCTCATAAGAGATGGCTCGGTGGGAATGCCGGCACTTGCCTCTGCGCCGCGAGCAATTCGTGAAGGCTTGCTTTTCCCCTATCTCGGCGGTGCCGATTTTGTAAGGCGCTTCGTTTACCAGCGGCCTGAGAGTGAGCTGCTTTCGGATCTCCCCATAAGCACACATCAGATTCTGGATGATTCAGCCTACTTCGTGGGCAGTGCTGCGGAGCGTGGCAAGCCTGTTACTGTGGAACAGCCGGTGCCCGCTGGAACACAGGTACTGTTCTCAAATGTGCTGGGAGAGTTCGACACGCGATTGATACTGGCCCAGCATCTCAGGAGCGATGACCTGCCGCGTCGTGCCTCGGCCGGATGGGCTGGTGATCAGTTGACCGTTGTGCGCAGTGTTGGTGGTGATGCGCTGTCATGGGCCAGCGTCTGGGACACCACCGTTGATGCGGCGAATTTTCTTGACGCATTGGCCGAGGCCATGAGGCTGCGATATGAACTGGCAAGACCGAATATTGATCAGGGATCAACACAGTTCATCATCAATGTTCCGGCTCGCGATTCCACGCGCAATCGAAGTGCACGCATTGCCCGCACGCTCAGCTTCCAGATGGAACCTCGTGACGGTCATCCCGTAGTGATATTCATGGACTACCCGGCTCGTGCAAGCAGGCCCCTGGACCCCGCGCGCATAGTGGTGCGCGATTGAGTGTTGTAGTGCCTGGCGCGACTGAACTCCCGCTGGCACTTCGCATCACCGCGGACGACGAGCTGCGTCGTGTGCGACTGGTGCGCATGAAAACACTGGCAACGGCCATGCTGGTGGCCGCAACGGTGATTTTTGCGCTTGCCCGCTACTATGAGTCGCGCTTTCCCGCGCTCGGTTACCTTAGAGCCTTTGCCGAAGCTGCCATGGTGGGTGGCATAGCCGACTGGTTTGCAGTCACGGCGCTCTTCCGGCATCCAATGGGCCTGCCCATTCCTCACACAGCCATCGTACCGGCACGCAAAGACAGGATCGGCAATGCGCTGGGCAATTTTGTTCAGCGCAATTTTCTGACGCGTGACGTGGTGGCAGCCAGGCTCGCGTCGATGCGTTTGGGTGAGCGGGCGGGCGAATGGCTCGCACGGCCCGAGAACAGCAGGCGTGTTGCACGCGCTGCCGCACACGGATTGTCAGGTGCTGCAAACGTAATGAAAGACGAGGATGTGCAGCTCTTCGTGGATACCGGAATCGTATCGCGCCTGAGGCGCATGGATTCGGGTGCGCTGGCAGCAAAGATTTTCGAGCTGCTCACGGTTGATGGTCGACATCAGGCGCTCCTTGATGATGCACTTAAACTGGCTGCACGCTTTGTGGCCGAAAATGAAGGCATCATTCGCGAGCGCATTCGCAAGGAGAGCCCGTGGTGGGTACCCGGAGCTGTTGAAGACAAACTGGGTGATCGAATTGTGGCTGGTGTGGAGAACACCCTGGTTGCGGTTGCAGCAGATCCCGATCATCCCCTGCGCCAACGCTACGACGACGCCGTGAATCGTTTTGTAGTTAATCTCAGAGAGGATCCGGCCACGATTGCCCGCGCTGAGAAGATCAAGAATGACCTGCTGGATCACCCGGCTGTGGCAAGTTTCGCAAGCGAGGTGTGGAATGACGCGAAGCAGCGTCTGGCCGCGTATGCACAGCAACTCGCTGATACGGCGCAGTCAGAACCAGATCACATAGAACGCTGGCTTGCTGCGTTGGGAAACAAGGTCGCAGAAGATCCGGCACTGGCCGCAAAGGTCAACGGGTGGATCGGTGAATTGCTGATCTATTCGGTGGAACAGGCAAGGGAAGAGGTGGCCAGCCTCATCGCATCAACCGTAAGAGCCTGGGACGCCAACGCCACCTCCAGGAAGATCGAGCTTCAGATAGGCAGGGACCTACAGTTCATCCGCATCAACGGCACGATAGTTGGCGGTCTTGTCGGGATCGTGCTTTATACGATTGGTCGCGGGTTCTGAGCGCTTGCTGCGCTTTGGACGGTCGGCGGGATGGGTGTCGACCGTGGTGTTGGGCGTTGCGCCACGTGCTGGCCCGCGGATGTCAGCCGGCCTGGCGTTTGCATGAGGAAGAAGCGCGAGATGAAAGACCTCGTCCATTGAAGAGGTGAATGTGAACGCCATGCGCTGGCGCACTTCCTCCGGCACGTCTCTCACGTCCTTTTCGTTTTCCCTGGGCAGGATCACTTCACGCAGGCCCGAGCGGTATGCAGCAAGCACTTTCTCTTTTACGCCGCCCACCTCCAGAACCTTCCCACGAAGTGTGACTTCGCCCGTGAGTGCCACATCGCGTCTTACGGGGCGGCCCGATAGTGCACTTGAAAGAGCCAGTGTAACCGCAATGCCGGCAGACGGACCATCCTTGGGAATCGCACCCGCGGGGAAATGCAGGTGCACATCGGTATCGCGAAATCCGGAATCGGATATGCCCAGTGTTTCGGCTCTTGAACGCACAAACGAGAAAGCAGCATCCACTGATTCCCGCATCACTTCGCCAAGCTGACCGGTAACCGTGAGCTTGCCCGTCCCGGGCATGCGCAGGGCTTCGATGGTCATGAGGTCGCCACCAGTGGAAGTCCACGCAAGTCCGGTGACCGCACCAATCTCCGGCTCCTGTTCGGCCTCCTCCACCGGGAAGCGTGGCACGCCCAGAAGCTGTTCAGTGCGGGCAACGCTCATTTCCCAGGTGCTTTCATCTCCATTGGCCTTGGCGCGTGCACGCTTGCGCATTATCGACGAAAGAGAGCGCTCAAATGTTCTGAGTCCTGCCTCTCGCGAATAGCGACTGGTGATGAAACTGAGAACGGATTCAGGAAGATGCAGGTCGGATTCGCTGAGCCCGTGCTCACCAAGAAGCCGCGGGAGCAGGTAACGTTGTGCGATCTCGACTTTCTCTTCTATGGTATAGCCGGCAATGCGAATCACTTCCATGCGATCACGCAATGGTCCCGGTATGTCAAAGAGATTGTTTGCGGTGCAGATGAAGAGAATGCCGGACAGATCGAATGGCAGGTTAAGGTAGTGATCCACAAAGGCGGTATTCTGAGCCGGATCGAGTACTTCCAGCATGGCAGCCGTTGGGTCGCCGCCCGGGCCACCACCTGACATCTTGTCGATCTCATCAATCATGACAACGGGATCGCGAACCTCTACACGACGCAGCGCCTGCAGCAGCAATCCCGGCATGGAGCCCACGTAAGTGCGCCTGTGACCCCGGATCTCCGCCTCGTCCCGCACTCCACCAACCGAGATTCGATAGAAAGCACGTCCTATGCTCTCGGCTATGGCCTCGCCCAGTGATGTCTTGCCCGTGCCCGGCGGGCCAACAAAGCAGAGGATCGAGCCGCTCGGGTCACCGCCTCGCAGTTTACGAACCGCGAGATACTCCACGATGCGCTCCTTGGCCTCGTCGAGCCCGTAGTGCTTCCCGTCCAGTGCGTCTTCAACCTTTTCAAGCGCAATGCTGCCATCGTTGGCGCTGTGCCGGGACCATGGCAGAGCCAGCACCCATTCGAGGTAGGTGCGCAGCACCTGATACTCGCTGGAGGCCGGCGAGAGCATCCTCAGCCTTTCGTTTTCCCGCCTGGCCTCAACGGCCACTTTCTCGGGGAGACCCGCTTCATCTATGCGCTTGAGAAGGTCGTTTGACTCCCTCTCATTGGGATCCGTGTCGCCCAGCTCCGCCTGGATCGCGCGTAGCTGCTGCCTCAGATAAAATTCGCGCTGGTGCTGCTCGATCTTTATCTCAGTCTGCTTCTTCACGTCTTCCATCACGCGTGCGCGAGCCACCTCACGCTCCAGACGGGACAGGATGAAGCGTATGCGCTGTCCTATGTCCAGACTCTGCAGAACCTCCTCTTTGTCGGCTATGCGGAGGTTCATGTTGGTGGCCGCCAGATCAGCGAAACGCCCCGGATCGGAGACGTTCATCTTGAGGATCTGTGGCACCTCGTTGGGAATGCGGTCTACCAGCTCAGCCAGGGTCTCAGCGGCAGCAATGGTACGGCCCACGAGTTCTTCCAGTTCGGCCTGGTCTGCCGGTGTTTCCCTGGCTCCTTCCACCTGGGCCACGGGGAAGGGCTGCACCTGATCAATGTCTCCAATGACGATGCGCCTGAGGCCCTGAAGGGTGATCTGTACCGTGTCACCCGGCAGGTTTATGCGCTCGTGTACCCGTGCTGCCACACCCACCCTGCCCGTGAACTGCTGCGGGTCGATTATTTCATCCAGGTCCTCTGAAGCGACTACCAGCGCCACCACCAGGCCGGATTCCTCATGAGCCCTGAGAAGCGCCAGGTTCTCGGGGGCGCCCATCTGCACCGCAATTGTACCCAGCGGATAGACGATGGTGGAGCGCAGCGCCATCAATGGCAGTGCCGGCGGCAGCTCGGCTCGGAGGATCTCTTCCTTTCGCTGCCCGCGAGGCATCGGGTTGGACGTGGAGCGTGGCGTAGAACGGGGCACGATGGAAATATCGCGAGTGGAGGCAGAGGCCAGGGCGGAGACCGAGGCAGAGAGATCTTCCAGACGACCAGAGCGAGTGGGAACACAGTGACAGAACCGCCGGATGACACCGGGAGTACAGGGACGGGAGTACACTGGCGGCGGCTGCCCGGGTAATTTACACCCATGTTTGACGAGCTTACAGATAAACTCGGCAATGTCTTTGCCAAGCTGCGCGGCCGCGGCGTACTCAACGAAGCCGACATCAAGGAGGGAATGCGTGAGGTAAGGCGCGTTCTCCTCGAAGCAGACGTGAACTTCGCCCTCACCAGGCAATTCCTGGAAAGGGTGGAGAAAAAGGCCGTTGGTGTGCTGCAACTCAAGCAGGTGCAGCCCGCTCAGCAGCTCGTGAAGATAGTCCACGATGAGCTTACCACCATGCTGGGTGAGCGGCGTGAGGGGCTCAGGATGAGTTCCGTGCCGCCCACTGTGGTGATGATGGTGGGCCTTCAGGGCTCCGGCAAGACAACCACCGCAGGCAAGCTGGCCCGCAGACTCAAGCACGAGAAAAAGAGCGTGCGTCTGGTGGCGGCAGACGTGTACAGACCCGCGGCCATTGATCAGCTCGAAACTCTTGGCCGCTCGCTGGATGTGCCCGTCTACGCCGATCGCGACACCCGTGACGTGGTGAAGATCGCCAGAACAGGCATTGATCAGGGTGTGAGAAACCGCGACCGCGTCGTGATTATCGACACGGCCGGCCGGCTTCAGATTGATGCCACCATGATGGATGAGCTGAAGCAGCTCAAGGC
>CAZWSJ010000052.1:0-12325 GCA_964636415.1 uncultured Gemmatimonas sp. | reverse complement strand
ACGGGCGTGAGAAGCTGCTTTCTGAGACTGTCCGGTCCGTTTGACTTCTGATTGACTATGCGCAGAGCATCGGCTGCGTCTCCTGCCCTGAGGGCCGCGTCGGCGGCGCGGTATTGTGTTTCGAGTTTAGAGTCAGCACTAAAGAGCGCCAGCCACGCATCGCGTGCCACACTCCATGCTGAGCTGGTCTCAGCCTGATTGGCGAAGTCCGTCCACACGGCGCGAGTGGAGTCATCGTTTGCCTTGAGTGCGGCCAGAGCGGACCAGGCACGTCTGGGCTCGCCCCATGCCCATTCCAGTCCGGCGAGCATGCGCCTGGCGGGCATATTCACTGGTTCAGCCGTGAGTACGTTGCGTATGGAATCGCGTGCTTCACCGGGTGCGCGCTGCAGGCCCATCAACCCAGCGGTTTCCAGCCATGGTTGTGCTGCCAGAGCGCCTCGGTACGATTTTGCAGCGGCTTCCCAGCGGCCCATGGAGACGTTGAGTTGTGCGGTTTCACCAGCCAGGTCCGCGTCACGGCCCATGATGCGAACTGCTTCATTGAGTATGGTGTCTGCAGCCAGGGTGCGACCCCGCTGCAGCATGATGCGGGCATACTCACGCCAGGGCGCAGAGTTGTCGGGTGCGGCACGTCTCCACGCGAGAAAGGCCGATCTCAGTTCGTCATCGCGATAAAGAGTGCTGAGTGTTCGCAGTTGAACGGTTCGCGCAACGGGGTCGGTTGGGCGACGTTGAATCACCTTGTCTATTATGGGCACCACGGAGTCTGGCAGGCCGAGTCCCACCATTACGCGCTCATATCCCAGTAGTGCCATGACTATCCGGTCACCATCGGGCTGCGGCATGGCCAGACCTGTTTCAATCACCTCGCGGTACGCATCAGCGGCGCGCTGCAGCTTTCCTTCGTCTTCAGCATCAAGCCCTCGCACCAGCGCATCAACGCTGTCGCTCAGCACCACAGTTGCCTGACCGCCCGAGCTGGACACCGGCGGCTGATACCATGCACCCGCTGGAGCAGCTTCAGCTACAGCAGGCGCACAAAGCACAGCGCACAGTGTTGCCCACAGCACCCACGACAATGCCAAGCGGTTGCCGACTCTAGCAGCATGACTCTCCGGCAGAGGCTGTTTCACCAGCGTGACTCGCAAGTGATCAGGGTGGCGGACCGCCGCCGTTCAGGCGACGGAAGTACTCCACCACCAGGCGTCGCTCATCGGGCGCGAGCCCGCGCAGATCGTTCCATGTGGGAGGAGCGTACTTGAGAGCCGCACGGCCCGACTGCGGGCCATCCACTGCACCGGCAGAACCGTTCCCGCTTGCAGCCCTGGACTCACGCGGACCCTGATCGTCGCGTTCTTCCTGTTCCAGAAAACGGCCCGCATCGAGCAGGCGACGGTATAGCTGCTGCTGTCTTGCAGCCACGCTTTGGTCCAGCCCGTTGCGCTCAATCTGCTGAGCCAGTGACTGAGCTTCCTGCGCGAGAGCATCGGTGCGGCCACTTACATCGTTGTCGGATACGTCGCGCAGATCGCTCGCAACTGCGCGCTGCTGGCGAGCGAGCGCACGGGCCTGCTGTTGCGCCTGTTGTCCCTGTGCGCCACCGGGCAGCAGATTGAGACCCTGCATCTGGCCGTTCAGCTCTCCCTGCTGATTGGCCAGCTCCTTGAGTTGCTCAACCATTTCAGTAAAGCCCGATGCAGACTGTGCATTGTTCACACGCTCTCTGTCACGGACCAGTGAACTCAGTGCCTGGTTGAGTGCATCACTGGCATCGCGCATGGCATTCTGCATCTGATCGGCGGCACCGGGCTGTGCTTGTGCCTGCTGCATTGCCCGTGTGGCGTCCTGCACGCGACGCTGTGCGTCTCCCATGGCCTTCTGTGAACGCTGAGAAAGCAGCGAAGAACTGCGGCCTGCCTCCTCCATTCTTTCAGCGGCACGCTGCACGCCCTGCTGCAGTGCACTTTGCTCACCCTGCAACTGTTTGGCTGCATCGGCGCCTTGCTGCCTGGCCTTCTGCTCCAGCTCTGACTGCTGTCTGGAAAGCTGCATGGTTTCACTTATGGCCTGGTCGAGCTGGTCGGAGAGTTGATCCTTCCACTCGCTGACCTGAGCGTCCCGTGCCGAAGAAAGCTGCTCTGCTGCCTGCTCCATAGACCTCGCCGCATTCCTCGCCTGATCGGAGGCATCCTGCGATCCCCGTGAGGCGCGCTCCATGGCGTCTGCAGCCTGCTTTGCCATGGGCTGTGCTTCCCGTGTTTTGGAAGCTCCCTCACGCGCGCCCGCTTCCTGCAGGCGCTTGGCCAGCGCTTCTATTTCCTGTTCAAGATTCCGGCTGCGCGTGCTTACCTCGCGCGACTCACGTGCGGTTTCCTGACTGGCGTTCTGCTGATTCGCGTTTTGTTGATTTGTATTCTGCTGGTTGGCAGCCTGCTGGTTGGCAGCCTGCTGGTTTGCGTTCTGCTGATTTGCAGCCTGCTGGTTTGCGTTCTGCTGATTTGCACCCTGCTGGTTCGCATTCTGCTGGTTCGCGTGTTGCTTGCCTGAAGCCTGCTGTTCCAGCTTTTCCGCCAGATTGCGCTGAGCTTCTGCCAGATCCTCGGCATCACTCCCCAGGGTCTGCATGGCACCTTCAAGAGCTGCGCGCTTGAGCATCTCCGCGCTGCGCTCCAGTTGTTCGCGCATCTGACGCTGCTGTTCGGCGAGCTGCTGCATGGACTTCTGCGCATCAACGCCACTGAGACGCTCGGTGCTCTTGTTGAGTTCCTCAAGCTGTCGCTGCATTTCGGGCGTGAGCGCCTCACGCAGCATCTTCTGAATCTCCTGCATCTGTGAGGAGAGCGATGGATCAAGAGCGTTGGCGTCCTTTAACCTGGATTCCAATTCGCGTGCGCCCTCTCTCAGCGAATCAACACGAGCGCTGAGTTGCTGCTGGTCGCGGGCAAGTTGTTTGGCCTGCTCCGTTGCCTTGAAGCTCATTGAGCTGCTCTTCTCACCATCATTGGAAGCGCCATCCGAGCGCTTGTCAGTACCTGCCTGCAGCTCGCGATTGCGCGCAGCATCTTCGGTATTCTGTGCCAGCCTGCGTTCCTGCTGAGCGAGTTGGCGGGCACGATCTGCAATAGAATCGGCCAGCAGGCGCGCCATTGCGCGCTGCTCGGTGAGGCTGGGCACACGAACCACTACCTCCTGGCTGCGTCCCTCCTGCCGCCATGGGGAGTTGTCAATTACAACCGCCACCAGATGCAGTCTGTCGCCAGCCACCAGCCCGCGATCATCCAGGGGGAGCGTGACACCGCCGTCGAAGAACGGTGATTCGGGCGAGGCAATCGCGAGCCGCTCAAAGTCGGCCCTGTGAGAGCCCTCGGTTGTTTCGCGCCACACTTCCAGATGCACCGAGCTCAGGCCGTGATCGTCGTTGGCCTGCATCATAACCGGAATACTGCCGCTCGACCCGATGATGCCATCTGCACCGGGCGACAGTATCACAGCCTGCGGCACCAGATCCGGCATTACAACGAAGGACAGTGGATCCGGCAGCTCGGGCGGGAGCAGCGCTCCATCCTCACGCGGAGATGCTGTTGCAATCCACTCCCAGCGACTGTCGGAGTCGATGCTGATCACGGTACTTGCAGAGACGACTCCACCGGCAAGCTCACCGTTCTGCGAGAGGACCGCTGAGTCCTTGTTGCTTACGAGAGTCACGGACTCGACTCCACTGTGCAGTCCGGCCTGTACCGATACCCGGGTTCCACGCGGCACGCGCAGTTCCGGAACCGGTGCGAGGTTTTCATCGGCTCTACCCAGATATGCCGGGTAATGTGCACGCAGAATTACGTCACCAACCCAGCCCCGGTCCTCAACCACCAGCCTTGCGGCAGCGGGAAGTGAGCGTCCATCGCTCACCTGCACAATCGTGTGCGCGCGCAGCGGTCCAAGTGCCAGCGATACGCGACCCGAATCGTTCACCACGAGAGTGGTGTCGCGCGAGGCCTCACCCTCAGCCAGCCAGGTGATTTTCACCTCACGTCTGCCACTGGCATTGATGCCAAGAGTTACCGGCATGCCGCGGGGCACGGAAGCCGGAAGCCGCTCAAAGGACAGAGAAGGCAGAAGTGTACCACGCCATGCGCGGATTGGATGCAGGGCCGCTTTCACGCCATCCGGAGCGTTGCTCCGCGCAGCGGCAAAAGCCAGCGAAGCCAGCAGCACCAGCGCCAGGGCCACCAGCAGAAAGTGCGCGTACCTGCGCTGAGCACCTGGCGCCAGCGGACCAGCACCAAGCTTCGTTGCAACGTCCTGTGCCGCCCGTGCTCCCAATACTCCCCTGTCAGCCACTTCAAGCGCACCCACGAGCGCGCCGCTGCGCAGGTTCTGCTCTCCCTCAATAAGACGTGCCACCGATGCAGTAGAGGTCAAGGTGGTTTCACGGGCGCTCCAGCGTCGCATTGCATACGCAGCAGCGAATGCCGTGAGCAGCCAGCCGGCGAGAGGCAGAGCGCGCGGCAGACGCATCCAGCGCCCATCGGTGAGTACAAGTGCCAAGAGCGCCAGCGCTGCAAGCACAATGGCAAGTCCTGCGAGAACTGCAACGGCAAGCATGCGACCGCGAAGCGCCGACCTCTCACCGCTTACTCGGGCAAGCAGGCCATTGCCGGCGCGCATGGCCGAAGACTCGGCGCTGGAACGCCCGGCCCGACCGGGCTCCGGCAGCGGAAGTGAAATGTCAGGCGTGGTCACGGCTCCACCCTGCTCGTGACAGCATAGGTGAAGAGATTCACTCCCATGCGCAGCGCCGCCTCGTGCAATGCGGGCGGGTCAGCATAGGTGCCCACATCCTCCCAGCCGTTTCCAAGATCGGCGGAGAATGTGTAATAGACAGCCAGGCGCGAACCGATGAATATCCCATAGCCCTTGGCGGGCTTGCCATCGTGCTCGTGAACTTTGGGCGGTCCATTGGGGAAATCGTAAACGATGTGATAAACGGGGTGGGAGTACGGAACCTCAACGAGAGGTCGATCAGGAAAAACCCGCTTCATCTCCCGCCTGAATGTTTCGTCGAGTCCGTAGTTGTCGTCGGCGTGCAGGAAGCCGCCTCTTTCAAGATACTCCCGCAACCGCAGCACTTCAGCCTCGGAGAACTTCACGTCACCGTGCCCCGTCATATGCAGGAAGGGATAGTCAAAGAGCGACGAGTCAGTCAGCCGCACACGCGCCTCGGCGTGCTCTATCGGCAGGTCGGTGCGTTCGGCGATTGCAGCAATGAGATTCGGCAGACTGGAAGGATTGGCATACCAGTCTCCGCCCCCTTCGTACTGAAGGCGTGCTATGGCGAGTCGACCGGGTCCGACCGCGACCGCGTTTTCTGCGCTCCTGTAGGCCATGAGCGCAGGCAGACCCGCTGTCAGGCCCAGAGCAAGCCACCAGCGCCGAAACCTTCTCTGGTGAAACCCCGTAGGGATGGCGAGAGAAGCGGCGGCTCGGATGGCCCGGGTGGCGGCTGAAAACTTCGTGGACGTCACGGGATCAGATATCGTGTGCCAGTTGATAGGCCAGATTGCGACTGACACCGTGCTCATCCATCAGAATCCGCACTATGTCGCGCGGACGAAAGCCTTGCTCACGCAGGGAGATGGCAGTGGCACGAAGTCCGTCATCAGACGGTTCCTCCGGTTCGGGAGCTGCCAGTACGAGCACAACCTCCCCGCGCGGCGGGACTGACTCGTAATACGCAGCGAGTTCAGCGAGCGTTCCGGAGCGGAACTCTTCAAAACGCTTGGTGATCTCCCGGCCAACCACCGCACGACGCAGCTCACCACTCAGCCTTGCTATATCGCGCAGCGTGTCTGCCAGACGGTTGGGAGCCTCAAAAATCACCACGCTGTGATCAAGCCGCGACAGCAGGGCCAGCTGATTTTCGCGGCCGCGTCCCTTGCGGTCGAGAAAACCAAGCAGTGTGCAGGGGTGAGTAACCAGCCCTGAAGCCACAAGTGCGGCAAGCGTGGCCGAAGCACCCGGCACCGGCACCACTCTCAGGCCCGCTGCAACAGCCGCAGCCACAAGCCTGGCACCCGGGTCAGACACCAGGGGCGTTCCGGCATCACTTATGAGCGCCAGAGATTCACCGCCGTGCAGTCTGCCGAGCAGCTGCGGCGTGGCCTCCGCCTCGTTGTGCTCATGCAGTGCCAGAGTGGGCGTGTTGATTCCGTAATGGTCAAGGAATGGGCGACTGTGTCGCGTATCCTCACAGCAAATGGCGTCCACCTGACTGAGAACGGCCAGGGCGCGCAAGGTGATGTCGCCCAGATTGCCAATTGGCGTGCTCACCACGTGCAGTGCCCCGGCCGTTGCAGCCTCCGGCCAGAGTGCGCTGGCCTGAGTGGTGAGCAGGGCAGCGTTCGCCGCGCCCACCACCTGCCCCGCTCCCTGACCGGCCGTTTTCCGGCTCAGGCGTGCTCCTTGAACTTGGCCTCCAGAACCGGACGCGGCTGGGCTCCCACCACCTGATCCACAACCTGACCGCCCTTGAAGAACAGGAGCGTGGGAATGGAGCGCACGTTGAAGCGCGCCGCAGTGCGCTGGTTGTTGTCCACGTCGAGCTTGGCAACCTTGACCTTGCCCTCGTACTCAACGGCGAGCTGCTCGATGACCGGTGCGATCATGCGGCATGGTGCGCACCAGGTCGCCCAGAAATCCACTACCGCGAGCCCTTCGTGTCCTTCGATCTCGGTAGCGAAGGTATCGTCTTTCACTTCAACTGCCTTGGCCATCGTGTGCTCCTTCAAGGTTTCAGAATGCGAGACCGTGGCAGGTTCAAGGAAACGATTCCCGGAACTGGCCAAACATGGCATCACCGTCACAGTGAACCATATATCGGTGTCATTCGTTTGTGTTTGTTGAAACAGAACAGGAATTAGTATACGGAGTCCGACAAGCCCGAAATCCCGAAATATCCGAGATCCCTCCAGGCCATGACAGATTCCGCCCGCCGCGGCACACGCATCGCACACATAGGTATCGCAACCTCTGCGCTCAATGCGCTTATCCCCTTTTACCGGGACGTGCTCGGCATGCCCTTGGTACCCCTGGACGATGCCGACGGTGCCATCATAGCCGGACTTTCTGCCGGTGAATCTCTGGTGGAACTGCTGGAGCCACAAACAAGCGATTCCCCGATTGGCAGGTTCATTGCCAAACGGGGACCGGGCATCCATCACGTGTGCTTTTCGGTTGACGACCTGGACGGCACACTTGAGCGCTGCCGGAAGGCCGGGCTGAGGCTCATTGATGAGGAACCGCGACTGGGTGCAGAAGGCAAGCGCATAGCATTTCTGCACCCGTCGAGTACCGGCGGGGTTCTGGTGGAGCTGTCCGAGTACTAGCCCAGCGCTCCGCCGGTCAGGGGCACTGCCCCGGCCTCAGCGGCAAAAGTTGCGCAGGGGTGTCACATCCACGTTTTCCAGCAACCAGCGGCCCTTGGGACCCTGAACGGTCGTAAAAGTTGTCCTGGCCTTGCTGTCGCCATTCTTGAGTTCCACCACGAATTCCTGACGACCGCCCAGCCCTATACGGCCGCGACCTTCAGGATAGGTAAAGGAATCGTGCTGCATCACGCACTGCATGACTATAAGCCGCTTTTCGGTCTCGTCGCGGCTGAACTGGTCCCGGGCCAATCCGCTGCTGTTTCCCCACACGGCGGACATTTTCTGGAGATCCTGGGCCTTGACCGCGGCCAGGAAGTCATCAATTGCACCCTGGGCCGTGGCGCTGCCCGTGAGCGCCGGACTGTTGCTGTCCATGGTGGGCACCGCAGCAGCACCAGGGAAAGAGGTGCTGCTGGACACCACCCGCTTTGCGCATGCTCCGAGCAGCAACGCGGGTATTGTAACAAGCACCACCGCCGTGGTCATAAAACGACTCGCGCGGCCTGCATTGCTCCTTCGCCTGGCGCCTTCCACACCCCAGATTCCGGATACTGACCGGACCATCACCGCCTCCTTGTATGCCGAGGTCTACACCTGTTATGGCTCTTCGATACCAGCGTCTCTACATAAACATCGACCACGTCGCCACAGTCCGTCAGGCAAGACGTGGTCAGGAACCCGACCCCGTGGCTGCCGCCCTGCTCTGTGAGAAAACGGGTGTGGACGGCATAACCGCCCATCTCCGTGAAGACCGAAGGCACATCCAGGACGAGGATATCCACCGGCTCATGGCCAGCATTACGACAATCCTCAACCTGGAGTGTGCCAATGCAGACGACATACTGTCGCTCGCCGAAACACTTCGACCCGCTCAGGTAACACTGGTTCCGGAGCGCAGGGAGGAAGTTACCACTGAGGGAGGGCTCGATGTGGCCGGCAACATGGCTCAGCTTGGCCCGGCCATGGAGCGGATGCGGGCCGCTGGCATTCGCACCAGCCTGTTCATAGACCCGGAGGAAGAACAGATACGCGTGAGTCGGCAACTGCAGGCCGATGCCATAGAGCTGCACACGGGCCGCTACGCCAACCATCCCGACGACCCCGCCAATCTGGAGGCTTTGAGACGAGCCGCCGAGCTGGCATCGGGCCTTGGGCTGGCCGTGCATGCCGGCCACGGGCTTTCGGTGGCCAATGTGGGGCCGGTTGCGGCCATAGCCGAGATTGAAGAGCTGAATATCGGGCATTCAATCATCGGAAGAGCCATCTTTGTTGGTCTGGAGGCAGCCGTGCGCGAGATACGCGAGGCCATGGACGAAGCCCGTTCCGCCGACAGGTTCTGAGCCGCCAAACGTTCAAACAGGGGCACTTTTCGCATGACTGCACCGCCTGCTCTACTGGAGTTCTTCAGAACGGAAGCCAGCGAATATCTGGACCAACTGGAAAAGTTGCTGGATCAGTCGGACGGCACTGCACCGGAGCCCTCGGCGTTTCTGGCAGGAACACGAGCTCTGCGCGGCAGTGCCAGCATGACGCGTCTGGACGGGCTGGCCGGGTTTGCGTCAACCGTGGAGAGAATAGCAACTGGAATCCGCAACGCGGAACTTGAATGGGACGGACAACTGCAGTTGGCCGTGCGCCGTGCGCTTGCGCAGCTCAGGGATCTGGTGGCCAGAACCTCGTCGTGGGGCGAAGCTGAAAAAGAGCAATGTCGGACACAGGCAGCGGCGCTGGCTTCAGTGGCAATGGGCTATCTGGCCACCAGTGCCCCCGCCACTTCGCCAGCAGCGCCGGTGGTACCCATAAGCCGGCTGTTTCCATCGGGACAGCAGCCCGCAGTTGTTTACCGAAATCCGCGGCCCCACATAACTCTTGCACAGAGATTCCGCTCCGACATTGCAGCCGCTGCATCGTCGGTTCTGCGTGAGGCCGAAACGCTTGCAACCAGTAAAACCGGCCCATCGCAGCTCGCCCTTACTGACGCCGTGCGCCGCACGCTCATTGGATTGTCTGACGTGGCAGAGAGTTATTCAGCATCCAGCATAAGCTCACTTGCCACTCAGATGGCTCGTGCGCCACTTACGCTTTCCAGTGAGCGGGCCGCAGTGCAGGCCTTCGCGCAACTGCTCATGAACCGCGAACTGAGCGATGCCGAACTGGCCGGGCAGGTAAGACAGGCTGCGCTGGCATGGAGTGGAAGCCCGGCAGCTGAGCCGCTGGTTGTGCCCATTGAGACTCTGCTCTATCGCGGCCACTCGGCCATCGCACGGGCACGTGAGGTACGACAGGTACTCAGACTGCACTGGGAGCGCGGAACAACCGCATCGCCCGAAGCCTATGTTCTGTTTGACGAGCTGAGTGACCTGCTGGATCTTGCCACCACCATCTGACGCCACACAGATGCCTGCAAAGCTGCACCGACATTTTCATTCTCATCATTCTGACCGGCGGAGATGGCGGCTGTGAAGAATGGCAGGACCTGGCTGGGTATTGCTCTTAGTGCGCTGCTGCTTTGGTGGACAATGCGCGGCACTGACATTGCTCAGGTTTGGCAGGAACTGAAGACGTCCAACATCCCGCTGTTCATACTGTGCGCTCTGGTAGCGACCTGCATCTTTCCTCTTCGGGCCAGACGCTGGCGCCCGATTCTCGAACCCGTGGCGGGGAGCATAGAGTTCGGGCCGCTGTGGAGGAGCACCGCCATCGGAATGATGATGAACAATGTGCTCCCATTGCGTGCGGGTGAGTTCGGCCGCGCCTTTGCACTCACACGCGAAGTGCCGCACGTTACACTCCCCACCGCACTCAGTTCATTGGGTGTGGACAGGATCTTTGACGCACTCGTGCTCTTTGGTCTCATGTTTGGAGCCATGCTCGATCCCGCATTTCCGAGCGATGCGAGCATAGCCGGGCAATCCGTTGCTCAGCTTGCGCGTGGCGGCATGGCCGCTCTCCTTCTGCTGCTGGTGTTCTGCTACATAGTTGTTCTGCAGCCCGGGCGAATGCTCGCTCTGGTACGTGCAGTCTCAAGGGCCGTGCTTCCGCGTTTTGAAGAGCCGCTGGCGCGCTTCTTCATGCATGCCGTTGGCGGGCTTGGCGTATTGCGCGACACACGACGATTTCTGTCGGTGCTGTTCTGGGCGCTGGCTCACTGGCTGGTGCACGCGCTGGGATTGTACCTCGGCTTTCTGGCCGTGGGGCTCGAGGCACCATTCAGTGCAGCGCTCTTCCTGCAGGGCGTGCTGGGCATAGGAGTGGCACTGCCCAGCTCACCGGGCTTTGTGGGTGTGTTCGAAGCGGCTGCGGTGGCCGGTCTGGCTGTTTACGGTGTGTCGCGCGATCTGGCATTCAGCTGGGCTGTGGGATATCACGTGCTGAGTTTCATACCCATTACCGTGATCGGAATACTGTACTTCGTAAGGCTGGGCCTCAGTGTTGCCGGAGTGCGGGGAGCACAGAAAGCTGAAGGTATTTCGTGAGTGAATCGTACGAAGTGGAGGAACGCGCTCACGCCAAGATCAATCTTGTACTGCGCGTGTTTGGGAGGGACAGCAGCGGCTATCATGCGCTGGAGACGCTGTTTCAGCGTGTCGCGCTGCACGACATAGTGAGAGTGGGAGTAAACGCGGGCAGCGACGAGCTGTGTATTTCGGGGCCAGCGCTTCCACAGGCGGGGCTGGGGCCCAGGGAAAACAATCTTGCCTGGCGCGCCGCGGCTGCGTTCAGATTGACCACGGGTTGGCCTCACAGTTGGCAGATTTACATTGAGAAAAACATCCCGGTGGGAGGCGGACTGGGTGGCGGGAGCAGCGATGCGGGCGCCGTGCTGCGAGCCCTCAACAGGCTGGCACCTGAACCACTGTCTGCTACCGGACTTCTGGCCGTTGCCGGCTCACTCGGCGCAGATGTGCCATTTCTCACATCTCAAGCATCGCTTGCCTGGGCCTGGGGTCGAGGCGAACGCATGCTGGAGTTGCCGCCGGTTGCTTCGACGCCGGTGGACCTGGTGATCTTTGACGAGGGCGTGAGTACGGCGCGTGCCTACGAAGCGCTGGACAACCTGCGCGCGGCATCGTCGAACGAAGTGGCCGGTGGAGCTGAGGTCGGCATGAGCGGCCCGGATAGCGCGGGAAGCAAAATGAGCCCGGCATTCATGTATACCAGCGACACATTCTCGTCGTGGGAAAGCATCGCTTCGCTTGCCCGGAACGACTTTGAAGCAGTGGTTCCGGGCCTGCACAGTGGAGTGGCGGTGGCATTGCCTTCCATCAAAGCCGCTGCGTCAGAGTTTCGGAGCAGCGGGCACATTTCATTTGCTCTTCTCAGTGGCAGTGGAGCAAGCTGTTTTCTGCTGCGTCCCGATGGGCATGACGCTGCACTGCATCTCCCTCCAGACTCACGACTGGTCACTACAAGTACGGTGTGACGCCCTGTCGTTTCGTCGTGCGGTCGCAGTGCTCAGGCCAGGCGAAGCGTGCGAATCTCCGGCGTCCGGGCAATCCCCGCGCTTGTCGGCCGGGTGTCGCCACGTGACATTGATTGCATATGATGTCCGTCACCCTACCCACTCCCACCATCGACGACATCCGTGCGGCTGCCGAACGCCTCGCCGGTTATACCGTCATAACGCCTCTCCTTGAATCGCCGGCGCTCAATGCCGTTGCGGGCGGCCGCGTACTCCTCAAGGCAGAGGTGCTCCAGCACACTGGATCGTTCAAGCTGCGCGGCGCGCTCAATCGTTTACTGCTGATTCCCGAGTCAGAACGGGCCCGGGGAGTGGTGGCTTACTCATCGGGGAATCACGCGCAGGCGGTGGCCTACGGTTCCACACTGCTCGGCATTCCCTCAACCATAGTGATGCCCAGCGACGCTCCTGCTCTCAAGATTGAGCGCACGCGTGC
>CAZWSJ010000051.1:1926-12375 GCA_964636415.1 uncultured Gemmatimonas sp. | reverse complement strand
ACACACTGGCACCCTGCCCTGCAAGCGAAAGTCCCAGTGCGGGAAGAGAGCTGAAGTACCAGGAAGATTCGAGCAGGGAGAGCGAGCGATCTGCGCTGCCTTCGAAGCTCTCTATATAAGCCTGACCGGCCGCATTGGGCTGTGGCTTGCTCATTGCAAACTCAGCCTGAAGTCCTATTCGCGAGGGCGTTGTGCTTCTGGCGAACGGCAGCTTTCCGATGGCGTTTGTGAGTGCCGTGGCATTCCACTCAAACTCACTCATCACACCAGCAACCAGTGAGCCCGTGGGCTCATAGCCCAGCGGCGGACGGTTGAAACTTGATTGCTGTCGCTGGGAAATGGCCGTGAGTGACACCTTGCCGTTGTCCAACTGAAACTGCGAGAGCACACCCAGAATGGTGGTGGGCGTGCTGGTGAACAAGGGGTTCTCTTCATAGCGCACCGACACCTCACGGGGGCGCACGAACAGCGTGTCGGGCCTCGTGAACGTGATCACGCCCAGATCGTAGTCAATCTCATAATCCAGATTTCTCGTGAGCGCACGCCCCTCTATGCTCACGTGTTCAGAGTTCTGTCTTATCTGGATGGTATTGAGCCTTATTGCCTGCGAATCACCGCCCGATTGCGACTGGTAAGAGACCATCATTCGGTAAACCGTTTGCGGTCGCTGTGGCGAATAGAGGTACTCGTTGGGATAGCCGTACAGCGTGTCGTTTGCCGGGTTGGCGGCCTGCCTTACCAGTCCGCTGCGCGCAAAGGGCTTGAGTGAAGGGAAGACCAGAAAGTAGTCGGGAATAAGCTTCTGCTGCGCAGAGGAACCTCCAACGCCCAGTCGGACATTTGGATCATTGGGTCTTGGCCATACTCTGTTCTCCACGTCCAACAGGCCTGGATTGGTGGGCTGAGCGAGACCAAACATTCTCAGATATGTCTCGCCGGCCGAAGCGTCCACCGGCTTCTGCTGGTCTCCCGTCACACCGGCCACCACACTGAGTCCCAGCGACTCTCTCTCCATGTCCTCGCCGCCAAGCCTGTAGATGGACTTTATTTCGCGCAGAAAATAGGCCGCATTGGAGGGCTGGAGCTCCGGCTCCCAAAGAAGATTTGCATACTGCGGGCTCTCAGTAAACTCAATATCAGGCGTGCCACCTGTGTTCGGGTTGCGACCCGGGCTTCCGTTCACATTCACTTCGTATGCGATGGCAAGCCGCTCGGTGTTGGCACTGAGCGGCCGCACCAGCGCAATCCAGAGCATGGAGGGATCGAGGTAATAGTCCACATGCTCGCGCAGCAGCTCATACACCTGTCGACTCGGATTGCGTGCACCACGCACCGACAGACTGGGGCCCCGGGGGTTCTGGTTGGCGGCGCCGATCAACTGACGGTACACCTGTATGCGCACAGGACGAATGGAATCCGGCAGCGCTGCGGCAAGCTGCAGCAATCGGGTTCTGTCGAGCAGATCCACGTTGGGATAGCCCGGCAGTTCTCGCGGGTCTATGGTGAAGAAGAAGCGTCTGGACTCAACCTGCACGTCCTCAATTACCCGTTCCACGTGCTGCTCACTGCGCTGTCCCACCATGAAGACATTGTCCCGCGACACGTTCCCCTTCTGCTGCGCGAATATCGAGGTAAGGCGCATGGGGCCGAGCTGTCCAACCGCCTGCACGCCGTAGTTGCCCGAGGGGATGCCCGAGGTAATGAAGCGCGATGAAGGCAGCTCAAACGATACATTTCCCACCTCAACGCGCTGCAGGCGCTCTCCCGGCTTTCCCTCGTAGCGAGCGGAAAGATTGTTCGATGCGTCGAATTCCCTTTGCGAGTCGTAGTCGACGTCTATATGCAGCCTGTCCCCCACCACCCCATTGCTTCTGAGGCTGAACTGGAAATCAAACTCGGGCAGGATGGGTGCACTACGGCAACTGTTGCCCGGAATGGAGAGCTGGGCATCGGTGCATCTGTCATTCCTGAGCCTCTGCACCCTCGATTCCAGGCGGGCATCCAGTTCAATGCCCAGATCGCCGAAGTCGTCAAAAAAATCTGCGGCCCGCTGCCCGACATCGCGGAATGCCGTGTCCTGCTGAAACAGACGGGCATCCTGTCGCGGCAGGAGCGAGCGTCTGAGCACGAGGGAGTCCAGTTGTGGCTGCAGGGGCGACCTCATGGCTGGCAGCCGCGGCGCCGCCTGAGCGCCGAGGGCACCCATGGCCGCCGTGGCCGCGCCTGAATGGCTGAACAGCAAAAAAATGGGCCCCAGTGCCGGTATACCGACTGAGGCTCCTGCTGCAGCCAGGCCCATGGGCACAGCCATGCGCCAACACGCCAGTGCCCATGAGTGGAACAGCTTGCGCACCGAACTCCGGTGGTGGGGTACCAGCGGCAGCCCCGGGCGCCCTGGTACGGTGTCACAAGGAATGGACCATCTGCAGGCCGAATCCTGTCAGGATTCAATCTGCCCTTGATAAAGCGGGGTGTATCCGGGGAATTTACGTCGTGAAGCTCCTGAGCCGCTATGTCATCCGTGAGCACGTCGGACCGCTGATCTTTGCTCTTTCAGCCCTGACGTCGCTCCTCATGCTGCAATATGTCACCAGACAACTCGCCAATCTTGCCGGAAAGGGGCTGCCCTGGTCGGTGATCGGCGAGTTCTTCGTGCTCTCGCTGCCCTTTACGGTGGCGATGACCATGCCCATGGCCGTTCTGGTGGCCACCCTGTACGCCTTTGGGCGAATGGCCTCGGAAAACGAGATCACAGCCTTCAAGGCCAATGGCGTCAAGGTGCGCACACTCATGCGTCCCGTTGTGTTCTGCGCTCTGGGCCTGTCAATTTTCATGGTGTGGTTCAACGACCAGGTGCTCCCCGCCGCCAACCACCGGCTCGCCGTACTCCAGCTCGACATCGCCAGAACCAGACCCACTCTGGCGCTCAACGAACAGGTTCTCAACCGCATAACCGACCAGTTCCTCATGCGGGTGGCCCGCGTGAATGCGGCCAACAACCACATATATGATGTGGTCATATACGACCTCTCGGGCGGCCCGGTTCGCAAAACAATCTATGCAGACAGTGGAGCCATTTCCGCTGCGGTGAACAACAAGGACCTCGAACTCACGCTCTACAGCGGCTTTGCACAGGAGTTCGTGCGCGGCGATTACCGCCAACTGCAGCGCAGCCACTTCGAAACAGAGATCATTCGACAGGCAGACGCTACACAGGGCTTTGAGTCCTCGTCCGACAACAGCTACAAGGGCGACCGGGAAATGACGGTTTGTGAGCTGCACCGACGCTACATCGCACAATCCATGGAAACCGAGCGTGTGCGACTCGAGTATCTGAGCTATGCCAGCGATGTTGCCAGACTCGGCGGTCCCGCAGTCAAGGAGCCCAAACAGCGGCCGCGATCTGACGCACTGGGAACCATCTATTGCCAACGTCTGCTTCCGGCACTCAAGCGCGTGTTTCTTCCCGCAGCGGCAGCGGCACAGGTTCAGACCCAGAGCCAGGACAGCGCACTCCAGTCCGTACTTCCGGCCGTACTGCCCGCAGCACTTCCTCAGGACAGCGGCGCTGTCGCCGACAGCAGCGCCAGCCCCCTGCAGCCCGACGCAAGCGCCATAGTGCAGATGGAGTCACCCGTGGTTCCGCCACCCACGAGTCCCTCTGAAGTGGCCTATAACATGCTGTCCTCCACGGGTACACAACTCATTGCCCAGCGCGAAGTGCTGGACAGCGTCGGCGTGGAAATCCACAAGAAATTCGCTCTGTCTTTCGCCTGCCTGGTATTCGTGCTGTTTGGCCCACCCATAGCGCTCCGGTTTCCACGCGGCGGGGTGGGAGTCACCATAGGCGTGAGTATCCTCGTGTTCGGGCTCTATTATGCCTGCCTTGTTGCCGGCGAGACTCTGGCTGACAAGGGGAAACTGCCGCCCTATATAGCAATGTGGCTGGCCAACATCATCTTCACACTGGTTGCAGCAGTGATGCTCCTGCGGGTGGAATACACAACCGACGCCTCACGCGGCGGTGGAATCAGGGAGTGGTGGAGTGACAGACGCAGTCGCCGCGAGGCCAGCAGGTATCACGCACCGGCAAAGCACAAAGGCGACAAAGACGTGATGGCGGCAACTTGAAACGATCCCTCATAACCCCGCTTGATCGCTATATCGCCGCCGAGTTCACACGCATCTTTCTCGTAACAATGCTCGGCTTTCCGGTACTGGTATTCGTCATTGACATAGTCGACAACCTGCGCAAGTACACCGAGCGCAAGCTGTCGGCAGCCGATGTGGCGCTCAGCTACTTTTACTGGATACCCGACACAGTATTCATGGTGCTGCCGGCTGCAGTGCTCTTCGCAACCGTCTTTTCCATAGGCACCTTTACCCGTCATTCCGAAATCACCGCTGCCAAGGCATCAGGCATCAGCTTCTATCGCTTCGTGGCCCCCGTGCTGCTCATGGCCACACTTGCTCTGGGCATGGATCTGGCCTTCGCAGAACTGGCGCCGCCGGCAAACGAGCGCAGAATGCAGCTTCTGGAGTCAAAGCTTCCGGGGCGCAGCGATGACCGCATCAATTTTGCCTTTGCCAGTGACCGTGGACGCATTTATCGCATTTACACCCTCAGGGTGCGCGACAAAGTGGTAAACAATCTTGAAATCGAGTCGCGGGGATCGGAAAAAAAACCAGCCATGATCCTTGCCGCTGCACGGGGGCTCTGGAGTGACTCCACACGTACATGGCGACTCGATTCGGGCATGGTTCACGTACTGCCAGACGAGAATCTCGACTTCACATTCTCATTTGACTCGTTGATAGACCGGAACTTTCATGAATCACCGCACGAGTTGCGAGCCAGCGAAAGAGATCCCAGCGAAATGCGCTTCGCCGATCTCACGCGATTCATAGCTGTTCTGGAACGCTCCGGAGCCGATGTGAATGTGCTCAAAGTAGAACGCATGCTGAAGATCGCCATACCGGTCACCTGTCTTATCATTGCACTTTTCGGCGCGCCGCTTGCCACCAGCAGCCAGCGCGGGGGCGCAGCTTATGGCATTGCCGTGAGCCTGGCCACCACCGTACTCTTCCTGCTGCTCATACAGCTTACGAAAGCAATAGGCAGCAAGGGACTCATTCCTCCCGACCTGGCCGCATGGATACCCAACGCCATCGTGGGAGTGTTTGCGCTGGTGCTGATGTTCCGGGTGCGCACCTGACAATGTCCGTGACGGAACCATGAACCCACTGGCCATGATACACGCCTGGACAACGGCATTTCTCACAAAAGTCGGTGAGCGGGCGTACTTTGCCCGCGATATTCTGCGAGGCCTGCGCGATCCGGGAACATGGCTGCCCGAGACCATTCGCCAGATGCAGCGCATAGGTGTGGAGTCGGTACCACTCACCGTAATCGTTGCTGCCTTCCTTGGTGGAGTGACTGCCTTCCAGACCCGCTATCAGCTCTTTCCCGGCGTCCAGTTGTCCGTTGTGGGACTGATAGCGAGACAAAGCATAGTTCTTGAGCTTGGCCCCCTTCTCACCGCACTGGTGCTCACCGGCAGAGTGGGCGCCATGATGACCGCCGAGATCGGCACCATGCGAGTCACAGAACAGATAGACGCACTTGAGACTCTGGCGTATGATCCGGTTGCTTTTCTTGCACTGCCGCGCCTTATCGCGGCCCTGGTGATGCTGCCGGCTCTGGTCATGCTTGCCAACGCCACGGCCATCACAAGTGCATGGGGAACGCTTGTTCTGGCCACTGATGTGCAGACGGCCGATTTCATGAGTGGTCTGCGCATGGCCTTCACTCCGTTTCAGGTGGTGTACTCGCTTATAAAAGCCACCAGTTTCGGCGGTGCCATAGCTTTCGTCTGTTCCTATGAAGGTTATATCGCCCGGGCGGGTGCCGAGGGTGTGGGCAGATCCACGGCCATCGCGGTGGTTATAGCGTCAGTGGTGATCCTGGTACTGGACGCCGTGGTCGCAGCTCTTTTCGCTCCGTTCATTCAGGCGTGATGCTTACGGCGATAATGGCTCCCCCATCACGGCGCCGTCATCATGGCAAAGTCATCACAGCCTTTGTTTTCTGCTTCAACCGTGCTCATAGATGTCAGCTAAACGACGTGACGAAGTCCTGGTCGGTCTTGTACTGATCGTCGCCCTTCTCATAGGCCTGGGCGGCACGATCTGGATAGCCCGCGGCGGTTTGTCAAAGGGATATCCCATGCATGCACGTTTCGCGTGGGGCGCGGGCCTCAAGCAGGGACAGGCAGTTCTGCTGGGAGGAGTTCAGGTGGGCTTCGTTGATGAAGTGCATCTGATACCCGATGGCACCATCACGGTGACCATGCGAATTCAGAAGGAACACCTCATACCGAAGGGCACAACCGCTTCCATCAAGCCCAATGGCATATTTGGTGATCAGCTCATCGCACTTGAGCCCGAGCTTCACGCAAGCGGATACATGAGCGCCGGAGACACCATACCGGTGGGTGAGGGTGTGGCCGGCATGGAAGAACTGCTCGGCAAGGGTGACACCATTGCCACCAACATCGCAGCGCTCACCGGCGAGGCCCGTGAGCAATTTGTTGCTGAGGGCGGCATGAGGGAAATTCGCGGCACCATCACCGAACTCACAAAACTCGTGAGCCAACTGGGCAAAATCGCGGCCGCGCAGTCAGACCAGCTTACAAAAACACAGGATCAACTGCGACGGACCCTCGCCGCCGTTGACTCCACACGTGTTGATTCCAGCATGGCCAATGTGCAGGCCATGACAGCCGGTTTTGAGCAGCTCGCGGGCGAACTGCGCAACACCAACCAGCAGGTGCAGCGCATTATGGACAGGGTTGAGAATGGCAATGGCACTGCGGGCCGACTGCTCAACGATCCTGCAGTTTATGCAAGAATGGACACTCTCCTCTCTCGCATCGACTCTCTGGTCATCGACATAAAGAAGAACCCCAGGAAGTACGTCAATCTGCGGATATTCTGAGCAGGAGCCGACTCGCAAAATTGCCGGCTCCGCCCGGGTGCAGTTCTTCCCCCTTCAGGAACGTCGTCTGGCAACAGACATGTAATACACAGGAATGCCCAGGAGAATGATACCGAGCACACCCAGCGTGCCATAACGCTGGGCCGGATCAGCAATGGCATTCCCCAGGAGAAACAGCGTGGCGAGACAGAAGAGTGCCGGTACCACGGGATAGAGCGGTGCTCTGACCGGGGGATTCCAGTCCGGCCTGCGGCGCAGCTTAAAAATGGCTCCAATGCTCAAAATGTAGAACACCAGTGAAGCCGTCACAAAAATGTCGGCAAGCTGCTCAAAACTGCGAAAGAGCACGAAGATCATTCCCAGACAGCCGGTAAGCAGAATCGCCACATAGGGCGTTTGGTAGCGCGGATGAACTGCTGCAACGCTGCGGAAAAACAATCCCTCTTCGGCCAGAGCAAAGAAAATGCGCGGGCCGGTAAGCAGTGAGCCATTGACAGAGCCAAATGTTGAGAGCAGCACCGTGAACGAAACCAGTGTTACGCCCAACGGCCCCACCAGACGGAGTGCCACGTCTGCGGCCACCAGCTTGGCGCCCCTGATCTCGTCCACATTGAGCACCGAGAGATAAGCAAGGTTGGCCAGCAGGTAGATCACTATGATGCTGAGTGTGCCAATGACAATCGCACGCGGCAGCGTCTTTCTCGGGTTCTCCACTTCACCGGCCACTTTTGACAGGTCACCCCAGCCGTCAAATGCCCAGAGCACTGCCACAAGAGCCAGTCCAAAGTTGGAAACCGAAAAACTGCCGGGTGGCATTGCAGGAGTGAAATTCCCACCGGTTTTGGGCAGTCCCAGGGCAAAAGCCAGCAACACTATGATCACAAGACCGCCGTACTTGGCAATGGTGGTGATGTTCTGCACCAGTGCCCCCCAGCGAAGGCCCGCCACATTTATGGCAGCCATCAGCCCCAACGCTCCTGCCGCCAGATAGTGTGCGTAGCTGTCGTAGGGTGCCAGTGACGGGTCCATGCCCATGGCACGTATGGCGTACTCACCAAAAGTGATCGAGATGCCGCCGAGGGCAGCGGCGCGAATGAGCGTCAGTTCCGACCATCCGTAGAGGAACGCCGGCAGACGCCCCCATGCCTCGCGTATGTACACCAGATGCCCGCCCGTGCGAGGCAGGGTGCCGGCCAGTTCCGCCAGCGTAAGAGCACCACAGAGGGCAAAGAGCCCTCCGGTGGCCCACACTATCAGCAGAGGCAGAGGCCCCGGGAGCTTCTCGGCCACTCCTGCGGGCGAGCGGAAGATTCCTGAGCCGATGGTGGTGCCCACCAGTACCGCAATTGCACTCCAGAGTCCAAGCTGGCGGGGAAGCTCCCGGGGGGCCTCCGAAGTGGAACCCTGAGTTGTCGAAACGTTCTGACCAGTTTGGGGCATTACCATAAATAACTGAGAGGGCGGCAAGGGGTACCTGAGGACGGTTAAATGCCTAACTTCAATGGATATGTCAGCATTCACCACTTGGACACTGCCATCTTCAATCGGAATCCCGCTTTTCGGCGTCGCGCTGCTTGCCACTGCGATCGCCGAAGTCTTAATCGTACAGGCGGTTTTTCGCTCGCTACCCTCCGAACCGGCCTCCAGCCAGGTCCCGGCGCCCAGGCGCTGGGCTGAAGTTCTCTGGGTGATAGTCCCGCTTTTTGGCCTGGCCGCTGCCTTCTGGGGCGGCTGGAACGCTCTGTCCTGATCAATAGACCAATTCATGGCCACCTCGCAGCCTTACAACCACAGCGCGTCGTCCGGTAATCTGGCACCGGCGCTCGTGCGGACTGCAGCATACATAGCGCTCACAGTTTCCTTCATTCACATAGTGTTCGGCGCCATAGTCCGCATTTCTGGCTCCGGCATGGGCTGCGGCGACAACTGGCCCAAGTGTTACGGGTACTGGATACCGCCCTTCGAGCGCATGGATCTCATAATCGAGGTCACGCACCGCTATCTGGCGCTCGCGCTGCTTCTCAGCATCGCTTGGCTGGTGATATCAGCGTTCCGGCAGCGTTCTCTGCCGGGTGTGGGTGGACGCGGTGGAGTGTACAACACCGCTCTTCTTGCGGTTCTCCTCTGGATCGCGCCGGCCATCTTCGGTGCCGTCACGGTGTTCCTTGGCAATCCCGCCTGGGCAACAGTGGTTCACAAGCTTCTCGCCGCCACCCTCCTGGCCGTGCTCGCGGTAGCCGTAATTCGGGCAGGCGGGCTCGGAGGCACCAGCATCCGAAACGCCACAGGTACCGCCAAAGCTGTGTCTGCGAGCACCGTGGCAGCCACGTTGGCGCTTCTCGTGGTACTGCTTGGCGGCCTCACGGCCAAGCTCCCCAGTGCCGCCGTGGCCTGCGCAGGCTTCCCGCTCTGCGGACCCGGCTCTCTGGGCGGCGGAGCACAGCACGTGCAACTCACTCACCGCATACTGGCCTACCTGCTTGTTTTGCACCTCATAGGCCTGCCCATGATTTTCAAAAAGCGCGGTGAGGCGAGCGTGGTGATAAAGGCGGCGTGGCTGAGCCTCATATTCGGGGTTCTCCAAATCGTCTGGGCCGGGTGGATGGTCACCGGCGGCTTCCCGCCGGTGGTTCGTTCGCTTCACCAGGCCACCGGCATCCTCATCTGGGCTGCCACCTTCATCATGACATATCTGGCGCGCACCGCTGCGGGCCGAACCGTCATTTCAGCCGCCGGTTCGCGGTAATTCCCGCACGACAACGCTCCCTCGTGGAACCCAAACCGATAAGCCTCACACGCGATCTCGTTGCGCTCACAAAGCCGCGGATCATTTCACTGCTGCTCGTAACCACCGCCGCACCCATGTACGCGGCCGGCTCGCCCTCGCTGCTCACCGTTCTCATTACCATGGTGGGCGGCTATCTCATGGCCGGCGGTGCCAACGCAATCAACATGTACGTGGACCGGGACATCGACCACGTGATGGCACGCACGCGACTCCGTCCCATTCCCAGCGGACGCATGCTGCCCGTGCAGGTGCTGGCTTTCGGAGTGGCCTGTGCGACCATGGCAACCTGGCTGCTTGCCACATTCGTAAACGTACTGGCCTCCGCCCTGGCCCTTGCGGGCTTCTACTTCTACGTCTTCATCTACACGAGCTGGCTCAAGCGTTCATCGCCGCAGAACATTGTCATCGGCGGTGCAGCAGGCGCATTTCCGCCGCTGGTCGGATGGGCCGCAGTAACGGGATCGGTAGACGTGACGGCCTGGATACTCTTCCTCATAGTCTTCTACTGGACACCGCCTCACTTCTGGGCGCTGGCCCTGCTCAAGCAAACAGACTACGGCCGCGCGCATGTGCCAATGGCCCCGCTGGTGTGGGGCGAAAGTGAGACCATGAAGCAGATGTTCTGGTACACGGTCATCCTTATCGCACTCACGCTGCTGCCCGT
>CAZWSJ010000051.1:0-1826 GCA_964636415.1 uncultured Gemmatimonas sp. | reverse complement strand
CTGCGCGGTCTCACCTTCTCGCATCTCATTCGTCTCTCCGCAGCCTTTTTCACAGAGCGACGCACGGGAGAACTCACCAGCCGGCTCAGCAGCGATCTGGCTTTGCTGCAGTCACTGCTGGGCACATGGTTCTCCGAGCTCTCGCGCCAGATTCTGTTTTTGATTGGCGGCGTGCTTATGATGCTCATTACCAATCCGCGGCTCACGCTCACCACCGTTGCCGTGGTGCCGCTGGTGGTGGGAGCAGTTCTCATCTTTGGCAGGTCATTGAGACGCGCCAGCACCAGCGTGCAGGACCGCGTGGCTGAGGCCATGGGCATGGCCGATGAATCATTCAGCGCCATTCGCACCGTACAGAGCTTTACACGCGAAGATGAAGAAACCCGGCGCTTTGACTCCGTGCTCGATGATCTGGTGACTGTTGCCATCAAGCGGGCGAATATACGTGCAGTGTTCTTCTCCCTGGTGGCCTTCGTTGCTTTTGCAGGTGTGGCCGCCGTCATGTGGCAGGGCGGCGTGCAGGTGCTGCGCGGACAGCTCACCGCGGGAGCGCTTGTATCCTTCCTCTTTTACGCACTTCTCGTTGCTGCAGCCGTTGGACAACTGGCAACACTGTTCGGGCACTTTCAGGAGGCCATCGGAGCGGCCGTGAGGGTGTTTGAGCTGCTTGATACCAAGCCCACGGTGGTGGATGCTGCAGAGCCCGAGTCGTTCAGTCAGCCGGTGCGTGGAGAGCTCGCGCTTGAGTCAGTGTCCTTCCGCTATTCCGCCGACGGGCCCGATGTCTTGCATGACATCAACATCAGAGCCGCACAGGGTGAGGTTATTGCGCTGGTTGGACGTTCGGGCGCCGGCAAGACCACAATTGCCTCTCTCGTGCCGCGGTTCTGGGACGTAACCGCCGGTCGCATTGCAATAGACGGCATAGACATACGAAAACTCTCACTGCACGACCTGCGTGAAGCCATAGGCATGGTACCTCAGGAGCCCGTGCTTTTCAGCGGCAGCATTCGTGAGAACATAGCCTATGCCAGGCCTTCAGCATCCTTCCACGAAGTGGAGCGTGCAGCGCGTGCGGCGCATGCACTGGAGTTTATTGAGAGACTGCCCGAGGGCTGGGACACGCGTGTTGGCGAGCGTGGTGTAAAAATGTCTGGCGGTCAGCGTCAGCGCATTGCCATAGCGCGTGTATTTCTCAAGGATCCGGCCATAGTGATACTTGATGAAGCCACATCAAGCCTTGATACCGAGAGCGAGCACTTTGTGGAGCAGGCTCTGGAAGAGCTGCTTGAGGGTCGGACCACGTTAATCATTGCGCACAGATTGAGCACAGTGCGCAGGGCCGACCGCGTAATTGTGCTGGATCAGGGGCGCGTGGTGGAGACAGGCAGCCACGAAGAACTGCTTTCACGTGAAGATGGAATCTTTGCGAGATTGTACCAGTTGGGGGCGTGAGGGCCGGGCCTCCACTTGTCCTTGCACAAAAGATCAAGGAACGATTGATCATCTGTCTCGTCAAAAACGAACAGAATCACACGAGTGGGAAGAGAATTGTTCCGGATCCGGGAGAGGTACACCCAGTAAGTGTCTGATACCCACGCGGTGCTCCTAGAACGCCCTGCCGGAGAATCCCCCTCACCGCAGTCGCGCATTGCAAGGTTGTTGGCCGAAATGAACGGTGTCAATCGCTCTTGGAACGCCTGCAATCCATCGTCGTCGCCCACAACGTGATCCCAACTGATCAACGCCTTGCCTGCCGGATCGCGCTCAACCGTGAGCGATTCCGGCTTGCTGGCTGCGTTGAATGTCCACACACACTTGTCTGT
>CAZWSJ010000050.1:0-12721 GCA_964636415.1 uncultured Gemmatimonas sp. | reverse complement strand
CAGAAGCTCGCACGCGATCAGGCGCGCATAAGACAGGCCGTGAGTGACATCATTTTTGACAGGCTGGGCGGAGACGCGGATGGAGAGCATTCGCATTCAGCCGATGATGGTCATGATCACGGCGTGGAAGTGCAGGATGGGCTCTTGGGGCTTTCGGCATCAACCATGCTGGCGGAGGGCGATGATGCTCCGGTGATTGCGATAAACAAGCCATTGCTCGAAGCCTACAACGCCATGTGGGAGGCGGGACGCGAGCTGGAGCAGGCCAACCCTCACGCGGCGATTCCTCCCATGCAACGGGCTCTCGATGCCATTGAGCGCTCAAGAACGGCATCACGTATCTATTTGAGAGGCAGGCCGCCGGTGGTGGTAATTGATCTGGCAAAAGTGCGGCTCACAGGCAGGGATACGGGTGCCACTTCACGTCGGCCGGTGCGTATGGCCATGGATAATCGTGCGGCTGAGCGCGACGAGCGCATAGTGCTTATTGCAGCCATGCTGGCCGCAGCGGACAGCTCTGGAGCCGTGGTACAGGCCGCGCGTGATTCACTGGCCCTGCTGCAGGCCGACGTGCTGCAGGACTCACCGGCGCTTGCAGACGCCATCAAGGCCATCCTTGACAGCCTTGGACAGCAGCGGGATCTCACAGCTCTTTTCCTGCACGCCCGCCGTATAGCCGGCAGCGTCGATCGTACCAGCAC
Source organism: uncultured Gemmatimonas sp. (assembly GCA_964636415.1). GTDB lineage: Bacteria > Gemmatimonadota > Gemmatimonadetes > Gemmatimonadales > Gemmatimonadaceae > Gemmatimonas. Next base: position 12,020 of record CAZWSJ010000050.1, on the reverse strand, counting down.
CGGCTGGTGGTCCACAACGCTGCCCCCATGACTCCGGCCATGAAGAATACACCCCAGGGCCGATTGCAGCGGCAAGCAAAACTTCAGGAACCATTTGTATTTGCCACGGCACAGTACGAAAGCGGAGACTGGGATTCGGCGCCCATGGTTCCGGCCAACGTAATCGATTCCGTCGCACGCTACACCTCAATTCCCGTAAGCCCCAAGGGAGTGGTGGTGCCAATCGGCTCCGAGGCGGCGTTCCAGTATCCCCTGCTGTATCTCACCGGACACCTTCCCGTACGCTTTACCGCGCGCGAATCGGATGTGCTCAAGCGCTATCTGAATCGCGGTGGACTGCTGTTTGTGGACGACCACAACCACGACGTGGATGGCATTTTTCACAAGACAGTTCGCGAAGAGATAGCACGCATTGCCGGCCCTCTCGTTCAACTTTCCAATTCACACGAACTCTATCACTGCTTTTTTGTCTTTGAAAACGGGCCGCCAACAACATCACATGAACTGAACGGCTGGGGCGACAATCTGGTTCACGAACACCTCGATGCGGTCTTGAAAGATGGCCGTATCAGCGTGCTCTACTCCAACAAGGACTATAGCTCCGAGTGGAGCTTTCATCCCGACAACAAGCGCTTTCTATCAATCGACAACACGAAGTTTGCCGTGAATCTGGTGGTGTATGCACTCACCCGATGAACCAGACATGCCATCCGTAGGGTCTGCATCTGCAGGGGCTGTATCTGCACGCGTGCTTATTGAGCGCATGTGCCGTGTGTTGGCGCTGGCTGCTCTGATCGCAGCAATATGGTGGATGTGGAAGCCCGACCTGTCCGCTGTGCCCGACGGCAGAACGCGAATGTTCAGCGTGGATGATAGACAGTCAGAACTCGCAAACGACATCGCCAGATTCTTGCGTGACCCTGCTCGCTCCTCGGATACATTGCTGGCGTCCCTGAATGCGCTGCCCGGCCCCTCTGCTCGCGCGTTGCTGGGAGCAGTGGCGGCTGCGGGACTGCCATTCCAATGGCTCGACAGCAGCGGCGCCAGAGGGCTCGCTCTGTCGGTAACGCGTGACGCATCACCCGCCGCACCTGTTGAGCTACGTGCTAGCTGGCCCATGGGCACACTGCCGCTGGTTATTACTGATCGTGGCGGACTTATTGACTCGCTTGATCCCGGTGCCGACTCGCGAGTCACCAACCCATCCAGCCACGACAGCCGCGTGCTGCAGGTTTCAGCCTGGCGTCTTGCTGCCGCCAGCTCCCCCGTGGAAGCCCGACTTGGCCACAGCGTTGCAATCCAGCAGGAACATGCAGCGAGACCGCCAAAGCGGGTCATGCTGGTTGGAACTCCCTCGTGGGAGAGCAAATTCACAACCGTGGCTCTGGAAGAAGCGGGCTGGGTGGTGGATTCGCGGATTCAACTCTCACCCACTGCCTTCAGTGAATCCGGCAACCCCGGTCGTCTGGACACCGCGCGCTATGACGTTGTTGTGGTGGTCGACAGTATGCAGGTGGATGCGGCAGCGATAAGACGCTTCGTGAGGCTTGGGGGAGGCCTGGTGCTCACTGGTGATGCGCTGCGGATACCGGAGCTGGCGGATCTGAGGCCGGCACGCGCTATTCGTTTGCAGGCGGCGATAGCAGGTGCGCTGCTTGGACCGGCCCCGCGTGATGGGCTGGAATCGTGGCTTCTGAGCGCTGAGCCGGGCGCTGAGACGCTGGTGGCTTCCAACAGGGCAAACGGCTCGCCGCTGGTGCTGGCGCGGCGCGACGGTGCAGGCCGCGTCCTGGCCATGGCTTACCGGCAGCTCTGGCGCTGGCGCATGGAAGGTAGCGACGAAGGCATGTCAGAGCACAGGAACTGGTGGTCGGCTGTTCTCGCGGCCGCTGCTTTCTCAAACACAGGCCAAAGCGGAGCTGTCATGGCCGATCCGTTCCCCGGGGACGCGGCACCATGGGCGGATATGGCAGCCATGGCAGGAATGCCGCTCGACTCGGTTCAGACAGGGGTCATACCCCTGAGCCGCGACTCTCGGACCAGAGCCCTTGCTTACCGACTTCCGCTGCCGGCTATACTCTTTGCAGTGATGGCCATCTCGCTGCTCGTCGAGTGGACATCAAGGCGCCTGCGCGGCGCTCGCTGAACAGTCAACCTTTGCGCAAACATGTCGATGACCGAAGCAGTGGGTGGAAGTGAGAACGTCAACGCTGAGCAGTCGGTGGTGGCGCTTATTTCCCATCCCGACTGCGGGCGACATGACACCGGCTGGGGGCACTCCGAGCACGTTGGTCGGCTAACAGCCATTCCCCGCGCACTCAAGTACAGGCCCGACCTGTTCACCAGTCTGAGGCATGTGGAGGGGCGCCACGCCACGCCGGATGAACTGGCGCTGGTGCACGATCGCGCTTATGTGGACAGGGTGAAGTTACTTGCTGAATCAGGTGGTGGCGCCCTGGACCCGGATACAGTAGCGAGTGAGGGCTCATGGGATGCAGCCAGGGCAGCCGCGGGTTGCGTGCTGGATGGCGTGGACATGGCTTTCAATGGCAGCTCGCTCAGGAGCTTTTCCGCCGTGCGCCCCCCGGGTCACCACGCACTGCGCGATGCTGCCATGGGCTTCTGCATTTTCGGCAACGTGGCCATGGCAGCCCACTATGCTCTCCAATCAGCAAAGGGCTGCAATGCTGTTCTCATCGTGGACTGGGACGTCCACCACGGGAACGGAACCCAGGCTCTGGTTGAACAGGATTCGCGCATACACTTCGTGTCAATGCACCAGTGGCCCTGGTATCCCGGAACGGGCGCTGCAGACGATCGCGGGCCGCTGAAAACGGTGTGGAATGTTCCCATGGCACCCTCGCTGCCGGCAGGGCGTTACACCGCTGCTCTTCTGGCTGCCGTTGACGCGGCCACGCGAGACTTCACGCCTGATCTGGTGCTCCTGAGCTGTGGATTTGACTGCATGGCAGGTGATCCGCTCGGCGGCTTTACGCTCACAGCAGATGACATCGGATTTCTTACCCGCGAGATGGTGTTGCGCGCCAGGAGCTGGTGCGGCGGCAGGCTGGTGAGCGCACTGGAGGGTGGTTATGCGCCGTCTGCCGTTGCAGAGGCGGTCATGGTTCATCTGGAGGCTCTGCTTTGAGAACTCCCATGGTGTTGACAGGAGATGGCAAGGATCCGCTCCCACTACCACGCACACTCTGTCATTCGATCACTCTCGGAGATGTGGTCGACTGTCATCCGCGTGATGTGGCAAGACTGTTGCAGGAGGGCGGTCCTCTTTGGGTGGACATAGACTCCACCGTTGCTTCACAACACGCTATGCTCGAGAAGGTGTTCCGGTTCCACCCACTGGCAATTGAGGACACACTCAATCCCAATTCGCGAGTGAAGCTTGAGGAGTACGATGGTTTCATTTTCATAACCATCAGTTGCATTTCACTGGCTGCCACAACAGAAGATCCCTACGATCTCGAAACCCGTAACCTGTACTGTTTTCTTGGCCCCACCAGCCTGGTTACAGTTCATGCCGGCCCCTTGCAGCAGGTGGACAGGATTGAAAAGATCATTAGACGCACTCCCAGCCTTATGGCTACCGGGGTTGAGCGTGTGCTGCACGCACTGCTCGACGATGTGATTGACGGGTATTTTCCCATAATGGAGTCGGTGGACTCGTTCATCGACGGCCTTGAGGAGCGTGTCTTCGTGGACTTCGATGATGCGGCTCTGCATGATCTCTTTCAGATAAAACGTCTGGTACTGTCCATGCGCCGCTATCTGGCGCCTTCGCGTGAGGTGCTGAGTCTGCTTACGAACAGACCCAACAAACTTCTCACGCCCGACATTCAACTTTATTTCAGGGACATTTACGATCACGTTCTTCGCATCAACGATGAGCTTGACACTTTTCGTGAGCTTCTCAGCAGCACCATGGACTCCTACCTGAATCAGGTCTCCAACCGGCTGGGAACCACCACCAAGGCTCTCTCTGTGGTGGCCACGATGTCGCTGCCCTTCGTGATAGTGAGCGGCATGTGGGGAATGAACGTACAAGGCCTGCCGGCGGCAAACTGGCAGTTCGGGTTTTGGATGCTGTTCGTCCTGCAGCTCACTCTTGGTCTGGCGCTGTTGTTTTACTTGAAGTGGAGACGCTGGCTGTGACATCCTCCTTCTTCGTGGCTCGGGCAGGTTCAGTATTGTCCGTCAAGGATCACCCAAACTCCGCCCATCATGTTCTGCCCTGACTGTGGTACCTGGAATCGGGCCATAGCGGCCAGGTGCAGCAAGTGTGGTGCTGCACTGCCGGAGGTATCCGCACCTCCCCTGGACATTCCTGACGCGGAGCTTCAGGGACTTCGTCGTGCAACCGGCAACCATTACGCCATAGTCAAACGCCTCGGCAGTGGCGGCATGGCGCACGTGTATCTGGCACGGCATACACTGCTTGGCCGCGCACTGGTCATCAAGGTGTTGCACGCCAGCCTTGCCACCGACTCCGAGATGCGCGTCCGGTTCCGCAGAGAAGCCGAGGCAGCCTCAAGGCTGGTGCATCCACATATCTGCGGCATTGTGGATATGGGAACCTCGGGCGACATAGACTATCTGGTGATGCCGTACTATGCGGGTGGTTCACTTGCCGACCTGCTCGCGCGACGCAAGATAATTGATGCTGCCATGGCTGCTTCTGTGGGGGTTCAGGTTTCCTGTGCTCTGGATTATGCGCACAGACATGGCGTGATTCATCGCGACATCAAGCCCGACAACATTCTCTTTGACGAAGATGGCAACGTGGCGCTCACCGACTTCGGCATCGCCACTGCACGTTTTCATGGCAGGCTCACGGCCAGCGGACGTGCCATGGGCACCCCGCACTACATGTCGCCCGAGCAGGCCATGGGCAGGCTGGTGGATGGAAGGAGCGACATCTATGCGGTGGGGCTTCTCATTTACGAGATGCTCATTGGGCGGCCACCATTTGATGGCGACGATTCCTACGCGGTGGGCTACAAGCATGTGCACGAGGCCCCCGTTGCTCCCGACCAGATAGACTCATCTGTGCCGGCAGCATTGAGCAGCATAGTCATGAAGTGTCTGAGCAAACCGGCGGGCGATCGCTATGATCGTGGCTTCGAACTGGCTGATGCGCTGGTGTTGTATCTGGCCGGTAATGCCGGCAGTACGGAACATCGCAGTGCAGTTGCTGCGCGCGTGTCCCGATTCACGCCATCCTGATTCATCAACTTCGGAATTGATGCATGCACCTTCACGCTGAAATCCTGACCGTTCACACCAGCCACCCGTTTGTGATTGCGCGTGGTGGAAGCAGCGAGCACAAGACTGTCTGGGTGCGCCTGGTTGACGGAGATGGCGCCGAGGGCTGGGGTGAAGCCGCGCCCAGCCGGTTCTATGGAGAAACCGTGGAAACAGTGGTGGCTGCACTCAAGCACATGGCCCCCGTTCTTGATGGCGCAGACGCCTGGTCAATTGAGGCGCTTGAGGAACAACTGGCACAGTCGCTCAGATGGAACGCGGCGGCTCATGTAGCCTTGAGTGCCGCTCTTCACGACCTTGTTGCAAAGCGACTGAACGTACCGCTCTGGAAACTCTGGGGCCTCGATCGCACGCGCGTACCGATTTCAAGCTTCACCATAGGCATGGCTCCTGATGAAGCGACTCTTCGCTCACGTGTGCGTGAAGCCGCGCACTATCCACTTCTCAAGGTCAAGCTGGGTTCGGGCTGGGATCGCGAGGTGCTGCGTATAGTGAGAGAAGAAGCGCCGCAGGCACGACTGCGTGTGGATGCCAACGCCGCATGGACGACAAAGCAGGCCCTCGGCATGCTCGATGCCCTTCACGACGCGGGTGTTGAGATGCTCGAGCAGCCGTTGCCTCCCGGTGACCTGCCCGGGCTGCGTTTTGTGCGTGAGCGTGCAGCCATAGACGTCATGGCTGATGAATCCTGCCTGGTCGCAACTGATATTCCACGTCTTGAGGGCGTGGTTGACGGAGTAAACATCAAGCTGGCCAAGTGTGGTTCACTGCGCGAGGCCCTGCGCATGATTGCAACCGCGAGGGCGCACGGAATGCGTGTGATGTGCGGTTGCATGATAGAGACCAGCCTTGGCATAGCGGCGGCCGCGCAGTTTTCACCACTGCTGGATGATGCTGATCTGGATGGTGCAGCGCTGCTTGCAGATGATCCCTTTGAGGGACCCACAATGCCAGCGGGACGCATCACACTGAGCGATGCCGTTGGCCTCGGAGTCACGCGTCGCGGGGGATGAACGCCGGGCTGTCCGGATTGGATGATGCAGGCGTGGGCAAGCTGCCCACGCCTGATCGTGCAATTGAAGTGGCTCTTCCGGTGCCACTGTTTCGGAGCTTTACCTATTCGGTAACGGCCGAACATGGCTGGCCGATTGCCCCGGGCAGCCGCGTGGTGGTGCCGTTTCGAAATCGTCGTATGGTAGGAATATGTTTGGGTGAGAGTGCCGCGCCTGAGGGTGTGAAGCTCAAGCCGGTGCTATCGGTGCCCGACGAGCGGCCATCAATACCAGCAGCGCTCATGGCCCTGGCACAATGGATCTCGGAATGGTATGCAGCGCCTCTTGGTATCACTCTCAGGGGAATGCTTCCTGCGCTATTGCTGCAGCCAGGGAAGCCAGTGCCTGCTCAGCGTACCACGCGCATGCTTTACATTGCCCGTGAACTGCCATCGCTGCTGGAACGCGAACGCATGTTTGCGCGCGCCCCCCAGCAGAAAGCGGTGTTTGCGCTGCTTGAGGCTCATGGCGGTGTGACCGGCTTCGATACCTTGATGGAGCAGGCTGCCTGTTCCGCGTCTGTGATCAACGCACTTGTTAAACGCGGTGTGGTTGAGCTAAAGCACGAAGCACATGAGCGGGATCCGTTTCGCAGCCGCAGTGTCACGCTCCCACCCGGGGAGCCGAGTGCGGCCCAACAGGCAGCGATTGATACCGTCTGCGAGGGCAGTGCCGGCCAGACTTTTCTTCTGCACGGCATTACCGGCAGCGGCAAGACGCTGGTTTACATAGAGGTGCTGCGCCGTCTGCTTCGCAAGCCACGTAGTACGGCAATAGTCCTGGTCCCCGAAATTGCGCTCACACCTCAAACAGTTGATCGTTTCAGAGGAGCATTCGGAGACGAGGTTGCAGTTCTGCATTCAGGGCTCAGCGATGGAGAGAGACTTGATGCCTGGCGAGCGCTCAGAAACGGCCAGCGTCGCATAGCCGTAGGCGCGCGCTCAGCATTGTTCGCCCCGCTTGAGAATGTGGCCGTGGTGATAGTGGACGAAGAGCACGAGGCCAGCTACAAGCAGGCCGAAACGCCCAGATACCATGCTCGCGAGGCGGCCATGGTACGGGCCAGGAAAGAGGGAGCGATAGTGGTGCTTGGCAGCGCCACGCCGAGTCTTGAAAGCTGGCACAGGGCAGAGCGTGGACAGGCCACACGTTTGGATCTTCCTGATCGTGCCACCGGCGCAAGTCTGCCGCGTGTGCAGTTGGCAGACATGCGGGAGGTTGGAAAGGAAGCGCGCAGAAGTGCCGCGGGCTCTCTCGCACAGGCCGTTGCACAGGTATTCAGCCCTGTGCTTGTTCAGGCCATTACGCAACGTCTGGAACGACATGAGCAGGTCTTATTGCTGCTCAACCGCAGAGGATACTCAGCGTACCTGCAGTGTGAATCCTGTGGCCACCTGCTCACCTGTCCTCATTGCAGCATCTCGCTCACCTATCACCGCGTGACGAACGTGATGATGTGTCACTATTGTCGCTACCAGGAGGCCGTGCCCCGGCGTTGCCCCAAGTGTGGTGAAGATGAAATGGTGAGGCGCGGACTCGGCACCCAGCAGGTGGAACGTCTTGCGGGCGAGTTGTTCCCCACGGCATCAATTGCCCGAATGGATGTGGACACCACCAGCGGCAAATGGGCCCACGCACGCATACTTGATCGCGTCGCCAGCGGTGAAGTGGACATACTGCTTGGCACACAGATGATAGCCAAGGGGCTGGACTTTCCCAACGTCACTCTTGTGGGCGTGGTTGATGCCGACACGGGACTCAACCTGCCTGACTTCCGTGCTTCGGAGCGTACTTTCCAGTTACTCAGTCAGGTGGCAGGCAGGGCTGGGCGCGGAAATCTGAGCGGCGAGGCTATTGTTCAGACACGCATGGCCGATGCTCATGCCATACGCTATGCTCTCGAGCACGATTATCTGGGCTTTGTGAGCGAAGAACTGCAGGCCAGGAGAATGCCGGTTTATCCACCATTTGCTGCCCTTGCCAACATCGTGCTGAGCGGCAGGGACCAGACAATGGTGGCTGATGCCGCAATTGCGGCCGCTGACTGGATTCGCAAATTGGTTGTCAGGAGAAAGCTTGAAGGCGTGACACTGGTGGGGCCGGCGCCCTGTCCAATTGACCGTATCAAGGATCGCTGGCGCTGGCACATGGCTATCAAGACAGAACGGGCAGCTTTGCTGACGCAGCTCGTGCAATACATCGTCCAGCGCTGCCCTGTGGCCAGGCATCCAGGAGGCCGCAGCAGAGAGGCCGATATCAGGCTGGTGGTTGACCGGGACCCTGTGAGCCTCCTCTGACTCTTCCGCGGCGCTTCCCGCGGTCTTCCCGTGGTCTTCCCGTGGTCTTTCCAAGTCCTTTTCCGCCCTGCCGACACCGCCGAAATTGGCTATCTTGCAGGGATGCAAGCTGAATTCACCACGTTGGATTTCGAGAGCCACGATCCGGCTGATATGCCGGTGTCGCTGGTGGCTGAGCGATTCCTTCGCGCCGTCATAGAGCAGGTGCCACTTGAGCAGATAGAGGAGCTGCATCTCTTCTCCCCATTGCGACAGGGCACTCTGGAAACGGGCATCGCGGTGCTCGCCACGCGCCCTGACCCCGCGCCCGTCACTCGCCCCGATCCCGTGCTCGCCACCAGCCCTGATCCCGTGCTCGTCGCAAGCCCCGATACCGTACTCGCCGTGAGTCCTGATGCGGTGCACACCACCTCTCCTGACCCGGTTGACGAGACGTCCCGGGAAGATGATGTGGACCAGGCCGTTGAAACCCCGTTGTCGCGTCACACAGTGTTCACTGCGCGCTACCGCCATACCATCAAGGGGCCGGAGCGCGGCAAGTGGGAAACAAGCGTGAAGGCAGAGGCTGACGCACCGCTTGTGACTGTTGAAACAGTGGTGCGCGGTGTGCAGCGCAGGGCCGGTGGTGACTCGGCCATAGTGCGTTATTCAGCATCCCAGATAGCGCGTGCGCTAAGGGTCGAGCCCAGCCTCCCGGTTGTCTGACCGCAGATCAAGTGGCGCCTGAATCGCTCTCCATTCTTGTTGCCTTCACCGCAGGGCTGCTCAGTTTTCTGAGTCCCTGCGTGTTGCCGCTTGTGCCGTCCTACATCACGTTCATCACCGGTATGGGACTGGACGACGTGAGCAGGGCAAGACGCACGGCGCTGGTTCACTCGCTGCTCTTTGTGCTTGGCTTTTCCTTCATCTTCATTGCACTGGGCGCAGGCGCCAGTGTTTTTGGACAACTGCTTCGCGAATATCGCGTGTGGATAGCACGCGTGGGCGGTGTTCTGATGGTGGTGATGGGACTCTGGATGCTGGGCGTGCTGGGCATGGGTTCATTGCAGCAGGAACGCCGCTATCACCTGAGTGACAAGCCCATTGGCTATCTGGGCACCATACTGGTGGGAGTTGCTTTTGGAGCGGGCTGGACACCCTGCCTTGGACCCACGCTGGGTGCCATTCTGCTGCTTGCTGCAAACGAAACGGAACTTGTAAGAGGCATGATGCTTCTCACGTTCTATTCGCTCGGTCTGGCAGTTCCGTTTTTGTTGAGCGCGCTCGCGCTGGAGCGTTTTCTAGGATTCTTCCAGCGATTCAAGCACAGACTTGGCATGGTGAACCGCATTGCGGGAATACTGTTGATAATTGTGGGACTGCTGATGTTTACGGGATGGTTCGAGCGCCTGGCCGTGCTCCTGCAGCCGCTTACACCTGAGTTTCTCTTCAATCGAATCTGAAGCCGGCGGGCGGCGTTGTTGTCAGGCCGCCTCTATTGCATCCAGCAGTTGCTGGCGCTGCCAAAGCTCTGCATAGCGCTTGCCTTGTGCCAGCAGCGTGTCATGCGTGCCCTGTTCGATGATCACTCCATCGGCAAGTACGATAATGTGATCAGCGTTGCGCACCGTGCTCAGTCTGTGTGAGGTGATGATTGCCGTGCGGCCCTTGAGTGCAGTATTGAGAGCGGCCAGTATCGCGGCCTCGGTGTTGGTGTCCACGGCGGAGAGAGCATCGTCGAGCAGCACAATGCCGGGGTCGCGTGCAAGTGCACGTGCCAGTGCTGTTCGCTGTTTCTGCCCACCCGACAGATTGATGCCGCGTTCGCCAAGTTTTGTTTCGTAGCCATCTGGAAGAGCGGCAATTGTTTCACTCAATTGAGCGATAGCGGCGGCGTGATTCAGTTGTGCGACACTTGCGTGAGGGATGCCGTATGCGATGTTTTCGCCAACGGTTTCACTGAAAAGCAGAGCCTCCTGAGGCACATATCCCATGAGGCTGCGCAGGCTCTTGAGAGAGAGTGTGCGGGTGTCAACGCCGCCAATAAGAATCGTGCCGCGTTGTGGGTCAAACATGCGCGGTAACAGGTCCATGAGTGCGCTCTTGCCTGAGCCCGTTGCACCAACAATGGCCAGTGTGCCGCCGGAGGGAATGCTCAGGTTGATGTTACGCAACACCCATCGCGGACCGGTACCGGCCAAACCGCGATCTGCGTCTGTCAGCGGATAGTGAAACCACACGTCGCGGAACTCTATTGAGTGATCCCTGGGCTGTTCTGTGTTGAGGGAGTCGGAGACGCTGCCGCCATCGATCACGTTCACCGGTTTCGCGTCCATCAACTCCTGCACTCTGGCCAGTGAAGCGCCGCCGCGCTGAAAAAGGTTGGTAGTCCAGCCGAGCGCAATCAGTGGCCATGTGAGCATGGTCAGATAAATGCCAAAGGCCACAAAGCCGCCCACCGTAATACTGTTGCTGATGAGCAGGCGCCCTCCCACAGCCAGCGTGACGGCAACCCCCAGTCCGGCCAGAAGAGCAAAACCGGGATTCATGAGACCGTTGAGACGGGCGAGGCGCATATTGGCGTCCAGATAGTCATCGCCCAGTCGTCCGAACCTTTCGATTTCAGACCTTTCCTGTCGGTAGGCTCTCACCACGCGAACGCCAGAGAGGTTTTCCTGGGCTCTGGTGGTGAGGTTGCTGAACTGACTCTGCACCATTTCAAACTGCTGATGAACCAATCTGCCCAGCCAGATCATGAGCACGGGCAAGAGCAGCATGGGAAGCAGCGTTGCGCCGGTGAGTGTGGGGCTGATACGCAGCATCATTGCCACCGCGAATATCCCACCGAAGAGTGTGTTCACGAAGTACATGACGGCCGGCCCAGCCGCCATTCTCACGGCGCTCAGATCATTGGTAAGACGTGCCATGAGATCGCCCGTTTTCCATCTGGAGTACCAGGCCGCATCGAGCACGGTGAGCTTTTCGTAGACATCCCGGCGCAGGTCCGTTTCTATGCGGCGGCTGACGCCGTTGAGCAGGTAGCGCATGACGAAGCGCAGGCTGCCGCTGGCCATGGTGGTGAGTAGCATGAGCCCGCCCAGACGCAGAATGCTGTCTATGTGACCACCGTCACTTATTTCGTCGATTCCGCGCTGCAGATAGGCTGGAATAAGCGTAGCCAGCGCGGCGGCGGCTATCACGGCTGTGAGCCCTATCGCAACCTGGAAGCGATAGGGGTGGTAATATGGTAGCAACCTCCAGAGACTTCGAGTTGCGGGGATCCGGGTCTTGATCCCATCATCTCCGTTGCTTTTCAGCACCTCTGCTTTTTCCACCAGGAGTTCATAACATGAGTGAATATAGGTCTGTGTATCTTCGCCATCGGGCGGGCCGGGCAGTGGTGGCCGCTCTCGGT
>CAZWSJ010000049.1:2635-12771 GCA_964636415.1 uncultured Gemmatimonas sp. | reverse complement strand
TTGTGTGCGGTAGAGCCAGCCGCCGGAGACCAATGCATGTTCGATTCGACGACGCGTACCGTGGTGGTGGTGGGTGCCCAATGGGGCGATGAAGGCAAGGGAAAACTGGTGGACGTGCTGGCCGAAGGCGCCAACTGGGTGGTGCGTTACCAGGGCGGCGCTAATGCAGGCCATACGGTTCACATAGGTGAGAAGTCCTTCATCCTGCACCAGGTGCCCAGCGGCATACTGCACGACGGGGTGCGCTGCGCCATCGGCAATGGTGTGGTCCTGGACCCGGAAACGCTTTTCATAGAAGTCGATGAGCTTATCACCGACGGTATAGACCTGGGCGGACGGCTCTTCGTGAGCGAACGCACACATCTTGTGATGCCCTACCACAAGCTCCTCGACCAGGCCAGCGCAGCCTCGCGCGCCATCGGCACCACCGGTCGCGGAATAGGCCCCGCATACGAGGACAAAATCGCCAGACGCGGCGTCAGGGTGCTGGATCTCCGTCACCCGGATCGCCTGCGGGAGCTGGTCATGGCCGGCGTGGAACGCGCCAACTGGCAGTTGGCTCACCACGGCTCTCCCGAGAGAGCCTCGGTGGATACAACCATGGCCCGCCTCGAAGCCATTGCACCGCGTCTCCTGGGACTGGCCGAAGACGTGGGGCTCCTCGTGCACGAAGCCATCAAGCGCGGCGACACGGTCTTGCTGGAAGGCGCTCAGGGATCGCTCCTCGATGTGGATCACGGTACCTACCCCTTCGTTACGTCAAGCAATACCACCGTCGGTGGAGCAGCCCTCGGCGTGGGCATTTCGCCCATGGAGCTCCACGCGGCGCTGGGAGTGGTGAAGGCCTACACCACACGCGTCGGCAATGGCCCGCTTCCCACCGAGCTGGAGGAACCGTTGCACAGCAAGGTCAGGCAACTGGGCCACGAGTTCGGTGCAACCACGGGCAGACCCCGCCGCTGTGGCTGGTTCGATGGGGTGGTGGTGCGCTATTCGGTACGGGTGAACGGACTCACGGGCCTGGCCATTACCAAGCTGGATGTGCTCGACACGCTGGATCAGGTGGCGGTTTGCACAGGGTACAGGGTGGGCGACGACATACTGACCGAGTTCCCGGCCGATCCGGTGGCTCTGGGAAGTGCAAAGCCGCAATACGAGTGGCTCCCGGGCTGGCGACAGTCCACCGCTGAGGCCCGCAGGCTGGAAGACCTGCCAGCCGCTGCCCGACGCTACCTGGAACGCCTGGAATCGCTTTGCGAGGCGCCGGTGGCCTACGTGAGCGTTGGCACTCGCCGGGATCAGATCATAGAAGTGAGCAAAGGGGTATCCTGAAAGGAATGAAAGAAGGCAAAGGCATGGAAGACGCGAAGGACGACAAGCCGGGCGACAGGCCTGTCGGCACGCGGGGTGACACACCGGGTGTGGTGGACGTTGCTGTGGTTGGCGCAGGCCCCTGTGGCCTGGCAGCGGCCGCGGCAGCCAAACGTGCGGGTCTCTCGTCGCTGGTGTTTGATCGCGGGAGCGTGGTGAACGGCCTCACGGGCTATCCCACTTACATGACGTTCTTCTCCACGGCAGACCGTCTGTCCATAGCCGGTGTGCCGTTCATAATTGCCACCGATAAACCCTCGCGCCGGGAGGCACTCGCGTACTATCGCGGCGTGGCTCAGGTCTGCGATCTGGACCTCAGGCTGTATGAGACAGTGGAGTCGCTGAGACCCGTTCGTGTTGATCCCCGCGTGGGTCAGGTGGAACCCGTGCCGCCTGCACGCTGGCTGCTCAGGTCCATCACCCGAACCGGTGTGAGCCACTCCACTGCGGCCAACTCTGTGGTAATAGCCACGGGCTACTTTGGCCGTCCCAACAGATTGGGCGTTCCGGGAGAGGCGCTGCCGCACGTGCGACACGGCTATGTGGAAGCCCACACGGCTTTCGGTCAGACCGTGGTAATAGTGGGTGGTGCCAACTCGGCGGTGGATGCAGCGCTCGAGATGCGACGTGCCGGCGCACGCAGCGTTACGCTGGTGCACCGTGAGGAATCCCTCGGCGCCAATATCAAACCCTGGGTACGACCCGATATCGAAGCACGCATCAGGGAGGGCGCTATTGATGCGCGTCTCTCCACTCGTGTGGTGTCAATAGACCAGGAAGCGGTAACCGTTGAGGGCCCCGGCGGTACCGAGCGGCTGCCCGCCACGCAGGTCTATACCATGACCGGCTTCCTGCCGGAAACAGCGCTGCTGGAACACGCCGGGGTACCCATTGATGCCGACACCGGCATTCCGGCTCACGACCCCGAAACCATGGAAACACCCGTTCCGGGCATCTACCTGGCGGGTGTCATTGCCTCTGGCAACGAGGCCAATCGTATATTCATCGAGAACGGACGTGATCATGGTGATGCCATAGTCGCGCACGTGCTCAGGCAGCAGGCGCAGGCCTGAGGGGCTGGCGCCCGGCGGGTGCAAATCTGTCATCCGCTTCTGAAACCTTCACCGTATTTTCATGCCCGCGTATCCCGAAGTAATGGACAAACTCGTGTCGCTCAGCAAGCGACGTGGTTTCATATTCCAATCCTCCGAGATTTATGGCGGCACCGGATCCGTGTGGGATTACGGTCCGCTGGGCGTGGAACTCAAGCGCAATATCAAGGACCGCTGGTGGAACGCCATGGTGCGTTCACGCGATGACATCGAGGGCCTGGACGCTGCAATCCTCATGCATCCGCGCACATGGGAAGCATCGGGCCACGTTGCCGGCTTCACCGATCCGCTGGTGGACTGCAAGCACTGCAAGGCCCGTTTCCGCGCCGACAAGCTGGATCCGCGCTTTATTGAAGCCAACCAGTGCCCAAACTGCGGAAGCAAGGGAACGCTCACCGAGGCCCGCCAGTTCAATCTCATGTTCAAAACCAGCATGGGAGCCCTCGAAGACAACGCAAGCACCATATACCTGCGACCTGAAACTGCACAGGGAATCTTCGTCAATTTTCTGAACGTGCAGCAGAGCACGCGCCAGAAAATCCCGTTTGGTATTGCTCAGATAGGCAAGGCTTTCCGCAACGAAATCACACCCGGGAACTTCATTTTCCGCACGCGCGAGTTCGAGCAGATGGAGATGCAGTTTTTCGTGGAGCCCGGCACCGACATGGAGTGGTTCGAGCGCTGGAAGGCGCTGCGCATGCAGTGGCATCTGGACCTGGGCCTCGCCAAAGACCGTCTGTCATTCCATCAGCATGGCGCCAATGAACTCGCTCACTATGCGCGTGCAGCCTTCGACATAGAGTTCGACTTTGGCGGTTCACTGGGCCCGCAGGAAGTGGAAGGTGTGCACAACCGCGGAGACTTTGACCTCAGACAGCATCAGGAGTTTTCGGGCAAGAAGCTCGAATACTTTGATCAGCCGAACAACAAGCGTTATCTGCCGTACGTCATTGAGACTTCCATCGGTGCTGACCGCGTTACGCTGGCCACCATGGTGAATGCCTATCGTGAAGAGGCGGTGGAAGGTGAGGCGGAGGGACGGGTGGTGCTTGGCTTCCTCCCGTCCATAGCGCCCATCAAGGCCGCTGTTTTCCCGCTCACCAAGAAAGACGGTCAGCCGGAAATGGCCGAGCGCATTGTGAAGGACCTGCGCACGCTTTTTCCCGTGGCGCACGATCTTACGGGCTCCATTGGCAAGCGCTACAGACGTCAGGATGAGGTGGGTACGCCTTACTGCATCACGGTGGACACGGAGAGCACCTCCGACGGCAGCGTGACGGTGCGCGACCGTGATACTCTCGCGCAGGACCGCGTGGATGCTTCGCAGCTCCGCAGCTATCTGACTGAAAAACTGGCCGGCTGAGAAAGCCGGTGGAACGCCGGTGGAATGCCGGCGAAATGCCAGTGATATACCAGTGCAACCCGGCGCCGAATTTCCTGTGATCCGGCGCTGCGGTTGCAACAGAGCGTGATATTGGGCAACGTAAGGAAAGTCCACCTTTCCCGCTCCCACCCCTGGTACCATGAACGCTTCGCGACTGATGGTGTGGCTGGCTGTTCCGTTGCTGATTCCGGCAGCGTCGCTGATCAAGCCGGCAGGCCACTCCGATCCCTCCGCCAGCTCTTCACGAGCTGCTTCCGTCCCTGATTCACCTGCTCCGCCAGCTTCGAGAGTTTTGCCTGCTCCGGCGGGCGTGGACCCCGCGGATCTTACAGCAGTGCAGCTCGATCCCGCGCTCCTCTCGCAATACCGCTGGCGCAACATCGGTCCCGATCGCGGGGGCCGCTCAATTGCTGCAAGTGGTGTAAAGGGGCGTCCGGCTGAGGCCTACTTTGGAGCCACCGGTGGTGGTCTGTGGAAAACAATTGACAGTGGGAGCACATGGTTTCCGGTAACCGACGGCCAGATCACCAGCGCATCGGTTGGTGCGATTGGCGTCAGTGAGTCGAATCCCAATGTGATTTACATAGGCACGGGTGAAGCCTGTATTCGCGGCAACATCATGCCGGGCGATGGCATTTACAAGAGTACCGACGACGGCAAGACCTGGTCGCATATTGGTTTTCGCTCGGTCGATGCCATCTCCAAAATTCGTGTGCATCCCACCAATCCCGACATCGTGTGGGCGGCGGTGTTTGGCAAGTACAGCGTGCCGAGCGAGGAGCGCGGCGTGTACAAGAGCACCGACGGCGGTGTGACATGGCGGCGCGTGCTCTTCAAGGACGCAAGAAGTGGTGCGGTGGACATTGCCGTTGACAGAAAGAACCCGCAGATAGTTTATGCGGCGCTCTGGGAAGCTTACAGGACAGAGTACCAGATGTCTTCCGGCGGGCCGGGATCGGGTCTTTACAAGAGCACCGATGGTGGTGAGACCTGGAAGGAGATCACGAGGGCAAAGGGCATGCCGTCTGGCCTGGTAGGCAGGATCAGCGTGGCGCTCACCACAGCCAATCCCGATCGTGTGTACGCGCTCGTGGAGAACGAGAACGGTGGCCTCTTCCGCAGCGATGATGCAGGCGCCACCTGGAATTTCGTAAATGGCGACAGGAATATTCGGCAGCGTGCATTCTATTACACGCATTTGTATGCGGACCAGAACAATGCCGACCTGGTGTACATCCAGAATGTGTCTTTCTACCGTTCCACCGATGGTGGCAAGACGCTCAACTCTGTCGGTCGTGGAAGTCATTCCGATTGGCATGACCTGTGGATTGATCCCGACAATCCAGCTCATCTGGTTGTAGGAAACGATGGCGGCGGAGCAATCACCTACAACACGGGCGGCAGCTACACCGATCAGGACTATCCCACGGCACAGTGGTACCACGTGATTACCACGGGACACATGCCCTTCCACGTGTGTGGATCACAGCAGGACAGCAACACTCTCTGCACGCCATTCAACTGGAACATTGGTCGAGCCAATGCCGCACCGGGGCAGGAAGCTCAGGGTGCGATGGCACTGGCGTACAACGTTGGTGGTGGTGAACCGGGTTACATAGCGGCAGATCCGCTGGATCTCGACGTGTTCTACGCGGGGACCAACAATGGCGGCTATGTGGACAAGCACAACAAACGCACTGGTCTTTCGCGAGAAGTCAACCCATATCCGTGGTTCTATTCGGGCGAACCATCAAGTGACATACGCGAGCGCTG
Organism: uncultured Gemmatimonas sp.; assembly: GCA_964636415.1. Lineage (GTDB taxonomy): Bacteria > Gemmatimonadota > Gemmatimonadetes > Gemmatimonadales > Gemmatimonadaceae > Gemmatimonas. The sequence goes on along the minus strand of CAZWSJ010000049.1, from coordinate 7,131 downwards.
GCAGTGGACCTTCCCCATCATATTCTCCAAGGTTGACTCCTCGCTTCTTTTTGTTTCCTCTCAAAGACTATGGGCTACGCGCGATGGTGGCCGTACATGGCAGAATCTGAGTCCGGACCTGACAAGGCACGCACCTGAAACACAGGGCAAGTCGGGTGGCCCGATTACGGGTGACATGAACGGCCCCGAGGTGTATGGAACGATCTTCTCCATCGGGCCGAGCAAGCTGGATGTGAACACGATTTTCACTGGTTCGGATGACGGTCTGGTTTTCGTTACCCGGGATTTCGGCAAGACATGGACTGATATCACACCAAAGGACATGCCTGATTTCGGGCGCGTATCACAGATCGACGCTTCATGGCATGAGCCGGGCACCGCGTACATTTCCGTGAGACGCCCACTGCTTGATGATCGCGCTCCGTACATCTTCCGCACACGCGATTACGGCAGCACATGGACCCGGATTGTAAAGGGCCTTGGCCCCGAAGATTATGTACACGCGGTGCGCGAAGATCCCGTGCGAAAGGGACTCCTCTACGCAGCTACACAGCATGGCGTCTACATCTCATACGATGACGGGGACAACTGGCAGAGTCTTAAGCTCAACATGCCTGATGTTCCGGTTGTGGATCTGATAGTGGAGCGCGACGAGCTGGCGATTGCCACTCATGGACGCAGCTTCTGGGTTCTGGACAACATCACCCCGCTGCGGCAGGCGGGCACGGAGGTTCAGGCGGCAAGCGCTCATCTCTACACGCCGCCGCCGGGTATAAGGTCTTCACAGGGCGTTACGCTCAACTGGAGCTTTGCCAGGCGTCCGGCGCGGGCCACGCTTTCCATTCTCGATTCGCTGGGTACCGTGCTGCGCGAGTTTACCGGAGACACGACCGTGCAGGCAGCTCAGGCGGGCGGATTCCGTCGCCGCGGCACCAGCAGCACATTCCCGTTGAGTGCGGGCCTCACGCGCTTCAGTTTTGACATGCGGTCCACCGGAATTGAAAGCTTCCCGGGCATGATTCTGTGGGGAGCGGGCACTGCGGGTCCGGCGCTTCCGCCCGGACACTACACGGTGCGGCTGACGGCCGACGGGCAGGAACTCAAGGCGCCGCTGGTGATTCGCCGCAGCCCTCTCATTCCAGACGTAACAGACGCCGATCTGGCAGCCCAGTATGCCTTTGGCAGGCGGGTTCGAGACCGCACCAATGACGCCCAGCGCGCGGTGATAGAAATACGGCGCGTGAAAGACCAGTTGGATGACCGCCTCAAGCGCTCCAACAACGACGGCGCGCTCAAGCGCAGCGGTGAGACCCTCCGAACCAAGGCCTCCGCTGTGGAGCAGGACGTCTACCAGGTCAAGAATCAGAGCGGGCAGGATCCGCTCAACTTCCCCATCAAGGTCAACAACCGACTGGCCAACCTGCTCTCCATGTCAGAGCGCGGAGACGGCCCCCCGGGAACCTATATGCCGGAGATTTTCGGCATACTCTCAAAGGAACTGACGGGGTATGAGAGCACGCTGGATCAGGTCTGGAAGGTGGATCTCAAGGCTGTAAACGACCGGCTGGGCAAGCTGGGTCTCCCACCGCTGGATCCGAAGTGTACGGTGGTGGCCGGCTGCACTGCTATTCCCTGAGCCGCCACACCCGGACCCGCGTTTAGATTTGAGTGACAGCCGTGGGGGTACTGCCCGGTACCTCCACTGCTGTTGCAGGCCACGCGCCGCGTGCGGGACTGCAACAGCTCAGGTATTGCCTCACTCCCTCCGCGTTCTTCGGGATTTCGATACACCATGCATCAGCAATCGAGCAGACAACTGCAGGAACGGCTCACCTCTCTTTCGGTGGCCGAAGTACTGGATGCCGCCGAGTATTTTTTTGCCTTCCGCAGCGGGATCTACACGGCCTTTATTGAGAAGCGCAGTGCCACCCACATTGCCATGCGCGGACAGGGCAACGAGGAGATAGTGGTGGGTACCAGGGTCACCGATGAAGGCACCATGGTGAGCGCTTCCACCTACTTTTTCGATCAGCAGGTAGCGCGCTTTCTGTCTTCGCTGCCAGTGCCGCTCCCGCGTGCTGCCGCACAAGACAAAGAGCCGTTGGTTGCCCGCGAAGACCCGGCAGCGGCTGCCGCGGGAGACTCCAGCAGCGGCCCGGGAGCGCAGTCATGAGCGTAACTGCGGGTAGTGCTGCCGACGCAAGAGGCTTCCCGAACATCATCAGAACGCGTCCACTGGTGCTTGATCTGGCAGTTTCTGGTGCGCCCGGGACGTTCACCATACGCGTTCAGGCCGCAGACGTGTGGGATACTGTGCGCATGCGTTGCAGCGCAGGCACATCGCTGCGTGCTGTGAAGCTTGCAGCCATGAAAGAGTTGCTGCCTGATGTACAGCACGAAACCGACTACATGGTAAAGCTTGGCGGTGGTGAAATACGCAATGAAGCTGTAACGCTGGGTGAACTGCGTGTCGGTGACGCGTCACTGATGTTTCTTGATGCACGACGCAGACATCCGGTGCGATGAACCCCACGGTCACAAGCGAGGCTTCGGAAAAGACAACTCAGGCTGGACACGCAAGATCCCGTGAAGAACTGGTCGCAAGTGTGAACCGCTTGCGTGCCGAGATTGCCAAGCGTGTTGTTGGACAGGACGCGGTCATTGACGAGATACTCATGGCGCTTGTGGCGGGTGGGCACGCTCTGCTTGTGGGTGTGCCAGGGCTTGCCAAAACGCTTATGATTCGTTCGCTTGCCGACGCAATGGCGCTGGAGTTCCATCGCATACAGTTCACACCCGATCTGGTGCCCAGTGACATAACCGGCACCGAAATACTTGAAGAGGGCACTTCGGGAGGACGCAGGTTCCGTTTTGTGCGCGGACCCGTTTTTGCCAACGTGGTGCTGGCCGACGAAATCAATCGTGCACCACCGCGCACCCAGGCGGCGCTTCTTGAAGCCATGCAGGAACGCAGTGTTACGGTGGCGGGGCAGACCATGTCTCTCCCGCAGCCGTTTTTCGTTCTTGCAACGCAGAACCCAATAGAGCAGGAAGGTACCTACGCGCTGCCCGAGGCGCAGCTCGATCGCTTCCTCTTCGACATTCGCGTTGGCTATCCCAGTGAAGCTGACGAGGTTGGAATACTGCGTTCAACCACCGGAGCGACAGGCGCGGCCATAGAGCCCGTATTCACTGCCGGAGATGCCATTGCACTGCAGCGCGCAGTGAGAGATGTGCCCTGCAGTGAGCTCCTGTTGCAATACGCGGCCCGTCTGGTGCGTGCAACGCGGCCACAGGCTGATCCTGACAACAACGCATCATCGCTGGTAACCCGCTACGTGCGCTGGGGTGCCGGCCCGCGCGCCGGTCAGGCTCTCATACTGGGTGCCAAGGCTGCGGCACTTCTGGCCGGCAAACCGGCGGTTTCTCCGGCAGATATTCAGAGAGTGCTCATGCCGGTGCTCCGCCATCGCATACTGCCCAACTTTGCAGCAGAAGCTGATGGAGTCACAGCCGAATCCATTATCAGAGATCTGAGCGCACAAGTCCGGGCTCCAACAAGCGCTGGCGCCGTCTGAAGGCAGCGGCAAGAGTGCGGCCCGGGCAGGTATGAGCATGAAAACCAACAAACGGGCAGCGATGCTTGATGCGCTGCATGGCCTGCGCTGGCCGGCCAGGAGCCGCGTTGCCGCAGCCGCACCGGGTGCGCAGTACTCAAGGAAGCGCGGAAGTTCGGGCGAGTTCACAGAATACCGCCTCTATCGCCAGGGCGATGATCCCCGTTCGCTGGACTGGCGACTCCTGGCACGGAGCGATCGCGCGTTCGTAAGAATCACAGACGAAAGAGCACTGCTCGTTACATGGTTGCTGCTGGACGCCAGTGCGTCAATGAACTTCCCCATCGCCAAGGGCCACGGCACAAGCAAGTGGGACCAGGCAAGCGCCATGGCAGTGGGGCTCGCTGCCGTGGTTCATGCAGGTGGAGATCCGGTGGGCCTCATCGTTACTGGTGGCGGGCGCATGATTCGCATTCCTCCACGCAGCAGACGGGGAACCGTGCAGGAAATAGCACAGGCTCTCGATTCTGTAAGCTGCGGTGGCGGTGATCAGATGGACCGGGCACTCTCCATGCTCTCTCCCCACGCACGTATTGTCTGCATAAGCGACTGGCTGGGCAACCTGAAAGACACAATGCGCGCCGCATCCGTGCTTGCAAGAGCCGGAGCACAAATAAATGCCGTACACATAGTGGCGCAGGAAGAACTTGAGCCACCCGCAGGTACGCACAGGGTGGAAGACCCGGAACCCGCTGGCGGGAGACCTGCAACTGCAGCAGATCTGGTTTTGTCGCAGCAGGAGCACAAGACGTACACGCAGAACTTCGCAGCGTTTCGCAAGACAGTGCGTGAGGAGTGGCAGCGCCTTGGTGCGAGCTATACCGAAGTGCTTACCAGTGACGACGCTGCAAGAATGGTACGTGCCATTGTAACGGGCTC
>CAZWSJ010000049.1:0-2535 GCA_964636415.1 uncultured Gemmatimonas sp. | reverse complement strand
GCGCTTCAGATAGTGGTTGGCGACAGTGCTCTAAGATCTGACTCTTCACTGTGGATGCCAGAGCTGGAAGCGGTTTCAAGAGAGTCTTTCGCAAACGGCGGCACAGCCGGCACCCGGCACGTACTCTGGGTACCGGATCTGGCTGATGATCCTGGAACAGGCCTGGTACTGGCACAAAGAGAAGCTGCAGTTCTCGTCAACAAGCAGAGACAGCTTCGCGAATTGGAGCTTGTATTCCTGTTGCCCGAGCGCGTGCGTTCGCTCAGGAAGTGGCAGGCATGGCGGACGTCATGGGAGGGATTGATACCGGTGATTTCTCTTGCCAAACAGCAAGTGCCGGAAACCCAGGGCGATCCACTCGTTACCGTACGCGGCTCTGCGGCAGATGATCCTGTACGCTTTGCTGCAGGCGTTGAGGCCGCTCGTTTGGCGGGGGAAGTGCCCCTGCGCGCCGCGGCGAGGATATTCATTCAGCGCGACAGCTCGGCTTTGCCCGATAGTCTTTTCCAGTCGGGTACGGTGATTGTGCGCTGGCCTGAGCGGGGTGAAGCTGCGGGCTGGAAAAAACAGGACACAGCGGTTGCTGCCGGTGCTGTATCGTCCATTGAAACAGCTCTGGTGGCACCTTTTAAGCGTGAATACCTGCGCGATACGGAATCTGCCACACCCGGTGAAGGTTCAGGACGCAGTGAAAGGCCAATAATGTGGTGGGCCGACGGGGTCCCGGCGGCGGTTGAGACTGAGCGCTCGGGTGCCTGTGTGCGCGATGTTTATGTGCGCATACCATCCGGCAGCGATTTGCTTTCAAGTGAGGCTGCTCACGGGCTTTGGAAGACATTGCTTGCACCGTGCGGCATTGCCATGTTCGCAACATCGGGTATTGGCGATACCGCAACCAGCTCGGTCGATGCCGCACTGTTTCGAACGGCTGGCGCAGATGCCACATGGACCGATCCCTGGTGGCTGGGTCCGGTTCTTCTGGTGTTGGCGGGTGTAATTCTGTTTGTCGAGCAGAGACTGCGGAAGCGTGAGGCAGCCACCTGATGTCGGATAGTGTACACTCCATGCTGCGACTGGTGCAGTTCACCAGGAAGAGCCTGACAGTTACTCAGCGCGGCCGAGCCTTGCTGTTGAGCGCGGGGGCATTGGTTGCGTTGTTGGTGGTGTTGCTGCTGTTGCGCGTTGCTCTTCCCGTATCGACAGGCGTGCTGAGTAGTGGTACGCTCGCGGCTTTTGTTGTTGTGTTGGCAGCTCTGGCGGCATTGACGGTTTTGGCACTGCGTCTCATGTGGCCACGCGGTGTGCCATCCATGGAGATCGCTGCACTCTGGATTGAGGAGCAGCAGCAAGAACCACCCAGTTTTGCACTTGTTACGCTGGTGGAACAGGTTGTGGGAAGCACTGTCGGAAACACCGCTGCACACCATGCCGTAAATACTGAAAGTGTTGTGAGCACCGCGCTCACCAATGCTGCTGACGCAATTGTCAAGCAGGTACCCGTGGAGCAGGTGCTCAGAGATCTGCGCTGGCGACAGTGGCGCTGGCCCTTCGCGTTTGTGATCTCTGGTTTGTTGCTTATTGCGTTTGCCGTGTCGCTTCCGGAGAGAATTGCTGACCCAGGCAGTATTCGATCAGTCATGTTACCGGCCGCTTCGACCTCCATGTCCGGCCCGGGCGAGTGGGAGGTAAGCGTGACGCCTCCGGCATACAGTGGCGACTCGGTCACTGTCTACGGTGACGTCAATCTGGTGTCAGCGCTTTCAGGAAGCAGGGTAGAGTTGGCGGGCCGGGGAGTCGGTGCAGTGAATGCCTTACTTCAATACGGCGATTCCGGGCAGAAGCAGTTGCCATCTCAGGCTGGAGAACGAGGCTGGCGTGTGAGTCTGACGGCGGACAGTATTCCACAGCGCATTCAGATCAGCCGGGATGGAGTAACCAGGCTCTTTGTTGTGGAGGGTGTTCCTGATTCTCTGCCGGTGGTCGCGTTGCTTATGCCAGAACGCGATACCGTTGTGCGCGAGCCACGCGGCCGCCTCGGCATCAAGGCCAGCGCAAGAGATGATATCGGTGTTACAAGAGTCTGGTTTGAGATGCTTATCAGCTCCGGCGAGGGAGAGCGATTCACCGTTCGAAGCCTTGTCCCCGCAACACGCAATTTTCCGACGGGCGCGCATCGCAAAGAAGCAACGCTTGAGGCGTCCATTGATCTTTCCGCACTGAAGCTTCTGCCTGGGGACATGGTTCACATACGTGCCGTGGCACGCGACGCGGCTGCAAGACAGGACGCAGCTTCAGGAAGCAGTGAAACACGAACCATACGCATACCGCGCGCCGGTGAATACGACTCAGTGGCCGTGGAGCCGGTGCCACCACCGGAGGTGGATCGCTCGCTGCTTTCCCAACGCATGCTGCTCATGCTCACCCAAAAACTGGACAGCGCGCAACGGACTATGCAGCGCAATGATGTGGTGAGTGAGTCTCAGAAGCTCGCACGCGATCAGGCGCGCATAAGACAGGCCGTGAGTGACATCATTT
>CAZWSJ010000048.1:0-13205 GCA_964636415.1 uncultured Gemmatimonas sp. | reverse complement strand
TTTGTTGCCTTCGTGCCGCTGGCGTTCATCATCCTGCTCGCCATTCTCTTTCTGAGCGGTGATCACATCTTCACCTGGGCCGGACGCGAAGCCATTCCCAACGCCGAAAAGGCGCTCTGGCTCAACCCCACCTTCTTTGTAACGCGTGGAGTTTTCCTCTTCGGTCTGCTCACGCTGCTTGAAGTGCTCTTCGTGTGGCACTCCGTCAAGATGGACGTGGCGGTTATGCCCGAGTACGGAGCCAAGTGGGCCGCCGGCCTGCGCGCACGCATGCGTGCGGCATGGAGTGGTGACGAACGCCGCGAGTTGCACTCGCAGCACTCGTTGCAGGGCAAGCTGGCCGTGGCCATCTGCATAGTGTTCACAGTGGGCTGGTCCGTCATGTCGTGGGACTACTCCATGTCCATCTCGCTGCACTTCCAGCAGACCATGTACGCATGGATCTTCTACATGAGTGCCTTCGTGAGCATGATCATGGTGGTGGCACTCATGGCGATGTGGTGGGAGAAGCATCTCGATGCCGCTGACCTGCTCACGGAAGAACACTTCTGGGATCTGGGTAAGCTTGGTTTTGCTTTCACTGCCTTTATCGGCTACATCAGCTTTGGCCAGTACCTGGTAATCTGGTACGGCAACATGCCGGAAGAGACTCACTTCTATCGCCTGAGACTTTCAGGTGTTTGGAAGCCCGTCACGCAGCTCATCCCAATCTTCGGTTTCGTGCTGCCGTTCTTTGGACTCATGTCCAAGTCTGCCAAGCTCTATCGGCCAACCTTCATTTTCTTTGCCCTCTGCGGCATTCTGGGCGTGTACCTGCACCGCTACATCGAGGTGTATCCCAGCATCTACGGTGAGGCCAGCAGCCTTCCGTTCGGACTGCAGGAAATCGGCGTGACGATTGGCTTCATAGGCCTGTGGCTTTACAGCTACTTCGCTTTCATGGACGCCTTCCCGGCAATGCGCGTGTTCATGATGACCACGCCATTCAAGGATGAGGTGCAGGTTCCTGTTGATGCCCGTACCATGGAGCCGCTGCCGGCTCACGAGTAAGAGCCTCTCATGAATTGAGGCGAGCGGGCCGCAACTGAACCCGACTTGTCTGATTCAACTGCTGATACAAAAAGGGTGGGCGCCAATCAGAGGCGCCCACCTTTTTGTTGCTAATGTTACTAGTGTTGCCAGTGCTGCGCTGCCGATTCGTTCCAAAGCTTGCGTGTTGCCTTGAGCAGCACGAGGCCGCTAAGCACAAACAAGGCGGTGAGGCCCCAGGCGTCAAATCGTCTGCCGGGATCGCCCGGCAGATAGAGGAAGTTCCCGATGGCGAACAAGGATGACCATATCACAAGGCATCCTGAAACCCATGCCACCAACGATGTCCCCAACTGGTTCACCTGAGCCACCTCGCTTTCAGAAAGCCCGGCTGCCTGGCGCTGCTTAAGCCAGCCTGGTCCTGCAGGCTTTACCTTTTCCACGAAGGAAATGAGAGTTTCCTCATCGGTGGCGGGTCCAACAAAGGCCGTGATAAGCCAGGCTGCGGTGGTGATTCCCACCTGCACGATGGTTACAATCGCGAAGCCTGCATCGGGCATGAGCCTGGGTATCGCAAGTGACGTAATGAGCGACACCGCCATGGCGATGATCTCGCACCAGGCCGATACCCGCCACCAGAACCAGCGTGCTATGTAAATGAGGCCGGTACCTGCACCTATTGAAAGCAGTATCTGGAAGGCCTGCTGCGCGGAACTCATGGTGAGGCTCATTAGCGCGGCAAAGATGTAGAGGCCCACCGTGGTGATACGACCTGCAAACACGTAGTGCTTTTCGCTCGCGTCCCTTCTTATGAAGCGCCTGTAGAGGTCGTGAACCAGATACGACGAGCCCCAGTTAAGGTGCGTTAGTATGGTTGACGAGTTGGCCGCAATAAGACCGCCGATCATGAGGCCCACAAAACCTATGGGCATGAACTTGAGCATGGCCGGAAAGGCCGAGTCGTGGCCTATGAGTGAAACATCTGCTGCGGGGAAGGCCGCCTGTATGCTGGCCAGGTCGGGGTAGATCACTATGGAGCAAAGCGCAGTTATGATCCATGGCCAGGGCCTCAGAACATAGTGCGCGAGGTTGAAGAACAGCGTGCCGCCCAGCGAGTCTTTTTCTGACTTGGACGCCAGCATTCGCTGTGCAATGTAGGAGCCGCCGCCCGGTTCGGCGCCCGGGTACCAGTTGGCCCACCAGCTTATGGCTACCGGGAGAATAAAGATCATGAGTGCCAGATCGGACATGGCAAAGTTGGGCATCATGTCCAGCACAGGCTGACCGCGGCCGTCTGTGAGCGACATTACGGGCTGCACGCCCTCGCCGGCCTGAACCACTTGCTGGGTGGCAAGCGTGTCAACCAGCGCCTTGAGGCCAAGCCAGCCGTCTGCACTGCCCGTCAGTCTCCGGCCCACTTCAACAAGTGAGAACCAAGCTGCTGCAATCACCGCCGTCATCTTGATAAAGAACTGTATCATATCGATGACAAGTACGCCCCAGAGGCCGCTGTGGGCCGCAAAAACCACGTTGAGCACACCCGTGATCAGAATGGTTTGCCAGGGCGCGAGCCCAAAGAGAATGTTGGCGATCTTGCATGCTGCAAGTGTCACCATGCCCATTATGAAACAGTTGAAAAAAAAGCCCAGATAAACCGCGCGGAAGCCGCGTACCAGCGAGGCTTCCCGTCCGGAGTAGCGAAGTTCATAGAACTCGAGATCCGTGAGCACCCCCGAGCGGCGCCAGAGCCGTGCAAAAAAGAACACGGTTGCCAGGCCCGTGAGCGCGAAGGCCCACCACTGCCAGTTGCCGGCAACGCCATAGCGCCGTACCTGCTCGGTGACCCAGTTGGGCGTATCCGACGAAAAAGTGGTGGCCACCATGGAGAGACCGGCCAGCCACCATGGTACTGAGCGGCCGGAGGCGAAGAACTCCGTGGTGCTGCTGCCCGAGCGTCTGGCGAGGAAAAGGGCGGGAGCGAAGCAAATGACGATTATCAGCGCCACTATGATCCAGTCGATCCAGGATACGTTCATGCAACTGACGGAAAGGGAAGGAGAATGGAGGGAGGCGGGAAACCGGGGCCGGCGCGTCAATGTGGTGAAGGACACAGCCGGAGGCAATGCAATCGTAGCACTTTGACTCCGGGCTGCCCGGTGATAGCTTTGTGTCTCGCACGGGGCGTTAGCTCAGCTGGGAGAGCGCCTGGTTTGCAACCAGGAGGTCATCGGTTCGATCCCGATACGCTCCATTTGCCCGCGCGCAGGCAGGTAGTGGTTTCGCTGCACCATGTTCGCATATGGAGGGCTCCATGACATGGGCATTCATTGCCGCATTGATATTTGGTGGCGGACTCATCGCAATGGGTCTGCTGGGTGCCGATTCAGACGCAGATACTGATTTCGGCGATCACGATTTTGGTGATCATGATCTGGGTTTTCTGGCTCTGTTTTCGCTCAGGAACCTGGCATGGGGCAGTTTTGCATTCGGTGCCATGGGGCTTCTGGCTGTAATTACGCAGCGCAGCCGCTTCGTCACATGGACCAGCTCAATTGTATTCGGCCTGCTCGCCATGCTGGGGGTGCATTTCATTTTTCGCGCACTAAAGGGTGTTGATGTAAGCGCCGACACCAGCGATATGCTTTCACTTGGTGCCAACGCCGAGCTGGTTCTGCCGTTCAACGCAGACGGCATGGGCATGGTGCGTTTTCGTGCAGGCGGTCAGCTCCATGAGATGCCCGCACGAAGAGCTGAGGAAGTGGCAACGCTCGATGCGTCATATTTCAACGAGTGCCGCATAGAGTGGATAGACAGCGGGGTCGCGATCGTAAGGCCGATCGCTTCGTGATCTGACCTTTCCCCGCTTGCAGTTCACCTTCTTACAATCCGGCCTACAAATCAGGAGATACGCAGATGGAAGGAGCAGGCTCAGCAACATTCCTGTTGGGTGGGGTCGTTCTACTCCTGGTACTTATTTCGTTGCTCGTGAGTACAATCAAGCAGTTGTTGGTCATCGTGCCGCCCAACATGGTTGCTGTGATAACCGGGCGCAAACGCATTCTCGACGACGGCACTTCGGTGGGGTACAGGGTCGTTCGTGGCGGGCGCACTTTCCGCATACCCATTCTCGAGCGCACTCAGTGGATGGCACTCAACACCATTCCGCTCACCATCAGTGTGCGCAACGCAATTGCCAAGGGCGGCATTCCCATCGACGTCCAGGCTGTGGCAAACGTGAAGATTGCGTCCATGCCCGAAGCCGTGTTCAACAACGCGGTGGAACGCATACTTGGCAGCGACAGCCATGTGGCTGATCTCGCGCAGGAAACACTGGCCGCCAACCTGCGAGGCGTGCTCTCCACGCTCACACCCGAAGAAGCCAACGAGGATCGGGTCAAGTTCGAGACCGAGCTTATGAAGGAGGTTACCCGCGATCTGCAGAAACTCGGCCTGCAGCTCGACATGCTCAAGATTCAGAACATCTCTGACGACGCCGGTTATCTGCGTGCCTACGGGCGCATTCGCACCGCTGAGGTACTGCGTGATGCCCAGATTGCCGAGGCCAAGACCAAGGCCGAAACTGAGCGTGAACAGGCCATCGCCACGCAGGAAGCTGACGTGGCTCGTGCTCAGGCGCAGATGGTCGTGGCCACGGCACAGAACGATCTGCGCGTCAAACAGGCCGAACTCGACAGGCAGGCGCAGATTGTTGAGCGCACGGCGGTTGCAGCGGCAGACGAAGCTCAGGCGCGCGCAGAGAAGGCTGTGGAAGTGGCAAGAGTTGAAGTGACCCGTGTTCGGCTGCAGGTGGAGCAGGTGGAGCCGGCCCGGGCGCGAGCGGAAGCGGCCAGGGCAGAGGCCGAGGCTGCAGCGGCTCCGATCATTGCCAAGGGTGAGGCTCAGGCCAAGGCATTGCAGGCCGTTCAGCAGCAGGTGCTCGCGGCGGGTGAACAGGGCGTGTCACTTCTTTATCTGCAGCAGCTGCCGGTGTTGCTGGATCGCTTGGCTGAGGCGGCCACGGACATCAGGATCGACCGTCTCGTGGTGCTCGACGGCGGCGACGGTTCCGGAGCGGCAACTGCCGCTCAGCAGAGGCTGGGTGTGATGACAAAGCTGCTTGAGGCCGTGAGTGCCCAGTATGGTCTTGAGCCGGACACTCTGCTGCGCGGGATCAGCCAGCGGCTGTCGGCCCCGCAGGGGTCGGACAGCGAGAGCGGTAATTAGAACGGCCGCTTGGAGCCGCCAACGTGGGGCTCCAACTTGGGGCGCCCACATGGGGCGCCCGCCTGGACTCCCACGCAGAACGGTCAGTGCAGAACCATGAGCAGCAATAACAAGAAGCCCCCTGTGGCAGCAAATGCCACAGGGGGCTATTGAGTGCCTGGCCGGGCCTGTCAGGCCGGATGCGCGGTGCTCACGCTCACCGGCACGCGCCGGGTCTGTGGCGGCTCAGGCTTGGCCACCGATACTGTCAGTACACCCAATGCGTACGACGCAGTCACCTTCTGGAGATCTGCGTTCGCTGGGAGACGGAAGCGCCGCCTGAAGCCACCGGTCTTGCGCTCCGAGAAGAGAGCCTTTTCGCCCTCGGCGAGTTCTCTCGCTACGCGGCTGCCCTCGACCGTGAGAATGCCTTCTGTCGCGAGAACGCTCACCGACTCCGGAGCTACACCGGGCAGATCCAGGTCGAAAACCCACGATGTGGGAGTCTCACGGGCCTCTGTGCGAGGTGCCCACTGCGTCATATCACCTGATGAAGCTCCATCCGCTTCGTCGGCTGCCTTGCCGCTTTCGCCGGCGGCTGTGGGACTGCTGTCGGAAAGCGCCACCGTCAGTGGACCAAAGGGGAGAACCTCGTCAAAGATTCTTCCAAGGTCGCGGCGCAACATGCTGGCGCTCATGGGAGAGACGCGCGGGAACGGATAGAACGTCATATGAACTCCTGAACGGGAAAACCGGTGAAGAAGTGCAAGAAGCTGAAAAGAGATGAGGAGATCTGAGAAGATCTGCTGGACACGATGTACTACCGTGTCGGACATCTACCATTGAATGCATGGTTGATGCCCGGATATTACGGTCATTATGTCCGGTTATAGCTAGAAAGGTGTCAATCCGGCGTTGTGGTATGTCAAAATGACGTTTTTCCTCTGCGCAACATGCTTTTGTTCGGTCAGCTTGCCCGAAGGTTGCGCCAGACCTAAATTTGCCGGATGACAACGCCCAAAGCGACAGAGGGGCTGGCCCGGCTGATTGCCCGGACTGCCTCGTCAGGCGAGGCCAGCCAGCTTGCCGTCACCAGCGAGCTCAAGCGTTTGCTTGATGCCCGAAGCGTGGAGGTCCTTCCGTCAGCCAGCGACTCCGTTTCCCACAACCCAGCCAGTGGGAGGGTCAGTATCACTGCCGGTGGGCACGGGCTCGGAATTCTGTTGGTGGAGCGCGACCAGGCGCTTTCAGCAGGAGAGCAGACACTGATAAGTGCCGCTGCCCAGCTGTTGGGCATTCTCCGCCTGGCTGAACTCAAACGCAAAGATCTTGAAACACAGGTCTCTGAGCGCGTAAAAGAGCTGGCCGACCAGCGCAGTTTTATTGAGAAAATCATCGATTCGCTTCCCACCAGCCTGCATGTTGTTGATCGGCAATACCGCATCAACGCCTGGAACCACAAACGCGAGATTGGTCTGGAGGGTGTGTCGAGAACCGAGGCTGTTGGACGCTCCATTTTTGATGTACTCAACAGACAGCCGCGTGAGATGTTGAAGAAGGAGTTTGACGACACCTTCGAAACGGGCCGGCTGCAGCAGTTCCAGATGGAAAGTGACGCTTATGGAGAGACGCGTACCTTTCGCATTTCCAAGATCCCCATGCGCCTTGATGGTGAAGACCAGCCGGTCACTCATGTCATCACAATCGGTGAAGACATTACCGACTGGAAGGCTGCAATAGATCGCAGTGCCCAGGCCGAGAAACTTGCAGCTCTGGGTCAACTGGCAGCGGGCGTCATGCACGAGATGAACAATCCGCTGGCAGTTATCGCAGCATCAGCGGAAGCACTGGCCCTGGAACGTGCGGGGCGATCCTTCACTGACTCTCCTCAGCCCGCCTCGAGCGAGGCTTCTTCAGACTTTCTCAAGATTATTGATCTTGAGGTGCAGCGCTGCAAGAAGATCGTTGATGGCTTGCTCGACTTTTCCAGACCTGGCAGTCGCGGCTTCAAGCTGGTGGACATCAACACTGTGGTGGCTCAGGCTCTGTTTCTCCTCAAGCATCATCCGCGCATGAAGCGTGTTGCGCTTGAAACCGCGCTTGACGATACCCCGCAGGAACCCTTGCTGGTTCATGCTGATTCGGACCAGATGGTACAGGTGCTCATTGCACTTGTGATGAACGCCATTGACGCGAGCGCAGATGGCGGGCGAATCAGGATTGAAACACGCAGGCTGCTGGATGGGCTGGCGTCATTTCCGCACGCGGCTGTTGCACTTTGCGTGAGTGATGATGGACCGGGTATACCTCGTGCCCTGCAGGCAAGAGTATTCGAGCCCTTTTTCACAACAAAGCTTCCGGGTAAGGGCACCGGCCTGGGGCTTTCCATATGCTACGGCATAGTGCATGACCACGGTGGCCTGATCGAACTTGAGTCTTCCGAGGGTGATGCTGAAAGCGGCGGCAGCGGCAGTGGCACAACATTCCGTGTGCTGCTGCCGGTGTCAACGGTTGGCGCAGCTGCACAACCCGGGGCTTACGCAGTGGACACAGCGAGAAGCGGGGAGGCTGGTCGATGACATCAACTGTACATCCGCATGTGGGGCCGCGTGTGCTGGCGCAACCGCGGGTTCTCATTGCAGAAGACGAGCCACAGCTTGGGGTCATCCTTCAGCAGTTTCTCGCTTCGCGCGGTTTCCATGTGTATCTGGTGCAGAATGGCAGAGATGCTCTCAGGCAGTTGGAGCAGGAGACCATTGACGTGGCACTGGTCGATCTGGTCATGCCAGAGCTGGACGGGCTTGAGGTGCTCAGGGTTATGCGCGAGCAGCCCACACCACCCGAGATCATAGTCGTAACCGGAAACGCTTCTGTAGAAACCACTGTTTCTGCACTGCATATGGGTGCCTATGATGTGATTACAAAGCCTTATCGCATGGCACTCATTGAGGCTCTCGTGCGACGTGCACACGAGAAGCACGTTCTGCTCTCTGAGCGCAGGCAGCAGAGTGCGAGAGCTCATGCCAATCCGGCTCTGGACGTTTTCATAACGCATTACGCACCGCTCAGGGCTGTGCTGGCAATGGCTGAAAGCGCTGCTGCGGGTGTCTCCCCAATTCTCATCAGTGGTGAAGCGGGCAGTGGCCGCAGTCACATGGCAGCCCATCTGCACTCCAAGAGTGAAAGAGCGAGCGGTCCCTTTGTGGAAGTGGACTGCAGGAGAGAATCGCTGGTGTCGCTCTTTGGGCTTCAGTACAGAGCGGAGCAGTCGAATCCATATGAAGACGTGGGGCGGCTTGAAATGGCTCGCGGAGGGACGCTCTGTCTCGACCACGTGGAAGCACTCGAGCCGGAAGTGCAGGTCAGGCTGGTCGACCTTCTCGACAGCGGGCATTATCGCAAGGTGGGCAGCGATCGCAGGGAAGTAGCCGACCTGAGACTCATGGCCAGCACCAGCCGGGATCTGCGGGCGCTCGCAGCGAGTGGCAAGTTCAATCAGGCACTGCTGCATCACCTCGAGGCCGTGCGCATAGCGCTGCCTCCACTCCGTGAGCGCGCCATGGACATTGTTCCCCTGGCGCAACATCTGCTCCGCCATTTTGCCGGGCCTTCAGCTTTGCTCGACGACGACGCGGCGGCTCGACTGGAAGCCTGTGAATGGTTCGGTAACCTGCGTGAGCTTCGCTGGGTGATGGAACGTGCTTTCATGCTTTCCGCTGCGAGCGCACATGCAGATGTGCCTGCAGATGCGCCTGTAGGTGCGTCTTCAAGTGCTTCTTCAGAAACAGACGGCAGCCTGGTCTGCGTCGAGCATTTGAACTGGTGGCCACCGCTCACCGCAGGCATCACCGCCGCGCGCAACCCGACGTCTGGCGCAGCGCGTAACACAGTGCAAAGCGCAGTACACAACTCACCAGGGGCCGAAGCTTCGTTGATGCCCGGTGATCCGGCTCGCATCTCCGGAACACCCTCCGACACCGGATCCGGCTTCTCACTGGCGGAGCTCGAGAAGAACCGTATATCGGCGACCCTGCTTCACTGCAACTGGCATCAGGGCAGGGCGGCCCGGTTGCTGGGCATTTCACCCAAGACATTGTATAGGAAAATCCGCGAATACGGATTTGAGCGCCCGCGTACGCGTGGAGACAAGTTATGAGAATACTGGTCATTGAGGATGATCAGACCGTGGGCGAGTTTGTCCGCAGAGGGCTGGAAGAGCAGCGCTGGCAGACTGATCTCTGCGCCGACGGGCTTGAGGGAGAACGGCTGGCGCTTACTCAGGAGTATGATCTTGTGGTTCTGGACATGCGCCTGCCTGGCAGAAATGGACTGGACATTCTGCGCAACCTGCGCTCGCGTGGTTTTCAGCGACCGGTGCTGGTGCTCACTGCGCAGGATGCCGTTGACGCCAAGGTCGAGACGCTGCGCGCGGGCGCGGACGACTATGTCACCAAACCCTTTGCTTTTGAGGAACTGCTGGCGCGCGTGGAGGCTCTGCTTCGCAGGCCGCGTGAGCTGGCAGCGGCGCGTCTGAAGGTTGGTGAGCTTGAGATAGATCAGACCACGCGTGAGGTAAAGCGTTCCGGCACTCCCATAGAACTCACACCCAAGGAGTTCACGGTGCTGGAGTACCTCATGCGCCACGCGGGGCGGGTGATGAGCCGTACGCTGATCACTGAGTACGCATGGGGGTATCATTTTGACCCCGGCACCAACATTGTGGATGTGGTTATAACCCACCTGCGCAAGAAGATTGATGCCGGCTATGACGAGAAGCTCATCGTCACTGTTCGCGGAGTTGGCTACATGATCAAGGACTGAGGTTCGCCACTTGAGTTCCATCCGGGCCCGGCTCACCGGCGCGTGGACGGCCGCGTTTCTTGCGACCCTGCTGGTGTACTCGCTTACCCTTCTGGCGGTGCGTCATCAGACGCTTTACCGCGAGCTGGAGGCGCGTGTGCAGGCCGAGGCCGATCAGGCGGTGCGTGCCATCAATGTGGCCCGGAATACCGGCATTGAGCCTGTGCTGGCCCAGAAGGACCTCCCCGTGCCCCGGTCCATCGGGCAGCGAATGAGTGCCTTCCTCTCACTGCTGGATGGGTATGTGCTGGTTCAGGACAGCACGGGTTACGACATCTACGCTTCGCCGGCGGTACAGGTACTGTCGGTGAGTGACAGGGATATTTTCAGTCGTACTGCACGGGGCGCAATGCCGGATCGCCGATTGCGTCGTGTTCGTCTCTATTCAGACGAGGTGCTACTGGCCACCAGAGTGGTGCCCCTCAGTGACGACGCCCGTTATCGGGTGTACGCAGCTCTCAGCACCAGCAGAATCAGCTTTACGCCCCCCGAGTTGCTGGGGCCCATGCTGGTGATCACTCCGCTGCTGCTTCTCGTTTCAGTGATTGCGGCTTACATCATCGCGGGCCGTGCCTTTCATCCGGTAGATGAGCTGATCGACCAGGTCGAAGACATCACGGACGGCCGTTCTCTGCACACGCGCCTGAGCGTGACGGCGGCCGGCGACGAACTGACCCGCCTTTCCGAGACACTGAATGCCTTGATGAAGCGCCTTGAGCGATCCTTCGGTGCTCTCCGGCGTTTCACCGCCGACGCGAGTCACGAGCTCAAGACTCCCCTGGCCGTGATGCGCGCCGACATTGAGCGCGCCATGTCCCATTCCGTGAGTCCGGATGACCGCGCCGTGGCGCTGGAGGAAGCCCTGCAGCAGGTGGCGCGCATGGCTGATCTGGTGGATGCACTGCTCACTCTCGCCCGTGCTGACGAGGGACGCTTTGATCTTTTCCGGGAGCCTGTGGAGCTTGCGCCGCTGGTGGCCGACGTGGTTGAGACCGCGCGTTTTCTGGGCGACGAGCGAGAACTCCAGATTGAGTCACCTGTGCTGGAAAACGCTGAGGTGCTTGGAGATCCGATGCGTCTGCGGCAGTTGTTTCTCAACCTCATTACCAACGCCGTCAAATACACGCCCCATGCGGGAACGGTCGCAATATCGCTGATCCGTGAGCTTGAGACCGTACGTTTTGTGGTAAAAGATACGGGGATTGGCATTGCCGCGGCCGACCTGCCGCATGTGTTTGAGCGCTTCTGGCGGGCCGACCGAGTGCGCACGCGCTCGGGGGATGAGCTCGGCGGAGTGGGTTTGGGGTTGGCAATCTCACAATGGATAGCGCAGGCTCACGGCGGGACTCTGGAGGTTCAATCACGTCTTGGTCGTGGCAGCACCTTTACCGTGACGCTTCCACTGGCAGGTGCTGCGGGTTCGGGCATGACCGGCGAGTACGAATCAGTGATAAACCGTGAGGGCCTTCATGTGGCTGCTAATGAAGCAACTTGAGCGGTGTTTTTTCAGCGCCAGGGTTTCAATCGGACAGGGACAACTGGCGCTGCAAGGTCCAGAAAGTGACACAGATTACTAATGATGGCTTAATGAGATCCTAATGTTTCCCCCATTGTAACCTAATGTTCACCGAGTAGAATCGGAGCAACGGTACTCCATCACTCGGATTGGAGACCGCAAGCCCGTACCCCGGACAAGCGAGATGTTCAACAACCTGCTTGAATCGAAGGCCAAGAAGCAGAAGCGCCTGGGTGGGACAGTCACTTCCGTCGTGGTGCACGTTGGTATTCTTGCGGCCCTGGTGGTCGTTACGAAGAATGCCGGTGTCATCAAGGAGAAGATCACCTCGCAGAAGGTGGACTTCGTGGAAGTGAAGAAGGACGAGCCCAAAGCGCCCGAGCCGGAAAAGGCGCCACCGCCACCGGACATGGTGGCGGCTCCGCCACCGCCAAAGGGTTTCCAAACCCTGCAGGCACCGATCGAGATCCCTGACATCATCCCCGACATCGACCTCAGTAAGGCAGTTACTGATGCGGCCGATTTCTCGGGTAAGGGTGTCAAGGGTGGCCTGGCCAGCGGAGTAGTGGGTGGCACCGGTCCTGTTGTGCAACAGGATCCAGACCAGCCCTACTTCGACTTCCAGGTGGAGAAGCCCGCCGCCACGATGCCCGGCCAGCAGGGCCCGGCGTATCCCGACATGCTCAGAACAGCGGGCATCGAAGGTACCGTGATGGCCCAGTTCGTGGTGGACACTACCGGTCGCGCTGACATGAGCACCTTCCAGGCCCTCAAGTCGGACAACGATCTGTTCACGAGCGCCGTGAAAAACGCGCTGCAGCGCATGCGTTTCCTGCCGGCAGAGGTCGGCGGTCGCAAGGTGAAGCAGCTCGTCCAGCAGTCCTTCCAGTTCGCACTCAACCGCTGAGTTTCCCCCTAACAAGTTTGCGGAGATTTATCTCATGAACATGTCGATTATGGAGCTGTACAACTCCATGGGCTGGTTCGCCAAGGGTATCGTGTACGTGCTCCTTCTCATGTCGGCCTTCTCTCTTACGGTGTTCTTCCAGAAGTGGTGGGCCATGCGCCGCGCCCAGGCTGAGACCCGTAAGTTTGCACCTGAGTTTTCGCAGTTCCTCGAAGAAGACAACATCGCAGAAGCCATCACGCTGGCCGAGAACTACAAGCGCTCACACGTTGCGCGTGTTCTTGGTGGCGCCCTTTCCGAAATCCGTCCGCTCATTCAGGATGGCTCGGTGACTGTAGCCGACATCAACTCGGCCGAGCGTGCGATCGAGCGTGAGATGCTGATGACTGTTGTTGACCTCAAGCGCGGTAACAGCGTTCTGGCCACCACTGGTGCAACTGCACCATTCGTCGGACTGCTTGGTACCACGATGGGCGTTGTTAACTCCTTCACCGGCATGTCTGCCGCCGGATCAGGCGGTATCGCAGCGATCTCGGCCGGTGTCGCCGAAGCCCTTATCACCACGGCTATCGGTATCGGCGTCGCCATCCCCGGTGTGTGGGCCTACAACTACTTCCAGACCAAGATCGACAACCTTTCGGCTGAGATGACCTACACGTCGAAGGAAATGATCGACTACCTCATCAAGGG
>CAZWSJ010000047.1:0-13503 GCA_964636415.1 uncultured Gemmatimonas sp. | reverse complement strand
CACCATTGCGTTTGCTTCCTCACGCATGGGCAATTGGCGCGAACGTGCAAAAATCGGTATTGAAGCACCAAACATGAGACTGCCCATGTTCTCAACCCGTCTCATTGTCGCCGATGTCCCAGGCATTACTTCGTTCATTACACCGCGGCCATATTGCACCCCGACCTGCAGGTCGGGCCATAGTTCGCGACTGACTCTCTGTTCATCAGCCTCGGCGGCCTTGATGTCATCTGTTCCGGCACGAAGAATCGGACGTCCTTCCAGGGCAACCGAGTCAAACCATGTACGTCCAGGGACAGTATGGGGAATTGCAGGCAATACAGGCGTAGCGATATGGCTGTCTGACGGCATGTCGCGCAGCGCATTTATTCGTGCTGCTATACCATCTCGCATGGCCGTCATCCTGAGCGTATCTTCGCTCATTCGCGCCACTTCCACCTCAGAGCGCAAGACATCCGTCTGGCTACCCTGACCAAGACTGTACATGGATTGAGCTGCTGTTGCAATCTCCCGTGCGGAACGCAGCGCCTCGCGTGCAATGATCAGATTCTGATCTGCTGAGTAGAGATCATAAAAAAGATCGGCTGTTTCATTGCGGAGCTCTGTAATGGCCGACTCCATCCTTGCATTGGCTGCCGATGCACGTGCCTGTGCAGACTGGCCAGCCAGACGAAGCTTTCCTCCCAGAGGCAGCATCTGCATGATTTGCAGCTGCGGCATCCCGATACCGGGCATCGGGGCGAGATTGGGAAGGCTGTAGTTCATGAAACCGAACTGCACTTCGGGGTCGGGTGGCCTGGTGCTAGCGGGGATGCGTGAGCGCACAGCGCGTTCCAGCGATGCGGCTGCCTCTATTCTGGGGTTTCTGCTTATGACCTCGGCAATGAGACTGTTCAGTTCGAGAGTGCTTCCTGCTTCAGCTCCCGGACCAGCCTGCGTCCACGCCGGCAATGGAAAAGCAAACACTGCGAGAAGTAGTGCGAAGACGACACTACGACACATTCCTGATGTGCCAGTACGACGTCTGCCGCGTTGTGGCGGCTTTGACATGTTGTAAATCTCCCGAAACCTGGCGCTAATACACGCATGTGCGTGCGCCTTGACACAAGGTGCTGTCGCAATCACAGTCTCCAGAAGTGGGACTGCGAAGGGATGACAATTTTTTCGAGAGATCAGGCCCTTGGAGGTGGGCTATCCGGAGGGAAGGCGGGACCTGCGTGAGCGCCTGAAATTGCAGGCATCGAAACCAGCGCAATTGCGGTGGTCTGCTCTGAACTGACCGCAGGCGCAGCAAGCGCGGTAACCACGGCCGCACAACCCGCCATCGTCAGGCAGTGAGTTGCAGGGCTGGGAACGGACCTTTGCTCGCCGGAGTGGTTGGAATGCTTATGACCAGATGATTGTTCATCACTCGTAGTCTTTCCGAGGAGATCTGCCTGGTGCGAATGCTCCCCGGACTCACCAACACCCACTCTCTTACTGTGGCCGGAATGGGCTGTGTGAAGGTGCTGCGCATTCTGAGTGTGGTTGTCCATGGCGACGTGCTGCTGTAAGCAGGATGCATACCCAGCCTGCACTGAGAGGTGCAGGATGAAGATATTCATCACAAGGGCGGCTAAGCGTTGCCAGCGTCGCATGGTATGGAAAATATCCCAACCCCGGTTGTTTCTACAATAGCGCAACCATGTGATGGGTGGCCTTTCCCGGGCACTTTACACATGGCTGGGATACCCGGCCTCATCTGTCTTCCACATCGGGTGGCCTATATCCCAGTGAGAGTACCGCTTCTTCGCACATTGATATCCAACGGGCCTCAAGATCGGCCAGCCTGGCTCCCTTACCCCGATTGGGTGCCATCGATAGAAGCCCCTGAGCCGACGGATGCGGCAGTGGAATATGCCCAGGCACCCTGCATCCTGAGGGTAACGCCGTTAAGCACAGCCCCATTGCACGCTGAGCCACTTTCCCAAGCGTGACGACTCCGGTCAGGCCGCGTTCGATGAGCTGCATAAGGCTACTGACGAGCCTCTGGACATTCGCCGGCGACTCCATCTCGCTCTTGCTCGGCGCACGAAAATGAACTCCGTCATCGGTTGGGCAATGGTCGAAGGCATTACCCAGCGCAACTCCGCGCACCACGGGCCTGAGCCCGGCCCGGGCGAAGCATGCACCGTCCCATGTGAGGTGCTTCAACTCACTCGGGAGCACAACCGCGCCTATCCTCTCAAGAGCGGAATAGAGGTGCAGTCCTGCACGATCACCAAAGAATGGGAAGCCGCTCTTATCTGCCCCTCTGGGCCCAGGTGCTTCTCCCAGCAGAAGAACGTGCACCGGCCCATCCGGAGGGACGAGAAACGGTACAGGATAACCGCGAATACGTGCGCCTTCATAAGGTCCGGGCATCGTCATTGAGAGATTCGCCGCATCATCCAGCCACCCGTGGGAAGCAGATCAGCCTTCCAACCTGCAGCAACAAGCATTGTAGCGTCCGCCAGCCGTACCACGTCCGGGCCTACAACACTGGATGGCGCAGCAACTTCGGCTGGCAAGCCCGGTTCACCCGGCCTTGCACGCTTCAAGGCATCCGCTGTGTTCCAGGAAACTGCGCGTGCTTGCCCAGTCGACGTAGTGCGCAGACTCACGAACTCAATTTCCCTCTCCAGACTGAATCCGGTCCGTTCCACATGTCGTTCGACGAATCTCCGGGCAACCTGCCCTACCGAGTCCGATGACTTGAGAGGCACCTCCAGTTCATGGCCCTGCCCGGCAAACCGGACACGCACGGTCCATTTGACTTCGCTGTGCGGAGTAAGTCTCTCAAGAGTTCTGGAAGTTGACTCCAGCAACTCACGCATCGCGGCATCCGTCCACTGATGCTCGGTCAGCATCACGCTGGTGAGAAGTTCCCGCCTTTCAGGTGCAAGAGCAAGGCCCACCGCACTGAGTACACCTGCGTGCGGTGGTACGATTATGCTGCGCATGTCAAGTTGTTCAGCGAGACCGCAGGCGTGCAGTGGGCCGCCTCCGCCGAACGCGATCAATGGCAAGCCACGCGGGTCTATACCGCGTTCGACAGAAATGCGTCTGAGTGCACGCGCCATTGTTGCGTTGGCCGTGTCTATCACTGCTTCCGCAGCTCGCTCTGCCGAAACACCGAGCTCTGAGGCCAGACCGTCGAGCACCGCAACTGCTCGTTCACGACTGATCTGAACCGAGTCACTCCAGACTCCCTCAGCTATGGAACCCGCCACTACATGTGCATCCGTAACTGTTGGCCTCATCCCGCCACGGCCATAAGACGCAGGTCCGGGTACAGCTCCTGCGCTCTGTGGCCCCACACGCAGCGCATGACCATCGTCTACCCATGCTATGCTCCCACCGCCGGCCGCAACAGCTTCAACAAGCACACGGGGAAGCGCGATAGGAACCCCGGCCACTTCGCCGCCACGCTCCACCAAAGGTTCTCCTTCATCGATGAGCCCAACGTCTGCGCTGGTACCGCCGATATCTATTGTGAGCGCCCTGTCCATCCCCAGTGCACGCAAAACCACAGCGGCTCCACTGACTCCACCCGCTGGCCCGGAGAGCGCCAGGGTGGCAGCCTGATTCGCAGCCGCGGAAGCAGGCAAGGTACCACCGGCAGACGTCATCATCTTTGGAGATGGAAAGCCCTGCGTACACAGTCGCTCCGTGAGACTTGACAGGTATTGAGCTACTGCAGGACGCGCGTATGCCTCCGCCACAGTTGTCGACATACGCTCATATTCACGTATCTCAGGGAGCACCTCGTGGCTGCAAACCACCCCGATCGACAGTCCCCTTCGGGCGATCTCCTCTTTCAAAGCCTCTGCCAGTCGCTGTTCATGCATCGGTGCAGAGTAGGAATGAAGCAAGGTTATGGCGATCATCTCAGGGTCCCGTGACAGTGCCATTTCCACGGCATCAGCAGTGCCTGCATGATCAAGAGCCGTTACCACTGAATCCGGCGCCATCCGCTCTCTGACACCAATTACATCACTGCGGGAAACGAGTGGTGTCGGGTGATGTCGGGAGAGATCATAGAGTGCGGCGCGCTCCTGACGCCTCAGCTCGAGAAGATCCGTGAACCCCTCGGTTGCACACGCCACCACGCGTGCGCCGCTGCGTTCCAAGAGAAGATTGGTGACCACTGTGGTGCCATGCGCAATACCAGTTACGTCATTGGCATCAACCCCGGCGTTTCCGACAGCTCGAATTACACCTGACGCCCGGTCGTCCGGCACACTGAGTACCTTGCTCGTACTGATGCTGCCGTCTTCGAAGGCTGCCGCGAGATCGGTAAAAGTACCACCGACATCCACTCCAAGCGCAACCGCACCGGCAGGGTGGCTACAGATTTTCATGTGCGGGCTGCGTTGGAGTGGGTGTTCTCCATGCCACAAACGCCAGCGCGAGATGAACCGGCAGTGCCACTGCCAATACAATGAGGCTGTTCTGGGAGAATGCAGGCAACATCATCAGAAAAAATGAGACCGTAGTCAGGAACGCTACAACACCGGACAAGCCGACGGTGGCTCTCGCGGTACGTGAAGAGCCATGCCTGAATGGCCAATAGACCGCCGCCGCCAGCAGCAGCGGATTGAATATGAGAAGCGACAGGTTGTTCCCCATGTAGGGAGCATGCTTCGTGACGGTTGCAGCGAGCAGGAGGAGAGTGCCCACAATACCACCTGTCGCATACCACAGGATACCAAGAACCGTAAGCCCTGAACGCAGCAGATGGACACGGGACAGGACTATGACAAGAGTGGCCAGGGCGAGTCCAAGAATCAGGGCACTCGACACGCGTGAAGGAGGCAACGAAGGCAGTGGAGGACGCGTGGATGCAAAGATCACGCTGTCGGATGACACCAGCATGCTGCCATGAAACTCTACCTGTGACAGATCATCGGCCAGATGCTCAGGCAGGAAAGCGGCAGACCATGCATCGAGCGGTGTATCCGCCAACCTGCCGAGCGCAGTTTCAATTCCCGCGTATACGGGTAAATCGCTGGCTGTTATGCGAGCAGTTTCTTCCCGCCACGAAAGTCGTGGCAGCTCTGGGTTGAGGGTCGAATTATCGTTCTTGGAAGATTCTGCAACGGACTGTCCGGCCAGAACAGATCTGAGTCCGCCCACATCGCTCAAAGTCCAATCAAGCAGGTCGCGAACCCGTGTCGAACAGTTATCGCGATAATAGTCGTACCGATAATATCGATTCTGTTCGGCGGCATTCCAGATCAGATAGTCCTGCAGCGCGCCACGCTCAACCGGTGACAGTACCAGCGTCTGACGCCGAATACTGCGATTATCCAGTTGATACATCGCATTGAAGGCGTGGGTATCATATCCCGCCATCCAATAACGCGTATCACCCGTGAGAAATCGTCGCAAAAAATGCGGCTGATCAAAGTCGAACATGCCCCAGTTGAATGCGATGTCCTCTCCGGTGGCCGTGTCACGCATTGCAAGGGCGATGTGTCCAAACTTTTCGAAGACAGCATCGCCCGGCCCGTAGGTGTAGATCGCGAATTCCAGGTTCCCGCCCCTCACCGCGCGAAGGCTGTCGATCTGTGCTGACACTCCCGGTGCCGGCGGCGGGCTGGTTGCGGGTACGTTGTCGGCAAGCCCATCGTTGCCCGCTCCGCTGTTCCCGCCGGCGCAGGCCAGTACATTCACAAGCAATACTGCAACGAGAGCCCTCCAAAGCATCAGAACCGGATCTCCGTTTCTTCCTCGGCAGCCCTGTAGATAGCCTCCAGTATACGATGAACCTGAAGCTGCGATGCCGGCGGTTCATAGGCAACTTCACCGCTGATCATCGCAATAAAGTGCGCTATCTCAGCTCTGTAGCTCTGGAGGAAAGGACTCTCTCTTGCTGCCGCACCTGAAGGCGAAACATCAACAGTACGCCCGTTGAGTTCCTTGACAACGCGAAGTGGTGCGAGCCTCCCTGTACCTTTGGACGCGTGAACCTCGAACCACCAGCGATCTTCTGAGCCCATGTAGCCCCAGGCGATGTCCATGATGAGCACCAGTCCATCGCCACACTCAAGAAAGACCTGCATGGCGTCTTCCACACCACCTGCAGCGCGCCCGCGGTGAAGGTGAGAGGTAACCCGAATGGGCGCGGGCTGATCGGCCAGCCAGAGGGCCAGATCAAGCAGGGGGAAGCCCTGCTCGAAAAACACTCCACCACCGGCCTCCGCCTTGCGCGTGCGCCAGCCATCACCAATGCGACGTACCTGAAGCGAGCCCGCCCTTATGGAAGTGACACGACCCAGCTCGCCGTTTCGGATGAACTGATTCAAGGCCTGGACATCGCTCCGGAACCTGAGATTGTGCCCAACCGCCAGCACGCGCTCCACTCTGCGAGCCGCTTCGAGGCAGCGCTCCACGCCTTGTGAAGTGAGCGCCAGCGGACGCTCGCACAGCACATGCACCTTCTGCCTTAGAGCACTGAGCACATGTGGTTCGTGCAGATGATTGGGTGTGGCAATAACCACTGCATCAAGCTCACCACTTTCCAGAAGCTCTTCGAAGTCGGTAAACACGTCCGGCACGCCGAAACGGTCTGCCAGGGCGCGCGCCTTGGCACCGTCATTGTCACAAAGGGCAACGAGAGATGCCCCGCGCAGCTTTGACAAAACCGGCAGATGCGTCAATTGTGCAATTGCGCCGGTTCCCACCACGGCGACGCGAACGCCGTCTTTCATGCATGCCTCCAGGGTGTCGAACTTGGATGTCTGAGACTTCAAAGCCTGCGCCGGTACAACGCCTGCCCTCAGGCGTTGCACTGGTTTACAGCCTGTGTTAATCCGCGAAGTCGACGACGGTCCCCGGATAGTAATGGCGAAGGATGCTGCGTGCATCGATTCCTGCACGAGCCCGGCCGATTGCTCCCCACTGACACATCCCCACACCGTGTCCGTTCCCGGCACCATGCAGCGTCACCCGGGTGACATGATCCCGATCGCGTGACTCACGGTCCACGGAAAAATAGGTGCTGGCAAGAATACCGCCACGCGCATCGCCCAGAACCGATCTGATGTCACGCGCAGCTACCCTGACCGACCCACGGTCCGTCTTAATGACCAGCAAGGCCACCCTGCCCGACGCGCTCAGGCCGGAAATTTCCATGTCAAGCACGGTAGCCGGTCTGGGGTTGCTGGCACCGGCACTTCTGAGTGCTCTGCTTACAACCTGCTGCAACTGGGCACCGTCGAATGTCACATCCCAGTGATTCTTCGACGAGAGATCGCAGTAGGGGCGGCCCGTACGCGGATCGATGTCGTCTACAGGCTGCAGATAGGGCTCATTGCGGGCATCCCTCCACGCCTCGCCGGGAGCTGCTGTGCGCCCCCCACACGAGGAGAAGTAAGGCGCGTCAACTATCAGCCCTCCGTAACGAAGAACCATTCCGGCCGTGGCATCCACGGCCTCATTCACCAGCGGGTGCTCCACATCCATGCCGCCATACAACTGAAACTGCACGCCATCGCTCATGTGCCACCCGCGTGGCGGCTGCTGCGCGAGGTCATGAGGTATGCGCATGTAGCTGTAGCTGCGGGCTGCGATGACCTGGGCCTGCACGGCCGCCATGTCGGACACCTGACGGGTGCCTATCTCTATGGGAACCACGCCCCTGAGGTAATCCTCGACCGGCAGCCTGTTCACCACAAGAATCCCCGAATCGGTGGCGCTGAAAATCAGGTCACCGCGATAGCGCCGTATTCCAAACTTCAGAAAGCTGTTCTCTCCCGCTGCTTTCACCACAAAGGGTCCCTGCCGCCATGGAGTGGCATCGGAACCCTTTCCCGCCACGCGCAGCAGCTTCCCACGCTGTTCAATCCGCCATGCTTCGCCCCCAACTCCTTTCACCAAACCAACGCGACCACCCTGTTCTGCTATGCTCCACGCACCCGTGGCACTCACGGCCCCACGAGCCTCACGCGTATCAAGCGCTATCATTGCCATTCTGTCGGGAATGAGCTTGCCGGAAGCTTCTTCTCGAATGAGCGGCGGGGCTTCGTCACCGGCGCGGGCTGTGGCAGCGGGAGGGCTCGCAGTACCGACGGCGGCCGGCAAGGGCGCTGTGGCACCGACAGGCCCGGCAGCCACCGGAGAGCGCGGTCCGCAGGCGGCAGCGAGCGCAGTGAGCCCAACCACGAGACCCAGCACCAGCGGCGGCAGCCAGCGCATACAGGTCAACGGCTCGCTCTCCGGGTTCGACTTTACGGATTTCCGGGAATACGGGTCAGGCAGTGTGTTTTTCAAATCCGTCATAGCACTGGTGCAGCCGTTAATGCTTCCGCTCTCTTTAGCAGGGTTAACGAACATCTCCCCCGAGAGAGCCAGGAGTCGCCTCATGGGTTCACTTGATCGACGACCAGCACCCGCTTTGGGTCAGCGACCGAAGCTTGCAGGTGTCGTACCCCCACCAATGGAGCCGACACCAACGAGCGGCAGCTGGCGGGACTTTCTCAGTACGCGTCCGGTAGCCGGACTGTCAGCCACCCGGAGAAAAGTGGCGGCAAAGTCGTAGTCGTCCACCACCTGATCCACCATGACGTCTATGAAGGCTCCCGGCACCAGATCGCCGGTTTCAGAGCCTGCGGGAACAGCGACTTCAACAACACCGTCTATGTCGTCTGCCTGCCAGGAAGCCCTTCCCTGCCAGCGGTTGGGAGTTGTACCTGCACGTTCCACAAGCACCCGCGCTTCGCGGCCCAGAAAACGCTCATAGCGTGAGGCCGTAATGGAACGCTGCAGTGCCTCAAGGTGCTCCTTTCTCTCCAGCTTTATCGACTCCGCAACATCGTCGTCCATCTCCCAGGCTCTGGTACCCTCCTGAGGCGAATAGGTGAACACACCCACTCTGTCCAGTTGCAGCTCTTCAAGAAAGTCACAGAGGATGCGGAAATCTTCCTCAGTCTCGCCGGGAAAACCAACAATTACACTTGTTCGCACTGCCAGACCGGGCACTATCTCGCGATAACGAGCGAGTCGCTCGCGGATTGTTTTCTGCCGTTCCGGTCTGCGCATTTTGGCCAGAACCGCATCACTGCCGTGCTGCATTGGTGTGTCGAGATAGCGAACGATGCGTGGGTTGGATGCAATCACTTCCAGCAGCCGGGGCGTAATGCCGGCGCTATAGAGATAGAGATTGCGAATCCATGGAATACCTGTTTCACGCACCAGCGCCTCAAGCAACTCAGGCAGAGTGTTTCCGTCCCGTCTGTCACGGCCATAGTGCGCGAGATCCTGAGCCACGAGATTCACTTCACGCGCGCCCTGAACCTCAAGCAGCTGGGCTTCACGGATGAGGTTATCCAGCGCAAAGGATCTGTGACGGCCGCGCATGATCGGGATGGCGCAGAACGCACAGCCGTGATCACAGCCCTCGGAGATTTTGAGGTAGCGTACCTGTGGAAGATCGCCGCCGAATATGCGAACCCCCGGATGCGATACCATGTCTCCACTCAGGAGGCCCCGCTCCACAAGTTCAGGGATGAGCTGGTCGGTTTCGGAGTTTCGCAAAAACACATCCACTTCCGGCAGCGCTTCGGCAAGTTCTTCCTTGTGCCTCTGCACCATGCAGCCTATGGCGAAGACTGCCTTGCAGCACGCGTTTTCCTTGAGACGCGTGGCTTCCACTATGGCTTCTATGGACTCGGCCTTTGCAGCGTCAATAAAGCCGCAAGTGTTTACCAGCACCACTTCGGCTTCGCCGAGGTCATCCACAGGCTCCGCACCGTGGGCAACCAGCTCGGCAAGATATTTCTCTGAATCGACCGTATTCTTGTCACAGCCGAGGGTTACGATTCCAACTTTGAGCATTCCTGAAAGCTAAACCCGCCTCCGCTCCGGCCGACAGTAGGCAGCGGAGCGCCGCACCGCAGTGGCCGCTTTATTGAGTCTGCTGCGTCAGCGATAATTGCCGAACTGCAGTTCCACTTCAAAATCACCCTTTCGCAGGATTGACATTGCGTCTTGCAGGGCGTCCTTGTCGGGGCTGGACACTCTGACCTGCTCGCCCTGAATGCTGGCGGTCACCTTCTTGAGTTTTGCCTCTTTTATGGCTGCGCTCACTTTTTTGGCGGTATCACTGTCGAGCGCCATTTTGAGCTTAATTTCGCGCCTCATTATTTCGCCGCCACCGGGCCTGAGCTCGGAAATATCCAGGTTTCTTACCGGCACGCCCCGCTTGATCAGACGCCCGCGAAGCACATCCAGCAGGGCTTCCGCGCGCATCTCGCCATCGGCTTCCAGTTTGATCACATGTTCGCTGCGCTTAAAGTCGATGAGAACGGCAGACCCCTTGAAGTCGTAGCGCTGAGCCACCTCTTTCTGTGTCTGGTTTACCGCGTTGTCAACTTCCTGCAAGTCGCAGCTCGTGGTCACGTCAAACGAATATGTTGCTGCCATGGTCTTTCTCTTTGAGTTGGTTCGAGGCCGATCACTCCGACACCGTAGGTCACCACGTTGTGGCACCGCTCTTCACGACTCGTCGCAGAGGGGGCCGGTTAACTCAGGAAGCTCTCCAGTGCACGGGAACGGGAAACATGCCGCAGTCTCGAGAGAGCCTTTTCCTTGATCTGCCTGACACGCTCACGCGTGATGCCCAATACCACGCCAATTTCTTCCAGTGTGAGTGGATCAGTGCCATCAAGCCCAAAATAGAGGCGCAGTATCCTGGCCTCCCGCTCCTTGAGACTGCCAAGCGAGTCTTCCACCGTTTGCGAGAGCGCTTTCTCGTATGTGTGCTCATCCGGTGTCGGATGCACGGTGTCGGGAAGATAATCAAGCAGCCTGTTGTCCTCACCTGGTGCGAACGGCGCATCAAGCGAGAGATGTGTCTGAGAGATGGACATGGTTCTTGCCACCTCCGCCTCGCTGATATCCATGTCATCGGCGATTTCAGCGTGCGTAGCCTCGCGGCCAAGTTCCTGCAGCAGCACAGCCGCGCGTTTGCCGATGCGATGCAATTCTCCCGCACGGTTGAGCGGCACACGCACTATGCGTGACTGCTCTGCAAGCGCCTGCAGTATGGCCTGCCTGACCCACCAGACTCCGTAGGAGATAAACTTGATTCCTTTCGTTTCGTCGAACTTTCTGGCTGCACGAATGAGTCCCAGGTTGCCCTCGTTTACGAGGTCAGCAAGCGACACGCCCTGGTTCTGATATCTCTTCGCAACCGACACCACGAAACGCAGGTTGGAGCGTACCAGCTTGTCCAGTGCCTCTTGGTCTCCCTGATGAATTCGACGTGCCAGATCAGCTTCTTCTTCGCGGGAAATGAGTGGATAGTTGCTTATGTCTCGCAGATATTGTTCGAGAGCTCCGTCGTCGTTTGACGATCCTTTTCTGTTGGGAATGACCGCCATGATTGGGCAATACCAGGCGCGGGGAGGAGGGATGAACGGTGTGGGAGGGAAAACACCGTCCTCGCATACTTAACGCTGAACTGCTTGCTGCTTCGAGTCAACCGATTGTGAGATGGGAGACATGTCAATGTACAAGACGTCCCAATCTGCTCCAACGGATCCTGCTCAGCCACGGCACGCGTGCCATGGAATCGGGTTCAAAGCTGTAGTAGATGCGCCACGCCTTGCCACGCACGAGACTGTCAGGCACGGTACCCCAGACTCTGCTATCGGAGGAGTTGTCTCTGTTGTCGCCCAGAACGAAGTACTCTCCCGCAGGCACGATTATGGGCCCCCAGGCCTGAGAAATCGCACTGGGCCCCTGTGCCGCCAGCTGCACCCATGGCTCAGTTTGCGCGACGCCATTGCGCAGCAGCGTGTCAGCCTGCATCCAGAGAGTGTCACCTGGCAGTCCCACCACGCGTTTGACGAATGTCACGTCGGGTTCGGGCGGCCAGTCGAAGACCAGCAGTTCATTCAGTCGAGGGCTGCGCCAGCCCGGGAGTCTCAGGTGCCAGAAGGGCAGCCTCGATCCAAACGGGAGTTTATTTACAAGTATGAAGTCACCCTGCTGTAGGGTGTTTTCCATGCTGCCACTGGGGATCCTGAATGCCTCAACCACCAGGAGGCGCATTGCCGCCGTGAGGACCAGCGTGACGAGGACGATGCGCAAGATGAAAGCTGACGCAGTGCCTGAACTATCTGTGCTCCTTGACGCTGGACCATTCGAGCGGCGCCGCGGAAGCGAAAACCATGCAGATCGCATACCGCGGTTGGCCGCCCGCAACGCTTCCTCCCGCCGTTCCATATCGACGGGAGTCACCGATGGGCCACGGTGTCAACCGTATCAGTAATTGTCGATCTGCGCGCGCTGCAACGCACCCGAATAGTCCACGTAGCCCACCTTGGTCTCGGAATAGAACTCGTAGACTTCCCAGCCGCCCTCGCGGTGACCGTTGCCGGTTTCCTTCACACCACCGAAGGGCAGATGTGCCTCAGCACCGATGGTGGGAGCGTTGACATAGGTGATGCCGTTATCCAGCTCCTGGAGCGCCCTGAAGGCTACGTTCACGTTGCTTGTGTAGACAGAGCTTGAAAGTCCGTAGCGGACTCCGTTGTTCACTGCAAAAGCTTCGTCTGCTGTGTCAACGCGAATCACCGATAGCACGGGTCCGAAGATCTCTTCCTGATCCATTCGGGAGCCGGCCTTCACGTTGGTGAAGATGGTTGGCTGGAAGAAGAAGCCCTTGTCAAGTGAGCCGCCAGTGGCGCGCGCGCCGCCGCATTCGAGAACAGCCCCCTCCTTTTTTGCGATCTCAATGTAGCGTTCAACTTTCTCGCGTGCAGCTTCGTGGATGAGCGGACCCACGTCGGTGCCTGCAACGCGCCCATCACCGAGTCGCATGGCGTTGGCGCGTTTCACAAGGCGCTTCACGAACTCATCGTGAATGTCCGACTGGACGATAAGGCGACTGGTGGCAGTGCAGCGCTGGCCCGTGGTACCGAAGGCGCCCCAGAGAACACCATCAAGAGCCAGGTCAAGATCGGCATCGTTGAGTACTATTTGTGCATTCTTGCCACCCATTTCCAGCGACAGGCGCTTGTGCATGCGTCCGCATGTTTCGCCCACGAAGCGACCGGTTTCAGTGCTGCCTGTGAATGATATCACGGGCACTTTCGGGTGTTCGACAAGTGCTTTGCCCACCACTTCACCCGTGCCGTGCACCAACTGTATGACCTCGGGTGGCAGACCCGCCTCCAGCAGTATTTCCACCAGAACCGTCACTGAGTGTGGTACATCTTCAGCCGGCTTGATGATCACCGAATTGCCGCACAGCAGTGCGGGAAAGGTTTTCCAGGTGGGGATTGCAAGCGGGAAATTGAATGGCGTGATGAGTCCGCATACGCCGATGGGTCTCCTCATGCTCATGGCCC
This sequence comes from uncultured Gemmatimonas sp., assembly GCA_964636415.1. Classification (GTDB taxonomy): domain Bacteria; phylum Gemmatimonadota; class Gemmatimonadetes; order Gemmatimonadales; family Gemmatimonadaceae; genus Gemmatimonas. Next base: position 124 of record CAZWSJ010000047.1, on the reverse strand, counting down.
ACTTGCTTCCCAGTTCACTGGGCACCGTGTGCCCGAACAGCCTGCGTCCCTCGGTGGCTGCGTAGTAGGCCGTGTCTATGCCTTCCTGCACATCACCGCGGGTTTCGGCAAGCGGCTTGCCCAT
>CAZWSJ010000046.1:0-13693 GCA_964636415.1 uncultured Gemmatimonas sp. | reverse complement strand
CCTACGCCGACTGGAGACGCTACCCGCAGTACATTGTGCCGCTCACCGAAGCCTCTATAGATCTCATCTTCGCGCCGGCATACGGATCTTCCAAGAAGAACGCCACCGACATACGGCTGGCCATCGATGCGCTGGAACTTGTTTTCACGCGCCCCGAGATCGGCACCTTCGTGCTGCTCTCCGGTGATTCCGACTTCTCGAGCATGGTCATCAAGCTCAAGGAGTACGGCAAGTACGTGATTGGCGTGGGCATTCGCGAGTCATCGAGCGACCTGCTGGTGATGAACTGCGACGAGTACTACTCGTACAATGCACTCGCCGGCCTGCTCAAGGCAGGTGAAGACGAGACCACGCGCTGGGATCCGTGGGAACTGGTTACCGAGGCCGTGGGGCGTATGAAGCGCAACGGCGACGTGATGCGTTCCGACAGGCTCAAGCAGGTGATGCAGGAAATAGACGCCTCGTTCGACGAGAAGAATCTTGGTCATCCCAAGTTCTCACGGTTTGTGCTCGAGGCGCAGCAGCGCGGCCTCCTGCAGGTGAACAAACTGGAGAGCGGACAGCTTGAGGTCGACGCGCCTGCGGGTGGCACGGTACAGGCTACAGGTGCTGCGTCATCGAGGGAAGCCGGCTCAATGTCCCCGGCACAGCACGCCAGCGGCTCTCCTGAGGCATCGCCCGCCGGCACTGCAACGAGTGCGCAGGCGGGCTCACAGACTGGCTCACAGACTGGCTCACAGACCGGCAGTGCAGCCGCTCAGTCGGGTGCAGCGGGTGCCACGGAAGCTGTGCGTGAGCCTCAATCGCGTGAGTCTCAGCCGCGTGAACATGATCGTGACCGCGATGACAGGCGTGGTCGCCGTGGTCGCGGTCGCCGTGGACGCGACAGAGGCGATCGCGAAACAACGGCAACAACGGCAACATCGGCAACGTCGGTAACAGCAGCGCCGGCGACGACACCAGCAACTGCCGCAGCCGCAGTAGCATCACCCGCGGCGGACACAGACGCCCCCGCGCGCCCGACAAGCGAAGCAGCTCTGCCCATCATTGGTGACAGCGGCAGCGAACCCGATGGCATCAGGCCGCTGCCTTCCCAGACCGCTGTCGGCAAGAGCGGCGAACGCCTCACGCGCAGCGACGCCTTTGATCTGGTGCGCAGGGCTGTTGATTCGCTGGTAACAGGCGAATCGGTTGTGAATGCCAGCGCAGTGCGCCAGCGCGCCTTTGAACTTCTTGGTCGTGACAGCGAGTCGCTTAGCGAACGCATGTTTGAGCGCATACTCAAGGATGCTCACGACGCCAACCTCATTGATCTGAGACGTCGTGGAAACGACTGGGAGGTGGCGCGGGCCGCTGATGCTGCCAGCATAATTGATCAGATCAAGACGGTGGATGAAGCCATCAAGGCAGAGGAAGCCGCGAGGGCAGCAGCTCAGCCCCCGGCCCTCCGCGGCATGGGTGCACGCGGAATTGGTGGCCGTAATACGGGCAGACGCGGAGCGGCAGTCGTGCCGCCGGATCTGTTGCTCGTTGGTGTGGTGGGATCGGTGACCGGAGCTGCACCCCGAAGCGCTCCGCCTGCTGCAACACCGACCGCGACGCCTTCAGCATCAGTTGCTGCGTCGTCAGTATCAAGCACAACAGCACCACACCCGGTTCAGCCAGCCTCATCATCTTCCGGGGGCGCCGGTCGCAAGGCTCAAGCTGGACAGCCGGACAGCGCCGCGACTTCGCGTGACAAGGCCACTGCTGCAACGAAGCCCGCAGCGAAGTCCGACGGCAGGAAGTCGATCCGCTCTGGTGGAACCCGCGCCACCAGCAAACCGGCGGCTTCTTCCAGCCCGGCAGACAAGTCTCCCGGCAAGGCTCCATCAAAGGCTGCCGCGAAATCACCCGCGGGCACAGCCGCAAAAGCTGCCGCAACACCTGCTGCGAAAACAACCCCTAAAGTTGCTGCCAAAACAGCGACAAAGGCTCCAGCCAGAGCAGCCAGCAAAACGGCCGCCAAGACTGCTGCCGGGACCGCCGCCAGGACCACGGGCAAGACGGCAAGCAAGACGGCAAGCAAGACGGCATCCAAGACAGCTTCCCGCTCCGGAGCAAAAAACAGCGCTGGTTCTGCGTCAGCCAGAGGCAGTGCGGCTTCCGCAAAGACAGCGGCCAGATCGTCCGGCAAGGCAGCAACAAAGAGCGCTTCCTGACCTGGCAGCGGAGTCCAGGCTGAACCCACGCTCTGCAATCAGGCCGCAGCCGCTACCCGCCTCGTTCTACCTTCGCGAGGCGGATGCGGTGGCGCGTGATCTGCTTGGCAGCACGCTGTGCCACCGCGACGGCGATATGGTCCTCACTGGCCGCATTGTCGAAACAGAGGCATATCTCGGGCCGCTGGATCCGGCATCGCACTCTTCGCACGGACGCACTCCGCGCACCTGGAACATGTTCGGCCCGCCAGGCACGGCCTACGTGTACTTCATTTATGGCAGGTATTGGTGCCTCAATGCCGTCACCGGTCCTGACGGATTCGGTGCCGCGGTGCTTATTCGTGGTGTGGACCCTCTCAAGGGCATCGACATCATGCGCGAACGCAGGCCGCTGGCAAAATCCGACGCAATGCTCAGCAATGGCCCGGGAAAACTCTCCGCCGCCTTTGGCGTGACGGGCGAACTCGATGGGACACTGCTCACCGGCAGTGGTCCGCTCACCATTTACAGCGGCGAAGCGGTGCCCGATGCGCAGGTGAACATCACACCGCGCATCGGGCTCACCCGGGCCATTGAATGGCCGCTCAGGTTCGTTGTGCGAAAAGAAAAGGCAGTATCACGGTCTGCTACAAAATACCCGCCACGCGACCGGCGTCCTTGAACGCGGCAACAACCGCGTCCAGATCATCGCGCGTGTGTGCCGCGCTCACCTGACAGCGCACACGTGCCTCGCCCTGTGGTACCACCGGAAAACCAAAACCGGTAACAAACACTCCGCGGTCCAGCAGCAGCTCACTCATGCGAATGGCCAGTGCCGTCTCGCCCACGATGATGGGAACAATGGGTGTCTCGCCGGCAAGGGGATTGAAGCCGGCTTCCCGTATAGCAGCCCGGAAATAGCACGTGTTTTCGTGCAGGCGCTCCACCAGCTCCGGATGTGACTCGGCGTACTCCACTGCGGCAAGCGCACTGGCAGCAACAGTGGGCGGCAGGGCATTTGAGAAAAGCTGCGGCCTTGAGCGTTGTGTCATGGTATCGCAAAGCGCCGACGGACCGGCAATGAAGCCGCCCGCAGCACCACCCAGAGCCTTGCCAAGCGTGGACGTGATGATGTCCACCTCACCAAGTACGCCAAAGTGCTCTGCAGTCCCGCGGCCGGTCTTGCCGAGTACTCCGGTTCCGTGCGAGTCGTCCACAATCACCACAGCGTTCTCCTCACGCGCGATCTGGAGGATCTCGGGAAGTTTTGCAATGGAGCCCTCCATGGAGAACACGCCGTCGGTCCAGATAAGCTTGCGCCTGGCATCCTTGTTGGCTCTGAGCTTTGCCCTAAGGTCGTCCATGTCACCGTGCTTGTAAACGCCGGTGCTGCACTTGGTGATGGACTTGGCAAGACGGACGGAATCGATGATGGATGCATGGTTGAGCGCATCCGACACCACGAAGTCGCCCTCGCGTGCGAGTGTGGGAGTGAGAGCCTCGTTGGCGTTCCAGGCTGAGACGTAGCTGAGGCTGGCCTCGGTGCCCACAAAGCGCGCAAGCGCCGCTTCCAGCTCGCGGTGCACGGTGAAGGTGCCGCATATAAAGCGTACGCTCGCCGTACCGGCGCCGTACTTGTGCAGACCCTGCACGCCGGCCTCAATAACCGCGGGCTCGCTGGTGAGACCCAGGTAGTTGTTGGAAGAGAGCACGATGACCTCACCGCGGCCCTCCATTCGTACCCGCGCGCCCTGTGGTCCCTCGATATGGTTCAGCCTCTTGTACGTGCCTGCAGCCTTGAGAGCATCAAGTTCGCTTTGCAGTTCGTTGGCAAGAACGGACATGGTATCAGCCTTTCCTCAGTCGAGAGTGAAAATGATCTTGCCGGCGGCGCCGCTCTTGATGAGCTGCATGGCTTCATCCACGGCTTCAAGTGGCAGCTTGTGAGTGATCACGGGTGTGGGATCAAAGTTGCCCGAGCGCAGGAATCGCGTCATGAGATGCCAGGTTTCATACATGCGCCTGCCCACCACTCCGTAGATTGTGAGACCCTTGAAGATGATCTCGTTGGCGAAGTTCACGTCTATGCTGCGCGACGGCAGGCCCAGCATGTTGACCCGGCCAGCGGGTCGCACCAGCTCAAAAGCCTGATGCACTGCGCTTGGCGCACCCGACATTTCCAGCACCACATCGGCACCGTGATTATCGGTGGCAGCCATCACGGCCTCGCGCGCCCTGTCGGGGGTCACGGCATCATGTGCACCCATGGCACGGGCCAGCTCCAGCCTGTGCTCGTTCAAGTCCACTGCAATGATCCGGGCGGCGCCCGCTGCACGGCAGATGCCCACGGCAAAGGCACCTATGGGACCGCAACCCATTACCAGCACCACGGAGCCCGGGATCTCGGCTGAGAGCGCCGTGTGAAATGCGTTGCCCATGGGATCGTGGATGCCGCCAATGTCGTAGCTGATGGAATCGTCGAGGTGCCAGACGTTGCTGGCGGGCATTGCTATGTACTCGGCAAAACAGCCGTCCCGATCCACGCCAATAATGCGCGTGGAAGGATCCGCATGTGCGTTCCCGGTACGACTGAAAAGCGAACGTTCATCGACGATGTGCCCCTCGGCAGTAACCCGGTCGCCCACCTTCACGGTTTCCACCAGGCTGCCCGCCTGAACCACGTCGCCGGCAAATTCGTGTCCCACCACGAAAGGCGGCTTGCAACGTCCCTGCGCCCAGGGATCCCACTCGTAGATGTGCACATCGGTTCCGCAAACACCTGCACGGCGCACGCGGATCAGTACTTCGTCGTCGCGTATGGTTGGAATGGGTACGTCCATGAGAGTCAGGCCTGGGCCTGCATTCTGCTTGACGAGTGCTTTCACGATAGACTCCAGAGGAAAGGGCCGACGTGTTCGTCGGCACCGGGAAGACTTGGGAAGACCTGGAAAGGCGGGCTTTGGACTGCTGCCGCTCTTCCAAACTTCGCACGAGTACTGGGGCCGTGGAAGGCATTCCGGACTTGTTGCCTTTATGTATTCGCGCGCGTTCTTTATACGCGCTATTGCGCGTTGGAATTGTCAACGCGTATATTCGCGTGAATTCAACGACTTGCGTGTTTTTACTTCAGTCTCCCTGTGTGTTCCCTGAACCTCATCGTTCAAGCCACAACGGGGCACGCAGTCCTCATCGGAAACGCGTGGCCATAAAGCGGCACGAGTTCCAGGCGAATCATCCGGTCGAATCAACGACCATCCGTATCGAGAGCCGTTCGAGTGTACAGCGGCGCTCCGGCTCGCCGTCTCCGCTGAATCCGCAATCCGTTTTTCCCACACGCATTTTGTCTGCCCTCATGGCTCTTCCGGGCATGCTGAGTCAGACCTTCAACTGCGCGTGCCTCCTGGAGGCCGTGTAGCGCGACCCTGTGCGGTGCATGCGCCGCCTGAGTCGTGTGCTCACCTTTCCACCGGGGGAAAGGGAGCGCGATCAACCTCCTCGAGAGGAGAGCAGTATCCATGGCACCAGCCAAGAAAACCGCCAGAAAGGCGGCAAAGAAAAGTGGACGCAAGGTGGCCAAAAAGGCCGCCCGCAAGACAGTAAAGAAGGCCACTCGCAAGACGGCAAAGAAGACCGTGCGCAAGGCCGCGAAGAAGACGGCCAAGAAGTCAACGCGCAAGGCCGCGAAGAAGACGGCCAGGAAGACCGTGCGCAAGGCCGCGAAGAAGACGGCGAAGAAGTCAACGCGCAAGGCTGCAAAGAAGACGGCCAAGAAGTCAACGCGGAAGGCCGCAAAGAAGACGGCCAAGAAGTCAACGCGGAAGGCCGCAAAGAAGACGGCCAGGAAGTCAACGCGCAAGGCTGCAAAGAAGACCACCAGGAAGGCAGCCCGCAAGTCCACCAAGCGTGCCGCAAAGGCCGTGGAAGCAGCGCCAGCTCCCGTCTGAAATATCTGAAATGCGAAAGGCGCCGGCATGTCAGCCGGCGCCTTTTGTGTTCATACTTACCCTGTGCGTGCCATCGAAAACGGCCCAACACGTGCGAACACGCCACTCAGTTGGAAGCAGCAACCTCCAGCATTTCGCTCTCTGCTTCCAGTATTTCTTCCCATTCCTCTCCGTCGGGCGCCGAGCTCCACACGAATGCCGAAAAACGCGGCATGGACCGTGTGAAAGTGTCGCCGCTTTCTGAAATGACTATCCCTGGCACTTCTTCGGTCGACTCGGACTGAACTGAACTCTCTCTGGACATACCGGGCGAGCCTCCACCCCTTGCTGGTCTCTCTCAAGACTCGTTGATCGCTTAGCGCCAGACCCACCATCGGGCCCACGCCATTCATGCATTCCTGATGCATGTGGGATGCCAGCAAAACAGGGAAAACAGAAGCTATTGAATGGCAAGGACTTGACCCTTGTCTGCAAGAACATCGCAATGCTGAGCGTATCAGTCTGACACGCAATTTTTCATTGTCGCTGGTGTCAATTCGACACTGCTGGTCTTATGCGACTGCCGGTGTCTTGCGTGCGAGAAAAGTGTTCCTGCGACCGGCCCTCTTCTCCACAGAAACGGTCCAGCCGCTGTAACGGGAACTCAGTTCCTCGAATTCCGCGTTGTCCTCCACTATCTCATCGCCGGCCTCAGACTCCTGTTCAAGCAGGTGTATGCCGCCATCTGCGGTCGCACTTTTCAGCGCCTCGATTACGCTGGCTCTGCCGCTGGAATCGAGACCGGCAAAAATGGAAGGCGAGCACACTATCGCGTTGTACGTGGCATCAGGCATCCAGCCGCTCAGATCGGCGCAGTAGCCACGAACGCGCTCCGAAAGACCCGCGGCCTCAGCGGCACTTACAACTCGCTGCACGGCCTCTTCAGCAGCCTCGAGCGCCGTAACAGCAGCACCGCGTGCAGCGAGGTACAGAGCCAGGCCTTCCTGCGCTGAGCCGGCAACAAGTACCTGCTGGTTGCCCGAATGCGAAAGAGCCCACACCAGCGCAGCGTCCGGGTCTATTCCCCAGTGTTCCGGTCGCTGATACTCAGCAATCAGCTTGAGCCGCCGTCTGCGCCAGGTGCTGTAGGCAGGAAGACGCAGGCGCTTCGCAATTATCCGGTCTACTTCCTGCCAAACCAACAGCTCCGTAAGTCCGATCTGTGCGGCTCCGAACAAGCTCTGCACGGCCTCGTCTCCAATTTTCAGGAGCGCGCTCCTGGAGATCGAATCCTTGTAGTCCTCGATCTCGCGCTCTACATAGAGCTCGTACTCGTATTTCAGAGATCGGGGAGAACTGATGGGTGCGTCCCTCAAGTTGTGGAAGAATGTGGATAACTTATTATAGCAGCCTGATTTTGCAAGTGCTGATCTATACCCTTCCGAGCGAAAGTCCGGCGTTCTCTGAGACAGCGGTGAAAGTATTCGTCGTTGCGTTCGAGTGAGGATCGATCACTGGCAGGATGCCAGAGATGAAAGGCCACGGCGGAATACTTGATGTTTCTTCGCTGCACTCCGCTCGCGATCAGACGTGCCGCAAGCTCGCTGTCTTCCCGCCCCCAGCCCTCCATTTCCTCATCGTAGCCGTTTACACGGATCAGGTCCCCCCGCCAGCATGCAAAGTGTGCACCCCTCACGCGGCTGAGAGAGTCTCGCGGGCCCTGTACCAACCTGGCAAGCGGTGGGAAATAGATCGCATTCCAGCGATGACTCACATCGCGCGTGAACACACCGGGCGTGCGCGTGAGGCCTTGCAACAGACGTTCCGTGCAGACTTTGCCAAGCAGCGAGCGTGAGCCCTGTGCCCAGCAGCCGACCCTGGCGAACTGTGCGTGCGAGCGGATAAAGTCGCGATGCACCATAATGTCACCATCTATCTGCACCACATAGGGCAGGCGCGAGATAGCTATGGCCTTGTTGCGTATGGCGCCCACCCGAAATCCGTGGTCGTCCTGCCACACATGCCGAAGCGGCACCGGAAAACCAGTGGCCATTTCGGCGATGAGTACACGCGTCTCGTCTCCGGAGCCGTCATCGGCAATGAGAACTTCACCCGGCAGTAAGCGCTGCACCCGCACGCTCTCCAGCACCAGCCTGAGCGCGTCCGGCCTGTTGTAAGTAGACACTACAAGCGAAATCTCGCCCGCCATCAATCCCGTCATATCCCGCCCCCTCATTTGGATCTGCATCAGAGCCGCCATAACAGCACAACGTCTGCCGCAGTCCCGCCTGAATGGACTATGGACTATTGCAGACTCACTTTCCGCGAATCTCCCTTGTTGCCCGCGTATGCTCAAGAAAGGTGCTGCGGAACTCGTGGCTGCCGTCCGGGCGTGCCACGAAATACAGATATGGAACATCAGCCGGAGCCAGTGCCGCCTCTATGCACGCCGCGCCGGGTGACGCGATCGGCCCGGGCGGCAGGCCAGCGTACTTGTAGGTGTTGTAACGCGACTCCACTTCAAGATCACGGAACAGCAATCGCTCCACATGACGTGGCAGCGCATACTGCACCGTTGGGTCGGCCTGCAGGGGCATGCCCCTGCGTATCCTGTTCCAGTACACTGCAGAGATAAGTGCGCGCTCTCCGGGCTTACGCGCCTCCTTCTCGATTATGCTTGCAATCGTGACTACTTCGTGTCGCGACAAACTCATGGCTGCGGCTCGCTCTGTCCATTCGGGCTTCCACTGCTGCTCGAACTGCTCCAGCATGGCGGACACCGCCTGACGGGCAGTGGTACCATCCGGAAATGAGTAAGTCGCCGGAAAAAGGTAGCCCTCCAGCGACGCCACCGGAACATCCAGCCTTGCACGCCAGGTGCTGTCGGTCACAGCAGCCTGTATGGAGTCAGCATTCGCATCGAGCGAACTCATCAGTAACGGAGTGATATCGCGCAAATCAAAACCTTCGGGTATCACCACCACATGCACTACGCCCAATCCATTTACCAATGAATGAAGAATGCTGCGATAACCGGGCCTGCCCGTAAACTCGTAGGTACCGGGCTTGATGCTGCGTTCCTGACCACTAAGTGTGGCGAACCAGCGGAAGAGTCGTGACGAGCCAATGATATTGTGTGCGGCGAGCGAATCGGCCGCGCTGCGTACACTGGCACCGCGGGGGATCACCACGCGGGGCAGAGCTGCGGTTACCACCCCGGGGTCAGTACCGGCAACTTCACGCCACAGCAGCAACAGAGTAAGAGCCGCAACGAGAAGTGTTGCAGTTGCGAGCTTGCGACGGCGCATTGGTTGGGGCATCAGAACCCGCCGCCGCTGCTGCCGCCGCCGTCGCCGCCGCCGTCGCCGCCGCGAGTCCCGCTCAGCAGCTCGCCCATCTCCACACCCTGAGACGCGGCTCTCAGAAAACCTTCAAGCAGAATGCATGCCGCAAGCGCATCCACATCGCCCTTGCGACCACGCGTGCTTCCACCCTGCTCGCGAATACTGCGCAAGGCAGCCGATGTGGTGAATCGCTCATCCACCAGACGCACAGGCAGATTCTGGCGCGACACAAGAGCGGCAGCCACTGAACGCACCTCAAGTGAGCGCTCAGTCTCACCGCCATCCGCTGCCAGCGGCAGGCCAAACACGTAACCCAGAGCCTCAGCGGCTTCCGCGCGTCGCATCAATTCAGCAATCGGCGGACGCTTGCCCGGTCGCCTGACAATGACACCCGCTGGCGATGCCAGCATGCCCAGCTCATCACTCAGCGCCAAGCCTATGCGCCTGTCTCCCCAGTCAACGGCGAGCAATCGTCCAACCTCACCCGACCGGCGCCCGGGCTCCACCACGCCAGACATCGCCAGCTCAGGCCTCGGCCATTTGCTCGAAGAACTCCTTGTTGGTGCCAACGCGTTCCATGCGCCTCAACAGAAACAGCATCGCTTCATCGCCCGGCATGTCTGCAAGGAAAGTGCGCAGCAAAAATATCCGCTGCTGCTCAAAGGGTGTGAGCAACAATTCCTCCCTGCGCGTGCCCGACTTGTTTATGTCAATCGCCGGGAAAATGCGCTTCTCTGCAAGCTTGCGGTCGAGCACCAGCTCCATGTTGCCCGTGCCCTTGAACTCCTCAAAGATCAACTCGTCCATGCGGGAATTGGTCTCGATGAGAGCGGTGGCAACAATGGTGAGGGAGCCGCCCTCTTCCAGCTTGCGTGCAGCACCAAAGAACGCCTTGGGCTTCTGCATTGCTGTGGCTTCCATGCCGCCCGACATGAGACGGCCGCCCTGAGGCGCTACTGCGTTGTGTGCACGCGCCAGACGCGTGATCGAGTCAAGCAGTATAACAACATCCTTGCCCGACTCCACCAGTCGCTTAGCCTTCTCCAGCACCATCTCCGCAACCTGCACGTGCCTGTCGGCCGACTCATCGAAGGTGGAACAGATGACCTCCGCCTGCGGACAGTTGGCCTGCATATCGGTTACCTCCTCGGGCCGTTCATCGATCAACAGAACGATGAGCGTAACCTCGGGGTGATTCTCGACAATGGCATTGGCCATCTGCTGAAGAAGGATTGTCTTGCCCCCCTTTGGTGGAGCAACGATCAGTGCGCGCTGGCCCTTGCCAAGCGGTGCAATGATGTCACAGATGCGAGTGGCTACTTCCCCGTTCGCTCGCTCAAGATGTATCCGCTCGTCGGGGTACTTGGCGGTCAGGTTGTCGAATGCGCTACGCAATTTGGACTGCTCTGGATCTCCACTGTTTATGCGCTCCACCTTGAGGAGCGCGAGATATCGTTCCCATTCCTTGGGCGGTCGCACCTCTCCCATGACCGTGTCGCCGGTGCGGAGATCGAAGCGCTTGACCTGGGATGGGGAAACGTAAATGTCATCGGGACCGTGCAGGTAATTGAAGTCCTGTGCCCGGAGAAAGCCGTAACCCTCCGACAGAACCTCCAGAACGCCCTCGCCGTACAGCGTGGTTTCTGCGTCCAGCAATCCCTGCTCGATGCGAAAGATGAGCTCCTGCTTCTTGAGACCGTTGACGCTCGTGAGCTGCAGCGACTCGGCAAGAGACAGGAGTTCAGGGATCGACTTCCGTTTCAGCTCGGCAACGTGCACAGGGCGGGGAAAGCGATGAAGGCGTGGCTCGCCACAGAAGCGAGGCCACGCGCGCGGCAGGACTCGAACCTGCGACCTTCGGCTCCGGAGGCCGACGCTCTATCCAACTGAGCTACGCGCGCATTAAGAATGCCAGACGGCACAAGCTAACCGCTGTTGAGCCGGGCCAGCAAGGTTGAAATGTGTGCGCCTGAATAAATTCTCAATGGACAATAGCGGTGACTGAGACATCGCAACTCCTGAACTCAATACCACTGAGGCCCAACCATGGCCAACATCGCATATCTGGGCACAGGCCTGCTTGGCAGCGCATTTGCCGAAGCCGCTCTGGGTCGCGGAGACAGAGTAACCGTCTGGAATCGTTCCGAAAGCAAAGCCCGGGCACTGGAGGCATTTGGAGCCGTGGTGGCAGCCACTGCGGCTGACGCCGTCAGGGGCGCCGAACATGTGCACCTGGTGCTCAAGGATGACGCAGTTGTTGAAGAAGTGATCCGGATTATCCGGCCGGCTCTCGGGCCCGACACCGTAGTGCTGGATCACAGCACCACTCTTCCCCATCTCACCGCGCAGCGCGTTGAGCGTCTGGCCTCAGAGGGCCTCAGGTACCTGCACTGTCCAACCTTTGCGGGGCCTGCGGCGGCAAGGCAGTCCCAGGGCATAATACTGGTATCGGGGCCTCAGGCCGTGTACGAGCAGGCCAGGGACGCGCTCGAGAAGCAAACGGGCAAGCTGGTGTATCTGGGAGAAAGACCCGATCTGGCCGCGGCGTACAAGCTCATAGGCAACACGCTCATCATAAGTCTTGGCTCGCTTATTTCTGATCTTTTCACCATCGCGGCGGCGAACGAGGTGAGTCCCACTGAGGCACTCAGGCTGCTTGAGTTCTTCAATCCCACCACCATGTTGCAGAACCGTGGCAAGCGCATGGCGCGAGCCGACTTCGAGGCGAGCTTTGCACTCAGCATGGCGCGCAAGGATGTGCAGTTGATTCTGGATTCAGTGGGTGAGCGGCCCATGGCGCTCATGCCGGCCATTGCAGCGCGCATGGATCACGTGATCGCCGAGGGTCTGGGAGACAGGGATTACGGGGTGATTGCACACGACGCGCTGGGTCTGTAAGCTTAAGCCAGACTGGCGTCCACCTTTGGAGGCCCGTGGGTATGGCGCGTGAGTTCTGCGCGAGCCCGGGGCTTCCGGGTGGCACTGACTTCAATCTGAGAGCATCCGATGCCGTTTTTCACTCATCCCGCGAACGCCGACTGGCTGCTTCCCGTAATCAAGCTGCCGCTCATGCTGATTTCCGGAATCTTCCACGTGATTCTCATGATTGGTCCGTGGGGGGATCTGGCTTTGATCGCGATCATTGTTGCACTTTTTGCGCGCAACATAATGGGTCCGGCCCGGGCCTGATGTTTTCGGGTTGGTGCGAATGGCCGGACCTCCGGCCGTCGCACGCACAAAAATGCAATGCCGCGCACGGAGTGAGTTCCATGCGCGGCATTGTGATATGTATCCCTATCTCAGTCGGGGCGACTGGATTTGAACCAGCGACCTCCTGCTCCCGAAGCAGGCGGTGACGCGGAACCTGGCCTGCCTTGATGAATGTATCACCAGGTGCTACAATCCTTGGTATGGTAAGCGCTCCCCGTCCTGCCCGGGTGTTCAAGACTGCGTGGTTCGCCAGGGCAGCCCGTAAGGCGGGGATAGGCGAGGGTGAGTTGTGCCGGGCCGTGAAGCAGGCCCAGGCGGGGCAGTGCGACGACCTGGGCGGCGGTGTGTACAAGAAGCGGGTGAGTCGGAACCTCTACCGGAGCATCATCTTGGCGAAGGGAGGACGTTACTGGGTGCTGACGTACCTCTTCGCCAAGAAGGACCGGGCCAACATCGATGCCGCCGAGCTGACAGCTTTTCGTGAGCTGGCGAAGGGGTACGGGAAGGTGACGGCGGCGCAACTCACCGCGCTGCTGGCGGTTAAGGAGCTGGAGGAGATCTGTCATGGTGATCAGACGTAAGTACAAGAGCGACGCGTTAGAGGCAATTCATTCGGCCGCGACAGCGCTCCATCAGGTGGGTGCCATCGGCAAGACCACCATGCGCCAGTTCGACGAGGCCGCGATGGGTGCCCCCGAGTTCCTCACTCCGTCGCAGATCAAGAAGATCCGTCAGCAGGCCAAGGTCAGTCAGGCGGTGTTTGCGAGGCGGCTGAATACGAGCGCCAGCACAATAGAAAAGTGGGAGACCGGGGCCAAGCGGCCCGGTGGTGTCGCGCTCAAGATGTTGGCAGTCGTGAGGAAGCACGGGTTGGCCGTACTCGACTGATTCGGTGCCGGTGACGAGCACTTTGCAACGCGGGCATCGAGGTACAACAAACCCACCTACGAGTAAGCTCGTTGGTGGGTTTCTCTTGTATCTCAGTCGGGGCGACTGGATTTGAACCAGCGACCTCCTGCTCCCGAAGCAGGCGCTC
>CAZWSJ010000045.1:0-13729 GCA_964636415.1 uncultured Gemmatimonas sp. | reverse complement strand
TGTCCACGATTTCCTGAACCTGCTTGGAGCGAGCATCAACCATCGTGAGAGCCTCGCCCTTCAGCTTCTCAAGACGGGGGTCGGCACCTGATGCCTGCCGGGCATGCAGCGCCGGAGTGACAAAGGGGATGAGCGCCAACGCCGCCATGGCGTATCTGAGGCGGACTCTGCGAAGCACTGATGCTGGCATGAACACGCGAATCTCCTGAGACGTGGGACTGCAACCGGGGTTTGCCTGTGAGAACTTACGCCGCGGAGCAGGAAACTGCAGGCTCACTGGCTCTGCCGGGCACTGTGCTTTTCACCACAGTGGAGCCCTGTGTGCTCTACTCCTATGCCATCCGTCGCACAAAGGTGAGCAGAGTAATTTCCGGGATCTCCTGGCTGAAGCACGACGCAGACGAGAGCGCGCCTGAGGGGCTTCATCCGAGAGCCATGGACTCCGGGCGCTTATAAAACAACTCCTGCGTGTTGCCGGAGCTGCGCATGGCCTCTATCACCTCTGGCAGGGGTGCCACCAGCACATCCGGATAATCCACTTCGCCCAGTTCAGGCCTGATAGGGTAGGCCAGTTTTTCCTCAGACATGCTGAATTGCGAATCTATGCCTGGCTTGTTGCCGCGGGGATCGACACGAAACCAGCCGACCCCGTCTAGATACACTGCGTTGAGGCCATGGAGGGCATGACCCGATTCAATCGTACCTTTGCGCGTTACACGTTGATAGCAGAAGCCACAGGGTATGCCCATGCCGCGAAGCAGCGAGGCAAGCAGGTGCGCTTTGGCGAAACAGATTCCGTCACCGTTCGAAAGCGCATCTTCGGCGCTGATGGAAACGAGCGGCTGTCCGCTGTCAAACGAATGGCTTATCTCATCGCGAGCCAGCTCGAAAGCGAGACGTGCCTGCTCACGCTTGTCTCTGCTCCGCGACTGTATCGAGTTGATTCGGGCCTTCACTTCCGGTGTATTCCAGGTGATCACCGGTGGTATTTCTTTCAGATAATCACGTAGATCGTGAGATTCGAGACGGAGTTCCACTGCTGTATCTTCCTTGACGAGTCTGGGAAACGGACCGACAATTTGCTGCTGTACGGATCATGTCAGAATTGTGCGCTGATGGCCAGTCGCAGCACCCCACAGGTTTTGTGACAGGCCCGCAGGCATAGTCGCCCCCCGCATGCTCACCCGCAGTGGCTGGGTGTCTGGTGGGCACAACCATACGAACTGGACATCACATGCTCGCTGCATGGCAAATCTGGGTCATAGCCGGTCTGCTGCTATGGATACTGGAGATATTCACTCCTGGCTTCGTGGTTGCCGTTTTCGGTGTCGCCTGTCTGGTGGCGGCGCCCTTTGCGGCGCTCGGCTTTTCGCTTACCACGCAGGTCATCATCTTTGCGATCTCCGGCGGGGTTCTGGCGCTCACAGTGCGACCGGTGCTGCTTCGCCTTCTCTATCGCAAGCCCGGTGGCTACCAGAGCAACGTACAAGGCATCATTGGCAGCATGGGCGTGGTAACCGAGGCCATTGACACGCCAGCCGGAAGGGGTCGAGTGAAGGTTGGTGGTGAGGAATGGCGTGCCGTGGATGAAAACGAAGCCCGGATCAGTGAGGGCAGCAATGTCATGGTTCTCGCCATAAGAGGCAGCACGGCCATAGTCATGGCAGTTGAATCTGACACATGGGGGAAATCATGACATTCACTCTTGCAGTGGCATTCATACTGGCCGCATTCGTGATCGTATTTGCAGTTCGCGGTTTCAAGATCATTCAGCAATCAGAAACCATGGTGGTGGAGCGATTGGGTCGCTATCACCGCACGCTCAACTCGGGCATAAACATTATCTGGCCGGTTTTCGACAAACCGCGCTCAATAGAGTGGAAATACGTAAAAACCGATGTCAATGGCAATACGGTCATCCGCAAGGACCGCGTCACGCGAATAGACTTGCGAGAAACGCTCTACGACTTCCCGAGGCAGAATGTCATAACCCGCGACAACGTGGCAATTGGAATCAACGCTATGCTCTATTTTCAGGTCACGGATCCAAAACGCACGGTATACGAGATTGCCAATCTGCCCGATGCAATCGAGAAGCTGGCGCAGACAACGCTTCGCAACGTGATCGGCGAGCTGGATCTTGATCACACACTCACATCACGCGACACCATCAACCAGAAGTTGCGTGCAATACTTGATGAGGCGGCCGACAAGTGGGGCATCAAGGTCAACAGGGTCGAGCTGCAGGATATCAATCCGCCTACTGACATCAAGGTTGCAAT
This sequence comes from uncultured Gemmatimonas sp., assembly GCA_964636415.1. Taxonomy (GTDB): domain Bacteria; phylum Gemmatimonadota; class Gemmatimonadetes; order Gemmatimonadales; family Gemmatimonadaceae; genus Gemmatimonas. The sequence continues at coordinate 11,447 of CAZWSJ010000045.1, read as the reverse complement.
GGAGAAGCAGATGCGCGCCGAGCGTGACCGACGCGCCACAATTCTGAGTGCCGAAGGCGAGAAGCAGGCCAGAATACTGGAAGCAGAGGGTGTGCGACAGGCTGAAATCAACCAGGCTGAGGGTGACAGGCAGGCAGTGGCACTGCGTGCCGATGGCGAGGCCGAGGCCAGAATCCGGTTGGCAGAGGCTGAAGCTGAGGCCATAAGGAGCATAGCCCGTGCCATAGGACAGAGCGGCGGCGATCCGACCCAGTATTTGATAGCCATGCGATACATAGACACTCTCCGTGAGATGGTGTCTGGCAAGGACAACAAGATCGTATATCTCCCCTATGAAGCGGCGGGGGTGCTAAGTTCAATAGCCGGCATTCGAGACATGTTCGAGCGTCCCCGGGAGTAATGAAGTGGCAGCTGATGGCCGGGGATTTTGCCAAAGCGTTTGTCGCATGCGCGGAGCACTGCCGGCTCACTGATTCGTGCATTTCACACGATGATTTCACTCGTTATTACGTCATCATGAGGTGATCATGCTGGTCCAGGATCTGATGCAGACCGATGTGAAGGCCGTGGCACCGGACCAAAATGTGGCAATGGTGGTCCAGACAATGGCCGACAGCAGGATTTCAGGCATCCCCGTGGTTGGCCAGAGCGGAAAACTGCTTGGTGTGGTGTCGTCCACTGATGTCCTTCAGGGCACGGCAGAGCATGGTGCTTCTTCCACCGAGAGAAACCGGTTTTTCAGCCTCACCACCGCTCAGGACATCATGACTGTGCAGCCTCACACGATTGGTCCCGATGCAGACGTTCAGCACGCAGCCCAGCAGATGCTTTACCTCGATGTTCGCCGTCTCTTCGTGGTGGACGATGGCAGGTTGGTGGGTGTGATCTCTCAAACGGATATCGCCCACGCAATGGGCAGCGGCAGGCTCTAGCGGCAGGCTATAATGGTTTTTCGGGGTGCTGAGTGCCGGATCCAGACAGCACTCAGCACACCCGGCAGTATTGACGTATCATCAAATGTGCCCTCCCACCTCATCCCACTTCCAACATGACCCCTCCCTACAAGACGTCTCCTCTATCGTGGAGCATGCGCTGTCTGGCACCGCTCTCTCTGGCAGCACTCATGGCACTCACCGCCTGCAAGGGCGACAGTGGCATGGATGAGGCTGCCATCCAGGCCAAGGCAAAGGATATCCACTCCCGCGTGCTCTCTCTGGACACTCACGTGGATATCTCGCCGTCCAACTTTACCGATACCGCACCCAATTACGCTCAGAGACTCGACAACACCCAGGTTGATCTTGTCAAGATGGAAGAGGGTGGCCTGGGCGGCGCATTCCTTGCCGTCTACGTGGGTCAGGGACCTGATCTCAACGCGGCCGGTTATGCCCGTGCCCATGATCAGGCGATGGCCAAGTTCAATGCCATCCATCACCTGGTGGAAGTGCTCGCACCGGATCGTGCGGAGCTTGCGCTCACCTCTGCCGACGCTCGTCGAATTCACGAGTCAGGAAAGCGCGTGATCTTCATTGGTGTGGAAAACGGCTATCCCATCGGTACCGATATCGGTAACGTCAAGAAGTTCTATGACCTGGGCGCACGCTACATGTCGCTCGCTCACAACGGACACAGCCAGCTCTCCGACTCCAATACCGGTGAGCGCGACAGCGTCTGGATGTGGCACGGTCTCAGCCCGCTTGGCAAGGAAGTCATTGCCGAAATGAACCGACTCGGCATGATGATCGATGTCTCGCATCCATCACGCGAATCCATGATGCAGACCATCGAGCTCAGCAAGGCTCCCATTATTGCGTCGCACTCTGGTGTTCGCGCCATCTGCAATCACAGCCGCAATCTTGATGATGAGCAGCTTGATGCCTTCAAGAAGAACGGTGGGGTTATTCAGCTTGTAGCCTTCAAGAGCTACGTGAAGTGTGATCCTTCGCGTGACATCCCGCGCGAAAAGGCGCGTGCCGAGGCCATGGATAAGCTTCGTAACGAGTTCGGCATCACTGGTGCCAACTTCCGTGAGCAGCAGGCTGCCATCCGCGCACTTCCTGAAGACCGGCGCGCCGAGTTTCAGGCGAAGCAGGACGACATCTACAACGTGCAGTTCCCCGGTGATCCGCCGGCTACCGTGAGCGACTTCGTCGACCATATCGACTACGTGGTAAAGCGTATCGGCATTGACCACGCCGGAATCGCAGCCGACTTCGATGGTGGTGGCGGAGTGGAGGGCTGGAACAGTGCCTCTGAAACCGGAAACGTTACGCTTGAACTGGTGCGTCGCGGTTACAGCGAAGAGGACATTGCCAAGATCATGGGTGGCAACCTCCTCCGTGTGCTGGATGAAGTTCAGGCGGTCGCCAAAGAGATCCAGAGCGGCAGCGCTAAGTAAGAAGTTTTGAATTGACGAGGCCACTGTCGGCAGGAGATGCCGGCAGTGGCCTTTTCAGTACTGGTGAGCTCAGGTGATCTCAGCCGAAGTGGAATACGACGATCGGCCTCTTGCGGTTCCCGGTTCCGGGGGAAGCTTCTCAGGCATCCCCTTCCTCAAGGACGGTTCCGGTGAAAGAGTATTCCGCCGAATTTCTGGGCACATTTCTACTCGTACTGGTGGGCTGTGGCGCCGCCATCATTTCATCTGCGTTTCCAAACGTCGGAATAGGCTTGCTGGGTGTGGCGCTGGCCTTCGGCCTTACCCAGCTCGTCATGGTCTACATGATCGGCCACATTTCCGGGAGCCACATCAACCCGGCTGTCTCCGTGGGGCTTTACGTGGCCGGGCGATTCCCGGCATCGCGGCTTCTTCCGTATATCGTGGCCCAGACACTGGGTGCAATTGCAGCGGGTGCCGTACTCTATCTCATTGCGAGCGGATCACCGGTTTTTGACATCTCGGGTGGCTTCGCGGCCAACGGGTATGGGGACGCATCTCCTGGCGGGTACAGCATGGTGGCCGTGTTGGTTACCGAGATAGTGATGACCATGTTCTTCCTGCTCGTGATACTGGGTGCCACAGACAAGCGTGCTCCGGCGGGATTTGCGGGAATTGCCATAGGTTTAGGGCTGACGGCGATCCATCTCATGAGCATCCCGGTGAGCAACACCTCGGTGAATCCGGCTCGCAGTGCCGGTGTGGCCGTGTTTGCGGGTGGGGTGGCACTTTCGCAGCTTTGGATGTTCTGGGTGGCGCCGATAGTTGGCGCTGCGCTTGGAGCGTCGATTTACAAGTTCATTTCCAGCGACAGCGAGTAGCTGGCGTTTGAAGGCTGCCTGAGCTGTGGGCAGCGTTCTGGCAGGGTATTTGAAGCATTTTTGAGCCGGCAGACGCGGGTGGGTACGCGTCTGCCGGCTTTTGTTGCTGTGGGCTGATGTGGCCAGTGACTGATGGAAAAGGGAAAATTGCGCGTGAGTAATCACAGCGACTAATGGCGGTGACAAGTGGATGACATAGAAGTGTCAGGCTGGGGCTGCGTTCAATGCGCAAGCCTGTGGCGCGAGCCAAGAGACTAGAACGGCACCACGCCGCCCGGGCAACAGCCTTACTCACTTCACAAACGGGAGAACTCCCATGACCGATATGCTCATCCGTGCCTGGAAAGACCAGGACTTCCGCGAATCCCTCGACAGTGACGCACTGCGTCAGTTGCCGGCCAACCCTGCAGGCGATGCCGGCAGCGTACCCGAGGAGCTGGGCTCTGCCGCCGGTGGCATGAACACCGAGTACCTGCTCACCATGGGCTGCTGTAATGGCTTCACTGCCGGCTGCCCCACCTTCACCGTCATGGCACCCATGTGCACATCTACCTGTGGCGTATCAATCCTCTTTACCAGCGAGCCCTGTGGTCGCCCGGGACCGGCCGACTCATGAGAAAACAGGCCCTGTAAAGAATCCTCCAATGGTGCACCGAACCTCCCGGCTATAGCGCGGGCCCGCAAGGTCCGGTGCACCACCTCCCGCTGCGGCACACCCAATAAAGGCACAGCCAGCAAACCGCAGCCCGCCACGCCACTCCCGCCTCCGGCAGCCATACATATGTCCAGCAAATACAAAAGCCTCCGCACGCTTACCCTGCCGGAGCGCGTTCACATACTGCACCGCAGCACCGTCGCCAGCCACAAGACCGCCTCAACCGCAGCCAGTCGACGGGAAACACGCTGGCGCGAACGCTGCACAGAATCGCAATTCGAATACCGGATAGGGCAAACCGGCATCCAGCGCAATCAGCTCAGATCCATCCTTGATACCGAAACACTCGAGCAGATCTCCGCTCATAGCAGCAAGTCAGAACCGGCTTCAACTGCTTCATCAAGCCCCACGCCCGATAATGAATCGCTAAGCAATACGTCGCAGCAACCCGCCAGCAACCCCCACGTGGCAGCCATCAGCACGCGCGGGCTGCACAGCGGCATGCTCAACCTGGTTCAGCCACAACTCATGGCTGGCGCTGAACGCCTCGCACAACACTTCGCGTCTCTCCCCAACCTGGCCCGGATCGTCGTATCCACCAACGACCTTGTCACTATTGCCGTCGCAAATCTCGCCGGCATCTTGGGCAACGCATCCATCAAGGTGCTCACACTCGAACTCAACGTAATGAGGCTGCAAAACCGCCTCAGCGGAGAGTCCGCCAGTGAGCGCTATCAGTCGTTCACTGAGCAACTGAATAACGATGAACTGCGCAACGCAATCTTTCAGGAATATCCTGTCCTCCTGCGAATCATCAGTCAGTCGGTAGAAAGATGGCTGCAGCAATGGACACAAATAACTGCACGCTTCGCCGCTGACCACGATGAAATAGCAGAGTTCATTTTTCACGGCCACACACCCGGGCTGCTTCAACATATCCACAACGGACAGGGAGACCCACACAGGGGCGGACAACAGGTGGCAATCCTCACCTTCAACTCGGGGCGAAAGCTCGTCTACAAGCCACGCTCCCTCCAGGACGCCCAGGCATGGAACCACTGCCTCACATGGCTCCATCACAAGGTCGGAGAACCCGCACCCGCTCAGCCTGCACTCCTGCTCCGCGATACCTACGGCTGGAGCGGGTTCGTGGAACACCAGGCCTGCAACTCAACAGCAGAAATCAGCCGCTTCTACCAGCGCCTTGGCCTGCAACTGTCACTCCTCCATGCGCTCAAAGCCACAGACATGCACATGGAGAACATCATTGCATCAAGCAGCTCGCCCGTCATCGTTGACCTCGAAGCACTCTTCCATGCGCAACGCCCTGCCGATCAACCCAATGAGCTCACCGCCAACATAGCACCCGATGACCTCCAGTCGGCCTGGCAAAGTTCGGTAATGCGCATCGGGCTCCTCCCCAGTTGGTCGTACATGAACCAAAACGGTGATGCCATCGATATGAGTGGACTCAGCGGCGAGGAGGGCCAATTGCTGCCCGACCTCCAGCCTGCATTCAAGGACCTCGGCAAGGACACCATGCACCTGGGACAAACCCAGGCACAAACGCCAGCAAGTCAAAACAGGCCATTTCTCAATTCCAGCTCAGAAGATCCTGCGGCCAATGGCTCAACAAACCCGGCAAGCTTCGCCACGGATATAGTCAACGGCTTCCGCAAGGGCTACGCAGCAATACTCGACAGCCGCGACCAACTCACCACGGCAAACGGTCTCTTCGAAAACTTCAACAACGTGGAGTTCCGAGCTGTCCTCAGAAATACAGCCACCTACGCCACTCTGCTGAGAGACTCCACTCACCCGGACATGCTCCGGGATGCCATTGATCGCGACATTCACTTCGACGTGCTCTGGCGCTCACTCAATGTCAGGCCATGGATGAAAAGTGTAATCCGGCACGAGCTGCATGATCTGAGACTGGGCGACATACCGTATTTCACCTCCAGGCCATCCTCATGCTCTCTCTGGAGCTCCACCGGCCAGGAAATCCCGGCGGTCTTCAACTCCACGCCACTCGCTGATATACACTCGCAACTCGCCGCCATGAGCACCAAAGACTGCGAGCGCCAATGCTGGCTCATCGAGGCTTCGCTGTCAATACTCACGCCCGCAACCCACAACGCCACCGCCACAAGCACCGCCACAGGAACCGCCACAGGAACCGCCCGCAATACCCGGCAATACGAGCCCGCCAACGCCAGCCGCGAAGCCCTGCTCCAGCAAGCCCTGAATATCGCAAACCGAATTCGCGATATCGGATTCATTACAACAAACAATGCAAGCTGGCTCGGCCTCGCCCCAGTCAATGACAAACGCTGGGTACTCCAACCCGCAAATGAAGATGTCTATAGCGGAAGACCAGGGATCGGCCTCTTTCTCCTCGAAGCCGCACAGGCACTGCAAAACCATGAGATGGCTTCGCTGGCAACACTGGCGCTCGATAACAGCGCCGATACCCTCGAAAAACTCCTCCACGAGGAACAAAAAAGCCAATCCACCCATGCCCCAACCGATAACACCTTCCTCGGCGGAGCCTATGGCCTCTTCGCAGGCAACGCGCTGATCTTCACACACGCAGCGCGCATTCGCAAAAACAAACGCTATCAGCAGCTGGCCTCACAACTCATCCAACGGGCAGCCATGCACATCGAGAATGACTCAGCTTTCGATGTCATCTCCGGATCTGCCGGACTCGCTCTGGTGGCCGCCACAATTGCAAAGGTCACACCAGACTTTAACAGCTCTCACCTACTCCACCACATCCTCACCAACGCCGCCTCACACCTCGTTGCAAAAGCCACCCACAGCCACACCGGGCTCGCATGGACCGGCAACATCAAGGCATCTCAACCACTCTCCGGCTTCTCCCACGGAAACTCCGGCATAGCTCTGGCACTCCTCAAGGCAGCCGTACTTACCAATAACGCAGACTTCCTTAACGCCGCACAACAAGCTGTACACTACGAACACCAACTCATGCTGCAAAACAACCGGCGCTGGCTCGATTACCGCATCATCGACAGCACAGCCCGGAACCAAAATGCTGCCCAGACATCCGACAACGAGATGCACGCATGGTGTCACGGTACACCCGGCATTGCACTCTCCAGACTCCGAATGCTGGAAATCACCGCTGCCATGCTGCCCAGCAACCATGAGTTCCAAGCCATACTCACGGAAGATCTCAACGAAGCCCTCCGCCAGACTCTCACCCACGGCATGCTCAACAATGACTCACTCTGCCACGGACTGAGCGGCAATCTGCTGGTTCTCGATGCGGCATGGCGCGCCGGAAATCCCAAGGTGTCAAACTCAATCCGCCACACACTCGTCAGCAAACTCACCTCAGACATCCAGCACCGCGGGCCACGCTCCGGAGTACCCAACAGCACGGAAACACCCGGACTCATGACCGGACTCGCCGGAATCGGACTCGCACTGCTCCAACTCTCCGGCGAACCCGTGCTCAATATGCTCGACCTTACCATGGCCGAGACGGTTGCCATATGAGCAGACCCAAACACCTGCCACTCATCCGCCAGCTCGCAGAAACGGAATGCGGTCCGGCATGCCTGGCAATGCTGCTCTCATACCACGGCCGCCAAACCACAGTCCAACACCTGCGCGAACGGGCAAACACCGGTCGCGATGGCATGACCATCAATGGACTCATTCACATCGCCCACCAGGAAGGGCTGAGTGGGAAAATTCAGCAGGTACACCCAAGCCAGCCTCACTCGCTGCGCCTGCCCGCGCTGCTGCATTGGAACAGTAAACACTTCGTAATTCTCGAAAAACTGAACACGCAACACGCAAGCATAGTTGATCCCGCCATCGGACGGCAAGAACTCACACTCGAAAGCCTGCGCCAGAACTTCACCGGCACGGCAGTTGAGTTCACACCCACACACAACTTTCAGCCACGAAAACTCAACGCCAAACCGCACTACCAACGCTACGTCTCCTGGCTCTTCACACCTATACAAGCCAAACGCCTGCTCGCACTCACTCTGCTGGCGTCACTCGCGCTGCAAGGATTTGGCTTCATCGTACCCGCCGCAACGGCGTGGCTGGTCGATTCCAGATTCGACTGGCAATCCTCCGGACCCATTCTCGTTATCGCAGCACTCGCCTCTATATCCATCACAAGGGCCGGCATCTCATGGGGACGCGGCTACAGCATAGCATCGCTGCAAATGCTCGTGGATCAGGAAATGACCATGGGCTTCTTCGAACACCTCCTCCGACTGCCACACCGCTTCTTCCTCCAGCACAATACCGGCGACCTCCTCGTCCGACTCAATAGCAATGGGGTCATACGCGAACTGTTCACTACACAACTGGTAGCGGTAATCCTCGACGCACCAATGGCGCTGGGATTCCTCGCAGCCCTCTTGTGGATGTCACCAACCATGGCCGCCCTCGCGGTCGCTTCAACCCTCACCCAGATCATCGTCATCTGGCAAGTACTGGGCAAGCAACGTGAACTGGTCAGCCACGCAATAGACGCCCGATCAGAAGAGCACGGCCAAACGGTGGAAATCCTCAATAACATCACCTACCTCAAAGCCGCCGCCGCCGAACTGCCGCTCTTCCTGCGATGGCAAAAAGCGTTCCAACGCCAGCAAAAGGCAACCTTCAAACTCGCCATCATCGGAGCCACCACCGAAGGAGTACTCGGCGGACTCCGACTGCTCACACCCGTCGGCGCACTCCTGATCGGAATGCACGAGGTAAACCACGGACTCATTTCGCTTGGATTCATGCTCGCAGCAACAACCCTCGTCCAATCATTCACACAACCCGTCCTGTCACTCATTCAGTCGGTACAGCAACTCCAACTCGCTGACGCCTACATGGAACGCATTCTGGACGTAATTGACACCACACCGGAACTGCCCAGACTGAACATCCAGGCCGATTTCCATGCCAACATCCAGGCGCAAACCGCCAGTACCACAATCACAAGCGCTCCCAGTCGCAAATCAAGACCACAGGGACGAAAAATCGAGTTCCGGAATGTTCACTTCCATTTCGCACTTTCCACACCACCCGTTCTCGAAAATGTCTCCTTCAACATCCCCCATGGCCGCTCGCTCGGCATCATAGGCGCCACCGGCTCCGGTAAAAGCACCGCCGCCAGGCTCGCACTCGGCCTCTGGCAACCAACCCAGGGACTGGTCCTCTACAACAACTCACCCGTAAACGGTACCGCAAGCCGCGAAACAAGACTGCGAACCGGCGCTGTACTCCAAGAACTCGACATCTTCTCCGGAAGCATACGCGACAATATCACACTCGGCACACCTAATGCCAGCGATGAGGCAATGCACAAAGCCAGCTCACTCGCATGTCTCCACAATGACATCCTCGCAATGCCACTCGGCTACAACACCCAGATCGGTGACCGCGGCAGCGCACTCTCAGGGGGACAAAAACAAAGACTCGCACTGGCCAGAGCCCTGCTCCGAAATCCCGATTTCCTGGTTCTTGACGAAGCCACCAGCCAACTCGATATCAATACCGAACGCCAGATCAATGAAAACATCCGGCAACTAGGCTGCACTCGCCTCATAATCTCACACCGCCTCTCCGCAATCGCAGATACCGACTGGGTCATCGTACTCAAGAACGGACAGGTCGCAGCACAGGGACCACCCGGCGAAATCATATCCCGCTACAAGAACAGTCGCAGCAATACCAACTCCAAAACCGGAACCCGCTCCAACACAGGCTCCAGTACCAACACCCGCAGCGGCAACACTCCAACGCAACTGCGCACCACCAAACGCGTGCGCAAACCGAGGGCGCCGACCCCTCGATAACCAACACTGCGCGTCGGCTCTAAACACGCAGTTGATCCATACCAAACAACAGGAGTCTCATCATGACAGCAGAACTGGCCGTGCGCGCCTGGAAAGACCCGCACTTTCGCGATAGCCTCACACCCGCTGAACTCAGCTCACTCCCGCTCCACCCCGCCGGCTCCATCAACGACATCGGAACACTGCCCGATGTGGCAGGCCAACACGCAGGAGGAGCTGATCTTCCACCAATCGTTGTCCAAACGATCGTCCAAACCGTCAAGGCCACCGTTGAACTGTTCAGCATCGGCGTCTGCCCACACACATTCGTGCATGGCGGCTGCGGATTCCTCACACTCGGCTCCTGCCCCAGTGATAGCTGACAGCCTCTGAGTAAACCCGAGCCACCCACCACCCAACGCCACGGCACAACGGTGGGTGGCTCAGCTCCCCGCATGACCACAACCGACAACCCCTCCAACCGGCCCTGAAATCATGCAAACCACCACCGCAAATACCACAACACCCAGCTTCAACAAATCCATCAATGCAATGTTCGACATGATCTTCACACCACCCAGCGCACTGAGCGCACTGGAAAAGGGACTGGTCCATTCCTGGGTTCCATGGCTGCTCGCAACCGCATGCGAACTCGTATGGCTCTATAGCCACTACAGCACCGGACGACTCCCCATCCAGATCGCAGGAACCATCCTGCTGGAGCTGGCCATAGTCGGCATACAAGTCAGCACGGGTACACTGATCGTCGCAGCAGTACTCTGGGCCGGTGGCGCCAGATTTGACCTCGCACAGCTCTTCACCCTCGCCTTCTCCGTCACTTTCATTACACGCCTGCTGCTCCTCATAGCCGCTCTGCTAGGACAGTTGTTCTTCGATATCGACGCAGACATCGCCCAACAGAACCTCTCCAACTTCGCCTGGATGATCTCGCCAGAAGAGCAGCGGCCACTCCACCAACTGCTCGTAAGACTCGACATAGCCCGACTCTATGGACTCACCCTCTTCACTGTCGGCGCCACCATGCTCATCCGCAATATCCCCCGCACCAGAACCGCTAGCCTCATACTCGCCACATGGCTCGCATTCGTCACCACACTCACAGCCATCAAATGGTACGTCAGCTAGCCAAATCGCTGCTATCATTCAAGCATGACTTCCAACCCCGTCGAAATCTTCAAAAGCTTCACCATCGAAGCCGCACACCAACTCCCAAATGTCCCCAAGGGACACAAGTGCGCACGCCTCCACGGACACTCATTCCAACTGGAACTCAGAGTCAAAGCCCCCATCAATAAGGAACTGGGATGGGTCATGGACTTCGCTGATATCAAAAAGGCCTTCCAACCACTCTACGACCAGCTCGATCACCACTTCCTCAACGATATCCCCGGACTCGAGAACCCCACCAGCGAACAGCTCTCCATCTGGATCTGGACACAACTCAAACCCACTCTCCCAAACCTCTCCGCCGTGATCGTCAGGGAAACATGCACCTCAGGCTGCGAGTACCGCGGGCCGTAAACAACACCATCAGCACCACCCATCACCCAGCAACCCGGCAACCCGGCCCATCCTCACGCCCGGAAACAACACAATAGCAGCCCCATAGTGACAGAAGCTCCCAAAATGCCGACATTTATGGCATGACTCACAAGAATCTCCTGTCCCGCAGAACGCTGCTCTCCCTGGCC
>CAZWSJ010000044.1:0-13839 GCA_964636415.1 uncultured Gemmatimonas sp. | reverse complement strand
CCGGCGAAAGTGACCAATCCCAAGGCGAAGGAGCCGGACACCAGGAACGGCTACCCGATAAAGAAAATGCCCATCCATGACTGATGCCGGTACATAACAGACGGTCTTACGCGGCTGTAAAGCATCACGCCCGGACGGGCACTACAAAGATATGACAGTAAAGGGAATACGCAACTTCCAACAGCGGGTGGAGAGCCTTAAAAAGGCGCTGGCCCGTCCGGTGCCGGTGAAGATACAGGCCGCCGCTGTGCGGCAGTTCCGTGCCAACTTCAAGGCGCAGGGCTTCATCAATAACGGCGTGCAGCCCTGGAGGCCCCGCATTGCCTACAAGACGATGCACTTGGGCAAGAAGGCAGACCGCCTTACCTTGGTGGACAGGGCGCTGCTGATCAATAGCGTGCGGCCATTGGGCCAGGCCAGTTGGGGGCGCATCGCCGTTCAAGCGGGTGGGCCGCACGTGCCTTATGCCCAGATACACAATGAAGGCGGCACCATCCGAGGGACATTCCGGGTGCGGGCGCATACCCGCCGCACCCGCAAGGGCAAGATCGTGAAGGTGGAGCCATTCAGTCGTAGGGTGAACACCACCATCCCCAAACGGCAATTCATGGGGGATAGCCACGAGCTGCGGATGGAGGCTCGCAAAATCATTCTGCAAGCGATCGTTGATTCGCTTGCCAAATAGCGCCAAATGCCCATCGAAGTACCCTACCTGCCCGCTGACCAGAACCTGGACCCGCTAACCCAGGACTGGGGCGCGGCTTACAAAGAGCTATGCACGCTCATTCGCGCCAAGGTGCCCGCCATCAAGCATGTGGACCTCTACTACGGGCAGGAGCAGTTCATCGGCAGCGATGGCAATTGGACGCCCTTCCGCGCACCGGCGGTGTTCCTGGAGTTCCGCGCCGCCGTGGTGCAGGACTTAGGCGACCAAGCGCAGCAGCTCACCATGGACATCGGCGTGTACCTACTGCATGAAACGGTGCAGGATACCGACGACCGCAGCTTGGGCCAGCGCCGCGCCTTGGAGTTTGTAGGCCTGCTGCGCCAGTTGCACGCCACGCTGCACAGTGCCCAGGGCGCGCACTTCATGCCGCTCACACGCACGGAGCTGAGCCGGGCGGAGGCACCGCCCTTCTGCTACTTCTACCGGCAAACGTACAGGTGCGTGATCATTGACAATGGGGCCGCGCCACAGTGGGACTGGGCGGAGCCGCCGTTGGTGCCGGTGGTGGAACCGTAGTAGTTAAAGCACGCGCGTGGCCCGGTTGCTGTTCCGGCGCAAGATGGCCCGCCCACCTATGGCCACGGATGCCACGGTGGCCAACGGCCACAACACCTGGCCTATTTGCCCGGTCTGTGTGGCCACCATGTAATAGGCTACGCCGATCACTGCCATGGCGATCAGCAGGGCGAACACCATGCCAGCCACCACGATCCGTTGGTCCCGCATTTCGCGCCTGTGCATGTGCTTCTGCTGCACCTCGGCCATGCCGATGATGCGGTCCGCCGCGCCATTCACCACCGCTTCGTAGCGCTCAAGCTGCCCGGCATCCGGTATGGGGCCTACGTGCAGGTGCGAAGCCTGCTGCACCCGCATTGCTCCTTGGGCCTTAACGGGCTGCCGGTGTCCCTTGCTGCTTGGCGGCATGCTCTTGCATGGCGGCATTGATGAAACCGCCCACTTCCCGCCAATAATTGTGAAGCTCCCGTGCGGCCTGGTCCTGCTCCTGCCTGGCCGTGCCCGCATGGCGCAGGCTGCGTGCCTGGCTGTTGAAGCCGAAGGCCAGCAGCACACCGGTCATGAACAACATGAAGACCTCTTCGCGGCGTGTCATGGTTGGGCAAATGTAGGACAATTGCCAAAAAATTGCCGAAAAATTGCTCAACCTTTCCCGTACACCACGCGCTCCACCACCTTGGTGCTCACGAACACATGTTCGGTGCTGATGTGGTGGAGGATGTACTCGGTGGTGTACACGCGCTTGCCCGCCACGCGCTTGCTGCGCATGCGCTCAAACACCTCACGGATGCGCCGGTCGCGCAGTTTGATGAGTTCAGGGTCTCTTGCCATCTTGTTCACGCTGCGCCGCAGCCGCACAATACCAGCAGCATGATGCCCGCAGCGAAGCCCAGCAGGGCCATCCACAGGGCCAGCACGTCCGGCCAGCTTGCAGCCTTTTTCACCGGCATTTCAATGCCTTTTTAAGGTCAACAACGGCGCGGTGGTGCAGCACCTTCACGCTGCCATGGCTGCGCTCCAGCTCGTTGGCGATGTCCACCAAGCTGCGGCCGGCCAGCACCTGCCGCACCACGTGGCGCTTCAGCGGGGTAAGGCTGGCGATGGCCAGGTGCAGGCGTTCGTTCGCTTGCAGCCGGTCCATGCGCAAGTAAGGTGGCGGGGCATCGTCGGGCAAGCGGTCATACACCGCCGGGTCAGCGGCAGGGCACTCCCTGCCTGTGCGCCGGAAGAAGTCGATGCAGGCGTGGCGCGTTACGGTGATGGCGAAGCTGGCGTGGCCGCCAGGAGCCAGCGGCCCCTTGTTCCGAAAGCGCTGAATGATGCGCACTGCAACATCCTGGCGAACATCATCCCGGTGGCGCTGCGGCACGCAGGCCGCGTTGATGGCCCATGCGATGGCATCGCGGTGGGCGTGGAGGAAGTCCACGGCGGCTTGGTCGCGCAGCTCTGCCATGGGGGCCAAAGAACGGCTGCATGCCGCCCTCTGCCTAATTACAGCCCTTCCGCGAATCAACAAACGAAACCGCGCAGGCATAAAAAAGGCCCGCACGTGGCGGGCCTCTTCTCTTCGGTGGCGCGGCTCTACTTCCCGTTCACAATGCAGATGGTGCGTTGCCAAAAGAAGTAGTTGGCGTAGCTCTTCTCCACGGTGCTGATCTCGGTGATGCCACCGTTGCGGCACGCTTTCAAGATGCCCGCATCGCCCTTGATGTGAAAAACACCCAGGACCGTAGTGGCTTTGGCGTATCCGGTCTTGGGGCCAATGGGATGGCTGGTTGCTGCCACCGGCTGCACCATGCCGCAGGAGCTAAGCATGGCTGCCGCGATGACAACGGACATAATCTGTACTTTCTTCTTCATTCGATTGAGGGTTTAGTGATGATCAAACGGCGATCAATGTAAAGCACCCGCCGCTTTGGTGCTGGAAAGAGGCTTAATGGCCAGGATGCACCACCCTTCCGAGAGGCCGAAGCTGCCGCCGGGCAGCACGTAGGTGATGATGCAGGTGGTGCGCGGGCCGAGGTAGCGCTGCTCCATGGGGTCGTAGGCGCAAAGGATCAGGTGGTCGCCCACGCGGAAGTCGCGGTCGTTCTGCCGCAGCTCGAAGGTCTTTTCACCGGCGGCCACGGCGCGGTAGTATTCCGGCCAGCACTTGAGGGCATGTACCCGGCGGGTGGGCTTGGGCATGGCCACGGCGCTGGGCCGTGTGCGCCATTCGCCGCAGCGTTCACAGCGCATCCACCGCCATTGGTGGCCGAAGGCGAGGCACAACAGGTTCATCGCTCTTCGTCGGGCAAAAGGAGCCAGAACAGGAGCAGGATGAAGAAGGTGACCACCTGGTTCATCGGCCTGTTTTGCGCTTCAGGATTTCGATGCTTTGGATGGAGACCCATCCGCGATGCCCCCGCAGCTTAGCCTGGCTCTTGTAGGCCCGGATGGTCTGCTCGGCGTACCCCAGCAGTTCGGCCGCCTTTTGAATAGACACATGGTCGCGCGGGGCTTGCGGCTCATCCTTCGTCAGAATGGCCCTTCTCGCCTCTTCCTGCGCAATGCGGCGGATCATCCGCTGAACGCGGGGATGGACGAGCACCTCGCTGATCTGCTCCTCGGTCATTGTTGTGTTACAGACGGACGTGAAAGAGCCTGCTATTCGTGATCGGCAATGATGTTGCGCACCGTAAACGCTTCAATGCTGCTTTTGCCGTACTTGTCCTCCAGGTGCGGCAGGCCAAGCTGAAGGCACTCAACGACCGCGCCATCTATGACCACGATCTCGTCGTTATCGTCCGCATCGAATCGTTCGAGGTCGGAAACGAGGTCCCGCAGTTCGTTGACCACGTCGTTGTACGTTCTTCTTGCCATGGATTCAGACATTATCGAGCCAGCGTTCGGCCCGGAGGTAAGTGGCGGGGTACAGGTACGCCACCCCGTTGGCGTTGGTGATGTCGCGGTAGCGCTGGATGTGGTCGTAGGCGAGCTGGCGCTTGGCCAGGGTGGCGGCGTTCCACACGCGCTCGGCTTCCTTCTTGCCCTCCTTGCGGGGGTAGGCCCGCCAAAACTGAGCGAAGTCCACACCCAGGGTGCGCACGGTGACCTCCGGGATGCCGGTGAAGGCCGAGATCACCTCGGCCTCGTGCACCGGCGCATGGGCGAGCAGCCACTCCACGCCCTTGGCATCGGCGGCGTTCTCAATGAGCAGCTCACAGAGCAGGCCGCGATCGTCGTAGCCGAGGGTAAGCTCGGTGCCGGTGCGTTTGGAGCGGATGAGGTAGCGCATGGGGTCAGTTTTTGAAGTCGATTGTATGCCGAGGAAACATCTCCCTCACTACACTGGGCCTCACGTCGCAGATGTGGACAACCCTGAGTATTATGCCGCAGAAGGAGTATGTCGCGGTGATGTCTGTGACCTTGTAGCTCGTGTTTCCGACATCCCTCCATCGGCATCCGTTTGTGTAGACCTTCGTTTTGATTATCATGGGTCAGATGCTTTCAATGCGGAACACCTCCCATTCCCAATCATGCCGTCCTTTCCCGACCCCGGCTTTGGCCGCTAATGCCTTCAGTGCGGGGTCAATGACCGCGACAAAGCCTTCGCCCAGGTACTTACGCACCAGGTTGCCCGCAGCCGTTTCGTGTGACGCAGTACTGGAGCAGGTCCACCCGGCACACTTGGCGAGGTAGGTGCCACTGCTTAGGCGCGTGGTGATGGGTGGGTAATGGTCGGTCATCTTCATTGCACGTGGGTGTATTTGGTAAGCTTCGGATCGACCTCCGCCATCAGCAGGCGCATTTCCGTGCTGCCAGCCTCCGGCAGTACCGCGATACCGGCACCCACCATCCTGCGGAAGGCGAGTGCGAAATGTACCGGCATGCTCAGCCGGTATTCCAGCCGCCGGAGCAGCAGCTTGCGCTCCAGGGTGACGCACTGCTGAGCGATGATGCTATGGAGGAAGTTATGCAACTCTCCACGGGCCGGTTCGGCGAGGTAGCTCTGCATCACGCCCACCACGATGCGCAGCTGGTGGGCATCCACATTGAAGCGCACGTGTTCAGGCATTGCGGATGGCTTTGAGGTCGCTGGCCACAATGGCCTCGGCTTGGGTGACCAAGCGCGGCATCTCCTTGTTGGTGTAGTCGTTCATGGGCTTGTGCAGGTAGCCGTAGCGCTCCACCCAAGCGTGGATGTGCGCCATGTCCGGCGTGCCTTGCGGGGTAATGCAGCCCCGGCCGGCCAGGATGGCAATGACCTTGCGGCGCTGCCGTTGCAGGCTGGCCTCCGCCGGGTCCACCAGCTCCAGGATGCGCTGCTCCAGGGCGCGCAGCTCCTTGGGGCTGAGGTCGCGCAGGCTGGCGGTGCGGCCCTGGGTGGCATCGCCCACCAGCTCGTGGTGGTCGGCGTAGGGCATCACGCCGCTGCGGCGGGCCTGGTTGAAAAGCATGAAGAAGTGTGCGTAGCTGCTCATTTCCGGCGGTCATTTGGCGCGCGGCGGCGCTTGGGCTTGTGCGGGGGCGGGCAGCACGGCATCGGCTCAACAAGTACCGCCTCCCAGCTACGGATGGCCAAGCGCAGCTCGCGGCGCTCGTGGGCATCGGTGCTGGTGGCGAACAACGTGCGGAGCTCCGCGATCATGTCGCGCACGGCCACGTCGTAGGCGGGGTCAAAAAGAGTGGGCGGCTTCATTTTCGCTGCGATTTCTGAAGACCAGGTATTCCCCGAAGCTCATCTGAGCAACCTCGGCATGCTTCACTTGGCGCGAGGCCGCCGAGGCCGCGTTGACGGCTTCTTCCTCTTGACGGCGCAGTTCGACATCCGGGCGCGTTGCGCCAGGCCGTGCCTGCATCGCTGCCACCAGCGCCGCCAAATGGCCGCGCTGCGGCTCGGCGAAGTGCTCCTGCTCCTGGATGTATTCGCGCCAGTCCATCAGAAGCGGTGGTATAAATGGGCGTACTCCTCGACCACCTTAGCCACCTTCTCCCTTGCCTTTACGGCGCTCTTATGTCTGCCTTCAGCCCGGAAGCCCCCCCGTCCGTCCTCGGCCCGCACGCACCAGGTGTTCATGGTGATGTCGATCACCAGGTTGCCGATACTATGCCGTCCCACCAACGGACGCACGGTGGCGAATTGCACCAACGCGGCCAGGTATTGCTTTTGGGTGGTTGCTTCGGCGTTCATTGGGCGAGCTGTTGTTGCAGCGCAGCGATGCGCGCCTGGTGGTCTGCTATCTCCACTTCCAGCTCCTGCCGCACGTCCGTGCGGGTGTCCGTCTCCCACAGGTACTGCTTGCGCTCTACCAGCTCCTGGAGCTGGTCCAGGTCGTCATGGATGCGGATGCGGTCAATCTCGGTGAGGGGCATGATGCTGGTGATTGGTGATTGGTGCTACCGTTGTGGGGTCGGAGAGGGAATCGAACCCTCCATTCTCCAGCCAGCGGCACTCTCCAAACCGCTGCCGACCCGCCGTACCGCATTTACATGCGGCTCCAATTCATCGTGATGTCCTCCCACTTGCCCGTGGCTCCCTTGCGGTAGGCGCGGATGTAGGTTTGGCTGCTGATGGGCTTGTAAGCCTTGGCCAGCATGCTGAGGGCTTCGCCGAAGCGCGGGTCGTTCACCTTCGCTTCCTCGGCGCGCAGCTTGGCCACCAAGCGTTCGTCATAATCGCCTTTGTTGTTGCGCAGCAGCACGCGCTCCAGCATGCTGTACATGGCCTGGTTGCGCTGGGCGAACTTGTCGCGCAGCACCTCTTTTATCTTGGCGATGGCCACCTCGGCGGTCTCGTCGTACTCGCAGCGCCATTGCCGCTCGATCACCACCTTGCTCGCGCCGTCGGCGCTGGTGAGGGTGTAGCTGTCGATGCCGTCCTTCGGCTCGCGCCCGTATGCTTCGTACATCTTAGCGTGCAGCTCCAGGCCGAGCTTCACGCTTTCATCCTTGAAAGCGCTGAGCTGCGCGCTCAGCTCCTCCATCTTACCGAATACGGTGTCGATGTAGGTGTCGCGCAGCTTGTCATACTCCTTGCGCTTGGCCTCGTTCTCGGCGCGTTCCTTGGTGGTGGCCTCCTTGGCCAGACGGCGCAGCTCCGCCGCGCTCATGTTCTTGATGTCCTTCATTGTGCTTGGTGTTGGGGTGCAGTGTGCTTTGCTTTCGGCATCGGGATGGCGAGCTGGCCCTTTTCCTCCAGGTACTTCAGCCATTGGTCGAACCCGTGCTGGTAATAGCTCGTGAAATAGAGCGTGCTGGCTTCCTTGATCAGTTCGGCCCGCCGCCAGGCATCGCTTTGGCGCGGTACCAGGCTTTCCGGCCCGCTCCATTCGGCCCAAATGCGCACCTCGAAGCTGCGCCAAAAGAGCTCGAACCAGACCCACCAGCCTTGCGTGTACAGGTGCGTGCGGTAAGCTTGCACAGCTTCGGCACCTACGGAGGCGTTCACGGGGCGAAGCGTCTGGTCAAGGCAGGCGCACCCGGCTTCCAGCACCATCAGGTGATAGCTCAGGTCGTCCAGGCCGGTGCTGCGTTGCAGTTCGGCGCGGGCGGCTTCGCTGCGGAGGATCAGTTGGTTCTTCATTGTTAGGCTGCATTGCGGGATTTGAGGACTTCGCGGCGCACGGTGCGCAGGTCGAAGTCGCGGCTGAGCATGCGGTTGATGCGCTCCTTGTCGGTGAGGCCATTGGCCTCGGCCACTAACAGCGCCTCCTGGCGCAGGAAGTCCAGGCGCTCCTTCGCGCCTTGCGGCAGCACCGTGGTGAACCTTCCGCCGAAGCGGCTGAACACCTCCTCGAAGCCGTTGGTGCGGTTGCGCACGGCGCTGTCGATGCGCTTCTTCAGGCCACGTGCGCCCACCATGTAGATGCCGCACTGGAATTCAAGCTCGTTGTAAAGGCGCTTCAACAACAGGTAAGTGCTGCTGTCCAGGTCGCCCGCCTCGTCGATCACCAGAACGGGGCGCGGCAGCGACTTGATGTAGGTCATGGTGTCTAACAGCACGTCCTCCAGCTTGCTGCGGTCGGGGTTGATGCCCACCGCCGTGGCCAAGGCCCGGATGAAGGCCGTCTTGCGCGGGTGGCTGCCGCCGTTGATGTAGAAGGCATCCGGCGTGTTGTTGCAGAACTCGCGCACGGCGTGGGTCTTGCCCAGCCCGGCCTCGTCGCAGAACATGGCACATAGGCCATCGTGGGCGCACATTTCCAACTGGCGACGGATGGCTCGGTAGGTGACGGTTTCGGCGGTCTGCCAGCTTTGGCGCTGGTTGAACTCGTAGCCCACTTCCCGCGCGATGCGCATCCATTTCTGCGCGCTCAGCAGGCGGTCGTTCGCGCGCCACTTGCCGCTTTCGATGTTGCTGAAGTCGCTGCCGGTGATGCCGATGCTCACGGCGTACTTGGCCCGGCTGGGGAAGCCGCTGTTGGCGAACGCCGCCAGCAGCTTCTTGCGGATGCCTTCCTTGTGTTCCTTGCTCAGCTTGGTGCTCATGGCTCAGGCGATGCTTGTGCGCGTTACCTCCACAATGGTCCTTCCCACGAAGTCCTGGTACTCGCTCAGCAGGAACTCGGCCCTGCCGTCCATCAGGTCGCGCAGGGTGAGGCCCAGGCCAGCCTCGGCGCGTTTCACGGCCTCGCTCTTCAGGTACTTGGGCAGGCCGTGGTAGCTCACGCTGATCCGGCTGCTCTTGCTTGGATTGAATGGGTTGTCGGCTTTCATCTTGTTGGAGGTTTAGAAGTTGTCCTCGGCCCATCGCTCTATGTTGGCGCGGCGTTGGGCCTCGGCGGCTGCGGTGGACAGTGCGGCCTTGTGGCTGCCGCCCTGGGTGATGTAGTTCTTGCGCACCACCTCCTCTTCCGGACTGGTGGCGTTGGCCGGGCCGTCATCCGTGGGCAGGTGGCCGTGCTTGTTCAGCTTCAGCACCGCGTCGGCCATCAGGCTTTCGGCCAGCATGCGGAGCTTGCTCTCGTCGTTCAGCACCTCGTCTATGGCCTCCTGGCTCAAGTCGGTCTTGAAGGCTTCGATGCCCGCCAGTTGGCGGCGGCTTTCGGCGCTGTGGTCGCGCAGGGCCATGGGCACGCGCTCAACGGCAGGCACTAAGAAGCTGCGCTTCGCGTCGTTGGGGTCCACGGCCAGCACATCGCCGAGGTCGGCGGGATCGTACACCACTTGGAAGCTGGTGCCGATGCAGTCCTGGAAGCCGCGCTCCAGCATCTGATAGGTGCGCTCCTCGCCCAGGAGGGTCGGCACCAGGCCGAGGTTGGTGAGTTCGTTGGTCCACTCATGGCGGATGCCAAGCTGCGCGAGGAAGGTGGCGCGGTCCTGGATGCGCAGCTCACCCGCAGGCATGGAGACCAACGCCTGGCGGAAGGCTTCCACCTTGGCGGCGCGGTGCCGGGCGAAGTCCGCGTGTATCTGATCGATCACCGTGGCCTCGTTGGGGAAGTCCTTCTTGTGCGCGTCCAGCGCGTCGGGGTTGGGCTGGTTGGTGAGCTTGGCGGTCACGTTGTGACCACTCCAGTTGTTGCCCGTGTTGGCGTAGTGGTCGTTGTGCTGGGCGAACCACGGCTCGATGATCTTGGAGCGGGCGTTCTTGCGGCGGGCGGGCGTGTATTTGATATTCATGCCCTTGTACCAGTCACCCAGCGCCTTCCAGCCCATGCGGTCGCTCTGCACCTGCCAGGGCAGCGCGTAGTGGCCGCACAGCTCCTTGATGTGGCGCACGGCGTTGCGGAAGGCTTCCTGCGTCAGTTCCACGGTGTCGGTTTCGCCGATGGCGTAGCCTACCGGGTAGCCGCTGAAGGGGTCCACCACTACGCACACCTTTTTCCGGTGGTGGTAGGTGCGCTTTCCGCCCACCTCCTGCTGGTAAAGGCGCTCGTAGTCGGTAGCATCATGCACCCACAGATAGGTGGGCTGCGTGGGCTTGCTGCGGCGCACCACGATGTTGTACTTGTTGTGGTAGGCCGCGCCGCCCTGGGCATAGATGGTGGCTGTGCGCCCGTTCTTGCCGTCCTTCAGGAAGTTGGCTACCGTGTTGGCGGTGATAGTGGGCCACTGCTGCTTTTCGGCGATCAGGTTGTAGTCGCTGGCGTTGCGGCGCTTGCCGTAGTTCTGCGGGCGACTTACCACGCGCAGCAGTACCGCGCGCCGCAGGGGGTCGGCCACCTTGGCGGCGGCGTGGTTGCCCGCGTTGCCGTGGATCAGCGCGCTTGCGCCGGGTTCACCTTTACGCACGGCGGCGATATACTCGCGCTTGCGCCGCTCCAAGCGGCTCATGGTGGCCGGGAACTTCTTCGGCAGGCTGGCGCGGTTTGCCTTCACGTAGTTGCACACGGCATCCTTCAGCGCCATGGCGGTGAGGCCGTAGGTGGCCACCACGGCCTCCGTGCCGCCCTCGCGCATCACGGCATCGGCTTCGGCCAGCAGGGCCACTATCTTACAGGCCAACACCAGGCGCTGGCGGTTGTCCGGCGTAAGGTGGTAGCCGTTCTCGGCCTTGAAGTGGAGGAGGTAGTCGCTGTCGGCGGGGATCACTTGCAGGTGGTCCTCCACCATTTGCGCGCGGGCGAGGACTTCGGGGTCGCCTTTGAGGTGGTGGCGAACCAGCTCCTTGTACTTGGCGGGCAGGGACTGCCATTCGATGAGGGCAGGCTGGCCTGGGCAAGCCTTCTGCACGCGATTGATGCGTTCGTCGCGCACAGCCTGGTCGAAAGCCGCCTTGGTTAGGCACATGTCATTCACCAGTTCGGCGAACTCCAGGAGGACTATGCCGTCGCGAATGGTCATCCGCGCATCTCGTCATTTAGGCGTGAACGATCCTGAAGAATGCGGTCGGCAGCAAGCCATATCCTGCGGGCCAGTGCGCTATTGGCGTTTGGCCGGTAGCGCATCACCTGCTTCACGTACTCCGGCACCGTACCCACCGCCTCGGCGATGCGCGCCTGGTCGCCTTTGCGCAGGCCGCTCAGGATGCGGGCGCGCATGGCCGCATTTGGCCGATTTCCGCCTTGTTCTACTTTCGTGGTTCCCATTGCGGGAGCAAACATACAAGAAGACTGGCACATTATGCAAGTATACTGGCATGAGTAGTTTTCAACAGCGACTCGTTGAAGCCATGCGGATGAATAACATCAGCAATGCTCCGCAATTGGCCAAGGCCCTTGGCTATAGCGGCTCCGAGCGGGTTAGGCTCGTACTCAATGGCACAAGCAAACCCAGCTTTGCAATGCTTGAAGATCTTGCCAGAGTTTTTGCATCCCTGAATCTACACTGGCTCATTACTGGAGTAGGGAGTAAGGAACTGGAAGCTCGAACGACGATAGCAAAGAACCACGAGTTCGTGACCCGAGGCGAAATCAGTGCCTTACTGGAAAGAATCACCTCGATTGAAGCCACCCAAAAAGGGGAAGCTCAACGCCACAGGCGGAAAGCAGGTTAGCGGTGCTGCGCGTGGTGTGGCCATAGTGCACACGGGCGAGCATGGCAGGCACCGGCTATGGAATGAGGTGCGTTGTACGCACCACGGACTATTTTGTTAAGGAACCTGCCAGTGCAGCCGTTTCGCTGCCTTTGTAGCCGGAATGCCGCACCAGCGCTTGCGTGTCCGGAATGATTGGTCGTGCTTCGCCCTACCATGACGAAGCAACAACTCCAAAGCCTTTTCAACGGCGGCCTTATCGCCAGGTTCAACAGCATCTACTTGGCCGAGGCACGGGCCACCAACCAGCCCTGCTACACGGCGGTACTGCTGGGCTGCGATGGTCGCTATTGGGTACCAGCCACCCCGCGCATTGGCCGCGAACTGGCGCAGGCAGGGTATGAAGAGGCCCCTACTGCCAAGGACATAGATTTGGCAGCTGTACGGCGCGAACTGGAGGACGCCAAGGCGCTTTACCGTGCGGTGGCGGATGAACTCGCCAGGACGAAGGACGAGGCCCGCACGTTGCGCGGAGAACTGGAAGAAGCGCGGCGCTGCCGCTGAGCAACCGAAACTCGCCCGCCACGCCCGCCGTACCAAGGGCCATGGAGCGGAAAAGCGTTGTGATGGTGCGATGGAAATACACGGACAAATGGGAGGCATACAGCAGTCTGAGAGGATTCTGCGCAAGGCATAGGGCATACGAAACTTGGCGGATCTATTCGCGCTGGGAGGGCGGCGTTTTCTCGGATTACAAAATAGAACTGCGCCGGGTGCCGTTCGTGCCACATCCACTAAAGACGCGGCGCGGCAACCTGAAGCGCGCCAAGCCTGGCCCCAAGCGTGGGTCCAAGCGTGCACCCCGGAAGGAAGCCCAATGAGGCGAAGGCCAAGGTGAGGCCGCTGCTTCGCGGCC
This sequence comes from uncultured Gemmatimonas sp., assembly GCA_964636415.1. Classification (GTDB taxonomy): domain Bacteria; phylum Gemmatimonadota; class Gemmatimonadetes; order Gemmatimonadales; family Gemmatimonadaceae; genus Gemmatimonas. The sequence goes on along the minus strand of CAZWSJ010000044.1, from coordinate 1,281 downwards.
CATGATACTGAACCGCCTGGGCAACAAGCGGCGCATGGCCAAGCGCATCCTGCCCTTCATACCACCACACCGCCACTGGATAGAACCGTTCTTCGGGGCCGGTGGCCTCTTCTTCGCCAAGCCCAAAGCCCAGCGAAACATTGTGAACGACCTGGACGGGGAGGTGTACAACCTGTTCTGCGTGGTGCAGGACCGACACCACGAGCTGGCCGAAGCCTGGGCCGGAACGCCCATCCACGATGACCTATGGAACGATTGGAAGAAGAACGCCCCCACGCACCCCGTATGGCGGGCCGTGCGCTTCCTGTACCAAAGCAATTACGGCTACATGGGCAAGCCGCAAACGCTGCGGCTGAACCTAAAGAACACGAAGCGCAACCTTCAGGACCGCATCCAAGCCACCCGCGAGGCGCTTTACGATGTAGAGTTCACCAACTGCGACTTCCGCACCATGCTGGGCCGGATACCACTCAGCCCGGCGGAGCGCCGAGAAGCATTTGTGTATGCCGACCCGCCATACCTGGGCACCAACAACAACTACGGCGAGGCCGCCAAGTGGAGCGAACAGGACATGCGTGACCTGATGCACCTGCTGGCTGGCTGCGGATTGCGCTTTGCCATGAGTGAGTTCGACCACCCGGCGGTGGTGCGGCTTGCCCTGGAACTCGGCCTCCAGGTGCATGACTTGGGCGAACGGAAGAACATCGGCAACCGACGCACCGAGCTACTGATCACCAACGGCACGGAAAAAGCCCCCTGAAGCTCCCATATTAGCATCCGTAGCCTTCCAATAATCACCCGTTGTACCCAACGGCTAATACCTATGCCCATACCTATGCCCATAGGCCCCAAAAGCCCCATTCCTTAACACTTCATTTATACCATTTGATTTGACCACCCGGCGCGGTTCGAGGCGGCTTAGGGCGGGTAGCCAGGCAATCCCTGGCCAGGTGGCGCAATCATCGCTACACCTTGCCTACCGTGGGCCTGCGGTGGTTCAATGGCGGTTCAAAGGGCGTGTAACAGCCCTTGCAGGCGGCCCCGGCGGTATGGTGGCGGGTACCGTTTAAGTAGAAGGCGGTACCATACCCCAAATGGTCGGGATCTGTACCATTTGTTTTGACCACTACCCGTTCGCGCTTTGGGGTTTTTGCCTTAGAGCGGTGTGGGGTTCGGGCTTTTTTGGAAGGGGGTGGTCGTTTGTACCATTTGATTTGCCTCCCTTACGCAATGAACTGCGCCTGCGCCTGGGCCAAAGCAAGGTGCCATTTGGTTATGAGA
>CAZWSJ010000043.1:0-14312 GCA_964636415.1 uncultured Gemmatimonas sp. | reverse complement strand
TTTTCAGGAATCAGAGCGTCGAGCGCCGAGTTGTCGTACTTGGCCCAGGCGTTGAAGCCCCAGTGTACCAAAGCCACGCTGCCGTCCGCCCGTTGTACTGCGGTGGGCCCCGAATCTCTGAGCCACACACGGTCGCTGGGCTGCAGATGCAAGCGGTAATTGAGCGGGTCCACCGCGTGCTTTTGCAGACAGTCAGCAGCCTGCTCCCTCACGGCCTCGTTGTGGCAGAGAATTTCCACTCGCTCGTGCGCGGAGAGGACGCGGACGATTTCTGCATACACCCATGGAATGGGCGCAAGTTTGCCGGGCCAATCGGGTTCATGATGAGGCCATCCTATCCAGGTGGCATCGTGAGGCTCCCATTCGGCGGGCATCCTCAGCCGGCCATGTTGCATGTCTGTCACTCGGCTGATCCCAGCCAGCGCCGGGTTATTGGAGCGTAGGCATCGATGCGGCGATCGCGCAGGAAAGGCCAGTTTCGGCGTGTGTCTTCGATGAGATTGAGGTCACAGCTTGCAGTGAGCACGGTGGCTTCGGTGCCGGCTTCCGCGAGATAACGCCCAAACGGATCGCAGACGAAAGACTTGCCGAAGAATTCAATGCCATCGGTGCCCGGTTCGGACTCAAAGCCCACACGGTTGGGTGCAGCCACGAACACGCCGTTGGCAATGGCATGTGCGCGCTGAGCGGTGCGCCATGCGTCTGCCTGGGCGTTTCCGAATTCTGCCTTCTCTGATGGGTGCCAGCCTATGGCAGTGGGGTAGAAAATGATCTGGGCACCAAGCAGTGCAGTAATGCGCGCGGCTTCCGGATACCACTGATCCCAGCAGATGAGTACACCGATATCGGCATAGCGCGTGCGCCACATGCGGAATCCGTTTATGCCGGGATGGCGATCCTGCAACTGATCGGGAGCGAGATCACCCGGCGCGAAGTAGTACTTCTCTTCGAACAATGGATCGTGCGGGATGTGCATTTTTCTGTACACACCCAGGAGGCTTCCATCTGCGTCGATGACGGCAGCCGAGTTGCGGTAGAGGCCCGGAGCTTCGCGCTCGTAGAACGGCACGATGATCACAACTTCCAGCTCAGAGGCGAGCTTCTGCAGTGATTGCACAACCGGTCCGCTCACGGGTTCTGCTATGTCAAATCGTTCCGGGCGCACCGACTTGCAGAAGTAGGGTGCGTTGAAGAGTTCCTGCAGGCAGATGATCTGTGCGCCGGCGGCTGCGGCTTCACGCACGCGGCCATGGGCACGTGTGAGGTTTGCCGTGAGATCATCAGAAGCTGTGTCCTGCACGAGACCGATTGTGACGATGTTCTTCATGTATGAAAGCTCACAAGCTGAAGAAGCCCTTGCAATGACTCTGTGTCATGATGCGGGATCTGTGCCTTTTCTTTTTGCTGACGTATGCGCGCCGCGCTGGCGCTTGGGTGATTCGGGGTCGAGCACGGGGGAAAGGTAGAGCTGAAGCAGTTGCCTGAGTTCATCCAGAATAGGTCTCTTTTCCGATGGAACGGCCCGTGCACGACGTGCGAGAACACTCTGGCCAACCGTGGCCGTGATGAGCGCAATGCGCCTGCATTCACGTGCCTGAAGGCCGGGGTTTCGTGCCGCAAAGACGCTCTCGAAGCGCTCAACGAAAGACTCGAAGAGCTGCACCCGCAACTGGCTTGGTGAGGTGGCCGCAAGGTCGTGTGGCAGGTCGTGATGCGCGAAAACTCGCCGGAAAGCCGGGTTGTGGTCGTGGAACGCAGCCAGCGGTTTGATAATGCGGTCTATGAGCACGGGCAATGGCAGTGCGTGTGCGTCTGGCGGGAGTGCGCGTTCGTATATGGCGCGCATTTCCTCGGCGTAGCGCATGGCGAGGGCGGCCAGAACGGCGTCGCGGTTCGGGAAGAACTGATACAGTGATCCCTTGGCAGTGTGCGCCTCGGCGGCAATGGCCTCAGCGGTTGCGGCCTGAAGCCCCGAGCGTGCAATCACTGCGGCCGCAGCATCGAGCAGAAGCGTTACACGCCGCTGGCCGCGGGTTTGACGTGGACGCCGGCGGTAGGCGGCGTCTTCTGCTCTGGCCATGGCTGTGGCAGCCGGGAGAGCGACAGAAGCCGTAGAACCCGGGGCTGAAGTCTCCTGCACCTCGCTGTTGCCATCCTGCAGAGTCGCGTATTCTTGCGCTGTCGACATGGGCGGTCGGAGCGGGTGTCGTACTGGCATCGGCGGCGCGTTGAAGTGTTGACGAAGCCAGGCCGGCAGGCAAAAGACCAACGGTCTGGCAGCGACCTTACGGATTGGCCGCAAAATAGTTCTCTGATCGCTCACACGGCGACACTGGGCGTCCGTCGGTGATGTCAGTACAAACGCGACGGCATCGTCAAATGTAATGACCTGGGTTTAATGGGGCCGTCGCGAGAGTATTGCAACCACATCCATGACGTTGGTGCCCGTGGGCCCAGTGCGCAGCAGTGCTCTGGCGGCGTTCAGTGAGAACCAGCTTCGACCGGTTTCCAGATCTGACTCGGGGATGCGCCCGGCACGCCGTGCCAGATACGGCACAGCTGCGTTCACTATGGCACCGGCGGCGTCAGTGGGCCCGTCGCGGCCATCTGTACCCGCTGCCAGGATGGTGATTCCGGCAGCCAGAGGATGGTCGCGCGCAACCGCTGCTTCAATCGCGAGGGCAGCGCTGAGGGCGAGAACCTGCATTCTGCCACCCCTCATGGGCTCGTCGGCCATCAGTTGAGTCTGCCTTGTGCCGTGCATCATGTTGCTTGTCACGTGACGCGCGTCATCTTCCTCAGCCAGAGCCATCGCGCGTTCGGTAGTGGCCTCAAGGTTCACCACGGGCTCTCCACCCAGAAGTGACACGTGGTATTTCGACAGGGCCGCCTGTGCGGGGGTAAGGTCTGCCGGTGAAGGAGCCGGCTGAACCCGGTTGAGCGCTTCCTCCACGAGTTGCTCGCCAAGAGCCTGGGCATCACCTTCAAGCGGCGGGAAGTCGGTGGAAACTGAACCGATCCCCATGTCGCGTGCCGATTCTGCCATAGCCCTCAAGGCGTCGCCGTTACCGGCAACGATGCTGTAGTCGACCATATTGAATGCGGGATCAGTGGCTGAGGGCACTGGCAGAGGGCCTCCGTTGCCACTGATCCCCAGTATCTGCTCCATCGTGTGCTCCAGGCGGCCACGGAGGTTGTGAGCGTCAAGCAGAGCCAGAAAATGCGTGTCGTCGAGCGGGTCAGGCGTGCAAGGCCCTGAACCGATCACGGCGGGGTCGTCGCCTATGACATCGCTGATGGCAAAAACGCCCACGCGTCTAACGCCACGCCTTGCAAGAGCCGTTGCCAACCGTCCGGCGCCAAAGCGCAAAACGCGGCGGCGTATGGCATTCATTTCGTGAATGGCGAGCCCACCCTCCAGTAGCGTTTCCGCCAGATTGGCGATGTGCGCCTGGGCCCGTCCCGTGTCACCAACGCTCTGGGCCAGGGCCGTAATGGGCGCCGCGGTGAGCGCTGTGGTACCGCCGGACAGCAGTACCAGGACAAGCGCCCCAGGCGCGATGTCCTGAATGGCGGCATCCATCTGTTCAGCCGCTTCCAGTGAGCTGGGGCCCGGTACGGGATGGTCGCCCACGCAGTGCCTGAGGGGGGGCGGTATGAATTCGCGCAGCTCAAAGTCGTTGTCTGGCAGGAAATGCGAGACTATGACCCCGCCAGTGACGGACTGATGCAGCGCTGACACCGCGGCACCGGAGCCGGCCGCCATGGCCCAGGCGGCCTTGCCGAGAGCAAAAATGTGAAGCTCACCGCCGCTTTGAGCATGTGATGAGAGCCACTCCTTCACCGCTTCCCTTGTTCGGAAGAAGGGGTTTACGCCCCGGACAGCAGCCTCGTAGAGCCCTGTGAGTATGGCGTCGGGGGTTGCTGCCTGCTGAGAGGTCAATTGCGATGTGCGGCGTCTGCGGCTGCGTCTGCGACTGCCTTGCCGAGGTCGGTATAAGCGTCGGCCGACATTTGGTTGAAGGGTGTGGCGAGCCAGGAGATGCGGCCTTGAGGGTCAATCACATAAAGAAAGCGCTTGTGAAAGCCCTCGCCATTGCTGGCTGCATAGATCTTGCCCACCGCACGGTCCATGTCCGTGCCGAAACGGAACTGAAACCTGGCATCTTTTGCCCATGAGATGAGCGCTGTGTCGGGATCAACGCTGATGGCAAGAAGAGTGACTTTCTCGCCATTCCGGAAGAGTTCCCGGTAACGATCGCGGTAGGACTCCATCTGCACCGTGCAGCCGGCCGTGCGGGCTTTGGGGAAGAAGGCCAGAACCACTGTTTCGCCCCTGTGCTCGGAGAGCTTGAATGGAGCGGGTGTAACGCCATTGGAGGTGACGGTTGTGATGCTGAAGTCGGGGGCCAAATCGCCCACTTTGAGCGTGCTGGCGGCTGGTGTGCCCTTCGCGGCCTGTGTGCTGGCTACGGCGGGTACGGCAATAAAGGCTATCGCCAGCATGAGATTTGCCAGGTGGGAACTCTTGAACATTTGCTGCTCCCTGTAACGGATTTGCTGATAGAACCGGGGCGGACTGAGGCCCGAAATTGTGCTTCGGCGGAACGCGGAGCGGCTGGAGTACTGTGAGCCGGTTCCACGCGCGCCGTCGACGCACGGCAGTATTGATACTACAAGAGTAATCGAAGGGGTTCATGTCACCCGCTCCGGACGGCAACTGGCCTCCAAAGTGGACAGTCGCGCAGTATCCGATCTCAAAAAGGCCCGATTTTCAAGCGAAAACAGGTGCAGAGGCTTTGGCACGAAGCATGCAATTGAACAGGTCGGAGGGTTTGGGGAAGAAGGGGTTCTTCCAGTGTTTCAGCAGGGAACGTTTTTGCAGTAACAGCGTCTAATAGACAGGCAGGTCAATGACAGGTTTCGCAATGTGAAGGGGAGGGGTTCTGGTCGCTTCGTGGAGGGGGCGAACAGAGGGTGCCACCCGGATCGACGATTGTCGGTCCGGGTGGCCTTGTTTTCAGGCCTGGCTTGCGTTCATCAGGCCGCGCAGTACGTACTGCAGGATTCCGCCATGCCTGTAGTAACGCATTTCCTCAGGCGTATCAATTCGGCAGCGTACACCAAATTCTTTCACACTGCCATCGGCCGCTATGGCCCTGACCTTGAGTGCTCCGTGTGGTGCGAGAGAGTCATCAAGGCCCAGAATGTCGTAGGTCTCGAAACCGGTAAGACCAAAGGTCTTGCGGCTTTCGCCGTTTACGAATTCAAGCGGCAGCACGCCCATTCCAACCAGGTTGGAGCGGTGGATGCGCTCGAAGCTTTCGGCGATGACGGCCTTTACGCCCAGCAGCATGGTGCCTTTGGCAGCCCAGTCGCGTGAGGAGCCTGTACCGTACTCCTTGCCGGCGATGACCACCTGCGGGATGCCGGCTGCAATGCGCTCCATGGCCACGTCAAATATGGGCCTTGCCTGGCCGCCCTGCTCAGTGGCGGTCCACCAGCCTTCCTTGCCGCCAGTCAGCTCGTTCTTTAGACGTATGTTGGCAAAGGTGCCGCGCATCATCACCTCGTGATTACCGCGACGTGAGCCGTAGGAGTTGAAGTCACGCCGCTCAACGCCGAGTGACTGGAGGTACTGCCCAGCGGGGCTGGCGGCAGCAATGGAACCGGCCGGAGAGATGTGGTCGGTGGTGATGGAATCGCCGAACAGGCCCAGCAGCCTGGCACCGGTGATGGCTGTTACGCCCGGCGGTGACATGGTCATGCCGTCGAAATAGGGCGGGTTCTTCACATAGGTGCTCTTCGCATCCCAGGAGTACTGGTTGCCGGTGGGCACCTCAATGGCCTGCCAGTGGTTGTCACCCTTGAAGACGTCGGCATACTGCTTTGTGAACTGCTCGCGCTTGACGCTGGACAGAATGGTGTCTTCAACTTCTTTGGGAGACGGCCAGATGTCGCGCAGGAACACGGGGCCGTCGTTGCCAATGCCAAGCGGCTCGGTGTCCAGGTCTATGTCCATTCTTCCAGCCAGGGCATAGGCCACCACCAGAGGCGGCGACATGAGGTAATTGAAACGGGTGAGCGGGTTGATGCGGCCTTCGAAGTTTCTGTTGCCGGAGAGTACCGAAGCCACGTTCAGCTTGCCCGACTCAACTGCCTCTGCGATTGACTCCGGGAGCGGCCCCGAGTTGCCGATACAGGTGGTGCAGCCGTAACCCACCACGTTGAAGCCCAACTGTTCGAGAGGCTCCATGAGTCCCGACTTGATGTAGTACTCGGTTACAACCTTGGAGCCCGGAGCCAGAGAAGTCTTGACCCAGGACTTCTGCTTGAGTCCCTTGGCGACGGCATTTCGCGCAATGAGCCCTGCGGCGATCATCACGTGCGGGTTACTGGTGTTGGTGCAGCTCGTGATGGCGGCAATGACCACGTTGCCGTGCTGCAGATTGAAGGTCTCACCGTTGTGCGTGACCTCGACGCCGTGGTCGGTGTCGATTGGCGAGCCTTCAGAAATCATTTTGGCGCTGGGCGAGCCTGCGGCGCCGTTGGTTACCAGCGCCGCGTCTGTGGCGAGCTGTGCCGCGAGGGTTTCGCGGAACATGCGCTTGCTTTCGGTGAGCGGGATGCGGTCCTGCGGGCGCTTGGGGCCGGCGATGCTTGGCACCACTGTGCTCAGGTCCAGCTCCAGCGTATCCGAGAAAACCGGATCGGGCGTGTCGTCGGTGCGGAAGATGCCCTGGTCCTTGCAGTAGGCTTCCACCAGCGCGATCTGCTCGTCGCTGCGGCCGGTGAGCCTGAGGTACTTGAGCGTTTCCGCGTCCACGGGGAAGAAGCCCATGGTGGCGCCGTATTCGGGCGACATGTTGCCTATGGTGGCGCGGTCGGCAACGGCCAGGCTGGAAAGACCGGCGCCGTAGTACTCCACGAACTTGCCCACGACCTTTTTGGCGCGGAGCATTTCGGTGACTGTGAGTACGAGGTCGGTTGCTGTGGCTCCGGCGGGGAGTTTGCCGTGGAACTTGAAGCCCACCACTTCGGGAACGAGCATGCTGATTGGCTGGCCGAGCATTGCTGCCTCGGCCTCAATTCCGCCCACGCCCCAGCCCATCACGCCAAGACCGTTGATCATGGTGGTGTGTGAGTCGGTTCCAACCAGCGAGTCGCAGTAGGCAAGTGTTTCGCCGTTGTTCTGAGACGTGAAAACCACCTTGCCCAGGTACTCGAGGTTCACCTGGTGGCAGATACCGGTGCCTGGGGGAACCGCACGGAAGTTGTGCAGCTCATTCTGTCCCCATTTGAGGAATTGGTAGCGTTCGCTGTTGCGCTCGTACTCTTTTTCCGTGTTGATGAGGAAGGCGGCCTCGGTGCCGTACTCATCGACCTGCACGGAGTGATCAATGATGAGATCCACGGGCTGGAGCGGGTTGATGCGCGTGGGGTCACCGCCCAGAGCCACCATAGCGTCGCGCATGGCCGCGAGGTCCACCACGCAGGGTACGCCGGTGAAATCCTGCAGCAGTACGCGGGATGTGCGGAAGGCGATCTCGCGTTCCACCGGTGCCTTGATGTTCCAGTGCGCCAGGGCGTCGATATCGCCTTTCTTCACAAAAGTGTTGTCTTCATTGCGCAGCAGATTTTCCAGCAGCACACGCAGTGAAAACGGCAGTGTCCGGGATGTGCTCTCCGGAAGAGCGTCGAGAGTTGCCAGCCGGTAGTAGGCATACTTTTTGTCGCCCACCGAGAGAGTGGACCGGCTGCCAAAGGAATTGGGATGCGCCATGATATTGGGAGGGCCTGTGTGTGCCACCCCGTGGGTGACTACACGCGTATGCAACGGAGCCACTCGTCGCGCCGTGGCAGCGAGATGGCAGGCTGCCCGGTTCCGGCGAGGCTGATTCATTATATGCAATTTCACCGCACAATGTGTCGGGGGCTGCAGAGGCAGGACTTATGAGCTGCTTTCGGTGACCTCCACGCGCTTGTCCACCCCGCTGTTCCCGTCCGACCTGGAGTTGTCAGGCGGCTCAAGACTGATGGCATTCCACGGGCAGACGTGGATGAAAGCGGAATCCGAAGTGGAAAAGTCGTGAATAGGGAGCAGCGGAAAGGCCTTGTGGTGTCTGTCCAATGCCATGAGGTGCGGAGCCTTTACCACGCAGAGACCGCAGCCTGTGCAGCGGTCCCGGTCCACGACTATGCGAACCTCCTCACGCGGAAAGATTCCTCCCGGCGCCTCCAGCAGTTGAGGCAGCGATTTGAGGGCTTCTCTGGTTGAGGAGTACCCCAGTTCGATGAGTTCCTTGATACGATTGAACGAAAAGGGCCCGATATGGGAGACCGGAGGCCTGATGAGGAGCAGCGGCGGAGCCGTCCAGTGTTCGAGCACGTTCTGCTGCTGTTCGTGCATCATGAGGCCGGCCGAGCGCATGAAGATGGATGCAAACCCCTGTTCTGCCGCGTCCGCGACTTCGGTCACGTCGGCGATTCCCACGTCAACGGCGATAATGATGTCTGCCTCGAGAGCAGTGACGTCTATGGGCAGATTGTTTGTGGTGCCGCCGTCCACGCACACCCAGTTTCCCACCACACCCGGTGGGAAAAATCCTGGCAGTGCGCAGGAGGCGTACACAGCATCGCGCACCTTTACGGCCCTTAGCCCCGGACGCCCGAACACGAGTGGAATGCCGCGGTCTATGTCGACGGCGGTTACCAGCAGTGGCATTCGGAAAGTGTCAAAGGTGCCCTCGTCGATGAGTTCGTCGCAGAGGTTGCGCAGCGGGCTTTCCAGATAGATGGAACGCGAGAGCATGCGTTCCATGAGCATGCCCATGTGATTGATGCGGAAGAGGTCTCTGCGGCGGAAGCGCAGCGCGCGTTCCCGCAGCTCGTCCGCAGTGCGTCCGCTGGCCATGGCGGCGCCCATTATGGCGCCGATGCTGCTGCCGGCGTAGAGGGACGGCTCAAGACCAGCCTCTTCCAGGGCCTTGAGGGCTCCGATGTGGGCCATGCCCTTGAGGGCGCCGCCACCCAGCACCACTCCAATGCGTGGGGCAGGACGATGGCCGAGTGCTGGCCACTCGCCCGTTATTCTACCGAACTTTCTGGTGCCGCTGTTCATGCGTCGATCATCACAGCCTGTAGATTCCCGCCTATGCGTGTACTGCTGGTGGAAGACGACGACACGTTGCGCGACAGCGCAACGGCCTTCCTGAGGGCCTCAGGGTTCGCGGTGGACCCGGTCCCCAATGGGAAGATGGCATTGGAACGGGCTGCCGTCAGCCCTTATGACCTGGTTGTGCTGGACGTGAGGCTGCCGGACCAGGACGGTTTTGCCTTGTTGCCGGCTTTGCGCAACAGGATTCCGGCGCCGCGCATCCTGATGGCCACCGCTCGCGACGCCGTCGAGGATCGCATAGCCGGGCTGGATCTTGGTGCCGACGATTACCTGGTCAAGCCCTATGCCCTGGGTGAGCTGGTGGCTCGCATGCGTGCGCTCATGCGGCGACCTGATGACACTGTTCCGGCCATGCTGCGGGTTGCCGATCTGGAGCTGGACCCTGCCACACGTGTTGCCCGGCGCCGCGGGCGCAACATAAGCCTTACAACCAAGGAGTTCACTGTTCTGGAGGTGCTCATGCGCTCGGCGGGCCGCGTGCTCACACGCGAATATATCGGCGAGCATGCCTGGGATTACAATTTCGACCCCATGAGCAACGTGATTGACGTGTACATAGCGCGCCTGAGACGAAAAATCGACGGCGACGGTGAGCCGGCACTGCTTTCCACGGTGCGTGGGGCCGGCTACAGGCTGGCTGTACCCTCCAAAGACTGACGGCACGGCAGACGTGGCTGTTGCCTCAGAAAGAACGCATGCCCTTGAAGGACGGGCGACGGGCCAAAGACCGCCGTTCTCGCGTCTGCCCCGGATACGGCTGCGCTTCACATTGCTCTACGTGCTCACACTGCTTCTGGTGCTGCTCTCTGCAGCCAGTGTTTTGCGATATGCGCTTAGAGAGACTCTGGCCCGTGAGTTCCGTGAGTCAGTGGTTGCATCGGCTGCATTGGTACAGCAGTTCTTTCGCACGGAGATTCACGAACTGCGCACAACCGAGGGCACGATTCTGCATGTAACGGAGGAACTGATCTTTGAAGATCGTGCCATCCGTGTACGGCGGCCGGATGGAAGCATTGTGGGCGACTCAGCGGGTCTGGCGCGGCGCACGGAGCGCTTCCGGCTCGTTCCGATGCGTGTGGTGGGATTCCCCCTGGATCCGGTGCTTGCGCCCGGCTATCGGGTTGAAGTAATGGCCAGTCTGGCCAATGTGCGATCGCTGCAGGACGAAGTGGATCGCTGGTTTCTGTTTGGCATCCCGGTGCTGGCGCTGCTCGCGGCTGGTGTTGGATGGTGGCTTACCGGGCGCACATTGCGGCCGGTTGGGGTAATGGCCGACGCTGCGCTGGGTATTCTGCCCGGGAGCGGAAGCCGGCTCCCCACTGGCGAGGGGCGCGACGAGATCGAGCGTCTTGGACTTCGCTTCAATGCCCTGTTGGACAGGCTGGACGGTGCGCTTGCTCAGCAGCGCCGTTTCTTGGCAGATGCTGCCCACGAGCTTCGCACTCCCATCGCCCGCATGCGGGCACGGGTGGAGCTGGCGTTGCTCGACAATGGTCCTTCTGAGAGCGAAGTGCTTGAGACAATTGACCTTGAACTGCGCCGTGTGTCGCAGCAGGTGGATGAGCTGATGCAGCTCGCCCAGGCCGATGCCATGGGCGATACGGTGCCGGTGTTCAGAAAGCTTTTTCTGGATGACCTGGTTGCGGATGAGCTCGCGCGTTGGGGGCCGCAGGCCGACAAGCTGCGCATGAGGCTGAGTGTGGATCGTCTTCAGGAGACACCGGTGATGGGGGATCCGGCGCTATTGGCCCGATTGGTGGGCATTCTGGTAGACAACGCGCTTCGCTATGGCAAGGCCGGTGGCTCGGTTGTGTTGTCCGTTGAGCCCGGGAGTGGTATTGCGCGATTTGATGTGGATGATGATGGGTCGGGTGTGCCCCAGACGGAACGTGAGCAGATCTTCGAGCGCTTTTACCGGGGAGAGGGAGCCCGGAAAAAGAGACCCGATGGCAGCGGACTGGGGCTGGCGATAGCGCGCTGGATCGTGGAGCGGCACAAAGGGCGGATTCAGGTACTGGAGTCGCCCCAGGGCGGGGCGAGGTTCAGCGTTAGCCTGCCCCTGCTGATGGAAGGCGGGGAGGCGGGGGCCTGAGCGCCGGGAAAGTGAGCTGTGTGCCAGTGTCAGTCGGTCACGTGGCCGCCACCTTACAGCCGCGATAGTCACGAGGCGTTCACGAGGCGTTCACGAGGCGTTCACGAGGCGTTCACGGGGCGTTCATCATTCCTCACTACTGTTCGCTCCATGGAGTCAGATATTGGTGGTCACAATGCCCGGAAATCAGAGCCTCCGGGCTTCTCTGCGCAGCAAGAACCGCTGCCGGCACCGCGATATAAGTTGAGTTTCTGCCTGGTGGCAGTCGTGGCCATGGCCATGATTTCCCCATCACTGCAAGCTCAGCAATCCGCGGGCCCAGGCACGGGACTGCGCGAGGCTTTGGAGCAGGCCAGGCTGCACGGCCCTCTGCACCAGTTGACTGCTGCACGTAGTGACGCCGAGCTTGGCAGAGTGCGGGAGAGCACCCAGTGGGCCAATCCCTCTGTGGAGTGGAGACAGGAAGGTTTTGGCCGCTCGGTGGGCCACGACATTTTCACCACCGCCATGCTGCCTCTCGATTTTTCCGGAAGGCGACTGGCTCTTAGTCAGGCTGGTGCTGCGGGCAGGGAGAGAGTGCGCAGCGAGCAGGTCGCCGACTGGCGCCGTGCGGAACTGGACGTAGCCGGGGCATGGCTGGAAGCGGCTGTGGCACAAGCAAGTCTGACAGTGGCAGAAACGCAGGCAGCCGCGCTGCGTGAGATTGCCGATGTGGATTCGCAGCGACTTGCCGAAGGGCTTGTGTCGGAAGCCGTAGGGCTCCGCACCTCATTGGAAGCCGACAAGGCTCAACTCGCGGTTGTGGGCGCACGTGCGGATGCCCGGGCGGCGCACGAGCGCCTTGCCAGACTCATGGGCCTTGAGAGTACAACGGACTTCAGGGTTTCCGATCTTGTTCTGCCCAGCCTTCCGGTATTGCCAGACACGATGGGACTGCTGGAATGGGCTCTTCTGCACAGGCCGGAGATTGAAGCGGGTGAAGCACTCGTCCGGGAGCGCTCACGCTGGGTCTCAGCAGAGCGGCGTAGAATACTCGGCGAGTTTGAGTTGCAGGCAGGCACCAAGAAAATTGGCGACGTGACCACCGGACAGCTTGGTATGGCTCTTCCACTTCCACTGTTCAACAGGAATGACGGTGCCCGTCAGCGAAGTATCGGTGAGTTGACAGAGGCGCGGGTGAGGCTGGCCGACACGCGTCGTGCTATTCGCGGCAATGTGCGAGTGGCCATGCAGCATTACACCGAATTGAGTGCCAGTGCGGGAAACGTCGGAACTCTTGCCAGACGTGCAGAGGATGTGCGTGCTATAGCGAGGTTGGGCTATTCGGAAGGCGAGACGACCCTCACGGAATTGCTCGACGCAGAACGGGCTGCAGCCGATGCGTTGCTTGCACATCTGCGCTGGTTACGCGATGCCTGGATGGGGCGGTTGGAACTTGAATTGGCAATTGGCGCCAGCCTGGATGCAACGGGCCCGCTGGATCTGCCACTGTACTCCACGTTGACTACGGGGCGTTGATGATGGCTGCACGCTGGCTGGAAGACATGCGGTGCTCTCAAAATAAAATTGTTGCTGGATGGGCCGGTGCATGGTTGCTTGCCTTGCCGGTGCTTGTGGCTTGTACTGCCGGTGGGTCGGGTGACAAGGATGTCGATGCCAACACTTCAACGAGTGCAATGGTGGACACCATGCTGTTCTCCCCGGAGGCCGCGAGAATTGCTGGTCTTGCCATAGACACCGCGCGTTTGGTGCCATGGCAGGCAGCGGTCACGGTTCCCGGCCGACTCATGCTGGATCCCACATATATGGAGACCATTGGCTCCATTACAGAGGGACGCATAACGCATGTGACCGTGCGCGTGGGTGACAGGGTGCGTGCAGGAGATGCACTCGTGATGATACATAGTCACGAGACCATGGATGCACGCAAAGATCTGTTGAGTGCCAGAGCCGCGTTGGATGCTGCATTGGCCGAGCGCGATCTCGCGCAGACTGCGGCAGACAGGGCAAAGCGTTTGTTTGAAGGACGGGCGATGTCGCGGGCGGAGCTTGAGCGCGCTGAAGTGGCTTTGCGTGTGGCTACCTCGAACTACGCGGCAGCGCAGGCTGAATACGATCATTCTGAAGCGCTGATTGAACATCTTATAGGCGTGGGCCCGGTACCTGACGACGCGGACGAGCACGATGTGCTGATTCGTACTCCCATTGACGGCGTGGTCACCGAGCGGGTGGCACAGCCGGGCTCTGTGGTGCTACCGGGATCCCCGCTGCTTACTGTCGGTAACCCTGACCGTCTCCAGTTGCAAATGCATCTGGCGGAGAACATGACTTCGGGCGTGACGATTGGAAGCACAGTGCGCTATGCACTTACCAACTCACCCAATGAACTTCACGACGCGGTGGTGGCACGCATCGCCCCCACGGTGGATACGCTTACGCGAACCATAGAGGTGCTGGCCCGGCCGATTGGCCCCGTGGTTGGCAGGGCTGAATCTTTCGTACAAGCCAATATCCTTGGAAAGGGGAGCAACAATGCGGTAGTGGTACCCATAACCGCACTCCAGGCGATTGAGGCAGACACAATAGTGTTCATTGCAACCCCGCGTGACAGCTCCATGCTCTTGCGGGCTGTCCCGGTAAGAATAGGAAGGCACAGTGTCGACAGAGTTGAAGTGCTGGCCGGTCTTGAGCCCGGCACGCTGATTCTGTCCAGGGGCACGGCGATTGCCCGTGCTGAGCTGCTGAGACACCGCGGCCTGTCGGGTGGCGAATGATGCACCGTTTCATTCACCTGGTGCTTCGTCGCCAGGGATTGATGGTGGGGATGACGCTCGCATTCATCGCGGCCGGAGCATACGCGCTCCAACACATCCCCTTCGATGCATTTCCGGATCTGACTGGCACACGGGTGGAGGTAATCACCTCTGTTCCGGGGATGCCTCCGGAAGAGGTTGAGCGGCTGGTAACCTACCCGATTGAATCGACTCTCATGGGTGTGCCGGGCGCCGAGGGTGTGCGTTCGGTTTCCAAATTTGGCCTGTC
>CAZWSJ010000042.1:13819-15128 GCA_964636415.1 uncultured Gemmatimonas sp. | reverse complement strand
ATGCCGCAACGGCCGGCGTCGAACATGTCGCGCGCACGTTCGCGTGTCATGTCCACATAGGCCACGAGAGCTGCGCGAGGCACCCGGATTCTCAGTTGCCGGACGCGTTCAAAGTCGGCGCGACCGTCGGCGTAGAGATCGAATACCACCACATTGATTGGCCCACGCTCGCATGCGCGGGTCAGTGACGTCCAATCCTCACACTGTACGAAGCGATAGCGGTCGCGTGCAGCGGTACGCAGGCGGGCCAGCCTCGAATCATGTGTGAGGAGCGTCGCTATTACACCCATGCGACGATCCTGGCAGAGGGAACAGTGGAAATCAGGGTCTTCATCAATGGCAGGACGCCCCATGCTCGCCGGGGGTCACAGCAGCACAGAGTGATGGGCCGAGGCTGTGTGGGACCGGGTCAGTGGCGTGACGCCAAAGAGGCCGCAGATTGGCTGCGGCCTCTTTGGGAATGCTTATGTGGGAAGGAACACCGGCTCAGGAGAAGTCTTCGGTTCTCTTGCTGTGTCTCATGCGCTCACCGCGCTCGGCCCACTCGCGCCGGCCCTCTACGCGCTCCTGGATGGGGCGGTCGCGGAATTTCCGGTATTCTCTTGCGCCCTCCGATCGGCCTTCGGGCCGACCTTCCGAACGGAAGGAGCGACCAGCTCCGAAGCGTCCTGCGTCACGTCCGCCACGGCCGCGATCATCACGCTTTTCATCGCGTCTGTCGTCACGCTTGAAGCCGCCGCGATCATCGCGTTTGAAGGCGCCGCGATCATCGCGTTTGAAGCCACCGGCCCGATCATCGCGTTTGAAGCCGCCGGCCCGATCATCACGGCGGAAGCTGCGCTTGTCGCCATGTCGATCGTCTCTGCGTTCGTCACGCCGGAAATCACCTCGACCCTCACTGCGGAAGTCGCGGCGGCCTTCTCCACGGCCTTCGCCGCGACCATCGCGGCCGCCACGTTCATCACGCCGGAAATCACGACGATCACCGCCCCCACCGCCTCCACCGCTCCGTTGTCCGCCCTGGTAGCCTGAGCGCTCGCCTCTGTCGCGCCGCGGCCGTTCGCTTTCGAAGTCACCCTCACCGCGGGTGTCCAGGCGGGCACTGAGGCGACGTCCGCGCAGGCTGGCCTGTGCAAGAGCCGCCACTGTTGCGTTGGCGTCTTCGGCGCTCAGTTCCACTGTTGCGTGGGACTCGAAAAGTGCCACCTGGCCAATGCGGTCGCCCGGTATTCCGGCTTCGTTGGCAATGGCACCCACTATGTCGCCCACACGCACGCCGTCGCGTTTGCCCGCCGACAGGAAAACCCGC
>CAZWSJ010000042.1:7638-13719 GCA_964636415.1 uncultured Gemmatimonas sp. | reverse complement strand
GACGCAGGTGCTTCCCAGATCACTGTAAGCGCCACGTGACGGGCACCCGGCTCACTGGTGATCTCCACCGTCTCGCCATCCACGCTGAGACCCAGCCGTTCCACTGCCTGCGTCGCTGCGGCGACACCCGCCTCGCTGCTCACCACTATAGTGAGTGAAGGCGGATCCTGTTCATCAAGAAGCAGACGCAGCAACTCCGGGCGTCCGCCCGGCGAGCTGAGAATGAAGCGCGGAATCAGAGCCAGCGGCGTTTGTCCTGCTACTACAGCCGGAACACGCCGCGCACGCCTGAACTGTGCTTCCAGGAAGGTGTCGCTGCTTTCACTTTCCGCCTCGAGCGTGGCGACCCGCGTGGCCTCGCGGGGTACATCGCTCAGTATTGCGTACAACTGATCGACGTGATCGGGCATGGCAAGTATTTCATCCAGGCCGATGACAATGACTGCCTCAATTGAAGACAGGTTGAGCGCGCTGTTCTGCTGCAGCTCAAGCAGGTGGGCGGCGGTGCCGCTCACCATGGCCACCGGTGCTGAGGCAAGTACTCTCCGGGCTCTTTGGGGCGCCGTGACAGGCACCACACGTTCCGGAGACTCGTTGTCGGGAGAGGTTGAAGTGGAGAGCAGTTCCTGTGCGCGCACTGCTGCGGTGAGTGCCTGTTCAGGCGAAGGTGTGATGATGAGGCAGACGGGGGTGGCTATGCCGCCCTTTCCTCTGCTGCGTTCAACGCCCGGCCTTAAGGCCACGCTCATCGTGTGTGCATCTGCAGCGCCAATGAATACCACGGCCTGGCTGCGTGTCGCCCCTGGCGACTTTTCCTGCCCATCCTGCTCGTTCACGTCCTGCTCCCGTCAATTGTAAGTCAGCGTGGCCACCCGATGGCCTCTGTGCTGCGTTGCTTTGCGTTACCTGGCGTTACTTACGCCTGCCTCTTTTGTGTTGCTTTGAGGCTTTGCTTCTGTGTATCGATATAATCGATATATCGGTTGGTATCGGTTGGACGTATCCGTTGGGTCTATCTGTTTGATATGCCTGCCGGATATATCGCTGTATCGGTTTCGGGGTGAATCATGCGGTTCTATAAAAGTCGCCCCCAATCCTGAAAGCTAATTCATTGGATCAGCATGGCGAAAGGGAAGCCGCACAAACTCCCGCTCCCACTCCCACTCTCAACTCAGCACAATGTCCCTGTCCCTGTCATTCAACAAATCAGCCAACATTGCCCGCATGAGACCGTCTGCCACCCTGGCCGTCGCTGCCAGGGCCAGAACTCTCAGAGAACAGGGCAGGCAAATCATTGACCTCGGTGCAGGTGAGCCCGACTTCGATACGCCGGCATTCATACGCCAGGCAGCCACGCTGGCCATAGAGGCGGGTCATACCCGCTATACGCCCGCGGCGGGAATACCTGAACTCAGGCAGGCTATTGCCATGGATGCCAACGGGCGCTGGAAACCCGAGTCCCTGGTGACTCCCGACGAGGTGATCGTGTCCACAGGCTCCAAACAGTGCCTCTTTAACGCCTGTATGTGCTGCTTCGGCCCGGGTGACGAGGTACTGGTGCCAGCCCCCGCCTGGACCAGCTACACAGAGATGATCGGACTGGCGAGGGCCACGGCCGTACACGTGCCCGGTGATCCCGCAAACTCACTCAAGACGACTGCCGGGCAGCTCGCCGCTGCCGCCACAGAACGCACGCGCGGGCTCATCATCAATTCACCTGTAAACCCGACAGGCGCCGTGTACGCGGCCACGGAATTAAGCGATATCCTGGACCTGGCAGCCGACCGTGGGTGGTGGGTGATTGCTGATGAGATATATCTCCGCATTGCCTACAGCGCTGCACCTTCGGCATTCGATGTGGCCCGCAGCCGCGAGAACCTCATCGTGGTGAATGGAGTTGCCAAGGCCTACGCCATGACTGGCTGGCGAATCGGATGGGCTGTGGCGCCGCCTCAGGTCACACTTGCCATGACCGCGTTGCAGTCGCACAGCACCTCGAACGCCTGCTCTGTGTCACAATATGCTGCGCTTGCAGCGCTCAGCATGTACAGCGAGGCCGACAAAGCGCTCGCAGAAATGCTCACAGCATTCCGTGAAAGACGTGATCTGGTGCTGGACGTGTTGCGTGGGCATCCACAGATCGCGCACGTTCATCCTGAGGGCGCCTTCTATGTGTTCCTGAATGTGGCAGGCTTTCGTGAAGCTGCCAATGCGGGCACCGCGTTTGCCGAAGCCATACTCGAAGAAAGGGACGTGGCAGTGGTTCCCGGAAGCGCATTCGGAGCGCCTGACTGGATCAGGATGAGCTATGCCAACTCGCTGCCGGTCGTTGCTGAAGGGATAGCCCGCATAGCAAGTTTTGCAGCACACTCAGGCTGAACACGCGCTCAGCTTCCACCCTCACTTTCAATCTCAGAACGGAGCTCTTCCCATGGTGACCACGATAGTGCTGGTGCAGGCGGAACCCAGAGTCATTCCCGACTGTGCATCTGCACTGGCCGGTATTCGCGGCGTCGCGGAAGTGTATTCAGTTTCGGGCGCCTGGGACCTGGTGGCAATAGTGCGGGTGAAGGATCTGGACAGCGTTGCAAACGTGGTTACCGAGGAGTTCGCGAAGGTGCCGGGAATAGTGCGAACGCAGACACTCACGGCATTCAGAGCCTACAGCAACAACGACCTGCAGCAGGCATGGGACATAGGAGTGGATTGAGCCGCGTCTTGCAAGACATGGCTTAGCCGCAGCGCGTGCGCTCGTATTTGAAAGTTTCCATCCAGGTGTCTCCTTCAAAGCGGTACACGTAGGTCACAAGCGGAAACTCCTGTGCCTGCAGTCCGAAAAACAGCTCGGCTTTTCCATCCCCGTCGGTGTCAAGCACGCCCAGAAACTTGCGGGGTGGAGATATACGATTGCTGGAGACATCGGCGTAGGTGAAAGATGGCTTGTAGCCGTAAATACCCTTGTCGAGCACCACGATAAGGTGCCGCGTGCGCGAGATCATGCGTGCCGATGAGTCGGGCAGCGGTCTGGGGTCATCAAAGCTGATTACCACGGTAGGCTTGTCGCTTACACCCGTTGGTACCACCTGAATGTTTCTGTCGTAGTACTTCATGTTGCTGAGGCTTATGCCCGCTGCGGGCGCTACCAGCTTGGTTACTGTTGATATCACCCTCTGAAGCTCGCCTTCACTAAGGCCTGCAATTCGGGGAATCGGCAATGGATCCGACCCGCTCGTTACGATTTCAACCCTGCTGTCCAGGTTCACCAGCGCGGCGGGTACCGGAGATGGGCAGGGCAGCGAGTCGAGCATGCTTCCCGCTTCCCACATGCCACGCAGGCTGCGTGTGGCAGGCAGTATTTCGCCCGAGCGATAGGGAACAAAACTTGAGCCGTTCTGGAGATAGGCCAGATCGAAGGCCCTCCAGCCTCTGCTGCTCATTCGCAGCGACCTGATCCCGTTGTCGCCTATGGTGGCGAACGGCAGCACGCGGGTTCCCTCGCCACTGCGGTCAACCCTGAAAACCACGGTTGGATGGGGCGCCAGTCTGGTGCTGTCGTTCTGCCACGCCATGTCCACCTGAGGGGTGTTCAGTGCCGTCTTCATTCGGTCACAGGCTGAAAGTGCGGCCGCGGCTGCAAGCGACAGCGCGAGCAGCGGCAGCGAGACGGCAAACGTTGATTTGGGCTGCTTCTGTGGTGGCCGGAGTGTGTGCACGATGGCGAGGAACAGGTCGGGTTGTGATTCGGGAGCTGCTGGGAAGTCGTAACTGAGACCGATACTGCAGAACAACAGATATCGTGATACACCGAAAACGGCGAGCGGGGCATTGCTGGCCTGTGCCCCGCGCCGGTTTGCCCAACTCCATGTCTGTCTGACGATTGAGGACACCCGGGAGCTTCAGACCGGATTGGGTGTATTGGCCCATTGCCAGCTCCATGAGCTGTTTCAGGGGAGTGCAGGAGGATGTACGAGGATGTACGGGGATGTATGAGGATGTGCACGCCGCGAAGTCGTACGGATACGGGAGGGACAGATCCGGATGCTGAGTAGCAGGACGGCCGTTGGGCTGTTCTTGGTCGTTTTGAGTCTTGGAATCATTCGGGTGCCAGTTGTATCTGCCCAGGCGACTGGTGGCCGGCAGATGCGTTCTGAGGTGTTCCGGATGGTCGTCAGACCGCGGGTGGGAGACACTCTTCGCCTGCAAATGGAGCAATCCATTGAAATCCGCGGTCAACCCGCAGGCTCACGCACAGTGCCCCAGCCCGACTACGGCCCAAGGCGCGACTCGGGTGAGCCGCGCAGTACAAGGCTGCGCCTGTTCGCCCATTCACTGGTGGAATCGAGTGATCTCAGGCAAACGACGCTGCTTGCCACCAGCGACTCGCTAGCCGTGTGGGTTGGACCCGCTGCCGGCACCGGTGGCTATTGGCAGGCCATGAGTGAGGACGCGGAGCAGTTGCGTGTCAGCGTAATGCCGGATGGCTCCATGATGCTCGTGAACCCCTCGCTGGGGTCGGCAGCAATTGGCGCAACGCTTGCGGCGGTTCCGGGACTCCTTCCCAGCGCTCCGGTACGTGTGGGAAGTGAGTGGACGCGTGACATGGTTCTGCCTGTGCTGCCCTTGGGCGGCTACCGGGCGGATGGGGCTGTAAGAGTGCAGCTCAGGCTGGATTCGCTCACCCGTGATGGCCGCGATGCATGGATTTCTCTGGCGGGGTCACTTCAACGCGGTGCCGGCCCCTCCGACTGGCCAGCGGGAGTGAGAGTGGTTACCCAGGGCATCATTCGCGGCCAGATGCTCTTTGACAGGGAGAGGGCGTGGATAATGGACGCACTCACCGAGCTTGACCTGCTAAGTGAGCAGGTGCTCAGAAGCTCCGCACAGGGCGCACCCCGCAGCATAGTCCGGACGGAGATACGGGTTGTACAACAGCTCCGGGTGAGGTAGCGCCGGTAACTCTGCCTGCGGCTGTTCTTGCTGCAAGCCGTGGCTGAGTAAGTTGTGTGGATGCGTCTTGTACATCTCTCGGATCTGCATCTGGGCTTCAGGCAATACCAGCGACTCACCGCCGCTGGAATGAATCAGCGGGAGGCTGATATCGCCTCTACCCTGGAGCGCACCGCAGCGCAGGTCACTGCGCTCGCTCCGGAGCTCATTGTTATAGCCGGCGACGTGTTTCACTCCGTGCGCCCGTCCAACCCGGCCATACTGCACGCATTCAGGATACTGCAGCACTGGAGGGTGGCACTTCCCGATACGAAGATCGTGATGGTGGCCGGCAACCATGATGCGCCGCGCACCAGCGAAACCGGCTGCATACTGGGATTGTTCCGTGAGATTGGCATACACGTGGCCGACAGCGAAGCTGTCACCTTCAGCTTTCCCGAACTGCAGTTGACGGTGCTTGCTGTTCCCGATGTGCCGGGCATGGTAAGACCACCTCTTGTGCCGCCGGATGGCTTCCGCCATCGCGTACTGCTCATGCATGGCGAAACAGCGGGCCTGCTGCCACACAGTCGCGTGGCACGTCAGCGTGGCGCCGACATAATTCCAATCGAAGATCTTCGGGCCGCGAGCTGGAGTTATGTGGCACTCGGCCACTACCACGTGTATCGCCGGATTGCTTCAAATGCCTGGTACAGCGGGTCACTTGATTACACCAGCAGTAATCCGTGGAGCGAACTCGACGAAGAGCGCGAAAGCCGGATTCCCGGCAAGGGCTTCATCGAGCACGACCTGACCTCGGGAAGACATCTCTTCCATCCCGTGAAGCCGTCGCGGCGTCTGGTCGATCTTGAAGCCATTGAGGGAGCAGGCATGAGCGCGGCTGAGCTGGATCGTGCAATCGCACTGCGCATTGAAGCTGCTGCCGGAGGAATTGATCAGGCGATTGTGCGCATGCGCCTGTACAACGTGCCGCGGCACGTGATGCGAGAGCTGGATCACGCAGCGCTGCGCGAGTATCGAAAGCGCGCAATGCATCTCAACCTGGACTCGCAGCGTCCCGTTACTCAGCCACTCAGCGCCGCCGAACGAAAGGCCTTGCAGCGCAATACTCTTTCGGATGTGGTAAGCAAGCGC
>CAZWSJ010000042.1:0-7538 GCA_964636415.1 uncultured Gemmatimonas sp. | reverse complement strand
AGCGACACACAGTCGAAGCTCAGCATGGCGCGTGTGCGGGCTGCATCGGCGGAGCGTTTGCGTGACGCTGCTGCAGCTTCGCTGGAGGCTCTGCTGCCCGAGTGGAAGGCTGCCCAGGAATTGCGCGAGCGTGTGCAGATGCTTCGAACGGAGCTGCGTATTGCTGAGGGCGAGCTGCTCGCCGCAGAACGCGATTCCCTTCGTATTTCCGGGGAGCTTGAGCAGGTGGGAGAGGCCCTCAGGGCTCTTGAACCTTTGCAGCTCGAGCTTGAGCCGTTGTCTGGCACGGGCGCTGCACTTGAAGAAATGGAAAAGTTGGCTGGTGCAGATGCCCGAAGACAGACTCTGCTTGACAGACTGCGAAATCTGGCCACGGAAGAGGCTGCACTTGCAGAGCGAGCGGCGCAACTGGAAACGGCGCCATCAATGGTTGCGGAAGCAGAAAAGCGGGTTCTCGATGTGCGCGAAGAATTGGCGCGGGTGGAAAGAGATCTGGAGCTGCGGCGCACGGAATGGGCGCGTGATCTTCAGGAAGCCCAGACCCGGCGCGGTGATCTGCGCAACCAGTACACCGATCTATTGGCACAGCGGTCCACGCTGGTTGAACTGGGCGCGGAAAGTCCCTGTCCCACCTGCGGGCGGCCTCTGGGCGCCAATTTTGACACCGTGCTCTCGCAGGTGGATGAGAAGCTTGAGATGGTACGGGTTGACGGCAACTATTACCGTCAGCGTGTGGAGCAACTGACGCCGCTTCCTTCACCAA
The DNA here is from genome assembly GCA_964636415.1 of uncultured Gemmatimonas sp. Classification (GTDB taxonomy): domain Bacteria; phylum Gemmatimonadota; class Gemmatimonadetes; order Gemmatimonadales; family Gemmatimonadaceae; genus Gemmatimonas. The sequence continues at coordinate 6,775 of CAZWSJ010000042.1, read as the reverse complement.
TAGTGGCGGCTGAGGAAGTGAGACGTGATTTGCAGGATGAGTGGCAGTCAGCCGAGCGCAGGCTGCAGCGTATTCGCACAGCGGTGAGTGAGGCAGGCGCAGTGGCTGAACAGCGTGCGCGGCTGGCTCTACGGGTGAATGAAGCCACGCAGGCGCTGTCTCTGTTGCCTGCGGGCTATGACGCGGTGCGACATTCCGTGCTACGCGAATCGGCCGCGCGTCTGGCAGTGCTGGAGAAGAAGATGGCGTCTCTGGCGTCCGTAGCCGGCCGTGGAGATGCGTTGCGTCAGGAGTTTGATGCTGTGTGCAAGGCCACGGATGAATTGCGCGAGCGGCTTCGCTTGCTGGGTGAGTCTCTTGCCGAACTCTCCTTGTCTGATGATCGACACGACGAAGTGAAGCAGCATTATCAGGATGCAGAGGCGCATTTTCGGCAATGTGAGCTGGATGCTGCTGTGACCGCTGGTGAAGCGGCACGAGCCACGGAGGCTTTTGGCGCTGCGGAGAATGCGGCGAGGGAGCTGAGTGAGCGGCAGACGCGGCTTGGCGTGCTTGAGACCGATAGAAAGCTGCACGACGAGCTGGATCGGGCCTTTTCTGAAATCCGGACTGATCTCAATTCACGCGTACGTCCGGAGCTGAGCGAGATTTCTTCGGGCTTGCTGAGTGAGCTTACTGACGGGCGATACAAGGCTCTCGAGTTTGATGAAGACTACCGCATGCTAGTGGTGGATGACGAGGATCAGAAGCCCGTCATTTCGGGCGGCGAGGAGGATTTGTGCAACCTTGTGCTTCGTCTTTCTATTTCGCAGATGATCGCTGACAGGGCCGGTCAGACGTTTTCGCTGCTCATTCTTGATGAGATTTTTGGTTCACTTGATGAGAGCAGACGGAACAATGTGGTGGAGCTGTTGAGGAAGCTGCATGAGCGCTTTGCACAGGTCATAGTGATTACGCACATAGATCAGGTGCGAGAGGGTCTGGACCGGGTGCTTCAGTTGCGCTTTGATGAGGCGAGCAGGTCGAGCGTGGTTGAGGCTGTGAGATGACAAAGCAGGGCCAGCTTTGGTTGCCGGCTCAGGGGTGGGCACTGTGGGAATATCGGGGCCTGAGCCCGTGCTCCCATTTTCCGGATTTCCCTCACGCCCGGACCGCTGCCAATTTATGCTATATGGGATATGGGTGGCGTCGGTGCCAGGCGACGAGCCTCCCGGCTTCAAAACCTCCGGAAATATGAGGCCTGCACTTGACCACCATCGGGCATAGAAACAACCACTCATCCACTTCCATTCGAGGGCCCATGGTGGCTGGAATGGGCGACGTGGAGCAGCTCAATGTGGTCTTCACAGAGGCCTTTACAGAGCGTTACCGCAAGGATGGGCTGGCAGGAGTTCGCGTGCCACCGCTGAGCGCCGCGATATGGCGTTACGCCCTGGAAGACGCCGGTGATGGCGCGCTTTGCTGGCGTGACGGCATGGGGCGCATTGTGGCATTCAACATGGTTCACTGCTCGGGTACGGAAGGCTGGATGGGTCCTCTCTGCGTTGGCCCCATGTATCAGGGCAGTGGACTGGGCAAGCGCGTTGTGAAGGCCGGAATGGAATGGCTGGAGGCTCGCGGTGTCACGGTTGTCGGACTGGAAACAATGCCACGCACCATGGACAACATCGGTTTCTACTCCAGCATGGGATTTGTTCCGGGTCACCTGACACTCACGCTCACGCTGAATGCCAAAGCCGGCGAACGCTCGCCGCAGTTGCTCTCAAGGTTTGGCTCGCAGGAGCGTCCAGCCGTGCTTGAAGCTTGCAGGTTGCTGCTGCAGGACATCATGCCGGGCTACGATTTCACTCGTGAAATCGACATCACCGAGCGGCATTCTCTGGGCGACACCGTTGTCATGGGTGATCCGGCCCGGCCGTGGGGATTTGCCCTCTGGCACTCTGCCCCTCTGATTGATGGCAGGGTGAGAGATGAGCTGCGTGTGCTCAAGCTTGTTCTGCGCGACCTTTCTGCCCTGCCGGAAATTATGGCTGACCTGACAGAGATGGCCAGGCGGGCCGGCCTGCAGCGGGTGGCGCTTCGCCTTCAGGGCGACTATTCCGAAGCCTATCGCATTCTCATGGGATTGGGCGCACGGGTACGATGGACCGATCTGCGCATGACGCTTTACGGCTGGGGTGAGCTTCCGCCAGCAAAGGGAATGGTGCTTTCCAACTGGGAGGTTTGAGCGCTTCTTGAGGGCTTCTTGAACGCTTCTTGAGGGCTTCTTGAACGCCTATTCAGCGCTTACCTGCGCCCCGCGAAGCGTCACTCCCGGGGCCGCTGGGTGTGTCGCGCACCACGATGCGCCATATGAGAATAAACACGCCTGCCGTGAGGAGCAGATGAATTGCACCAGGCGCTTCCGTGGTAAACGTGAAGACACCCCAGAGCATCAGCATCCCTAAGCCTGTGCCGATAAACGGATCCATTCGTCAAATATATGCGGGCATGCTTTAAATATACCTTGTCTGCGCTCTCTTTTCACGGATTGCGCATGCTCCCGGTCCACGGTAGCTTGCCACTCATAGCGGGGCGGAGAGATTTGCTTCTTGAGCCGATAAGCTCATAAAGGGGACTCAACAAACGGAGTGAACGCCAGGCCCCAGTGCGGGGAAGGCGGAAGCGCGGTGAGGGTCTTATCCTTCTCTTTGGGCTTCAGGAACCCCTCTTCGTTCCCGTGTCTGTAGCGAAAGCCCCGTCCATGTGGCGGGGCTTTCGTTGTGGCGGGACCGGGTGCCTCATTGCCACACAAGAGCTCTCGTCCCAGGCATGTACCCAAAACCGGACAATTAAAAACATGCCCAGTGTAACAGTTACAAGAAGGCTGCATTTTAACGCGGCCCACCGCCTGCACAATCCGGCGTTGTCAGATGAGGAGAACGTCAGGGTTTTCGGCAAGTGCAACAACCCCAACTGGCATGGCCATAATTATGTGCTGGACGTATCCGTGAAGGGCAGCATAGACGCACGTACGGGCTACGTCATGGATCTGGGAGCGCTGCGCGATGTGGTGGAGCGCGAAATCATTGCCCTCACGGACCACCGAAACTTCAACCTCGATGTCCCCTATATGCGTGACATCATTCCCACCACGGAAAACATTGTGGTCGCCATGTGGCGGGTGCTCAAGCCCGCACTTGCCCCGGCGCAGCTCACACAATTGAGGCTGTGGGAAACTGAACACAACTTTGCTGATTATTACGGAGAGTGATGCATGACATGGCGCAACCATATTTCAGCTTCAACAACCCCGCCGCCTTCGCTTGACGACGGTCTCGCCAATGTCGCCAGATCAAGACTGCAGGAATACGAAAGCATGGTTCGCCGGCAGCTTGAACTCATTGATGAGGACCCAACCAGACCTGGCCTGATCAAGACTCCCGAACGGGTTGCCAGGTCGATGTCGTGGCTCACACGGGGCTATGACATGAAGCCCCAGGATGTGGTGGGGGATGCCATATTCGAGGAAACGCACGAAAACATGGTGATGGTTCGCGATATAGAGATGTATTCACTGTGCGAACACCACATGCTGCCTTTTTTCGGGAAAGTACACATAGGGTATCTGCCCAAGGGTCGCATTGTGGGGCTCAGCAAGCTGCCGCGCATCGTTGAGGTGTTTGCCCGACGCCTGCAGGTGCAGGAGCGACTCAGTGAGCAGATTGCCGATGCCCTTGAAGAAGTGCTTGAGCCCAAGGGCGTGGGCGTGGTCATAGAAGCGGTGCATCTGTGCATGATGATGCGTGGAGTGGAGAAGCAAAACTCGCACACCATTACTTCGTCGCTGCGGGGTGCATTCCGCGATGATCCAAAAACCAGACTTGAGTTCCTGCGCCTGGCCTACTCAGCCAATGTCACCTGAAGCTGAATCACACGAACTCCCGTATCCGGATCCCCGTCCATGAAAAATACGCTGGCGCTGCGTGGTCGCTGTGCTCTTGTCACGGGAGCCTCAAAAGGAATAGGGAGGGCCATAGCGGCAGCGCTGCAGCAGTCGGGAGCTGTTGTGCATTTGCTTGCACGCTCGGAGAGCAGCTTGCGCCAGGCAGCAGCCGGCATGGAAGAACAGCACAAGACCGGCAATGGAGATGACGCGGGCATAAAGCAGAGTGCTCCGGTCATTCATGTCTGTGATGTCTCCGATCATCTGGCGGTTGAACGTCTCGTTAAAGATCTGGAACATGATGGAGTTATCCCCGACATTCTGGTGAACAATGCCGGCATGTTCAGAATTGCGTCGGTTGCTGAAACCAGCAGTGATCTGTTCAGGAAAACACTGAACACCAATCTTGCAGGCCCATTCCAGTTGGTACGCGCATTCCTGCCAGAGATGCTGGACGCCGGAAATGGCGACATTGTTACCATTGGCTCCGTTGCAGACCGACGGATATTTCCCGGCAACGGAGCTTATGCCGCTTCCAAATTCGGAGCCCGGGCGCTGCACGAGGTGTTGCGTGCAGAGCTGGCCGGCAGTGGCGTGCGTTGCTCTCTGGTGTCCCCCGCACAAACAAATACCTCGCTCTGGGACAACAGCGGGTCGGCGGACGCCGGTGCTCCCGATCGTGCTGCGATGCTGCGTGCCGACGACGTTGCAGAAGCGGTACTCTGGATACTCACGCGGGCGCGCGACGTGAACATCGATGAACTGCGCTTGAGCAGGTCCTGAGGGCAGCTCGTTGTACAGAGATTTGCTGGATGCCCTGCGTTGTCCCCGCGGACACGCCGAAGCATGGCTGGTGGCCATGGTTCACCGCGTTGATGGCACGCGGCTGCTTGAAGCCGAGATTTCCTGTCCCGGCTGCGGGGCACTATTCCATGTCAGAGATGGAATCGGGGATTTCAGAGAAGACGGGTCCAGGAGCCCCGTCGCTCCGGCAATCAGCGCAGGTAGTGCCAGCTCGCCCGCAGTTGCAGGTCGCGGTTCGCCTGCAGCCGACTCTGCCGATCCACCCGATCCCACGCGACTCGCTGCCATGCTTGGAGTGATTGGAGGACACAATCCGGTTTTGCTCGCCGGGCGCTATGCATCTGTTGCCGACCGCTATGCAGCTCTTGTCGGTGCACCGGTGGTTGCCATGATAAGTGACAGCGATCTTGCTGATCGTCCAGCCGATCCGCTTGCCAATCATCCTGTCAACCCTGATGGCCACGCTTCAATCAATGATCAAGTTCTGCGACGTTTAAGTCTTGCTCCGGGAGTGTCCGTGATGAGAATCGGCGCCCGTTTGCCACTGGGTGTTGGTACCCTGGCCGCTGCCGCCATAGACAATGGGCAGAGTGCCCCACTGTTGCTTGGCAGCATCGCGCGCGCAATAGTGGTGCGTGGAAGACTGGTTGCGCCGGTCTCACTTGAGCTCCCGGTCGAGGCGCAGCGTACCGTGCGTGAAATAGCGCGCGATGAACAGGAGTGGGTGGCAGAAGTGACCATTGCCACCCGTGGACTCGCGACGCTCCGCATGCGGCCTCCAGCCGTGTGAGCGCTATTCCTCGTAAAGGCTGTCGATCAGTGCCTTGTAGGTCTGACCTATAACCTTGCGTTTCACGCTGAGCTTGGGCGTGAGTTCGCCGCGCTCAATGGTGAAGTCGTGCTCAATGAGTGCGATCTTCTTTGGTGTTTCGAAACGTGCCAAACCACCAAGCTGTGAATGGACTTCCTGTTCCATCTTGCTCTGTATGGCGGGCAATTGGAGAAGCTCTGAGCGCGTAAGACCCGAAATATTCTCGCCCGCTGCCCACTTCTCAAGCTGCTCCCAATCCGGCACCACCAGCAGCGAGGGGAACTTGCGCTTGTCTCCTATCATGACCGCCTGTGAAACGAACTTGTTGTTGCGCACCATGTTCTCGATGGGCTGCGGCGCGATGTTCTTGCCTCCGGCGGTTACGATGATGTCTTTTTTGCGATCGGTGACGCTGAGAAACCCGTCGTCCAGTCTTCCGATGTCGCCGGTGCGCAGCCACATGTCGGGGTCGATGTTTTCAGCGGTGGCGGCAGGGTTGTTGTAGTAGCCCAGCATTACATGCGGCCCGCGAGTAAGGATTTCACCATCTTCCGCAATCATTACTTCCACACCCGGTATGGGCCGGCCAACCGAGCCCAGGCGATATGCGGTGAGGGTATTCACCGTCATCACGGGCGATGTTTCCGTGAGCCCATAACCCTCCAGTACCACCAGACCCGCAGCGTAGAAGAATCTGGCAATCTCAGGAGAGAGCGGGGCGCCACCGGATACGAAATAGCGAAGTGCACCCCCGGTGCGCCCGCGCAGTGTGGCAAATACCAGGCGGTCTGCAATCGCGTATTGCACTCCAAGCACTGCGCCCGGATTTTTTCCGGCCATCTTGATATCGGCCCAGCGCTCTCCCACAGATCTTGCCCAGCGAAAAATGCCGCTCTTGAGCGCGCCGCCGGACAGTGCTGATTCAAGCACCCGTGCGTAGATTTTTTCGTAGAGGCGCGGCACCGACATCATGAGAGTGGGCTTGGCCTCCGGCATGTTTTCGGCAACCGTGTCTATGGATTGCGCATACCAGATCGCAGCACCGCTCGCAAAGAGGAAGTAGTCGCCCATGCGCTCGAAAACATGACTGAGCGGCAGAAAACTCAGTGCCCGATCGTCGCTGCCCACAGAAAGCGTGGCACGCACGCCCTCCACGTTGGAGTGGAGGTTGTCATGCGTAAGCATCACGCCCTTGGGTTTGCCCGTGGTACCGGATGTGTAGATGAGCGTGAGCA
>CAZWSJ010000041.1:0-15297 GCA_964636415.1 uncultured Gemmatimonas sp. | reverse complement strand
GCTTGACGATGCCGCACTCGATGGCGTCCATCAGCGAGAAGTCGCTCATCGTCCACGGGAACAGCGTGCCTTCTGCATAGCCCGACCCGCGCAGGAAGAACGGGGTGGCGGAAAGGTCAAATACGCGCGCGAGGCCCAGCTTGCGGTTCACCGCTTCGAGACCGGAAATCCACAGGCGCGCGGCCTCGTTGTTCTCCTGCGCTTCCTTCTTGTCGTCGCCTTTGAGTTTTTCGTCTTCGTCGCCTTCGACGGGGGGTTTCTCGCGATAGCAATGGTGGGCTTCGTCATTTATGGCGAGGATGTTCTTCAGGCCCATCAACTCCGGCAGCACGCGCTGGAGCATCTGGCCTTCGGTTTCCAGCGTTTGCACTTCCTCGCCATCACGCCCTTGCAGCAGGCGGCGGCCGCCCTTGGAGATTTCCATCCGCTCGCGCAGGCGGAAGGCGTGGTAGTTGGTGATGACGATGCGCGCGTGGGCGATGTCGGGCAGCATGTCGATAGGCACCAGCTCACGGTTGGCGTAGTAGCTTTCCGTATCGTTGGGCAGCAGCACACGCAGGCGATCCTTGATGGTAAGGCCCGGTGCGACTATGAGAAAACCGCGCGTGAACTTCTGGCTGTTGGGGCGGCGCACCGCATTGATGGTCTGCCATGCGATGAGCATGGCCATGACAGTGGTCTTGCCCGCGCCCGTGGCGAGCTTCAGGGCAATCCTGCTCAGATCGGGATTGGCCTCGCGGTTGGCACTTGAAAGGTGATCAAGCAGGCCGCGGCCAGCTTTGCCCTGGCGAGCCACCTCCGTGAGCCAGATTGCTGTCTCAATCGCTTCAACCTGGCAGAAAAAAGGGCGAATGCCTGAAAATGAGTGGCTCCGCCAATGGTGCAACAAGCGTGCTGTTTCCGGTGTTACACCCCACGACGAAGCCGGCAGAGAGCGCCACTTTTCCACCTCTGCACGAACCGCATTGATGATGGCAGCATGTTCATACTGCTGCTTTTCATCAGACAGACCGTGACCCTCGTTGAACACAAGGGCCGACTGCTCCGGGCCGCCTCGCTGCTTGCGTGGCTTGGGGATGGGCGTAATGAAATCGGCCGGCCGCCGCGACTCCATGACAGCCTGTGTGGGCTGACCTTCGCTATCCAGTTCCCAATGGCGGGCCGGGCGCTGGTAGGGCGAATTAAGAATCGGGTACTCAAAAAACCGGTTGGACATGAATTCAATTTCCCTTCGTAACCATTTTCACGCAAACCCGACTGAATGACAGCGGGACGGTCACCAGAAGTCATGGATTGCGTAGAAACAATGAGAACAGCATTCATGTATGTTGCCACGCTCCGGGGATAAGCAGGCACCACTTCTCAGGTCGAACCAGCACTAATGGGAGAGAGCACCGCAGGATGAGCTTTCGTGAACTGAGCAGCCTTTGCCGGGCTGGTGCTCTGGCTCTCTCCATAGTGTGTCTCTCGAGCATGCCAGCGCTGGCGCAGGTGGAGAACAATCCCGGATATGACCGTCCCGGCCTGGGGTTCACCCCTGCCGTTCTGCAGCCAGGTGACTTCATGCTGGAACTGGGTGTTCCCGACTGGAGCCGTGACAACGGCAGCTCGCTTTACAATGCCAACACCCTGGTGCGACTGGGAGTGGGTCGTTCCATGGAACTGCAATTGGGCACAGGCTGGAACTGGCTGAAAGAATCCGGCTCCGTTGCTGATGGCCGCTCCAATACATCGGCGTCGGTGAAATTCGCCCCGCGAGCCCGGGGATGGCTAAGCTGGGGATTACTCATGAGCATCGAGCTCACTGACGGAGCTCAGGTTGTCCACTCAACGGAGAACAACTACCTGCTTGGTGCCAGTATCAATTGGCAGCGAAGCCCCGACAATGCGATTCAGTTCTACATGGAAGCCACGCATGGCGAGACTCCCGGCCAATTGCTGGCTATAAATGACGGATGGGTGTTGGCACCCATTCTGAGCATGTACGTGGAACTCGCTGCCCAGCACCTTGACGGGGTTGGTTACGGTGCCTCAGCCGGCGCTGGCCTGACCTTGCAGGTCACAGACCGCGTGCAGCTCGACATGGGTGTACGTCATCGCATGGGTGGCCACGTCGATACATGGCAAGGTGATACCGGCATTTCTGTCTACTTCGGGCGGTGAAACCGGAAACACACCCGCCTCATGCCCTCTGAAAGTCCGCTCTCACTCGGCCCCTATTCTTGGCCCCTATCTTTCATCAAACTCTACCAACTGCCACTTAATCTCCGTTGACTCGCGAAACGCACACCAACCCACAGGCAGCGTAGCAAACCCCAGTATCTCCGGATTACTCTCGGCCAGGCAGCCCAGACACACTTGCGTGGCGGCATCATTAGCGTTTACAGCAGCAACGTCGCTGCCTCTTCCATTGTCCGCATCTGAACCCGCACTGGCACCCGCTCCCGGACCCGCCATGAACTGCCAGGCACCGTCGGAACAATGGAAAATCTGCAGTATTGGCGCCCTGCCTTCGCTTATCGCCAGAGTCGAATACACACGGGCATCAACGGCCTCGCTGAATGGCCAGTTCTTGAAGTAATGCGAATGGTTCACGCTAACTCACGCTACATGCTGCGCCTGTACTGACCACCCACCTGAAACAGCGCGTCAGTTATCTGACCAAGTGTGCATACCTTGGTGGTCTCCATCAACTCCTCAAACATATTGCCGTCATGTATGGCCACATCATGTAAACGCCTGAGCGCCGCCCCCGAGCGCTCTGCGTTGCGCTCCTGTACCGCCGCCACCATGGCTATCTGCTGCTCTTTTTCTTCTTCAGTGGATCTTATCACTTCGCGCGGCAACACTGTGGGCGAACCATCTGCAGAGAGAAATGTGTTCACACCGATCACGGGAAGCTGACCGGAATGCTTAAGACGCTCGTAATGCAGCGATTCTTCCTGAATCTTGCCACGCTGATACATGGTCTCCATTGCCCCCAGCACACCACCGCGCTCGCTTATGCTGTCGAACTCTTTGAGCACTGCTTCTTCAACAAGGTCGGTGAGCAGTTCTATTATGAATGCGCCCTGCAACGGGTTCTGGTTCTTCGCCAGCCCGTACTCATGGTTGATAATGAGCTGAATGGCCATGGCCCGACGCACGCTCTCTTCTGTGGGCGTGGTTATGGCTTCATCGTAGGCGTTGGTGTGCAATGAGTTGCAGTTGTCATTTATGGCATACAATGCCTGCAGTGTGGTACGGATATCGTTGAAAGAAATCTCCTGAGCATGCAACGACCTTCCACTGGTTTGCACATGGTACTTGAGCATCTGCGAACGCGGTGCTCCCTCATAACGCAGCTTGAGTGCCTTGGACCAGATGCGACGTGCAACGCGACCTATCACGGCATACTCGGGGTCTATGCCGTTGGAAAAGAAGAACGACAGGTTGGGCGCGAAACTGTCTATTGGCAGGCCGCGCGCCAAATAGTACTCCACGTAGGTAAAGCCGTTGGCCAGTGTGAATGCGAGCTGCGAAACTGGCGTTGCACCGGCTTCAGCTATGTGATAACCGGAAATGGACACGGAATAGAAGTTCCGCACGTTGTTCCGTGTAAAGTATTCCTGCACGTCACCCATGAGCTTCAGTGCGAACTCGGTGGAGAATATGCAGGTGTTCTGGGCCTGATCTTCCTTGAGGATGTCGGCCTGCACAGTGCCGCGAACTTTGGAGATCGTTTCGGCCTTGATGCGCTGGTACACATCAGCCGGAAGTACCATGTCGCCCGTTACACCAAGCAGCATCAGTCCCAACCCGTCACTGCCATCGGGCAATTCACCGTTGTACACAGGTCGCGATTGGCCCAGTTCGGCGAAGTGGGCATCTATGCGCGCGTTCACCTCTTCTTCGAGACCCTCAGCGCGTATGTATTTCTCGCATTGCTGGTCTATGGCTGCATTCATGAAGAAACCGGTGAGCATCGGCGCCGGCCCGTTGATTGTCATTGAGACAGATGTTCGGGGGTCGGCCAGATCAAAGCCTGAATAAAGCTTCTTGGCGTCGTCCAGACAGCAGATGGAAACGCCGGCATTTCCTATCTTGCCGTAGATGTCAGGCCGTCTGGCCGGGTCGTGGCCGTAAAGGGTAGCCGAATCGAAGGCGGTGGACAAACGGTGCGCAGGCAATCCCTGCGACACGTAATGGAAGCGCCGGTTGGTGCGCTCGGGGCCACCCTCGCCCGCGAACATGCGCGTTGGGTCTTCGCCCTCCCGCTTGAACGGGAACACACCCGCGGTATACGGGAACTCTCCCGGCACGTTCTCCTGCAATACCCAGCGCAGTATGTCGCCCCAACTCGTAAAATCGGGCAGTGCCACTTTGGGGATGTCCAGATGCGAGAGGCTCTCGCTGGTTAGCGGCACGGTTATGTCCTTGCCGCGTACCTGATAGGTGAAACTCCTGCCCTGATAGCTCTTGACCTTTGCGGGCCACTCCTCCAGCACGCGTCGATTCTCACCATCAAGCTTGCGCTCCACACTGTCACGAGCCTGCTCCAGTGCAGGCGCTGCAGCGGGCACCAGCTCCTCGGCCTGCCGGATGGCCTGAAGTGCGTTCGCAGCTTCGGCCTGTGTCCGGGTCCAGCGATTGTAGCGCCTTACCGTGTCGCTGATCTCAGCAAGGTAGCGCACACGCTCGGGCGGGATTATGTGGATACGCGCCGAGTCGTCTTCGTGCGGTACCAGATGCGGGTGAAGATCTGTGTTGCATTTTGTTGCCAGTGTCTCCATGACACTGGCGTAGAGACGCGTGGTGCCGGGATCGTTGAACTGGGAGGCAATGGTACCCACCACCGGCATTGTATCCACGGGTCGATCGAAACGCTTGTGATTGCGCTGGTATTGCTTGCGCACATCACGCAGTGCATCAAGTGCACCACGTTTGTCAAACTTGTTTAGCGCTACTATGTCTGCAAAATCGAGCATGTCGATTTTTTCGAGCTGTGTTGCCGCACCGTATTCGGGCGTCATTACATAGAGCGTTACATCGGCGTGATTGGTTATCTCGGTATCGGCCTGTCCTATGCCTGCAGTTTCGAGAATAACGAGATCAAAACCACCCGTCTTGAGCACTGCCACTGCGTCCTGCACGTGTGGCGAGAGTGATATGCTGGCCTGCCTCGTGGCCAGTGAACGCATGTACACGCGCGGGTTGTTGATGGAGTTCATCCGTATGCGGTCACCCAGCAGAGCGCCGCCCGTCTTGCGCTTGCTCGGATCAACCGAAACTATGCCAACCGTCTTGTCCGGGAAGTCCAGCAGGAAGCGCCGTACCAGTTCGTCTACCAGGGATGACTTTCCGGCGCCACCGGTACCGGTAATTCCAAGCACCGGCGTGCTGCGCGTGGCCGCATCGGCCCTCACCTGGTCCAGCAGTGAGAGGTGCTGGTCGCTGAAGTTCTCAGCCGCCGAAATGAGTCGCCCCAGAGAGCGCGGGTTCCGCTCTCTGGCCAGGTCTACGTCGCGCTGATCCACATCGCGGCCGGTGGCATAGTCACAGCGTTCCAGCAGATGGTTGATCATGCCCTGGAGGCCCATCTCGCGGCCGTCATCGGGGGTATAAATGTGGCCTATGCCCCAGGCCTCGAGCTGCGCCTTCTCGTCGGGCAGAATCACACCACCGCCACCCGCGAAGATACGGATGTTGCCCGAACCGGCCTCCTGAAGCCGGTCATACATATACTTGAGGTACTCCATATGACCACCCTGATAGCTGGTCATGGCTATGGCGTTCACATCTTCCTGTATGGCACAGTTGACCACTTCGTCCACCGATCGGTCATGGCCCAGGTGAATTACCTCGGCACCGCTGGCCTGGAGGATCCGTCTGACGACATTTATGGCCGCGTCGTGTCCGTCGAATAGCGATGCGGCCGTTACGATGCGGATATTGTGGCGGGGCCTGTAAGTGCCCGAATCAGCCAGTGAGGGGCTGCTCTGGTAGCCGGGATTGATGATGGTTGCCATGGCTCAAAGATAAGCGAGTAGCCAGCCCTGCGACACGAACAGCCAGAGTGCCATCGGACAGGCAGATCAGCATCCTGAAAATGGACACCACCAGCTAGAAATTGACCATGAGCCGCAACTGAAAGCGCTTGTCGGGCGCAATGCTCGCCGCCGACACCGCACCCAGTGTTTCCTGATAATCCAGAGCGAACCGGGAGAGCCCGCTCCTCACCATGTCGAAGAGCAGCGATGCCTGAAACATGTGCGCTTCCTGCATGATGGAATTGTCCGGCTTGATCGCATCATAGCGCAGCAACACACCCAGAGGCGCCGTGGAGGCGCTATCAATAAGCTGCATTGGTCTAACCATGATGAACCCGCTTGCAACACTTCCCCTTACATTCGTCTCAACACGTGGTGACGCAATCGTGTTGGCGCCACTCTCCGCTCCATCAACCCGCTCTGACCATCCGCCGGCAATGGTGAGGCGCGGATCCCTGATGCCCACCCACACGCCATAGCGGTTCCGGCTCAGTGCATCACCCACCGGGTCCACCTGCCCCACCCCACCGTTTACGAACCGGCTGGCGGCACTGTTTATGTCAACCCAGGGTGAGACAGCGAGCGTGCTGAGGAGGCCGGTTTTCCGGGCAGTAAGTGGCGTAAGCGTCAGCCTGGCTGCATAGCTCTTGAATCGATCAGTTTCCGGATTGGTGTAGCCGTTGCCATTGCTTACAACCACTTGCAGCTCACCACGCTTGCCCGGAAAGTCGAGTTGTGCCGACACACCAACATCGGCCGACGGGACGTAGCCAAAGCGATCAACAGCCACCTTGCCCATCCAGCGCGGCCAGAATGTCTCCTGATGATTCACTATGGCAGTCTGCAGCAGGCCGGCGCGCAGGAAGCCACCAAACCCGGCAGCGCTGGACGGATGATCGTACTGAAGGTAGGCGTACTTCATCCGGATGACGTAACCACTGCCGGATGCCTGCGAGGAGATGTCAGGTGTTACTCGAATCCTGAGTCTCTCAGAGACAGGCATCCGGAAATTGAGATAAACGCGATCAAGCTCGAACCTATTGGCACCCTGTGCTTCGGGATTGGTACTGATGCTGTACCCAGCCACGAGAAGCCCTGAAAAATCCAGCCTGGATGCAGGTGGAGACTGGGCAGAGAGCATCAGCGGAAAAATCGCACCAAGAGCTGTGGCAGTCCAAAAAGTCGAGACTCTCATAATGTGTAGCTGCAGCCCCCGTCCCCCTGTCGACGCAGAGCTGCCGGGTACCGGTTTGAATCAGGTCGGGAAAAGCCAGTCAACCGACAGGTATCTGTCGCCAGTATCATAGCAGAAAGTCAGAACCCGCGAGCCTTCCGGCAGTGATGGAAGCGTTTGAGCTACGGCGGCGAGGGACGCTCCGCTGGATATTCCCATAAATATCCCTTCCTCATGAGCCGCACGCCTTGCGAACTGCTCTGCATCTTCATCCGAGACCTGAACGGTTCCATCCAGGACACTGGTGTCGAGAATACCTGGAATAAACCCGGTCCCGATACCCTGGATGCGATGGGGCGAATGAACGCCTCCACCTATTACCGGAGATTTTGCCGGTTCAACGGCAAGTGTTTTCAGTGAAGGCCAGTGTTGCTTGAGAACAGTGCTCACGCCGGTGATATGGCCGCCAGTGCCGACTCCTGTAATCAGGTAATCGAGACCATCCCGGAAATCATTCAGAATCTCCTGTGCGGTGGTTTCGGCGTGAATCCGTACGTTCGCCTGATTCTCGAATTGATTGGGCACCCACGAGTCAGGTGTAGACGCGGCAATCTCCTTTGCACGTGCTATAGACGCCTTGATCCCCCCCTCTTTGGGGGTGAGTTCAAGGCGGGCACCATAAGCCGCCATCACCCGTCTCCGCTCAATTGACATTGACTCCGGCATGACGAGTATGAGCTTGTAACCCTTTACTGCAGCCACCATAGCCAGACCGATTCCGGTGTTTCCGGAAGTTGGTTCGATAATGGTTCCGCCCTGTACGAGCAGCCCTCGACGCTCTGCGTCCTCGACCATTGCAAGTGCAATGCGATCCTTGAGGCTGCCGCCGGGGTTGGCTCGTTCCAGTTTGATCCACACTCTTGCAGCAGGACCAAACAGTCGCCGAATCTGTACGTGTGGAGTGCGGCCGATTGTCTCCAGGATATTGTTTACAGGCATGATGAAATTGGGTAAGCAGTTAAGAATCAAGACCGGCGAGCTGACCGGCGAATTGGTTTGTACAATAAAGCTTATTGATACAGCATACGGGACTGCTGTCGCGAACCACCCTGGCCGTTCGTGACAACAATCCCGTAGTTCAACTTTGTTCAACAAGTACTTGTACTGGCAACGCGTTGCCGGTACAAGCGTATCAGCAGGCCTTGCCGTTGCGTCTACGGACACCCACCAAGCCGATAACTCCGACAGCGAGCAGGCTCAGTGAAGCAGGCTCAGGCACCGGATGGGTCGGGTCCTGCTGCTGGAAGGAGCCATCAAATCCATAGTCGGCAGCGGCGTAACAAATATTATTGCCCGGAGCGCAAGTGGTCCAACCAACTGTGAGGATTTGCCCATCTTCGCTCGTGGTACGGTTGAAATCGAAATACCCGCCTTCTTCACCACTCCCGTCAAGAAAACCCAGCGATATATGCTGATCATCCGGACCGCTGATATACCCCTCAAAAAAGGTAGCCTCGAAACTGTCGAAACCGCTCGGGGCTGCAGGTGCGTCTGGGCCATACACATAATATGGGTTGAGCAGATTCGACCCATTGTACTGGAAGCTCACAAAATTGGCGACAAGATCGAAATCACCGCCAAGGGTATAGTCTCGGAGCGTCAGCAGGCCGGAAACAGGGTAGTTGGGTGCCTCTGCCTGTGCGGCGCAGTCTTCGCAGAGTCCATTGAAATTCCAGTATGAAAGTGTGCCCTGCGCCTGAGCCGTTGCCGGGGCCGCAGTTGCAAAAGCAGCGGTCAGTGCCAGAATGGCTGCTCCAAAGATACCACGCAGGTTTCTCATTGCTCTCGGCCCTCGTTAAAGTGAAAGTGACTGGATGCCCGCTTCCGTCCGCTGCATCGCCTGACGTTATGGTGGTGAGACAGATTTTGTTTTCCGGGGCAAGCGCTGCACAGCGGTGCAAGTTTCGTGCTACTTCCACATTAAGAGGAGATCACGAAGAAGCCCCTCCTTTTTTGTTGCTTGCGCGCCACATACTATGTGGCAGACAGGCAACACCCAGGACGTGGATACCGGGAAGTGGCCTCAGTGCTGCTCGCGACGTTCTTCGTAGTAATAAGCCTGGAGCCGCACCACATCCTTGAGCAGGTCAATTTCCCGCACTTCGATCCGATGGATACCCAGACCGGTTCGCGTGCGGACATCAGCCATTATCGCATCCTGATTGCCGCTGGCGAGAAGCGCCAGGTTGTCATAGAGAACTGGCTGCGAACGCTCTCTGCGGGTAAACCAGCGCGACTCGAGCAATGCAGTGCCTGCAAGAAGAGTCACCGAGATGATTGTCAGCTCAACTATGCCACCGTTGTTGACAGCCATCAGCAGACCCATGGCAATGGCAAGGAAGAGATATGTCATGTCACCCACTGCCAACCCCTCCGTACGAAAACGCAGCATGGAGAAGACGGCGAACAGTCCGAATGCCGCACCCATGGTTATCTCAACTGAATTGAGGAGCCAGGTGATAAGGAAGATGACCAGATTGAACGAAATGAGCGTCAGCATCAATTCGCTGTGTCCGTATATGCGGTAATAGATCCCTCTTACGAGGATCAGAACGCAAACAATATCCAGCCCGAGGCGGAAAAGAATATCAAAGCCGCCAGGCACGATGGCAGCTGTGACTGGATCAGTCTGGAATGGAAGAAACATTTTCAGTGTGTCAGAGTTGATGGATATTGGATATAAGTCGCCGGAAGTTATGTGTCTTTACATGGTTCGGATAAAGCATTGCAACACACAGGCAGTACTTGGAAAACGATCTCTCACGAATACGTTCCCTGCGAAGCAGATCTGTTATGCCGGCTCTGCTCAAACGCTCCTGCTTAACCTCCACGATAGCCATGTCAGAGTATGCAATCTCTGACTGCCCGTTCCGGCACTGGAGAGCAAGATCAATGGTTACGCGCTCTTTACCATCCGGTGACAGAAGAGTTATGCGATCGTAGTCTATGGTGACGACCTCCAGCAACTGCTCCCACGGGATCGAGCGGAAACATTCGGCCCGGGGACCGCTTCGAAGCCTGCAAACCGCATCTGTCCAATCGTCGTAAAAGCGTTCACGAACTTTGAAGGTGCGTCCACGCGGGGTTTTCCACTTTACTTCCAGAAAACTGAGATCGCTATCCAGATACCTCCGAATGCGCACTTTGACACGCGGCAGGCGCCCAATCCAATGGTCACGGTAAAAGACAAAGTCCTGCGTGTCGTAATAACTGGTGCGATAACGGGAAATGGACCGACCACCGTAGGTAACTACCCCGTAGCTCTCACTGGCAGCTTCAAGAATGACTGGCACTCTCGGGGCAGCCAACAGGTACTTGGTATCAAAACGATCAAGTAGCGTGTCACCGCCGAGGGTCTCAAATGGAATCTGTTTCAGTAATGAGGAAGTTTCTGCAATCATCAGAAAAATGGCATACAAACACGGTCGGGGTTAATGTCTCATCGGCTTTGACGTCAGAAGATACGAGATGTTTGTTTTTCTGTTTTTTTGTTGATCCTTGGGTTCAGTGGTGCTTGAGTGTCCAATACTTCCAGCCAGGCAGGTATCATGAAACGAGCGTTGTGGGTGACAATGTTGTTGCTGGCGATACCGCCAGATGCAGCTCTCGCTCAGGGTCGGGGATTCTTTGCAGCCATGAGCGAAGAGCGGAAGGTGCTTTCGCAATTTGACAAAGACGGTGACAAAGTATTGAATGCGGCCGAACGCAAGGAGGCGCTCGCCACCCTCAGCGCTCAGGGCGGCGGTGGCGCGCAGATGCGCGGGATGTTTGGTGGCAACAGGGTCGTGAACATACAGCCCGGCCCCAGTGTCGCAGTGTCTGATGTGAAGCCGGTGGCTGCCAGTGTGCCGTTTTACGACAACTCCACTGTGCGCACGGTTTTTCTTGAGTTTGAGGACGCCGAGTGGCTGAAGGAGCTGATCACGTTCAACAACACCGACATAGAAGTGCCTGCGATGATGACCATTGACGGCAGGGTCTATCGTGATGTGGGTGTTCAAACTCGTGGTGCGTCATCGTTTATGATGGTTCCCGAAGGACAGAAGCTTTCACTCAAGCTGTCACTCAATTCTGTCAACAAAGATCAGCGGGTTCTTGGCCTCAAGACACTTAACCTGCTCAATTCGCACGAGGACCCATCTTTCCTTCGGACAGTTCTGTATAATCAGATCGCACGGGAATACCTGCCTTCTCCGAGAGCTAATTTCGTGCGGGTGGTGATCAATGGTGAGAGCTGGGGTGCGTATGTGAATGCCGAGGTGTTCAACAAGGAGTTTGTTGAGTCACATTTCAAGGCAACGGATGGCAGACGCTGGAAGGTCACTGGTTCACCTGACGGGCGTGGCGGGCTTGAATATCTGGGAGACGACCCGGCTCCGTATCGCAATATCTACGACCTTAAAACTAAGGAAGAGCCAAAGGCATGGGCCGATCTGATCAATCTGACCAAGGTTCTCAATACGACGCCTCCTGATCAGTTGGAAAAGGCCCTGACGCCAATCATGGACGTCGACGCTGTGCTTCGCTTTCTGGCTCTGGATGTTGCGCTTGTCAACAACGATGGGTTCTGGGTCAGGGCTTCTGATTACAACATGTACCAGAACGCTGCAGGGCGCTTTACACTTATCCCTCACGATGTGAACGAATCGTTTACTCTGGGGTCAGGCGGCTTTCGTGGTCCTCCGGGCGGCGGTTTTTCGGGCGGCGGTGCTCGGGGTGGCGGTCCTCCGGGTGGCGGTCCTCCGGGTGGTCCTCCTCCGGGCGGTGGCCGTGGGGGACGCGGTGGCGGCGGTGGTGGCGGTGGTGGCTTCATGATGGGCGGTAACACGTCACTTGATCCGCTCGTGGGCATGTCCGATACGACTACGAAAGCGCTTCGGGCACGGATGCTTGCGGTGCCCGCACTGCGCGAGAAGTACCTTGGATATGTGCGCGATATCGCCACACGTTGGCTGGATTGGAAGACACTAGGTCCCATTGTTCAGCACAACCATGACCTGATCGCAGCGATTGTACCGGGCGACACTCGCAAGCTGGATTCAACCGAGGAGTTTGAGGCTGGAGTTGAGACCTTGAAGAAATTCGCTGAACAGAGGCGCGCGTTCCTTCTGGAATGGAAGGAACCAGAGTAGTGGAATTGGTGATCTGAAAGTGGCCTCAGGACTGGCCGCACTGATGGACGATGTGGCGGCCATTGCCAAGATGGCCGCTGCCTCGCTTGATGATGTCGGCGCTGCCACCGGCAAGGCCGGATCCAAGGCAGTGGGAGTGGTTGTTGACGATGCCGCCGTGACGCCGGGTTACGCCATGGGCTTCACTCCAGAGCGCGAATTGCCCATTGTTTGGAAAATCGGACTCGGCTCACTGCGCAACAAGTTCCTGTTCCTGTTGCCTGGTGCGCTGCTCCTGAGCGCCTTCGCACGGTGGGCCGTGACGCCCATCCTGATGGCCGGCGGCACCTATCTGTGCTTCGAGGCCACCGAGAAAATCATTGAAGCTCTTTCCGGCCACTCCCACGCGAAATCCGACGCACCGGATCTGGCGCAGAGTTCCTCCCAGCTTGAAGAGCAGAAGATAGCGGGCGCCATTCGCACTGACTTCATTCTCTCAGGCGAAATCATGGCCATCGCGCTTTCCACGGTTGCCGATCGCCCGCTGGCCATTCAGGCCGGTGCGCTGGCTCTGGTGAGCCTTGGAATTACCTTGGCCGTATACGGCGTGGTCGGGCTGATTGTGAAAATGGACGATATTGGCATGCGCCTCGCCCAACAGACTTCAACCATGGTGAGAGCGTTCGGTCGCGCACTGGTCAAGTCCATGCCACAGGTGCTCAAGATACTGAGCACCGTTGGTACGGCCGCCATGCTGTGGGTGGGAGGCGGGATCCTGGTGCACGGGTTTGAACATTTTGGATTGAACAGCGTTCCCCTGCTTATTGAACACCTGTCTGAGCGGGTAGCATTCGTACCGGGTGCCGCATGGCTCACATTCGCAATAGGCTCCGCAATTCTGGGGATTGTTGTAGGTAGTGTAATCACGGCGGCGTTGCATTGGATGCACGGGAAACCGGAAACAGCAACCTGACTTTATGACCTTCCGGACCGATGCTGCCGCGCAGTACCATTGAGGCATCCAGTGGGTTCATTCCTGCCCCTTCCCCATTCCCAGAACAGGCACAATGACCGCTCTCAAGGTTGCTTCGCATCGGCTTCTATCAGTATTTGGCGTCCTGGCCGCTCTCACGGCTTCTGCTGCGACTGTCGTGGCACAGCCCACACTTTCTCCTCAACAAAACGAAGTGGTGGCTGTGGCGCGTTCATTCCATGATGCACTGAGCAAGGGAGACTCGACAGGGGCTCTCAAATTGCTCTCCGCTGACGTTCGCATTCTGGAGTCCGGCGGAGTTGAAACACGCGAGCATTATCGCGAAGGTCACCTGGCCGGTGACATTGGCTTCGCCATGGCCGTGCCAAGTGTTTACAGCGACTATAATGTCGTGATTGATGGCAACGTAGCGTGGGTTACGAGCACCAGTGTCACATCCGGTCAGATGGGTGATCGCAAGGTGAACAGTGCCGGCGCAGAGCTGATGGTTCTCTCACGTTCGGGCAGCACCTGGATCATACGTGCCATTCACTGGTCTTCGCGTGCCATACGCAGTTCACCCTGAGCGTATCCGTTTGGAAACCACCAATACTGCTGCGATGACCTCGCCATTCATCTGGTCGCGAGGTATCCACCTCAAATGCTGCAGTGCCTTACTCTGAATCAAAGCGGGCGACCGGGCTCGAACCGGCGACGTCCAGCTTGGGAAGCTGGCATTCTACCAACTGAATTACGCCCGCGGGGTGCAACAAGCAGCGCCCTGGCACAGCTAACCCGATGCCTGAGCTG
Organism: uncultured Gemmatimonas sp.; assembly: GCA_964636415.1. Classification (GTDB taxonomy): domain Bacteria; phylum Gemmatimonadota; class Gemmatimonadetes; order Gemmatimonadales; family Gemmatimonadaceae; genus Gemmatimonas. Next base: position 1,140 of record CAZWSJ010000041.1, on the reverse strand, counting down.
CGGCTGAAACTACTTTGACGGCGGCGAGGCTGTAAGCCCTGCGACCTGGTCGATTCCCGTAACGGTAAACACGAGGGTGGCACCGCTCTGCAATTGCGCGGTAACGGTTTGCATGCCTGAAGCTGCAGTGATTGTTACCGATGCAATTCCGTAGCCGTTGGTGATGGTTTCACCCTGGCTCAGAGTACCCGAGGAAGCTGTCCATGTAACTTTCTCGTATGGCACCGGATTATTGGTGCGATCGAGCACCTTGACGCGCATGGCAGCACTGGTTGTGCCTGTTGGGATGCGCTGACGGTCGCCGTCGACGAGAACGAAGCTGGAGGCTGCACCCACGATGGCGTTGGCCATTACTGTGTCGGTGGCTCCACCCACGATTGCTGCCTGAACCAGTTGTTCGCCGAGTATTCGGCCGAGTGTCCACTCGTTGGTTGTTGTGCCGTTTTCGTCTGTCACTGTGGCGGCAGCCTTGAGGCTGCCACCGCCGTTCACCACGGTCCAGCCCACGGCTTCATTGGCCATGGGGACGCCGAGCTGATCGAGGACTTGGACGGCTATGGGTTGCGGAAGGGCCGTTCCTGCTATGGCGGACTGGCCATACGTACCCATCACTGTGACGATGCTGGTGGCCACTCGATCGTCGTCCGAGAAGGGGTCACTCACCTTGCAGGAGGCGACGAACGCGGCAAGCAGCAGAAGCGCCGGGAATGTCAGTCTGCGACTCATGAGCTGGTGAAATGTCCTTGCGGCTTGGGAGCGTATTGGCAATGCTGAAGAGCCACAGGTCAGGATTGAACTGACGACCGCCCGATTACGAATCGGGTGCTCTACCACTGAGCTACTGTGGCGGTCTCGGTAGCCCGGGCTGCGGAAGCCCGGAATTGCTGCTTATGCCCTGGCGCGGACTCGAACCGCGAAGCCTTTCGGCACCACCCCCTCAAGATGGCGTGTCTACCAATTTCACCACCAGGGCAGGTCCCGGCCAATGTGACCGGGCTTACTTCTGAAATCCAACCTCCTCACGACTGCCGCACACAGCACCAAAAACATCTGCGCCATGTGCGAGCAGAGTACTGCGAAGAGTACTACGGGAGCGACGGGGCTCGAACCCGCGACCTCTCGAGTGACAGTCGAGTGCTC
>CAZWSJ010000040.1:1524-16807 GCA_964636415.1 uncultured Gemmatimonas sp. | reverse complement strand
AGGGCAGACCACAGGATAATGCAAGCAGAAACGAGAGGCATGATTGGAGAGGCCTATTCCGTGATCCTGCGTTCACGTCGATTGATTGCACTGTACCGTACATCGATTCTGCCGCAGGCCAGTGCAACCGTAGCATCTGCCGCTGCAGCCTACAAGTCAGGCAGCATGGGCTTCATGACTTTGCTTGAGGCGGGAATTGCCGTGACAGGTTATCGTCGGGAGCTGGTAGAGTTTGAGGTAGATGAGGGCAAAGCATGGTCTCAACTTGAAATGCTTACTGGCATTGAACGCGATGAACTCTTGAAGGCCATATCTGCGACCACGGATACTTCCAACCGGACACAAGTACGATGACACCGACAGAGAACAGAGCCGGAGCCGGGCATGGACGTGCACGGACCTACATTCGCGCATTCCTCTATATCGCTGCGATCGCCATAGCCATCGGTGGCACCTGGTGGGCCACCCATCGGAATGGTTCTGCCGATGTGGCCGGTAGCGGCGGAGGTGAAATGAGTGGCCATGATCACATGGCGATGATGGGGGGTGGATCAACCGGAAGCGCCGAACCTGTGATGCTCTCGGCGGATGAATCACGACGTATAGGAGTGACCTATGCAGTAGCGGAACTCGGGCCCTTGGAGAAAGAGATTCGTACCGTAGGACAGATTGCTGTGGATGAAACCATGCTGCACACCATCACACAGAAGATCGATGGGTACGTCGAAGAGCTCTTTGTAAACGCAACCGGTCAGCAGGTCACTTCCGGTGAACCACTGCTCTCCATCTACTCTCCCATGCTTGTACAGGCTCAGGAAGAGCTGCTCGTGGCACTTAGGCTGGAGCGCGATTTGAGCAGAGCGGGTACAACCGCGGATCGCATCCCGGTCGAGCGGGCCAGCCAAATCGTGGAAGCAGCGAGACGCAGGTTGGAATTGTGGGATATTCCGCTCGCCGATATTGCCTCCATTGAGGCTAATGACAAGGCACGCAGAACCATGACATTGCGTGCCCCTGCTTCAGGATACGTATTGCAGAAGAACGTGGTTGCCGGGCAGCGGATTATGTCCGGCGACGTGCTATATCAGCTCGCTGATCTGCATCGTGTGTGGGTGGAAGGTGAGGTTTTCGAGCAGGATCTGAGCAGCGTGCGTGTGGGCCAGATGGTTCATGCCGATTTTGAGGCTCTCCCTGGAGTACACCGGATGGCTCGGATATCATGGATTTATCCCACCATAGACACTGACACGCGGACAGCACGTGTGCGGGTTGTTCTGCCTAATGACGATCTGGTTCTCAAGCCTGGCATGTATGCCACCCTCCGTATCGTGGGAAATGAGACGGGGAGTGTTCTGACCGTTCCGCGAGATGCAGTACTGTCCACGGGTGCACGAAACGTTGTGTTCGTAAAGGAAGTGGGTGGAATGTTGAGCCCCCGTGAGGTTGCAGTGGGGCCAGCCAACGATACGCGCATCACCATTCTACGTGGGCTTGCAGCAGGTGATACAGTTGTTGCCTCAGCCACTTTTCTTGTTGATGCCGAGTCAAACCTTGGCAAATCAATGGGTGGTATGGGTGAGATGCCGGGCATGGACATGACCGCACCTCCAGCGCCACTTCCTATGAAACCTCCTGTCAACGACCCTCACGCCGCACACCGTGACAATGGGGCGGGCCGGCCATGAGCTTTCTTCAGCGGGTTATCAAGTGGTCCGTTGCCAACAGGTTGCTCGTCACACTGTTCACGATCGCTGCAGTGGTTGCCGGTGTTTATGCCGTTCGGGCTACACCGATGGAAGCTCTTCCTGATCTCTCGGATGTTCAGGTGATCGTGCAGGCCGACTACAACGATCAGGCGCCGCGCATAGTGGAAGATCAGATTACCTACCCGATTGCTGCGGAGATGCTCAAGGTTCCGGGCGCCAAAACGGTTCGAGGTTATTCGTTTTTTGGTGTGTCGTTCGTTTACGTGATTTTCGAAGATGGTACAGATCTTTACTGGGCGCGAGCGAGGGTTCTGGAGTACCTGAACGGGATGGCTGGTAAGCTCCCTCCTTCTGTATCTCCCACGCTTGGTCCTGACGCCACCGGCCTTGGCTGGGTCTATCAGTACACACTTGAGGACACCACCGGCAAGCTTACACTGGCCGAGCTGCGCAGCTTGCAGGACTGGTACCTTCGCTATTCGCTTACGGCGGTTCCAGGTGTCGCCGAAGTTGCGAGTGTGGGCGGTTTCGAAAAGCAGTATCAGGTGGATATTGACCCTGCAAAGCTCCTCGCGTTCGGAGTACCGGTCACGCGAGTCATACAGGCCATACAGTCGGCCAACAGCGACGTGGGGGCCATGACCATTGAACTGGCCGAAAGGGAGTACATGGTTCGAGGCCTCGGATATCTCAAGTCCATCAGTGATATCGAGAACGTCGTGGTTGGAGCAACAGATGGCGGCACTCCGATTCGCGTGGCAGAACTCGGACGAGTCAGCATCGGGCCGGCAAACAGACGTGGCGTAACTGACCTGGATGGTCGTGGCGATGCCGTGGGAGGCATTGTGGTAATGCGCTTTGGTGAGAATGCGCTTTCTACCATTCATTTGGTAAAGGCAAAACTTGCTGAGATGGCCAACGGGCTGCCAGAGGGCGTTGTTGTCACGCCGGTTTACGACAGAAGTGAGCTGATTGAGAGGGCGATTGACACTCTCAGGAGCAAGTTGTTTGAGGAGGCTCTGATCGTCGCCCTTGTCTGCATGATTTTTCTTCTGCACGCACAATCGGCTCTGGTAGCGATCCTCACACTTCCAGTTGGCCTGCTTCTTGCTTTTCTGGGCATGCGCTGGTTGGGGGTGGGGGCCGATATCATGTCACTGGGCGGAATAGCAATTGCCATCGGAGCAATGATTGACGCGGCCATCGTAATGATCGAGAACATGCACAAGCATCTCGAACGGGCAATAGTGGCCAAAGGCGATGGGCCTGAAGTCAGGTCCTTCACCACCAGTCATCTGAGCAGTCCCGAACGTTGGCGCATAGTGGTTGAGAGTACAGTTGAGGTTGGACCGGCACTCTTCTTCTCACTGATCATCATTACCGTATCATTTCTCCCGGTATTCACGCTTGAAGGTCAGGAGGGTCGACTGTTCACTCCTCTGGCGTTTACCAAGACGCTTTCCATGGCGGCTGCGAGCCTGCTTTCAGTAACGCTTGTGCCCGTGGCTATGGGGCTCTTCATCCGGGGACGGATGATACGTGAACGCGCAAATCCGCTTAATCGATTTCTGATCGCGATATACCGACCCGTGATCAATGTGGTACTGAGCCATCGCGGCCCGGTGATTCTCGCGAGTGTCATCATGTTGATCGTCACATGGGTTCCATGGTCGAAACTTGGCAGCGAATTCATGCCGGAGTTGGACGAGGGCACAATTCTCTACATGCCGACGACCATGCCTGGTCTGCCGATTGCACGGGCGAGAGAGCTGTTGCGGCAACAGGGAGCGATATTCAAGTCGTTCCCCGAAGTGGAGCACGCATTCGGAAAGGCTGGACGTGCCAATACGGCAACTGACCCAGCTGGACTGGACATGTTTGAGACAACTATCAGTCTCAAGCCGCGCTCGGAGTGGAGACCTGGCATGACACCCGAGCGACTGATTTCAGCCATGGACTCTGCGGTGCGGCTTCCCGGCATAACCAATGCATGGACAATGCCTATACGAGGTCGGATTGACATGCTCGCCACTGGCATCCGCACTCCTGTGGGCGTGAAGATCTTCGGGCCTGACCTGCCTGAGCTGGAACGTATAGGCAAAGAAGTCGAGAACGCCTTGAACATGGTTCCGGGAACACGCAGTGTCTTCGCTGAGCGTGCAGAGAGCGGATATTACCTGGATATAGACATAGACAGATATGCTGCCGCACGGCATGGGATCAACGTTGGTGATGTGCAGACGGTAATTGCCACCGCAATTGGTGGCATGACGATCACACAGACCGTGGAAGGACGTGAGCGCTATGGCGTGCGGGTACGCTATCCGCAGGAGCTGCGTGACACTCCAGAGAGGCTGGCTTCGGTCCTTGTACCTGTAAATCACGAAATGCGAGGACGCTCGGCCACCGACGGCATGGGTAGTGGTATGCCATCTGTCCCAACGTCCATGTCAGGAAGCGACGGATTGGCGCAGTCAGGCGTCGCGCAGATTCCGCTCGGTCAGTTGGCATCCATCAAGCAGGTTGCCGGGCCAATGGTGGTGCGTACAGAAGGCGCTGTACCCACCGCATGGGTCTTCGTGGATGTAGCCGATCGTGATATCGGAAGCTATGTGCAGGACGCGCGCAACATGGTCGATGCCATGATAACGCTGCCAACCGGATATCACATGGTATGGAGTGGACAGTATGAGTTCATGGAACGGGCCCGCGCAAAGATGAAAGTGGTTGTCCCAGCCACCATCGCCATCATTTTGCTGCTCCTCTACCTGAACTTCAGAAGTGTCGGAGAGACTCTGATCGTAATGCTGTCACTGCCGTTTGCGCTTGTCGGAGGAATATGGTTCTGCTGGTGGCTCGGCTATCATCTCTCAGTGGCGGTGGCAATTGGGTTCATAGCGCTTGCAGGTGTGGCGGCGGAAACTGGTGTCATTATGCTGATCTATCTGGACCATGCATGGGATGCGCGGATGAGCCGTGGAGAAACGCCGAACATGTCAACGCTCACAGCAGCCGTGATCGAGGGCGCGGTGGAGCGCGTGCGACCAAAACTGATGACCGTGACGGCCATCATGGCCGGACTTCTTCCGATCTTCTGGGGTGATGGCACAGGAGCCAGCGTCATGAGACGGATTGCTGCGCCAATGGTGGGTGGCATGGTGAGCAGTACCGTGTTGACACTGGTTGTCATACCAGCAGTGTATTCACTCTGGAAAGAATCTCTGTTCAGGAGGCAGTCCTGAAAGCCATTTAACCAGTTGCTGATCGGTCACGGCCTCCTGAGGTCTGATTCCAGTCTTTGGATGTCTTTGGCCACCACTTCGATTCGGCCAAGAAGGGCTACCAGTTGATTATTCCGTATCTGGTCCAGCTTGTCGTGAAGGGCCATAATCTCGATTTCGGCCTTCAGGTTCACCTCGTAATCATGAGTAGCGTCAATTCTGTCGCGTTGTGCCTGGCGGTTCTGGGCCATCATGATGATCGGTGCCTGAATGGCCGCGAGCATTGAAAGCACCAGGTTGAGAAAGATGAAAGGATATGGATCATACGGATGTGAAGTCAGCCAGACATTGTAAATGGCCCATAATGCAAGGAAGACACAGAAGCCGACTATGAAACGCCAGGATCCTCCAAACCTGGCGACATTGTCTGCCAATCGGTCACCGAAACTCAGGCGTTCCCGGTAGGTTTCATTGACATCGCGAGAGACGAGCTCATGATTGACTGTGCTCCGAAGAACATGTCTCTGAGTCTCTGTCAGTTTGTCGGGATGGATGCGAAACAGGAGAGCAGCGAGATCGTGTACAGATTTCATCGGTCGCTTCCGGAAAGGTGTCTGGTGGTATCAAGCTGACGGGGGTAGACTTGTGCCTTGATCCCCTGCAGAAAGTTATAGCGACGTGGAAATAGCTATCGAGTCCCGGGCTGCGCGAGGCTGGATACCCGGTGATGCTTCATCAAGAGAGGAATAGATGGCGAGCGGCGACATCGTTTTCCCCCCACCTGAGTCTGACTCAGCAGGTTTTGACCTGCTCGGGTTGACCATATTCGCGCAGCGAGTGGCCATGCTTGCCGAAGAGATGGGAGCTCTGCTCGAACGCAGTGCCATCTCGCCGAATATCAGGGAACGCCGTGATGCGTCATGCGCCATATTTGACGCCAGTGGGCGGATGGTTGCACAAGCGGCGCATATACCCGTGCACCTGGGCGCAATGCCAGAGTCGGTAGCAGCGGTGCGCGCTGCTGGCGGGCGCCCCGGTGACGTCTTTCTTCTCAACCATCCGGGGCATGGCGGCTCACATCTGCCGGATCTCACGATGGTCGAGGTCGTGGGAGAGCCCGACAATTCCCAAATCGTGATTGGCTATGCTGCGGTGCGTGCCCATCACGCAGATGTAGGAGGTATGAGTCCCGGAAGCATGCCGTATGGTGCGACCGAGCTGTATCAGGAGGGCCTGATCATCCCACCTGTCATATTGGAGAGTCGCGGTCGGGTGAATGAGGATCTGCTGCATCTGGTACTCGCCAATGTTCGTACCCCTGCAGAGCGAGAAGGCGATCTTAAGGCTCAGCGTTCGGCCTGCGCAGCCGGTACACGGGGCTGGCAGGCTCTTTACTCATCCATCGGCGCACGGGCACTTGAGTCGGCTGTCGATGCCCTGTTGGATTATACGGAGCGTCGTGTGCGTACCCAGCTCGCTCTTCTTGAGGGTGCCAGCGGAATCGCTCATGACCTGCTGGAGAGCGATGGTGTTTCCGAGGACCCGGTTGCTGTTGTGGTAGCTGTGTCCATCAATAACAACACCTTGTATATGGACCTTACGGGCAGCTCTCCCGCTGTTCGAGGCAATGTAAATGCGCCGCTGGCCGTCGCCCGGGCTGCCGCGGTCTTTGTGTTACGTGTACTTTGCGACGATGATGTACCGGTAAACGATGGTGTTGCACGTGCCCTTGTGCTTCACGTACCGGAGAATTGTGTTGCAAACGCGAGAGGATCCAGTGCGGTAGCCGCCGGGAACGTGGAACTGTCGCAGCGACTTACGGATGCCTGTTTTTCTGCCCTGGATCAGGCGGCAGAATCAGTGGGTGCTGTACGTGTGTTAATACCAGCAGCCGGACAGGGCACCATGAACAATGTCACGCTCGGTGCACCGGGCTGGACTTTCTACGAGACTCTGGGCGGCGGTCAGGGTGCCAGTGCGCGTGGTGATGGTCCGGACGCCGTGCATGTCGGTATGAGCAACACCCGGAACACTCCAATCGAATCGCTGGAGCGAGCATTTCCACTGCGCATAGTCGAGTATTCCATTCGTCGTGGTAGCGGAGGACGAGGCCTGCACCGCGGAGGTGATGGAGTAACGAGGCGCTATCAGGCGCTTGAAGCCTGCACTGCGACCATTCTTACAGAGCGTCGCCGAGTCGCACCAACGGGCGCTCATGGTGGCGGCAGTGCGGAACCGGGAAAGAACATGTTGAATGAGGATGTGTTGCCTGCAAAGGTACGAGTGATGTTGCAGGCGGGCGATGTGCTTACGATTGAGACACCGGGTGGGGGTGGCTGGGGAACCGCGTAACGGTTCAACACTACCGCCATTATCACCTCATGATTGGACCTTCAGATATCGAGGGTCAGTCCATCGCTTGCAGCAAGTATTTTCAGTGTACTGGTTTTGTCGTATTTGGTTGCTGTGAGTGTCACATTTTCCAGCATCCGGTCAATGGCGCAGTCGTTACGATCGGGGTGGTGGTGAAACAGCGCCAGTGAGCCGGCATTGCAGTCTGACGCGATGCTGAGGGCTTCCACATCAGAGGAGTGTCCCCAACCGCTGTGCCGGACCAGCTCCTGCGCTGTGAATGTGGCGTCGTGTACCAACAGAGGGACCCGGTGGAGGTATTTTCGAAGCGCTTTCAGCCAATCCTGGTGGGATTCTCCCGAATCATGAAGTGCCAATTCATTGTCTGGCGCATATGCCAGGAGCGGACCGTTAATGTCATCGACTCTTATGATGGCGGCACCACCGGGATGATTTGCAGCAAAGCGGTGCACCCTGAGCTGTCCTACCTGAACGCCTCCGTTGGACGGCCATGCGTCGATCACCATGCGTCCCGCGAGTCCTTCTACGTAGGGGAAAAGTGGTGGACTCAGCAGTGATGCGATGAAGTCTGCAATTCCGCGCCCCTCAGCATCGCCGCAGTGCAGATGCACCAGATGGCCCTGTGCATGCAGCGGGGCAAAGTGAGGCAGTCCCATCACATGATCACTGTGACGATGTGTGAGGAAGACGTGGATCTCTGAGTGGGCGCGGTTTCTCGCAACGCCATCACCCGGAACGCAACCCGCCTTATCAAGGCAGACGAGTTCGAGCCCGAGCGGCCTGATACCTGTGCCAGCGTCGAGAACAATTATGGTACCATCAGGTGCACGCAGCTCCAGACACGAAGTATTGCCCCCGTATCGAACGGTATCGGATCTGGAGATTGGGCAGGTGCCACGTGTGCCACGGAATATCACACGCGCACGTGACTTGCGTGACTCTTCTGTTCTCACGGACGCGGGCGAGACCTGGCCTGGAGGGTCGCCCGGTCGACGATGGTGACCACACGCCGCTGCACCGAGATCAGCCCCAAGTCCTGAAACTCAGACATGGCCCGTGAGACAGTCTCGCGACTGGCGCCTATCATCTGCGCAATGGTTTGATGAGTGAGCTGCCGCACGAGAGATGCGGGTTCACCAGGTGTGGCGTGTTCAAGCAGGACCTTGGCCACGCGTCCGGGGACGTCGAGCAGCACCAGGCTGCCAATGGTTCCGTCGGCCTGCCTGAGCCTGCGCGATAATTCCACCATGAGCTGCCAGGCTACTTTGGGGTTTTGCTCCACCTGTCGCCGAAACTCCTGCCGCCTCAATACAAGCAACACCGAGGCGTGTGTGGCAATTACGTGTGCCGACCTTGGCCTGCCGTCAATCAGCGAGAGCTCGCCAAAGTGGTCTCCCACGCCCAGCACCTGAAGAATCACCTCGCGGCCATCGTCACCCACGAGCACCACCTTCACTTCGCCTGCCCGAACCACGTAGAGCGCGTCCCCGCTCTCGCCCTCCGACACTATGAGCGATCCCTTGCCAAAGCGCTGCTCACGGGTCACCTCTCCAAACGCCCGTACGGCCGATCTCTCCAGTTCCCTGAACAACGGCACTGTGGAAAGGAAGTCGGTTATGCGCTCCAGCGAGATACTCATGCTGGGCGGTGTCATACGAGGCAGCGGATAGCCAAAGGATGCCATATCGATTCACCTCCAGTCGCTTATCTTAAAAGGCTGCACTCAGCCTGCTGCCGGCTTTGTGGAGTCGGATATCCCGTTTTGGGCGTCGATTACAACTACTTGAAGCCTAACCGTCCGACCTTCAACTCCGCAGTGACTCACATCACGTATTTCGTCCCAGCATGCTCAATCATTTCCGGGAAAGAGTCAAAGAACTAATGGAGCGGGCCACGGAAGTGGAGCAGTTGCTGGCCGACCCAGAGACCACCAAAGACTCGGTACGGCTGGCAGAGCTCGGCAGAGAGCATCACAGACTGGCAGCGGTGGTGTCCAATGCCACACGAATGGAGAAAGCCGAGCGTGAGCTTGCGGAGGCACGTGAGCTTACCACGCTCGGCGAAGAGCCTGAGCTGGTCGCCGAAGCCCGGGCAGAGGTAGCCAGACTGGAAGAGGAGTGCTCCGGAATTGAGGCGACCCTGCTCCCGCTTCTGATTCCCCATGACCCGCTCGACGATCGTGCGGCAATAATGGAAATACGTGCGGGCACCGGAGGCGATGAAGCGGGCCTGTTTGCCGGTGATCTGCTGCGCATGTACCTGCGCTTCATTGAGCACCGCGGCTGGCGCGTGGAGCCAATCTCCTCGTCGGATGGCGCTCTGGGTGGTGTGAAGGAGATCATTTTCAAGGTCACCGGAGACGGTGTTTTCGGCGTACTGCGCTGGGAGTCGGGGGTGCATCGTGTGCAGCGCGTGCCCGCCACTGAATCACAGGGTCGGATTCACACCTCGGCTGCAACAGTGGCTGTTTTGCCTGAGGCTGAAGAAGTGGATCTGCGCATAGAGGAAAAAGATCTGCGTATCGACGTGTTCCGATCCTCAGGCCCCGGTGGTCAGAGCGTGAACACCACTGATTCAGCGGTTCGCATCACACACCTGCCAACTGGCATTGTGGTATCACAGCAGGATCAGAAATCACAAATCCAGAACAAAGCCAAGGCCATGGAGGTGCTGCGAGCACGCTTGCTCGACCTGAGGCTGGCGGAGCAGGAAGCAGAGCGTTCACGCATGCGGCGCTCACATGTTTCCACGGGTGACAGGTCTGCCAAGATTCGCACCTACAATTTCCCGCAGGGAAGGGTCACAGATCACAGGGTGGGGCTCACGCTTTATGACATCGACAGCGTGATGGATGGCGAAATTGCTCCATTCCTTGACGCGCTGGCGCTCGCCAATGCCGAAGAGCGGATGGGTGCCTGAAGTGAGGGTTGAAGGCCGGCTCCTGAAGGACTTGGTGTCCAGCGCTGCCAATGCATTGAAGCTGTTACCACCAGACAGCCTTCCGGAATGGAGGGAGTCCGGCGCGCGGGCTGACGAATCCGCCAATGTGCTGAGAGAGGCGAGATGGCTGGTCTCGTCTGTGCTGAGAACTTCACCCGCAGACTTGCAATACCGGGAGATAACCGGAGATACAATTTCCGCGTCGCAGGTAGCTGCGGTAGAGAAAGCAGTCAGGCGGCGTCTTGCCGGCGAGCCCATGGCCTACGCCACCGGAACCGCAGCCTTCAGGGAGCTTGAACTGTTCGTGGATCACAGGGTGCTCATCCCCAGGCCGGAGACAGAGCTGGTGGTTGAGCAGGCTCTGGTGGCCAGTGCAGGGCATCCAGGTGGAATAGCGGTTGACATAGGGACCGGCTCGGGAGCAATTGCCATCAGCCTGGCTCTTGAAGGCCGCTTTGATCGGGTCATTGGTACTGACGTTTCTGCAGATGCCCTTGAGCTGGCTCGGACCAATGCTGATCAAATGACCGGGCAGGTTAGATCTGGCAGAGTGCCTGCAGCGCTTGAATTTCGGCTTGGGACCGACCTGGAACCAATTCGTGATGTCAAAGCCCGTGTGCTGGTGTCGAATCCTCCCTACATTGCATATGGAGAAGCGGCGGCTTTGCCAGCCAGTGTTCGTGATTATGAACCTCCGGTTGCACTCTTCGCGGCAGACGGGGGTATGGCCATGTACAGGACCCTGCTCTACGGAGCCGGGGAAGTATTGGAGTCGGGTGGCTGGCTGGTCTTAGAGCTTGATTCCAACCGGGCACAGCAAGTGGGCGAGATGGCCGACAGAGCGGGGTTTATGGATGTCAGCATACTTCCCGATCTGAGCGGTCGTGATCGCGTGCTTGTGGCGCGGCTCAATGGCCAACGCCCAGACGGGAATCACGAACACGCACACCGACTCACGAAGGTTTGAAACCATTCCTGGCCAGGAGGCCACTCAAGAATGCTGGAAGACAAGGCGAAAGAGCTTGGCCGCATGATCGGCCAGAGTGATGAATATCAGGCTGTGAAGCGATCCAGCGAGGCGCTGAACAATGACCGTGAGGCTACGACGCTGCTTCGTGAAATGGAGAAGCTGCGCGAAAGTGCGCAGGCCATGGCAGAGCGTGGTGAGCAGCCAACGGCGGAGATGGAACAGGAGCTGGATGACCTGTTTCAGAAAGTGCAGGTCATTGGGAGCTATCAAATGGCCATATCCGCGCAGGACAACTTCGACAAGCTGATGCTGCGCGTGAACCAGTGGATAGCAGACGGCATTCGCAAGGGTGCCACGAGTTCCATCATTCTTGGCTGATTGTTGGCGTTCATGAAACAGGGGAAGGCAGACGAGCTCAAGCCCAAGGGGCTCTTCGTAGTGCTTGAGGGCGGGGAGGGAGTAGGCAAGACCACTCAGTGGGCCCGCTTGGCAGATGCATTGCGCGAGCTGGGGCATTCGGTGTTTAATGCGAGAGAGCCGGGCGGCACGGCTACCGGTGACGTAATTCGCGGTCTGCTGCTGGATCCGTCATCTCAACTCACACCGTCAGCCGAGGCGCTGCTCTTTGCCGCGTCCCGTGCCCAGCTTGTTGCTGACAAGATCAGACCTGCTCTCGCGAATGGCTCTATCGTGCTGGTCGATCGTTTCCTGCTCTCTACCTATGCATATCAGGGCGCAGGTCGTGGCATTGCCCTGGAGGAGCTGCGGGCAATCAATCACCTTGCCACTGATGGTCTCACGCCCGACATGACTCTGTTGCTCAGCGTTCCCATTGATGTGGCCATGGCGCGTATGAAGCATCGCGGTCCCATTGACCGTCTCGAGCGAGAGGCCGATGATTTTCACCAGCGGGTGCGAGCTGCCTTTGATCTGGCGCTCAATGAATCCTGGCAAAGCAGCCATCCGGAGGTAGGTCCCGTGGTGTCCGTGCCTGCTCATGATGATGTGGATGCGGTTACCGTGCGCTGTCTGGATGTTCTGGTACAGCGTTGGCCGCGGCGTTTTTCGCATGCTGCACACACCGCGCTCAACGGCATGGTGAAGAATGCCTGAAACACTTCCGGAAATGCCTGAGAACCCGGGGAACTCACACTCTCCACGGCACCGCTTTCGCGCAGCCACGCTGGCACTGCTTTTCGGTGCAGTACTGATGGTGGGCGGATGGTGGGCCAGCCGGGACCTTTCTGCCGGTGAACAGACACCCGTGGTGAATGCCGGTGGGGCGCGTTTGTTCGACCAGGTGGTGGCTGCTGTCACACAGCGTTATGTGGATTCGCTGGATGCCGCTCATGTGTATGACATGGCGGTTGAGGGCATGCTTCTGGAACTTGGTGATCCGTATACAACCTATCTTGCAGAAGATCGTCTGCGTCGACTCAATGAGCAGATCTCTGGTACCTATGCAGGCATAGGCTTGCAGATCGACATCCGCGATGGCTGGCCTGTGGTAATTGACCCTCTGCATGGTGGACCATCGGAAAACGCCGGTGTTGTGGCTGGCGACAGAATGGTGCAGATAGGACAGGAGTCCACGCGTGGCTGGACCCGCGATGAGGTAACACGGGCGCTGCGTGGCCCTCCTGATACCAAGGTCAGTTTTGTCATTGAGCGGGGTGATCAGAGACTTGCCTTCTCAGTTATGCGTGACCGGGTGCATTTACGCGCAGTGCAGCGCATAGCCCTGCTCACCGATGGCGTTGGATATGTGGATGTAAACGTTTTCAGTGCCCAGACGGCCGAAGAAGTACAGATCGCCGTTGATTCGCTTGTACATCTGGGTGCACGGTCGCTCATCATGGATCTGCGCGGTAATCCCGGTGGTTTGCTGGAGCAGGGCGTGGCTGTGGCAGAGTTGTTTCTCGATCCCGGCCAGAGCGTGGTTCAATTGCGCGGAAGGCCCGGTACCACAACTCAGACGCTTACCGATTCCATGCCTCAGCGCTGGCCCACACTCCCGCTCGCAGTACTCATAGACAGGGCAAGTGCCAGTGCATCAGAAATCGTAGCAGGTGCACTTCAGGATCATGATCGTGCCATAGTGGTGGGCCTTCCCAGTTTCGGAAAGGGCAGCGCGCAGAACGTGTATCCGCTTACCTCCGGTGGCGCGCTAAGGCTTACCATTGCCCGGTGGTATACACCAGCAGGCAGAAGTATCAATCGATCGTCTGCGATGGATGTCGATGATGCCTCAGGCGCAGGTCAGGCGGTGGGCCTGCCTCCGGATACCATCAAGCCGCGATTCCGTACCGACGCCGGACGCACGGTATTCGGTGGTGGTGGTATTACACCCGACATCATAGCCGGTGATACTCTTCTGCCCCTGCCTGTGCAGGCACTCGCCCGGGCCATGGGAAAGAATCTGGCCGCTTATCGTGACGCTCTGGCGCGCGAAGCCCAGTTGCAGAAACGCAATATGAAGACACCGGATGAGCCGGTTACAGTTGATATGCTCAATTCGGTTTACGCGGAATTGGAGCGCCATCGCGTTGCACCGCCACGAGAAGTTTTTGATGCTGCCATGCCGTGGATTGCACGAGCGCTCGGTCACGAAATGACGCGCGTGGCATTCGGTGCGGAAGCTGAGTTCATCAGACGCGCAAGGGACGACGCTGCCATGCAGCGTGCAGCCAGCATATTACGTGGCGCTCACACTCCCAGCGACGTGTTTGGCACCAGTATCAAACCAACAATTGCCTCACCCACTCCGAAACAATGACTGCACGCGGCAATCACCGCGCATGGTTACTCCGTGGTTACGGAGTGGTGCTTATCTTGACCCCTTTGGGTACGACAAAGCGGAACGCGTTGGCGGGAAGGCTGGCATTGGGTTCCCAACTGGTAAGGGTGATGGTGCGGTCCACACCCTGTGAGTCAACAACCTGAAAGCGCAGCGGGCGTGGTTCTGTTTCGTCCACCCACAGCGTTGCCTTCTTGAATGCAGACCGGCTGCTGTTGCGCGGCGTGAGCTGTACACGACGAGCGTCACGACCAGCCACCTGAGCGGCTTCGCCACCCGAAAATGTGAATGAACGTCGGGGGGTGTCCAGCAACTGGCCGAGCAGATCAGCCACCACGGCACCCTCAGAGTTGGCTGGCAGCTTGAGTACCTGACCCGGTGCGCTGCTGGGCAGATACACCCAGAGCCAGGTACCGTCTCCCACAATTTGATCTCCAGCAGGGTCGGAGAAGTTTATTGCAACCTTGCCAGGCCGCTGCTGCAGGAACACACCCTTTGAACCCATGGTGCGGCCAAGAAGTGGATTGGTGATGCTCTGATCAAAGTTGGCTCTGAGCGTTTTCGTGGAAGCCCATGCCCTTGCCACCCTGTCGTAGGCAGCTTCCGCTGTAGCCATGTCCATGGGCTGAGAAGCTGCCGCCGCGCTTGAGGTACCCGCGGCATTCTGCGCGGCAAGCATCCCGGGGTTTGCAGCGCTCAATGTGAAAGCACAGGCAGCCGCCCACGAGGCAGCCGCCCACGAGGCAGCCGCCCACGAGGCAGCCGCCCACGAGGCAGCCGCCGCGTGCTGTCTGGCCACAACTCGCTTCACTGAAACCTGGTGGTTATCGGAGTCCAACTTGAAAGTACGGATCATCTTCCGAAATACACCGATCGTACGCGGTGGTTCGCGGTAGCCGCGATGATACGCTGTGGTTGAATGTCGGGCTCAGTTGCTCGCCGTGATGTTTCTGTCGATTGCAGATGCTATGGTCTTCAGTTGCTGCACCAACTCGGTGAGCTGTTCCGGGTACAGCGACTGTGCGCCATCAGAGCGGGCCTGATCTGGCGTGGGGTGCATTTCAACCAGTACACCGTCTGCACCGGCAGCAACGGCCGCCCGCGCCATGGGAATCACCTTGTCGCGCAGACCGGTACCATGGCTGGGGTCGGCCACAATGGGCAGATGTGAGAGCTTCTGCACCACCGGTATCGCGGTAAGATCGAAAAGATTGCGTGTGGCACTGTCAAAGGTGCGCACTCCACGTTCGCAGAGTATTACGTTGGGGTTGCCTTC
>CAZWSJ010000040.1:0-1424 GCA_964636415.1 uncultured Gemmatimonas sp. | reverse complement strand
GGAGCGATCTCGACTATGGTGGTTTCATTCTTCCACTCACGTGATGCCTGACGGTATGGCTTCTGTACTATGAGCACACTAGCCACACCGGGAAGCCCCTCGATGTACGACCAGTCCACCTTGGCATCGTCGCCCAAAAGACCAATGGCCGTGCGTACTTCACCTGGAAGAGGAAGAGGCTTGAAGCCCTGACGCACGATCTCTTCGCAGACTCTGTCGATCTCGGTCGAAGAGGCGTTGGGCTGCATCACTACCAGCATGGAAAATCCTCAGAATTGCGTTGACCAACCGTCGGAAGCCACAACCATGGGGCCGACGTAATGCTCTCCAACCAGTGCGCCTATGTCGACGGCTTCCACCGGTGGATAGAGATGCGTGAGCACGAGCCTTTTTGCCCGTGCCTCCCGCGCAAGAATGCCAGCTCGCTGTGGCGTCAGATGCCCGCTCATGGCCATCTCCTCGGGCAGGGAGCATTCGCTGAGCAGCAGGTCACAATCCTGTGCCCATGCGGCCAATGCCTCACTCTCACCAGTGTCTCCGGTGTAAACCAGACGCTGGTTTCCCTCAGTGATTGAATATGCCACACTCTCAGGGGTATGCGGTACTGCATGTGATTCGAGTTTGATGCCACCCGGCAGGCCCAGAGCGGTGGCTGGCCCGGGTTCCAGCTCGGTAACCAGCACCGGGTACGACGGAGGTGCCAGCAGCCAAGGCCCGTGAAGGGCTGCCATACGTTCAAGCAGGGAGGTGGTGCCCGGTGGACCGATCAGTGTTATGGGGCTGCTGCGAGGCGGCAACTGACCCCACTGCCAGCCCATAAGCAAGAGGGGCAGGTCCGAGATATGGTCGGTGTGAAAATGGGTAAGGGCCACGTGCGTGATGGCCTGCCACGCGATACCCAGGCTTGCCATGCGGTGCACCGATCCACTCCCGCAGTCAAAGAGAATGCGTGTCTCGGTGGCCTCTACCAGGTGCGCGGCCGACACTCTGGAAGCATGCGGCGCGGCGGTACCGGTTCCAACAGTTGTGAGTTTCATTCCCGCCCTAGCGTCCGTTGAATAAGATCCGCCGGAAAGTCTGTTTGCCGCTCTCGGTGCGGAAGCGCGCTATGTACACGCCGGGAGCAACAGTACGTCCATCATCTGCGCTGCCATCCCACACGTAGCGCCCGTCGCAGTTGCTTTCCGATCCGGCCACGCCGCGTCCGTAGCGGCCCGGCTCGAAGGCATTGTTCTCGCCGTTCACGGGGATGAGCCTTCGCACCATGTTTCCTCGCAGGTCCAGAATGTCGAGGGTAACCCGGTCGCCGGTTCCACCCACGTCAAACCAGAAGCAGGTATTGCCGGAAGAGGAAGACGGGAAGGGGTTTGGAAAGTTCTGGTAAAGCAGCGTGGTGGTGGGAAGCTCCGGATCAATCATCAAGA
>CAZWSJ010000039.1:0-17500 GCA_964636415.1 uncultured Gemmatimonas sp. | reverse complement strand
TTGAGGAGTGAGCGTACGCGCGAGCTGTTGCCGCTTATTCTTGCGTAAATCAGATAGCTGGTTTGTTGTGCTTGTGGCGTCCGTGTTGTTTGCAGTGGTTGCAGCGTTTGTGTTGGTTGTACCAGTTGCGCCGGTTGTGCAGGCTGCAGCGATAGCGCCATGCCGGGAGGCTCGATAGCTATCTGCATTGGAATTGCCATCGCGAGTTGGGTGAGTCGCGGCAGAATCACATCCAGTGGCTCTGAGACAGCAGCTCTTACCACTCGGTCCTCCGGGGGTATGGCGTGCAGTCTGAGACTCAGCTCTGCAATTGCACCCAGTGTCCCCCAGGCGCCGGTGTGCAGTCGCACCAGGTCAAAGCCCGCCACATTCTTAACCACCTTCCCGCCAGCGCGTGTGATGGCGCCTGTGCCGGTTACAACTGTGGTGCCAAGCACGAGGTCGCGCATGCTGAGGTCCTGAAAGGCCAACGGTGACAATGAAGCAGTGGCTGCAAGTGCTCCGATGCTGGATTCGTCCGAGCCATAGGGCTGCGCTGCAAACATCTGACCGTGGGCACGCGTAATGGAGGCGAGTTCCGCCACTGTGGTGCCGGCACGCAGCGTGATTACCAGATCGCCCGGGTTGTAGTCGAGCACGCCGGAAAGTTTGTGAAGAGACAACAGCCGTGCTTCACGAAACGGTCCACCGCCGTTGAGCCATGTGGAGCTTCCAGCGAAGCGTAGCGCGGTTTCGCTCTCGGCTGCTTCTGCAACACAGTGTGCGAGCTGGTCAAGTGAGCTGGGTTCAGTGGCAGTCATTGCCGCGTCTTGGGCGTTGCATGCCATTCCCGGCAACTGCGTTCAGGCAGCACCTTGCCAGGATTCGCTCTGTGTTCGGGGTCAAATACGTTGCGCACTTTGCACATGGCGTCCAGCGAGTCAGGGCTGAAAAGACTGTCCATGTATGGAAGTTTGTCGAGGCCTACGCCGTGCTCGCCGGTTATGGTGCCACCCTCATCCATGCAGGCTTGCATTATGGCCTGCATGGCCGCATGAACTCTGCGGCTTTCCTCCCCGTCGCTGGCATTGTAGGAGATGTTGGGATGCAGGTTGCCATCGCCGGCATGAAATACGTTGCATACCTCCACGCCGTGCTCCCTGCCGATTTCTGCAATTCTTGAAAGTATGGCAGGCAGTCTTGTACGCGGTACCACGGCGTCCTGCACCACCAGTGACGGTGCTCTTCGCCCCATGGCACCGAAGGCTTTCTTGCGGCCCTGCCAGAGGCGTTCGCGCGCTGCCGGAGTGTTGGCTGTTTGCACGCTGCGCGCTCCTGAGTTGTGGAGCACGCGTTGCACGATCTCCAGATCTTCGTCGAGTCCGTCTTCCATGCCGTCTATGTCGCAGAGCAGAACGGCGGCAGCGTCAGTGGGGTAGCCCGCTGCGTAGATGCTGGCTTCCACAGCGCGAATGGCTGCGTTGTCCATCATTTCCAGTGCAGCGGGCACGGTGCCACTGGCGATGATAGCCGACACGGCCTGTGCTGCCTGGTTTACGGTTTCAAAGTCGGCAAGCAGCGTGTGAATTTTTTGCGGCAGTGGCAGGAGCCTTACGGTTATTTCACTTGCCACTCCAAAGCATCCCTCGCTGCCCACAAAAACACCCAGCAGGTCGTAGCCGTCCCGGTCGACAAAGGCACTGCCGAGTTGTGTGATGCTGCCGTTGGGGAGAACCACCTCACATGCGAGGATGTGGTTGAGCGTTACGCCGTATTTGAGGCAGTGCGGGCCGCCGGCGTTTTCAGCAACATTGCCGCCTATGGTGCACACCGACTGGCTGGACGGGTCGGGTGCGTAGTAGAGGCCATGGCGCGCTGTTTCGCGTGAGAGCCTGGCGTTGATTACGCCGGGCTCCACGCGCGCGATGCGGTTGACGGGGTCGATTTCGAGTATGCGCCTGAGCCTGTTGAGGCAGAGCAGCACATGGTTGTTGGCCAGGGCACCGCCTGAGAGCCCGGTACCGGCGCCGCGGGCAACGAAGGGCGCGCCCGCCTGGTGCAAGGCACGTACCACCGCGATGAGTTCATCGCGGTTTCCCGGGAAGACAGCGAGAAGCGGGGCTACCCGGTAATAGGGCAGCCCGTCGGAATCGAATACTGCGAGTTCCTGCCGGCGTGTCTTGACCCATTTCTGGCCAACGATGCCGGCCAGCGTGTCACGCGTGGGGTGGCTCCTCAGTGTTGCCGGGACTTGTGTGGGGAGGGCTTAGGCGGCTCCCCAGAACCCGGCCAGTGCGCGACCATCGGGTGATTCGCGCAGCTTCTCGAAAGCGCGTTCGCGGATCTGTCGGATGCGCTCGCGTGTCACTCCCATGAGTGCACCGATGCGTTCCAGCGTCATCGCTTCGGCCGCTTCGTCGAGTCCGTAATAGAGATAGAGGATTTTCCGCTCGCGGGGTGTGAGGTACTTACGGAAAATCCGGTCTATGAACTCGCGCATGAGTCGGAAGTCGGTGCCTTCCTCAATGTCGATGTGTGTTTCACCGGCAAAGCGTTCGCCCAGGCTTGAGGCTTCGCGATCCTGTTTGTCGACGGGTGCATCGAGCGAGACCTCAGTGCTGCTGATCTGGCGCGCGTTTCTCACCTGTTCCACGGGCTCGCCCAGGAGCTTGGACAGTTCCTCGACGCTGGGTTCGCGGTTGAGCACCTGCGAGAGTATCATCTCGCCACGTGCCATGCGAATGAGCTGCGAATTCTGGTTGAGCGGGATACGCACACTCCGGGTTTGCTCGGCCAGTGCCTTGAGCACGGCCTGTCGCACCCACCAGACGGCGTAGGAGATGAACTTGACGCCCTGGTCCGGATCGAATTTCCGGACGGCTTTGAGGAGTCCTTCGTTGCCTATGGCCACGAGTTCGGAAAGATCGAGTCCGTGTCCCTGGTATCGCTTCACGTACGAGATGACGAAGCGGAGGTTGGCGGTCACGAGCTTCTCGGCTGCTTCTTCATCGCCCTTCTGGACGAGTCTGGCCAGCCGCTTTTCCTCGGCTGCGTCCTTTATGAGGGGCAGCTTCTGGATATCGTGGAGGTATTGATCGAAGGCAGTGGAAGGAGTGGAGCGGAAGAAGCCTCTGGGACGAGCTTCAGGAATCCTGGTAGCGGCAGCAGCCTGCATACGCCCTCGCCGTACGTGAGCTGGGGATGGGGCCGATCGTGGACCCGATCTCTTGGAAGGTGGGATTAACACAATAGCGTCTGGGTCGGTAGCGGTCAACATTTATTTTCTGAGCCATTCAGCAGAATACCAATATGTCACATTATCAAATCACTATAGCACCAGCATAACAACAGGCTTGATGTTAACCGGGTCAATTTCAAGACCCGTAGCTATTAAAGCTCACCGAAAGATGCCATTATAACCCGCAACCCCTCCCCGGCGGACTGCCGAAGAGGGGTTGCCCGGGTGACTGTTCACCCGTTCGTCACACGTTACTGTGGCTGCGGCGTCTACGCGCACCGGAGTCCCTGGGCTTACCGGCATGCTCTGCGCTGTGACGGCGCTCGGGCTCGTGGTACGGCCTGGGAATTCGCACTGAGGCTTCGCTTTGTCTGGCTGAGGAGGGCAGAACACTATCCATTGGCTCCTCGCCTCGAACCGCCTGCTGGTGATGGATGTCAGAGATGGTGAAGGTTTGCACCATATCGTTGAGGCCCTGTGCCTGGGATTCCAGTTCGGTGGCAGCGCTTGCCGACTCTTCCGCATTCGCTGCCACGGTCTGGGTCACAGAGTTCATCTGTTCCACTGCCGCGTTGATCTGGGTGACTCCCTGTGCCTGTTGCTCACTGGCTGCAGCAATCTCACCCACCACCTCACTCACACGGTTCATCTGGCTGCTTATCTTGCCGAGTGATTGCAGGACGGAGTCATTGAGCTGGACGCCATTGTTCGCGTTTGTGACGGCCTCTTCGATGAGGGTGGAAGTGCTTCGTGCGGCTTCAGCGCTGCGCAAGGCCAGAGCCCTGACTTCTTCGGCAACGACCGCGAAGCCACGACCGGCGTCACCTGCCCGGGCGGCTTCCACAGCAGCGTTGAGTGCGAGCAGATTGGTTTGAAACGCGATTTCATCAATACTGCGGATTATCTTGGCTGTCTCGTCGGAGCTGGTCTTGATCTTGTGAATTGCGGTGGTGAGTTGCTCCATGCGGAGAACGCCCTCACTGGTGTCGGAGTGCGCAGCCTCGGCGAGCTGTCTGGCCTCACCTGCGTTGCCTGCACTCTGGGTGGCCATTGCCACCATCTCCTGGAGACTGCTGGCAATTTCTTCGAGGCTTGCAGCCTGTTCGCTCGCTCCGGCTGCCAGTGATTGGCTTCCGGCGCTGATCTGTGAGCCTGCAGCCGAGACGTTTTCGGCTGTGGCAGCCACCTGGGTGAAGGCTGTGTCCAGTGACACTGCGGCCTGGTTGAGCGCGGTCTTCATCAGTGCGTGGTCGCCGCGATAGTCACCCTGCATGCGTGCCGTGAGATCGCGGTTGGCCAGACGGCTCAACTGGGATGCGGCTTCCTGTACCGGGGTGACGATTGCATCCAGTGTGTCGTTGATACCCTGAATCAGAGTGCGGTATGCGCCGTGGAAGCCTTTGGGTTCTCCGCGTGCGGAGAGATTTCCGTTGACGGCTTCGGTTACCAGATGGCTGGTCTCTCTGGTGAGTGCCTGCACGGTATCGCGCAGTTCTACCACTGCACTGCCGAGTACGTCGGCTTCACTGCGCACGGTAACCTGGCAGTCGGCGTCACCCTTCGCCAGTCTGAGCGCTGCGGACGTCAGTTCCTGTTGGGACGACACGAGTGCGCGGAAGGCTTCAGCAAGTTCACCCACTTCATCATCGGAGCGATGTTCGGTTGATGATGTCACGTCGCCCGAAGCAACGCGGCGTGCAACTGCAGCCAGGTCGGAGATGGGACGAACCAGTCTACCTATGACCCTGGCAACGACAAGGCCCAGCAGTATGGTCATGAGCACGCCTATGCCGATTATGAAGTTGCGCATGTTGTTGGCGTCGGACAACACTGCTTTCTCGTCGGCCTGTGTCACCAGTGACCATGGTGTGCGGGTATTGCCGATGAAAATGGGTACGAACTGTCTGAGCAAGTCGGCGTTGCGTGCATCGGAGTGTTCTCTCACATAGAACGGGCGACCTTCGAGGATTGCAGTTCTGGCCGGATCGCTCCTGATGCGTGTATTGATGTCCTTGCCGAGCAGACTTGGATCTTCGTGCGCGGCATAAGTGAGGTTTTGTGCAACGAGGCTTACGAATCCCGTTTCGTAGGGTCGGAGCGGATTGAGTATTGCCTGCAGGTGCTGCAGTGTGAGGTCGACTCCTACCACTCCGCGAACGCTGCCATTGACAATGACTGGAACAACCAGGCTGGTCATGAGCACGCTCTTCCCGTCAAGTTCATACTCGTAAGGCGCGAGAATGGCTTCACTGCCCGACTTGTGGGCGATCTGATAGTAGTCGCCGGCTCCTGCCACGTCGTAATCACGCAGTGATTCCAGATTCACATTGTTGCCGCTGCGGCGCCAGTACGATATGAATCGTCCGCTGGAATCCGAACCTGCGGTGTTTGCGAAGGTGGCGTCACGGCCGTCATAGGCATCGGGCTCCCAAACGGTCCACGATCCAAGTATCTGGGGGTCTGTTTCTGCAAGACGCTTGAGTGCGCTGTCGGCCAGCGCACGATTGGTGACACCGGTTTCGATCTGGGTCTTGAAGACCAGTGCGAGTGTGCGGGCGGGAGCCATTTTCGCATCGAGCGCCATTTTCACTTCACCGGCGTAGCGATAACCCATCTGTTCAAGAGCGAGTTCTGCTGACTCATGTCCACTCTTTACAGAGCGAATGACCACCGAACCTATCATGAGGGTCAATGCAATTACAGTTACACTCAGAATGGGAACAAGAAGTCGCCGGCGAATGCCGGTCAGTCCGATGTGTGAGAGGAGGCGCCCCGTGGATAACATGCTCAATCTCGTGTCTGCTGAGGGTTGTGAGTGATTGGTCACCGTGTCCATGATGCGCCGACACTCCACCAGATCTTCATGCCGCGATCGGGATTGATTGGTGATATCATGCGCGTCGCTGCGTCGTGTGCCAGCACGCCGTGAATTACCGGCTGAATGCTTAGCGAGCCTTTGGTAATGGGCATTCCGATGGATCCGTCGACCGCGGCGAATCCTCGGCGCACGAAGTACGCTGATTCGGTACCGTTTTCTTCCTGTCCGAGACTCCACCCTGCAGCGAGGGCTGCAATGAGAGGAATGCCTGCCTTGAACTCGTGGTCAACTGCTGCTTCCAGGTAGGCTCCGTGTATCTTGTTCACGTCCCACCACAGTTGTATCCGCTTGGAGAGCATGCCATGGTGCGAAACGGCAGCGTACAGCTCTCCGGTGTTGAAAGCATCGCTCAGTCCCGTACGCGAGGGGTAGCGATAGTCTGCATATCCGCCGGTGAGATTCACGGCACCGGCAGATACGGTGGCGTCCAGCCATGTGGT
The DNA here is from genome assembly GCA_964636415.1 of uncultured Gemmatimonas sp. Lineage (GTDB taxonomy): Bacteria > Gemmatimonadota > Gemmatimonadetes > Gemmatimonadales > Gemmatimonadaceae > Gemmatimonas. Next base: position 10,965 of record CAZWSJ010000039.1, on the reverse strand, counting down.
GATTGCCGTGAGTGCGGGTCCGCGACTGCCCTTCGGCAGCATGCGGATTGCATTGGCGTCGCGATAGTCGGCTGCTTCGGCATTCACCCAGAGCCCGGCACTCAGGCTTGTGCGTCCCGTTGTCGTGGTCAGTATCAGATCACTCTGAACCACCGGACGATTGGTGAAGTGAATGCCTCGCCACACGAAGCCGCTGGCCATTGCGGCGTCGGCGGTAACGAGAGTCTGTGCCTGCATGGTATTGCAGACGGCCAGCATGACAAGTCCGGGAAGCCATGACCGCCATCCCAGAGGCTTGTTGCGCAGAGTTGCTGTTTCTGGTTTGTTGATGCCGAACATTCGGGAGCTGCGTCAGTGATCCTGTTGGTGCCCGCGTCGGCAGCAACAAGTGTCGGCATCAACTCACCGAGGCTTGAGCCCGGTTCGGATGTCAGCCTTCCCGCAAACCCCTGAGCATGTCTGTCACGATGGTATCATTCACGGCCACCGCAGCTTCCATTAGACCAATGTCTCGCGGCAGCGCATAGCGAACGGTTCCGCTGCGGTTTTTCTTGTCGGAGTGCGTCTCTCTCACGACAGCTTCGGGGTCAAGTTCCGGTGGCAGGACAGATGGCAGCGCTGCCAGGCTGAGTGTTTCCCGGATGCGGGTCGAGAGCCCCGGCCCGGCTATGCCTAGTCGCTCCGCGAGCACTGCTTCGACAACCATACCGATCGCAACGGCTTCGCCGTGCAGAATTTCGTAATTGCGAAGCTTTTCAATTGCGTGTGCGACTGTATGACCGAAGTTGAGAATGGCGCGCCGGCCGCTCTCCAACGGATCATGGGCCACTACACTGGCTTTGATGCGAATGCTGTCAGCGATGAGGGCGGGCAGAGTCGCCTCGTCCGGATTTTCAGCCAGCAGCGGAAGCGCGGCGGCCATTCGGTGAAGATATTCCTCGTCGGCAATGACACCGTGCTTTATCATTTCGGCCAGGCCGGAGCGGAACACATCCAGTGGCAACGAGTGTAGTACAGCGGGATCCACCACCACAGCGGCCGGGTTATGGAATGCGCCCACCAGGTTCTTGCCTGCCGGGGTGTCCACCGCAGTTTTCCCGCCCACCGATGCGTCCACCATGGCCAGGAGCGTGGTGGGAACCTGAACCACGGGAATGCCGCGCATGTAGGTGGCGGCAACGAAACCGGCCAGGTCCCCGGTTACACCGCCGCCAAGTGCCACAACGCTGGTATCGCGACCGGCACCCCATGTCATCATGGCGTCGCTCAACTGAGCCCAGCGCTCACGCGACTTCTCCTTTTCGCCGGGCGGAACCCTGAGCACCAGAAGATCCTTGCGGCCGGCGTCGTCGGGGCTGCTCCCAATACAACCGTCAATGCCCCCCTCAAGGCTCTCCGCGGGACTGCTCTCAGCGCCACCACCAGAGCCATTGGTGCCCCATTGGGCAGCCACTGCAGCGCCATACACGCGCCACACAGTCGCGTCAGCGATAATCACCACGCGGTGCGATGGGGCGTGCTGCCCAACTATTTCACGCAGCCTGCCCAGACACCCGGCCTCGCAGTACACCGGGTAGTCCAGCGGAAGTTCAAGTGCGGACAAGGCAGGCGTACCGGCTACCAGATGACCTCGCCCACGCCAGCCCGCTGATTGGCCAGACGCGAGAGAGTAAAAAGCAGGTCAGAAAGCCGGTTTATGTACGTGATGACCAACGCCGGCAGCTCTATTTCATGTGACAAGTGCACCACGCGACGTTCGGCCCTCCGACACACGGTGCGCGCCACGTGGAGAGCGGCGGCTTTGGGCGTGCCGCCCGGCAAAATGAAGCTTCTGAGCGGCTCCAACTCCTCATCTGCGCGATCTATGGCCGCCTCCAGCTCGGCGATGCGCTGGTCGTCAATCCGGGCCTTCTCCATGTGCTTCATCATCTTCTCAAGATCCGGCGTGGCCAGAAGCGAGCCGATGGCAAAAAGATCGCGCTGCACGGGTGCCAGAACCTCGTCTATACGCGGCATTACCTCTATGGAACGAGCCATGCCTATGGCCGCGTTCAACTCGTCCACATCCCCGTAAGCCTCAACCCTGGGATGGTCCTTGGGCACCTTACCGGCACCAAAAAGAGCCGTCTGGCCCTTGTCGCCATGTCGTGTGTAGATCTTCATGCCGAATACTAACGCCGACTAGGTTTGGAGGCATGGCAACTCATCCGATTCGAGATATCACGATTATAGGCGGAGGCCCCACCGGCCTCTTTGCTCTTTTTTATGCCGGTATGCGCGGAGCCACCGCGCAGATCGTAGATGCACTGCCCGAACTGGGAGGGCAGCTCCTGGCCCTGTATCCCGAGAAGTTCATCTTCGATGTGGCAGGACTGCCCAAAATCCTTGCCAAAGATCTGGTGGCATCGCTGGTGGAACAGGCTTCGCAGTTTCATCTGGACAGCGGCCTGCCTGCGCATCTGCTGCAACACGTTGTGGCGCTGGAAGAAGAAGACGGCCATTATGTGCTGGTCACTGAAACGGATCGCTTCCCAACGCGCGCGGTGCTCATTGCGGCCGGTATAGGCGCCTTCAGTCCGCGTCGTCTGCCACAGGCTTTTGCGCACGAGTGGTATGGACGCGGCGTGCACGAGATGGTGTCACATCCGGAAAGCTACAGAGACCAGGATGTACTCATCATAGGTGGCGGTGATTCGGCTTTTGACTGGTGCGTGCAACTGCGCGATGTCGCACGCTCGGTTACGCTGGTGCACCGCAGCGATCGCTTCCGCGCACATGAGGCCACCGTGCAGCAGGTGAAAGATGCCGCTGCAAACGGAGACGGCAAAGTTCAGGTGTTCACCTTCCACGAAATCAGCGCCATACACGGTAAAGATATGCTGCGCGCAGTGACCATACGCGACGTGAAAGCCAAAACCACGCTGGACCTGCCCGTTGATGCGGTGCTTCCCATGCTGGGCTATGTATCAAACCTTGGCACGCTGCTCGACTGGAATCTCAACATTGCCAAGGACGAGATTCAGGTAACAACGCAGATGGAAACGGGTCGCCCGGGCATTTACGCTGCAGGCGACATCACCACTTATCCGGGCAAGCTCAAGCTCATTGCCACGGGCTTTGGTGAAGCAGCCATCGCGGTAAATCAGGCTGTGCACCATATCTATCCCGACAAGAAGGTGGCGCCGGGTCACTCGTCCAACATGGCCATCTTTGGTCAGAAGGACGACTGAGGTTCAGGCTTCTGAGGTTCAGGCCTCAACGCGGGCGCGTGGATCCACGCGCCCGTAGGCCAGATCAGTAAGCAGGTTCACGAGCACAAACACCACAGACAGGAAAAGCACCGCGCCCTGAACCGCAGGCAGATCACGGCGCGAGATTGCCATGACCACGTAGCGTCCTATCCCGGGCCACGAGAAGATGGTTTCGGTGAGTATGCTTCCCGTGAGGTAGCTGCCGAAGTCGAGTCCGATAACGGTGACAACAGGAATGAGCGCATTGCGCATGGCGTGTCTCGCTATCACGGCAGACGCAGCAAGACCCTTGGCGCGTGCAGTGCGCACGTAATCGGCGTCGAGCACTTCCAGCATGGACGAACGCATCATGCGCGCAAGGAATGCTATTGACCTGGATCCGAGTGCGAGTGCCGGTAGAAGCAGAAACTCAATGCGCCCGTAACCTGATGCCGGCAGCCAGCGCAGAGTCACGGCGAAGAGAAGTATGAGCAGCAGGCCTATCCAGTACACCGGAAATGAGATGCCCAGATAGGTACTTGCCAGGGCCAGGCGATCGAACCAGCCGTGTGGTTTTACTGCGGCCAGTGTGCCTATGGAAATGCCCAGTACGGTGGCGAGAAGCATGGCCGCGGCGGCCAGCAGCAGGGTGCGCGGAAAGCGCTCACGCAGGTCGTTGATTATGGGGCGGTTGGTGATGTATGAGCGACCCAGATCACCCTTCAATACGCTGCCGGCATAGTGTGTGAACTGTGTGTGAAGCGGATCGTCTAGACGGAGTTCCGAGCGCAGACGCGCAATCGTGGCAGCATCAGCGCGCTCCCCAACCATGGCCTGCACGGGGTCACCCGGTGCGACATAAAGCAACAGAAACACAACTACCAACACACCGAAGAGCGTTGGTATGGCCAGAAGTATGCGTCGTAGAAGGAAACCCGTCACTGAGTGCGCTCTGTCGTGTTCTGGTGTACTCTGGTGTTAAATCAGCGCGTGAGTGACACGCCTGTCCAGCGCTGTGCGTTGAATATCACTGGCACCTCAAAGCCCTTTACCCAGGGTTGAATGGCGTACATGTCGTTGTAGAAAAAAAGTGGCACCAGCGCCATGTCCTGCCAGGCAAGTGAGTCTGCGCTTTGGTAAAGGCTGTTGCGTTTGTCGCTGTCGGGTTCACGTCTCGCCTCGTCTACAAGTCTGTCAAACGAAGGATTGTTGTAAAACGAAACGTTGCCGCCTGCGCCAGAATTGGCGGAGTGAAGCAGGGGATAGAGAAAGTTTTCGGCGTCCGGGTAATCTGCATACCAGTCTTTCACCACCAGATCCGTCTGACCCGCGCGTGCAGCGGCGCGCATTGCGCTGGCATCGCGTTGTACGAGTTTAAGACGAATGCCCACCGCTCCAAGGTAGGCCTGGAGAGTTTGCGCGAGCCGCGGCCAGGGTGCGGTTTGCGAGCTCCAAAGTTCCAGGTCCATGCCGTTGGGATATCCGGCTTCACGCAGCAGTTGTCTGGCGGCGCTGGTGTCGTAGGCGAGGGCATGTCTCTTTGAATCGAAGCCCGGGAGCGACGGGGGAATTACACCTGCGGCCACGCTGCCGCGGCCGGCAAGGAGCTGAGCAAGCAGTGTGGGGATGTCGATGGCATGAGCCAGTGCCTGTCTTACACGCGGATCCCTGAGTGGGCCGCGAGTGGTGTTCACGCCAATGTACCAGAGTCTCAATGCAGGTGCGCTCACCAGTAAGCGGCTGCGCTCGCTGTTGTCTTCCCAGGAGCGCGTCTGTTCTTCGGGTATGTAGAGAATGTCAACACTGCCGGCTTCAAACTCGGCCACCGCCGTGGATGGTTCGGGAATAATGCGTGCGAGCAGAGTGTCGATGGCAGCTGCGCCGTCGAAGTAATCGTCGTTCCGGACGAAACGCAGGTAATCGTCATGCTGCCATTCGTCGAGCTTCCATGGACCGGTGCCAATGGGATGTTCACTGAAATCGGGTCCGATGGAGTCGGGCAGAATGGAGGCCACGGGCATGGCCAAAAGTTTGGGGAATATGGCCAGCGGTTCTTCAAGCGTGATTACGACCGTGGAGTCGTTGGGTGTTTCGACGCCCAGTTTGGCACTCTGTCCCTGAGCCAGAAGTCGAGCGCCGGCAATGGGGAAGAGGGGCCACTGGGTGCCGGCCTGGGTGGCGGGGTTGAGCACTCGCTCAAACGAACTCTTGACCTGCCTTGCGGCAAACGGAGTGCCATCGTGGAAGCGCACGCCGGTTCTCAGGTGAAAGGTGTAGCGCAGGCCGTCGGCCGATACTTCCCAACTGCTTGCCAGCGCAGCTTCGATGACTCCTGAGGGGGAGAAGCGGGTGAGTCCATCGAAGAGATAGGCGACCGCGCGTCCGCTGGGTACGTCGGTGGCGCGGGCCGGGTCCAGCGAGCGCGGATCATACCAGTCGCGTGAGTCGACCAGGGTGTGCGTCGAGTGAGCGGCGTTGTCGCCTGTTGAGCAGGCGGCGAGTAAGGTGGAGGCGGGGGCTGCGGCCAGGAGCAGAGAAAACAGCCCGCCGCGTGCTGGGGAGCACGAAGCTCTTTTCATGCGCGGTTGACGGAGGGTAGATGCTGGTTGAGCTTTATAGGCTATAGAACGTGCGTCTATCCGTCCATGGCCCTGTCTTTGCCGCCCGTACAATTGCCAGGTACTGCGCGGCCATTATCACGACTGTCTGCACTGCGTTATGCTTGGCGTTTTGTGCGCTGGTCATGCTGGTGTGGACGGCGCATCCCCTTGCTGCACAGGATCTGACCTGTGAGCGTGGGGACCGGGAAGTGCGTACCCTCAAGTTTGCCGGGAATCGGGAGTTTCAGTCTCTGCAACTGGCCGCAACGGTGGCCACAATGCCGTCGTCGTTCGCGGGGTTGCCACTCATAGGCAAGCGGCGCTGCCTCGATCCGCGCGAGTTCGCGCTGGATGTGCAGCGTCTTGCAACACTGTACCGCAGGCGCGGATTCCCCGATGTGCAGGTCGATACAATCGTGCAGGAAGTTCGCGAAGATGTGATTGACATCACCTTCACCATCGAGGAAGGGCAGCCCATGCGGGTTTCGGCCTTCTCGCTGCGTGGCGTGGGCAGCGATCCGGTGATTGTTGATGCAGCGGGCGATTTTCCCACTCGGGTGGGCGGCCTGTTTGACCGGGGAGCGCTTGAAGCCGGCCGTGATACACTGGTGCGGCGCTTGCGCGACAAGGGTTGGCCGCAGGCTGAAGCACTTCTGGCGTATACCACCAACACGCTTGCCCACACGGCTGATGTGGAAGTAACGGTAGTGGCCGGTGCGCGTGCCAGAATTGGTCGTGTTGCGCTGGAGATCGATTCTGCAGGGAGCAAGCCCTGGGTTTCAGAGGGTGCAATACGGCGCGCCATAGCCCTCGCTCCAGGTGACTGGTATTCTGCGCGTGCCATTATTGATGCCCAGCGCAATCTCTATCAGACCGACGCATTTCGGCGCGTGGAGATACAGCCCGACAGCCTGCAGCCTGCGGGTGACACGATTGTGAATCTCACGGCCAGGCTTGTTGAGGGAGACCGCTGGGCCGCGGGCAGTGGTCTGGGTTGGGCCACTCTTGATTGTTTTCGCGCGCAGGGCACGCTCACCGATCGTGACTTTATACCGCAGGCACAGCGGCTGGAGCTCTCGGCCCGCATCAGCAAGATAGGCATAGGTGCGCCGCTGGACGGAGCGCAGAGTCTCTGTCAGGGACAGGCACGCAATGATCCCTACAGCCGTACTCTCAATTACAACATGACCATGACCCTGCGTCAGCCGGTGCGGGCTGGTCAGGTGCGTGTTCCGTCGTTGCAGCTTTACAGTTCCACCTTGTCGGAGTACAAGGCCTATCTGCGCCGTACTCCCGTTGGTGCAGTGTTTTCATTGAGTGATCCGTTCAGCCGTACTGCATCCGGCAGATCGCCAAGCTCTCTCTCTTACCAGCTTGAGCTTGGTCGCACTGAAGCAGAGCCGGCGTTCTTCTGCGCTGTGTTCAACGCCTGTGACGCGGATCTGCGCTCGTTTCTGCAGCGGAACAACCGGCTGGCAGTGCTTGAGTATGCATTTACGCACGAACGTCTCAACGATCCACTGCGGCCAACGAGTGGAACACTCATTCGTGCAACACTGCGCCATGCGAGCAGTTTTATCGGTTCCGATCACACGCAGCAGTTCACCCGTGGGATAGCAGACTTGTCGTGGTATCGAACTGCGGGCAAGTACACCCTCACGCTGCACTTCAAGGCGGGAATGGTGGAGGGTAACGGCAGCGGACTTGGAGTGGGCAACTTTATTCCGCCGCAGGAGCGTCTCTATGCCGGTGGCCCAACCACTGTGCGCGGCTTCAGGCAGAATGAACTCGGGCCCGCTGTTTACATCGTGAGTTCCTACGAGCCCGTGGTGGAAGACGGCGCCACCTATTATCGCGTGAGCGACGATGGCACTGCGGTGGTGGAGCGCGTGGTGCCAACTGGTGGCAACACCCTGGCCGTGGGCAATTTTGAGGCGCAGTGGCCGGCACCAATTGCTCCGCGACTCCTGCAGTTGGCGGCCTTTGTCGATGCCGGCAGGTTGTGGAACAGAAGTTCTGTCAACGCGAGCGCTACATCGCTCAAGGCAGACGGTCCGCTTATCAAGATCACGCCTGGAGCAGGCATTCGCATTGCCTCACCCTTCGGTGCGATCCGCATTGATCTGGGCTACAACCCTTATGCGCTGCCGGCTGGTGCCGCCTATTACAATGCGCGTCTTCAGGCCGGCGTGGCACCGCTCTATTGCATAAGCCCCGGCAACAAGCTGGTGGTGAGCGCGGGCGGCAGCGGCGATTCGCCGCCCATGCAGGCCTCAGGCAGTTGTCCCGCCACTTTTCGACCGCCTTATCGTCATGGATTTCTGGGTCGACTGAATCCCAGTATCTGGATAGGGCAGGCGTTCTGATGACGCCGCGCCGTCGCAAAATTGTACTTTCTGTTGCAGCGCTGCTGTTGACGCTGCTGGTGATCGTGGTGGCTGGCATTGTCGGGCTCACACAAACCGATCGCGGCCGCGCACTGATACTCAGAGCCGTGATGCCGGCAGCGCGTGCAGCCATTCCCGGTCAACTTTATGTGGGACGTCTGGGTGGCTCGCTCTTCACCGACATCACCATTGATTCGCTTGATCTTCGCACGCCGGATGGTACTCCATTCCTGAGCACGGGCCCCATACACATTACCTATGACCCGCGGGACCTGTTCGATTTCAGGGTGGTTGTCAAGACTCTCGAGATAGAACGTCCACAGGTGACGCTGGTGGACTATGGCAACGATGACTGGAACTGGAAGCGTGCGTTGCGCCGCCATGAGCCCCGCTCCGGCAGTGGAGGAGGTGGCCGTCTGGGTCGCTATATAGTGATAGACACAAGCACGCTGCACGAACTCACTTTTGTTGCGCGCCTGCCATGGGAATTGTCGGATACGCTCAGGGGCGCCAGGCGTGACAGTGCGCTTGCCTACAACCTCACGCGCATGGACAATGAGATCCGGGCTGAGGACGGACGTTATGTACATGTGTACAGGTTTATGCGCGGCAATGTTGCGCTGGGTCGCTCATGGCTGGCGAATCCCGCGGAGCCCGGACAAGCCTTTGCGCTTCGCAGGCTCGACGTAGTGTGGAACTACCCGCCTCTCTGGTTCCGGAATATGCACGGCAACGTGCGTGTTCTTGCTGACACGATGTGGGTGGACAGTGTGAGCTTTGCTCTGCCAGGGTCGCGCGCGCGCGGAGAGGCACGCATAGAATGGGGCAGCGATCTACCGGTGCGCTATGACATTTCGCTGCAACTGGACACGGCCTCTTTCACCGATCTGGCATGGATAGATCCGACCATTCCGCACAGTGGTGGTGGCAGGGCTCATCTCACCATGCGCAACGACCCCCGCGATCTTTCCATAATCGACTATGCCATAACGAACATGGACGCGGGAGCTTTGCGCTCGCGTATTCGCGGTGACATGACATGGGGCGTGGGCGGTCCGGTTGTGCGACTCAAAAACGTGCGTCTGGATCTGGCTCCGGCGCACACGGACTTGCTGCTCTGGATGAACGCCAAACCCTTCCCGTACGACTGGCGCGGCGCTCTCACCGGCAGAATAGTGGCAAGTGGCGGCTTCCTCAATGATTTCAGGCTTGAGCAGGCCAGGCTGCGGTTTGCGGATGAACACGTGCCCGGAGCCATATCCAGTGGATCGGCCACGGGCAGGCTCAACATTCTCTCACCCGCGGACGCGGTGCTCCTGGGTGTGAATCTCACAATCGACACGGTGGATTTTCGCACGCCGCGTTATGTGAATCCTCTGTTTGCTCAGCTCAATGGCTATGCACGCGGCAATGTGCGACTCGACTCGCTGTGGTACGATGCCATTTTTACCGATGCCGATGTGGAGCTGGTGGACGGGCCGGGTCAACCTTCACGCTTCACCGGCGGCGGACGCTATTCGCTGCTTCCAGAGGGAACCTGGTTTGATGTGGACCTTCAGGCGCTTCCTCTGTCTTACACCACACTTTCGCGTTCATATCCCAACCTTCCGCTGCGCGGCTCGGCGGTGGGACGCATAGTGGCACGCGGCCTGGCCGATCATTTCGATGTTCAAACAACGCTGGCCGGCGAGGGTGGTGAACTGGCGTTTGCAGGGTCGGCAGATGTGTTTGATCCCACACTCGGCGCCAGCGGCTCCTGGCGGGTGCGGGGAGCCAACCTGCAGTCACTCTTCGGCGACGGACGCCTGCCCGCAACCGATCTCTCAATGGCCGGCGAGGTGGACCTGGTGGGCGAGAATCTGCCCGCGCTGCGCGGCTCACTGCACGCAGTGATTGATCAATTCTCCCGCGTGGCAGATGCCCGGGTGTTTGGTGGAACCGGCAGCCTGAGTTTTGATTCGGGGCATGTGTTTATTGACACACTCACGCTGGAAAGCTCTGCTCTCCGTTTGGCCGCTGTGGGAGGCCTGGGGCTTGAGGCATCACGCCACGATTCAGTGCGTCTGAATATTCTGGTTGATTCCCTTGGCGGGCTGAGGCCGTGGCTTGCGGCTGGGGCGGCCGATTCTCTGCGAAGCTGGCTTGCCCCTGGCGACACTCTGCGCGGAGCCGCCGAGTTCACAGCAGTGATAAGCGGAACGCTGGACTCGCTGGATGCCGATGGGATCGCGATTGACTTGCGTACCGACATGAGCGGACTTGCCATTGCCAGTGCGCGTGCCAGGCGGGTGTCGCTGGACGGCAGGGTGAATGATGTGCTGCGTTCTGCAACGGGTGTGGTTACAGTGGACGTTGATTCAGCCTTTTTTGCTGGCATGGATGTGGAAACGGCGAGTGCCAGATCCACACTCAAGGCCGGACTTGCCGACCGGTTTTCTATGGCAGTGCGTACCCCTTCTGCGGCGAGGCTCACAGTGTCAGGCGGCGTTGCACGCGAGGCTGATTTCACCAGTGTGAACCTGGACACTCTATCCATTCGTGTGGACAGCGGTTTCGCGGCCAGACCAAGGGGCTTTGCGCTGACCACACCGGCTCACCTTCACTTCTCGCCTGCTGGTAACGGTACCCTCGACTCACTCGTCCTTCAACATACGGATTCGGGAAGGATAGCGCTCAGCCTGGCTCTGGGCGACAGCGGAGATGTTGCTGGCAGCATGCGTGCCGATGACGTTCCCCTTGGTGACTTCG
>CAZWSJ010000038.1:0-17526 GCA_964636415.1 uncultured Gemmatimonas sp. | reverse complement strand
CATCGAGTACCCCACGGTAAGGCCCGCTGAGGCCAGGCCGCGGGGCGGAAGCAACTGATCGCGAAGAGCGTCACCCTCGCGCGGCCAGAGTCTTGATGGCTCTGGCCAGCTTGTCGGCATCTGCCGGCGTGTTGTATAGCGTGGGGGTGACACGTACACAGTCACCGGCGGCGATGCCATCACGCTGCACAGTGAAAACTCCGAACTCGTCAAGCAGCGTCTTGGCCGTGGCAACATTCGCGCTTCTATCGCCGCGGCCATGCAGCCGAAATGAGGTGAGTGCGTCCTTGAGCCTGGGATCATCGGGTGTAAGAACGTCCACGCCCGGTACATCACGCACCGCCTTCACCCATCTGTCGCGCAGGAACTGAAGTCTCGCCGCCTTCTGCGGTATGCCAATGGATTCCTGAAAATCAATGGCATCAGGCACGGTCATTATCGCGGCAAAATTGACGGTGCCCGTGTGCAACCTTGTATCAATGCGGGTGGCGGGCGCACTTTCATCGGCATGCGCGCGGTCTATGGCATCGAGTCTGCCCTCACGTATGTACATGGCACCAACGCCCACGGGTGCACCTATCCACTTGTGTAGGTTGACGCCCACGAAATCCGCTCCCAGGTCGTCCATGCGCAGCGGCAATTGCCCGAACGAGTGGGCCGCATCGACAACCACATCCACACCGCGACTGCGCGCCAGATCTGCAACATCCTTCACAGGCAGGAGCAGGCCCGTCTTGTTGTTTACGTGCGTGAGCAGCAGCAGCTTGGTGCCTGGGTTCTTATCGAGTGCACGTGTGTACGCATCGAGTATGCTGTCGTAGCTGGCCGGCTCGGGGATGTTGAAGCGTGCCACTCTGGCGCCCTTGCGCTCTGCCAGTTCGTTCATGGCCCACTGCATGGCGTTGTAATCCAGATCAGCGTACATCACCGTGTCACCGGGGCCAACGCGGTTGTACTGGCTGATAAGAGCCTGCAGCGCTTCGGTGGCGCCGCGCGAGAGCACGATCTCCGAAGGCTTGGTGCCCAGGAACTTTGCCGTGCGCTCACGGGCATTGAGCATCATGGCCGGAAACTCACGGCGCGCGAACCAGGAGTTCTCGCTGTTCATCCGGTCGATGTTGGCGTGGTAGCTGGCCAGCACCGGCTGTGCCATGAGCCCCCAGTAACCGGCTTCCATGTTCGTCACCTTGCTGGTGACGCGATACTGGGCCGCAATTTTGGCCCAATAAGTTTCGTCCTGAGCGACTGCTTCCAGCGGTCCATTGGGTGGAGCCGGGAGTGGGGGAAGCTGAGTGCGGGGCTCTGGCCTGCCGACATTGTCGGCTGCCATGATCGTGCCCGGGGTCACGAGTGAGGCGGCGCCCAGCACGGCCGACCCACGAAGAAATTCACGCCGGGTGGAACCAGTCATGTCTGACTTTACCAGACAAGACAGACTCTTGGCAATGTGAGGCCGTGCCGGCAGCAGCCAGGCCGTGGGTATTTGCACGACTGGCCTAATACCGGTACAGCGATGAGCTTCCATGCCATGTCCGACGCCATTCGTGATGAAACCGCAGGGAAAGTGCCAGCCGTGCCGGGGGCCGGTACCGGAGACCTTCAGGCCGCAGACTTCCGCGCCGCCGCGCACGCTGCAATAGACTGGATCACCGACTATCTGGAAAACCCTGATCTCCATCCCGTACGCTCTCGTGTGCTGCCCGGTGACATACGCAGCTCACTGCCAGCCTCGCCGCCCGGTCATGGCGAACCGCTTGATGCAATGCTCAGGGATTTTCATGCAACCATACTGCCTGGCATAACGCACTGGAATCACCCCGGCTTTTTCGCCTACTTCGCCAATTCATCGTCCTACCCGAGCATACTGGGCGAATTGTTGAGTGCGGCGCTCAATGCGAACGGCATGCTCTGGATAACGAGTCCGGCGGTAACAGAGCTCGAAGAACTGACACTGGACTGGCTACGCCAACTTATGGGTCTTGCTGAAGACTGGTGGGGACAGATTACGGACACCGCCAGTGTGAGCACCTTTTATGCCCTCGCGGCTGCGCGCGAGCGTGCGGGCCTCGATATCCGCGCACGCGGCATGGCCGGACGCAGTGACCTTCCGCGTCTCCGCGTGTACTGCAGTGAGCACGCTCACTCTTCCATTGACAAGGCAGTCATCGCACTTGGGCTGGGCCACGACAATTGCGTGAAGGTGGCCTGCGACCAGTACTTCCGCATGGTCCCCGAGGCCCTCGCTCAAGCCATTGAGGCAGATACGGCCGCGGGCTTCAAACCCATGGCAGTGGTGACCTGCGTGGGAACCACGGGTTCCACCAGCATTGATCCCGTACCGGCGATAGTCAAAATTGCACGCGAGCATGGCTGCTGGGTGCACGTTGACGCTGCATACGGAGGCGTTGCCGCGATTGTTCCGGAGCTGCGCTATTTGCTTGATGGAGTAGACGGCGCGGACTCGTTGGTGGTGAATCCGCACAAATGGCTTTTCACCTCTGTTGACTGCTCCGTGTTGTACACGCGTGACCGCGCAGCACTGCGGCAGGCATTCTCACTTGTACCCGAATATCTCACCACCGGCACCGACGACGAAGCCACGAATCTCATGGACTACGGCCTGCAGCTTGGCCGTCGTTTTCGTGCGCTAAAGCTGTGGATGGTGATGAGAGCCTTCGGGGTTGAAGGTCTCGCCGAGCGTATTCGTCACCACTGTGAACTGGCGCGTGAGTTCGCGGGCATGGTGCATTTCGAGGGCGGCTGGGAACTCACGGCACCGGTCACACTCTCGCTGGTCTGTTTCCGCTACAATCTGCCCTCAAGCGACGAAGAGACCATTGCCGCGATGAACGCCGCGATCATGGAGCACGTGAACGAGCGCGGGCAAGCGTACATCTCCCACACCAGACTGAATGGGCGTTACACGCTCAGACTGGCAATCGGAAACATCCGCAGCGACAGAGAGCACGTGGAAAGAGCCTGGAGGGAACTCCGAGAGGCTGCCAACACCGTGGGTCAGGAGGCAGCTCTCAGGCTCCGGCATCAACGTCAGGGCAGCGAGTCGAGCACGCGCCGCACCTGATCGCGGTCCAGGGGTTTGTTGAGAAATGCATGGATGCCTGTATCCGACTCTGCGCTGTCGTCCGGCACTCTGTTGAAGCCCGAACAGAGCAGGATGGGCAGCCCGGCGTTCACCGCGTGCACTGCACGAGCGAGCTCCGTACCCGACATTCCAGGCATGCTCTGATCGGTAAACAGAACATCAAAGGTCTGATCAGAATCGGTGAGAACGCGAAGCGCCTCAATTGGATCCGTGATTGCGTGAACTTCGTGGCCCAGGGTGGTGAGAATGCGTGCAAATGCTCTGGCCACGGCAGGCTCGTCATCAACCAGTGCTATACGAAGCTTGCGGGGACTCGCTGAAGATTCCGTGCGGAAGGCCGCTTGCCGCAGATTTCCTGCAGGCGGCCCGGCTGGCTTAATTGAAGATTTTTCCCCGACAGCCTCCAACAGCGGAAGCCACACCTCCACAGTGGTCCCGACACCGGCCTCGCTCTTGAGCTTTATCTGTCCACCGTGGCTCTGTATGACACCCAGAGAAACAGCGAGTCCCAGACCTGTTCCCTCGCCCACTGGTTTGGTAGTGAAAAAGGGCTCGAACACCCGTTCCAGCACCTCGGCCGTCATACCGTTACCATTATCGCGGATTTGCAGCAGAACCCCCTTGGCTGAAGACGCGACTTTGCCTGTATCACCTGTATTACCTGTATTGAATGGACTTGCAGAAGAACGGAGGCTGATATTGAGCCTGGGTCTGTCCACGCCGCGCAGAGCGTATTCCGCATTGGCCAGGAGATTCAGCATTACCTGCTGGATCTGCAGAGAGTCACCCTCAACCATGCCGATGCCAGCCTCGACATCTACATTTACTGCGACCGCTGATGGCTTGGTGGAACGCATGAAGCGCAGCGCCTGGCCCAGCGCTTCTTCCGGCAGGAAGTGCTCGTGATTTCTCTCACCCAACTGGCTGAATGCCAGGATACGCTGCACCAGATCGCGTGCACGCACAGCGGCATTGACAAGATCGCGATTGGCCTCGTTGGCCACGGAGGATGACGGCAGCGCCGCGAGCGTCTCGCCAATGGTATCGGCGGAATGCAGGATCACGCTCAGCAGATTGTTGAAATCATGTGCAATTCCACCCGCCATGCGACCCAGTGACTCCATGTGTTCGGCACTGTGCAGGCGCTGTTCACGAAGGCGCGCCTCAGTCACATCCTGCATGATTCCGAAACTCGCAACCGGGCGTCTGCTCTCATCGCTCGCTGCAACGAATGAGCGCTGAGATATCCATCGCCAACCGGCAGTCTTGTGCGCCGCACGGTACTGGACAGTGCGAACCTCCGACTCACTTGCGCCCGCCCAGATGGCAAGCAGATTGCTGACCCGCTCCTTGTCGTCCGGATGAATGAGCCGCTCCAGAATCCCTGACCCCATGGCCAGAAGCTCGGACATGGTATAGCCGACAACCTGCTCACAAGACGGCGAGATGTAGACGAGACGTTGCTGGATGGGATCGAAGATGTAGACCATGTCGGGGAAGGCCTTCATCATCCGGTCTATCCAGCGTCTCCCTTCAATCGCGTTCCAGAGGGCAGATACCGCCGGCATGTGGTCTTCGAGTCTGGCAACTCCGTGCGCCGTATTTGGAATGCCGTCAAAAAGCAGCGAAGACAGGCGCGCCAGATCCCGCAGATATCCAACCTCCCCGCGACTGAGCTTCCTGGGGGTCTCGGACAGCACAAGAAAGGCACCCACAGGCCTCAGGTCCAGCGAGAGTACCGGCATGAGGGTACAGGACTTGACACCCTGTTCGCGCAGATCCTTTGTCCACGGCTGCCAGGCGGGCAGTTCTTCCAGCGCTTCCAGGCTTCTTATGGATTGCAGCAGAGCGCCTGGCCCACCCGATGTTGAGAGCTCTGCTTTGCGAGCCCTGCCAGCCGCATCAACCCTGAGCTCTGGCGAAAGCGACGGAGCTGCGGCCAGCCGAATAATCCGCGTCTCCTGATCCACCAGCAGCACTGCACAGGTGCAACCCCAGGCACGCGCCTCGACAGCTCGACAAATGGCATTCAGCACTTCTTCGCTGGAAGAGGATCCTGCGATCAACCTCAGCAGGGCGAATTGTGCGTCGTCAGGAACCCCCGAGATCGAAGACATCCCTGTGCTCTTGTGCTCCAATATCAGAAGACTGCCGTGACTCGTTGCGTGCGCTTCGTCGCTCACGCCTCTGCCGCTGCCAACGGAAGAAGAACAGAATCGCGGCAGTCAATAGGAGCGCCCCAAGGGTCTCGCCAAGTCTGCCGATCGGGCCGATGAACTGCACTGCAGCCTCACCAGCCGCATAGCCCACCGCCGAAAACAATGCAGCCCACACCAGTGATCCCGCAAGAGATACGGTCAAAAATATCACCACCGGTACGCGTGCAGCTCCGCAGGCCATGGGCAGCAGAAGACGCAAACCGAAGGCGAACCGAACAAAGAACGACGCCTTGAGAGGGTTGTTGCGTACCACGCGAAGTGCCACCGTTCCGGCGGTTCGTGCCTTGGGGAAACGCTTGCGGATGGCTTCCCACCTCCAGCGGCCCAGGGCATAGAGCAAGGCCGTGGCAAGCCAGCCTCCCAGAGTAATCGACAGTATCACCCGGAGCAGGCGAAGATCACCCTCATGGGCAGCGATTCCACCGAAAACCGGGGTCAGTTCTTCCGTGATGATCGCACTGGCGCCGAGCAGCACATAGGTCCAGAAGCTGTCGGCCAGCGCCTTCAACCAACTGTCGTCAGCGACAACGAGAAGCAATAAAGAAACAGGTACGTGCATGGCGGAATCAATGTAACCCGACAGCATGTCCAGAGTTCACGCCCGCGCAGCGATAAATGGAATCCCGAGTAGATTCATGTAGATTTGCATGCTTTCAACGCAAATACGGCATAAGTTCAGCGGGGGTGGCATTTGTCACGCCCCAGTTTCAACTCACAACCGGTGTCCTGAGTCACATTATGTCGAATATCGCAGACCTCGTTCTGGCCGATCTGGACCACGAATTTTCCAATACCCGGCGCATGCTGGAGCGCGTGCCGTCCGACAAGCTTGATTATACGCCTCACGAGAAGAGTTTCTCGCTGGGTCGGCTTGCAAACCACATAACGGATATGCCCGCTCTGGGCCTGAGTGTAGTAACGCGTCCAGGCTTTGCATTTGACGCTCCACGACCGGCCGTTACTCCTGCAACCACGCCCGAGCAGTTCGTTGCCCGTTGGGACGAAAGGGTTGCGGCACTAAAGGAGGCACTGGGCAAGGCAAGCGACGAGGACCTCAAGGCGGTGTGGAAGGCCACGGCTGGCCCCCGCACGGTGGTTGAGGCGCCACGCATCGCTGTACTGCGCGGCATGGTGCTGAGTCACATGATTCACCATCGGGCACAACTCACGGTCTACTACCGCATTAACGGTGTGCCGCTTCCGGGTCTCTACGGACCCTCGGCTGATGAGGCCTGAGCCAAGGGCCGGAAATGCGAACGGGACAGCGAAGGCTGTCCCGTTCCAGTCAAACCGGGGTTTCTTAGCGCCGCCCAGAAGGAGCGGCCTGGGCAAAACCCCTCATGGCGCGAGCAGGTCCATTGCGTCCCGCTGATTGGCGCATGTTGTCGTACCTGACCTTCTGATCGGGGGTGAGCACTGCCCGGGCGTCCTGCCGTGCCTTGAGTGCGGCTATGGCCTGATCGTTTCGCAGTGAACTCATGCGATCCATGGCCTTCCGTGCCGCTGCCAGATTCACCTCACCTCTGGTGGCCTCCAACAGATCGGCCTGGGCTCTGAGCATGTCAGCACGATTGAGCGACGGGCTGTCCGCCTTTTGCAGGGTCTCAAGACGCTGAACCTGCTGGTCGCTCAGGTTCAGGCTGGAGCGCAGGCGCAGGAGCTGAGCCGCAGGGCTGCCTGAACGTGCGGCTACCTGAGGGCGCATTACCCGGGTACGAGCGCTATCGGTCATCGACGCCCGCGCCCTTGTATTGGCGGCCCCGCGTCGGGTTGTGGTTTGCTGGGCTCCCGCTGCTGTGGTCATTGCCATCGCGGCGAGCACGACTGCCAGAGCGGTACCTCTGGCCACAGACTGGTTGAATCGGACCATTGTTCTATCCTCCCACACAAGACCATGAGTCCGGTGTAGCGATGTGGAATGTCGCCCGCGACAAACGTTGACAGAATACGAACGCTGCCGTGGCGCCAGCTTGCCAGAGTTTGACGATGGGCCGCGCCGGGGCGTTAACCGCCATGCTTTCACCCTCGCTCATTTTCACCGGAATCCACACGGTCGGCGGCAGCCGAACACGGAAACCCGCACAAGCACTAACAAGTCACGGCAGTGCAACGTCAAACAGTAGACGTTCCCTGTGACATGTGACAGTGTGAAGGGACGCGGGGCACGCGCGCCGGAAACAGGTGAGTGCCATTCCCTCCCTCAAGATCATTGGACGCCTAAGTGGGATCCTGGATCGACGCCGTCACGACGTTTCTTTTCAAGTATCCTCCACGCGCTTTCGCGCGCGGAGACCTTGTTACTGCGCCGATGCTGCCAGTTTGGCTGCTCCTTGCGTTGGCGCTGGTTCTGGGGAGCCTGGTGCTCGCGATGCATTTCTCAATGCACTCGCTCAAGCCACGCGACCGGATCGTGTTGGCATCACTCCGGGTTGGCGCTCTGCTGTTGATCCTGGCCTGTCTCCTGCGGCCCGGTCTGGTCATTGCCTCCGCCGTACCGCAGCGGAATGTTCTCGCTGTGCTCTATGATGATTCGCGCAGCATGCGCATCCGCGACGTGAACGCAGGAGGCAGTGCAGCGGATGGAGCAGCGACCACCACAGGGGGTACCGCAGCAGGGTCTTCAGCGAACATGGCCAGCCGCGTGGAATCGGTGCAGAAGAGCTTTGCCGACAGCAGTCAACTGATCCAGTCGCTGGGCGAGAAGTTCGCCCTCAGGCAGTTCCGCTTCAGCGGCAGCGCGGCACCGCTTCGCAGCAGCGGTGAATTGCTGGCCGGTGGAACCCGTTCAGACCTGGCACAAGCGCTGGACGATGTGCGCGAGGACATGAGTGGTATGCCCCTGGCCGGCATTGTTCTGGTGAGCGATGGCGCCGACAACGCGCAGGGAGATTTCGACGACGTGCTGCTTGCGCTCCGCGCGCGCCGCGTTCCGGTTTACACCGTGGGAGTGGGACGCGAGCGCTTTGAGCGCGACATAGGCATCGAGCGCGTGGAGGCCCCGAAGCGCACACTCTCCGGTGCGTCGAGCGTAATCGCGGTGGATGTGCGACTGCGTGGCGTGGGCAAGGACCCCGTGGTCATCACGGTTGAGGCAGACGGACGTGTGGTGGCTACCGAAACTGTCACTGCACCCGCCCGAGGCGATCTGGCCAGCATTGAGGTACGGGTGCCGCCACTGGACCCGGGAGTGCACAGGCTCGCGGTAAAGGCCAGGCCACTCCCCAGCGAAATAGTCACCGAAAACAACGAGTATCAGACAAGTCTTACCGTGAGACCTGGTCCCGATCGGGTGCTCTACGTAGAAGGCGAACCACGTCCGGAGTTTGCATTTCTCCGGCGGGCGGTTGCCGACGACAGCGCACTGGTTGTTGTGGGCCTCATGCGCAGCGCCGAACGCAAGTATCTGCGACTTGGCGTTCGTGACAGCATGGAATTGCTGGGTGGGTTTCCCACCAACCGGGAAGAGCTTTTCCAGTACCGCGCAATCATTCTGGGCAGCATCGAGGCCGGCTTCTTCAGTGCGGACCAGCTCCGAATGCTGGCTGACTTTGTAAGCCTGCGCGGCGGAGGGCTGCTCGTAGTGGGCGGTCGTGCATCACTTTCGGAAGGTGGTTTTGCCGGTACGCCGCTGGCCGATGTGCTGCCGCTTACGCTCTCTCGCCGCGACATCAACACCGAAGGCCCGGCAACCACGGTGCGTCTCCGGCCCACGCGCACAGGCGAAAGCCATCCGGCGCTCCAACTCGGAGAAACTCCCCGGGCATCGGCAAGACTCTGGGACTCGCTCCCTGCGCTGTCCATGGTGAATGAACTCGGCACTCCGCGTGCCGGAGCAACCGTGCTTGTGGCCGGCCAAACGGAAGACGGACGCAGCGATATACCAATACTCAGCTACCAGCGCTACGGCCGTGGCATGAGCGCAATTTTCGGAGTACAGGACTCATGGCGCTGGCGCATGGATACATCCATGCCGGTCGACGATCATACCCACCAGACACTCTGGCGCCAGATCGTTCGCTGGCTGGTGGAAGACGCCCCCGCACCGTTCCAGATCGCAGCCTCACCCGCAAGAGTGGCACCAGGTGAGCCGGTACAGTTGCGCGCTCAGGTGAACACGTCGCTCTACGCCGAAGTGAATAACGCGGATGTGGTGGCAACTGTAACCGGACCCGATGGACGTGTGGAAACAGTGCCACTTGAGTGGTCTCTCCGCGAGGACGGCAATTACACGGCCCGTTTCACACCCGCCGACACAGGTCGTTACACGATAAGCGCAGAGGCCAGGCGCCCTGGTACCGACAGTGATTCCGTACAACGCAGCGAAGCCACTCTACTGGTGGACGAGCGCGGCGCAGATGTGGCCCAGGCTGAGCTGCGAAGTGCTCTATTGCAGCGTATCGCAAACGAAACAGGCGGCAGGTATTACACGCTCCAGGAAGCTGCGCGCATTGCCTCGGATGCGATGTATACCGATGCAGGCGTGACTGTTCGTGAGGCGCACGATCTCTGGGACATGCCAGCCGTTCTGCTGGCCCTGCTCCTCTTGCTCGGCGGCGAGTGGGGCTACCGGCGCTGGAGGGGCCTGATATGAGACAAAGCATCGGTCGGACACTGGTATCCATACTATGTGCAATGCTCTTTTCGGTGACCCTGCCATTCTCGGCCGCAGAGGCTCAGCGCACACACGTACTCGTGATCTCCGGGCTGTCGGGCGCAGCTTCGTTCAAGCAGTCCTTTGACGCAGCCATCGTATCAATCACGGATGCAGCGAGACAGCGCTGGCAGGTGTCGGATTCCAGCGTGATAGTATTGAGCGAAGATTCTCTGCGGGCGGGCAAGTCAGTACCCAGGTCCACACGTGAGAACATCGCGGCTGCATTTCTCAGGCTCTCCCGGCGTGTGGCACCAGGCGACATAATGCTGGTGGTGCTTCTGGGCCACGGCAGTGGTGAGGGCCCGGCGTCCAAAGTCAATCTCCCCGGACCCGACGCAACGGCTACCGAGTACGCAAGCTGGATCGCGCCCTTCGCTAAACAACAGGTGGTATTCGTGAATGCGGCCACCGGCAGCGGCGACTTCGTTCCCGTGCTGGCGGGTCCGGGACGGGTGGTCATAACGGCTACCAGAACGGCTTTTGAGAAGAACGAGTCGGAGTTTTTCAGGATATTTGCACGCGCCCTCAACAGTGATGAGGCAGACGCCAACAAGGACGGCCGCCTCACCGTGCTGGAAGCTTTCCAGTACGTACGCACCGAAGTGGAGCGTTTATACGAAAGAGGCAACAAGCTGCTCACCGAGCACGCCGTACTCAGCGATTCCGCGTTGGCGAGCCGCGTAAGTTTTGTAACACGTTCGGCACCTCAGAATGCCGCCGTGGCAGCACTGATGGCTGAGCGACAGGCTTTGGAATCGGACGTAGCCTCACTGCGCGACCGCAAGTCGCAAATGTCTGCAGATGCATACGAGACCGAACTGGAGCGCTTGCTGCTGGCGATCGCGGAAAAGACGCGCGCCATCAACGCCGCAAGTGGTTCACCTCAGAAGAACAAGCCTCCGGAAGCCCACGCCATGCATGAGGTGCAGTCAGGAGGTGCGACATGATCCTGCGCAGTCTGACTGGTCTCGCAGCATCACTCATGGCTGTCAGTACACTGGCCTGCGCACAGGAGCAACGCAGCCGTCAGGCTGAACCCGATCGCTGGCGTGACGAAGTTGCCCAAGCAGAGTCGGCGCTGAAACGCGGTGACCGAAGTGCTGCGGTGCAGATGGCCGAAGACATTGCAGCACAGTACGAAACCAGTGGAGCGCGGAACAGCAGCGAATACACCTCTGCCGGTCGCGCATACGTGCTTCTTGAAGTTGGTGACGCTGAAGCCACCAAGGCCGCGCTTCGCACCTTTGACCGCGCCGTGGCTGCGGATTCCGACAACATCGATGCCATACGGCGCACCGCAGCGTTGTTTCTCGATAAGTACAACGCTCCAGACGCACGGGCCTCCTACGAGCTGGCCCTGCAGCGTGCACCGGATGACGCAGCCGCATTGCTGGGTCTTGCACGCGTGGAAGAGTTCGAAGGCAAGAGCTCATCCATGACGCTCGCACAGCGCAGCCTCAGGGCAGACCCGCGAAGCGCAGAGACGCTGGCCTATCTGGCCGGACTCCATCTGGATGCCGAAGCATTCGATTCGGCAGAAGTCTATGCCAGGCGCGCAGTGGACTCTGACAGCAGCAACATGTACGCCTGGTCAGTGCTGGGCTCCATAGCATGGATAACCGGTGACTCGCTTACCTTTCAGCGCGCGCTTGCCGCCGCCACTGCAATTCAACCGGAACCAGCCGCGTTTCACCTTGCCCTGGCAGAATCGGCGATACGGCAGCGCCGCTACAGTGAGGCGGTGGAACTCGCCCGGAAAGCAGTGCAGGAAGACTCACTGCTGGTTCCGGCATGGGGAGTTCTTGGAACCACACAGCTTCGGCTCGGCCAGATGCAGGCAGGTCGCAATGCGGTTGAGCGCGCATTCGCCCTGGACCCGTTCAATCTCTGGCACAAGAACACGCTCGACCTGCTCGACAAGATGGACAGCTTCAGCACCATCAGGAAAGGACGTTTTGAGGTTGTGGCACCTGCATCGGAAGCAGATCTGCTCGCACACTACATCATTCCCCTGCTGGAGCGCGCTTATGATTCACTGAGCCTGCGTTACGGCTACTCACCCGAGACTCCGGTGCGTCTTGAGTTCTATCGCCAGCATGCTGACTTCTCCGTGCGTACTGTGGGCCTCAACGGCCTGGGTGCACTTGGAGTGAGTTTCGGAAGTCTGCTTGCAATGGATGCTCCCGATGCACGTGAAAAGGGCAGTTTCAACTGGGGCAGTACCGCGTGGCATGAGCTGGCGCATGCCTTCACACTGGGTGCCTCAGACCACCGAGTGCCACGCTGGCTCTCCGAAGGCCTTTCCGTGCTTGAGGAGCGTCGGGCTGCAAGCGGTTGGGGAGCCAGAACCACTCTGCCATGGGTTCTGGCTTACAATCGCGGTACTGTGCGCCCGGTGAGTCAACTGAATGACGGATTCCTGAGACCCAGATATCCCGAGGAAACCGCATTCAGCTACTATCAGGCTTCACTGTTCAGTGAGTGGGTGGAGAGCACGCTCGGCATTTCTGCAATACGTGCTCTGCTTGAGGCCTACAAGAACGGCGAGGATACGCCCGGAGCATTTCGGGCCGCACTTGGTATGACCCCGGAAGAGGCAGACAAAGCCTTTGATACCTGGGTTCGCACGCGATTCAAGACTGAATTTGCGGCAGTTGCCGGCAGCGGTGCGCGCGACAGCAGTGGCGGGAAATTTGTATCAACCATGCGGAGTGCCGTGGCGCTCACATCTACCAGGCCCGACTCCGCGAGCAAACTCTTCGAGAGTGCGCGTGGGATGTTTCCGTCGTACTCGGGAGAAGACGGTCCGGCATGGTTCCTGTCACAACTGACACTGCAGGCGGGTGACACACTCAGGGCTGTGTCCTTGCTCAGCGAGGTAACGAATCGCAGCGAAACTGCCTACCAGGCCAACATGCTTGAGGCCAATCTGAGGGAACAAAGCGGCGACAAGGCCGGTGCTGCCGCGGCACTCGAGAGGCTGATCTGGATCTGGCCGCTGGACAACAGCGTACACGAGCGTCTTGCACTGCTATCGATGGAGACGGGCAAGCATGAGATCTCCGTGCGTGAGCGACGCGCAGTGATAATGAACCAACCGGCCGACATGTTGAACGCAAGATACGAACTGGCTCGGGCACTCGCTGTATCAGGCGACACGGCGGCTGCCCGAAGTGAGGTACTGAGCGTTCTTGAGGAAGCACCGGGATTTGAGAAGGCGCAGACTCTTCTCCTGGAGCTCAGGCAAAAGCGGGAGGACAAACCATGATCATCAGCAGTGGAGTATCGCGCCTCTGCAGATTGGCCGCAGCGGCTGCCATTGGCGCAGCGATGCTGCTCCCAGAGCTCGCACTCGCGCAACGCGGGCGTGGCCGAATGGGCGGCGGTGGCAGAGAACAGCGTGCAGAGTTCCTCGCACCTAACATGCCCTACGATGGTCGCTACACCTTTGTGCGAATTCGCTATTCCCTGCCACAGGGTGGATTCCGCGGCTTTGACCAACCATGGAGTCACGACTATCCGCGCGGTGAGCAGCACTTCACCAAGATCGTGAGCGAGATTACCACTGTTCGCACGCGCACCAGTCAGAGCAACATACTCACGCTCGACGATCCGGAACTGGGTAAGTACCCCATAGCCTACATGGCCGAACCCGGTTACTGGGCGCCGAGCGAAGCTGAAGTACTTGGTCTGCGCAATTATCTGGCACGCGGCGGCTTCATAATCTTTGACGACTTTTATGGACGGGACCTTGAGAACCTTGAGGGCCAGATGCGAAGGGTGTTTCCCAACCTGCGGCCCGTAGAGCTCACCGTCGATCATCCCATCTTTGATTCATTTTACAGAATCAAGAGTCTCGATTACTACCATCCGTATTATCGCGGCTACAAGTCTGTTTTCTACGGTTACTTCGAGGACAACGACCCCAAGGGCCGCATGCTGGCGATTGCCAATTACAACAACGACATCTCCGAGTACTGGGAGTTCTCCGATGTGGGAATGTTCCCTCTGGACCTGTCGAATGAAGCCTATAAGCTGGGCGTGAACTACATCGTTTACGCTCTCACCCGATGACCCTTACCATTACTCTTTCGCTGCGAGGACACGCGTGACTGTACCAGTCGATGCAACCCCAACTGCAGACTTTGCGCATCTTGATGACGCCGAGCTGGCTGATCGCCTGCAAACTGCCGGCAAGCGAATTGCGAGCGAGCTGCGAAAAGTCATAGTTGGCCAGAACGTGGTGGTTGAACAGGCACTGATCGCACTTCTGGCTGGCGGGAACTGCCTGCTGGTTGGTGTGCCGGGTCTTGCCAAGACGCTGCTCATTTCCACTCTGGCACGCGCACTTGATCTAAAGTTCTCGCGCATTCAGTTCACTCCCGATCTCATGCCGAGTGATGTGACCGGGACTGACGTAATACAGGACGATCCCACAACTGGCCAGCGACGCCTGGCGTTCTTGCCTGGTCCCGTGTTTGCCAACGTTCTCCTTGCCGACGAAATCAATCGCACGCCGCCAAAGACTCAGGCTGCACTGCTGGAGGCCATGCAGGAGCGCCGCGTTACGGTGCAGGGTCGCACCTACGAGCTCGATCAGCCGTTCTTCGTGTTTGCAACGCAGAACCCCATTGAGCTTGAGGGTACCTACCCGCTGCCTGAGGCGCAGCTCGATCGCTTCATGCTGGAAGTGGTGCTCGATTACCTGCCCGAGGAAGACGAGGTAGCGGTGGTGAAGGCCACCACTGCACTGCCGCCGGACGCAGTAAACGCGGTGGTGAGCAAACAGGAGATTCTGGCGTTTCAGCGCGTTGTTCGACGCCTGCCCATTGCTGATGCAGTAACGCGATATGCCGTGTCGCTCACCCGGGCCACGCGCCCGGCCAATCAGAGCAGCACAGACGCAATCCATAAATATGTGAGCTATGGAGCCAGTGTTCGTGCAGCACAGGCGCTGGTGCTTGGTGCCAAGGCTCGTGCTCTCCTGCAGGGCCGCGCGAGTGCAAGTTTCGATGACATACGCGCTCTCGCCCATCCGGTGCTGCGTCACCGCGTACTCATCAACTTCCAGGCCCAGTCAGAGAAAGTGAGCGCCGACGACCTGGTCTCGCGACTCATTGAGACAGTGCCCGTTCCCAGATCTTCACTGTAACCCACAGCCATCGTGCCAGTCGCTCCCGCTGCCTTCATTGACCCCGCGCTGCTCGCTCAGATCGGCGATCTGGCGCTGCTTGCCCGCACCGTCGTGGATGGTTTCATGCACGGACAGCATCGCTCGCTGCGCAAGGGGTCATCGCTGGATTTTGCGCAGCACAGGGCCTACCAGCCCGGCGACGATCTGAGGCGCATAGACTGGCGCGTATACGGACGGACGGATCGTTTCTACATCAAGGAATACGATGCCGACACGAACGCAGGCGTTCTCTTCGTGCTCGACAGTTCCGGATCAATGGACTATGGCAGTGGCAGTGTCACCAAATTCGTCTACGGAAGAATGCTTGCCGCATCTCTGGCCTGGTTGTCGCAGTCGCAGGGCGACAGGGTTGGACTCGCAACTTTCACCAGCGCACTCGACGAGGTAATTCCACCCTCGGTGAGACACCTACAGCGCATTCTTCATACGCTGGCCCGTCTCTCACCTGCAGGACCGGGCAGGTTGATACACAGCGTTGAGCAGGTGGGTGTGCTATTGGCGCGTTCCGGCATCGTGGTACTTGTCACTGATTGTTACGAGAACCCGGATGCGCTTGGGCGCGCGGTGGACGGACTGCGCATGCGCGGGCATGATGTGATCGTGTTTCACATCATTGATCCCGCGGAACGTGATCTGCCGGGCAACGAAGACACAACTTTTGAAGACATGGAAAGTGGAGCACTGTTGCCGCTTCGGCCGGGCGAGCTGCGCAGCCGGTATAATGCGCTTTTCAGTGCTCATGAACATGCCCTGTATTCGCGCTTCACGGCGGCGGGAGTAGACTATGTGCCCCTTCTCACCAGCGAGCCCCTGGATGGTGCCCTGCATGCCTATCTCGACGCACGCCTCATGCGCGGCAGGATCAGGTAAGTCGCCATGGGCATAGGCTTCCTTGCTCCGGCCTTTCTCGCGGCCCTGGCGGCACTCACCGTGCCGCTGCTGCTGCATTTGAGGCACCGGGACCGCAACAGACCAATGCGGTTTCCGTCGTTCATGTTTCTGGAACAACTCACTATTCGCACCGAAAGCCGCCAGCGACTCACCGACTGGCCACTGCTGTTGCTTCGCCTTCTGGCGCTGAGTCTGGTGGTATTTGCATTTGCAAGACCGCTGCTCAAGGATCGCAAGCTGGCTGGTGAAGCAAGCAACACCAAAGTCGTGGTGATAATGCTGGACCGTTCGGAGAGCATGGGATACGAGGGTGTGTGGCCGCGCGCACTCGATTCAGCGCGTGCCATCATTGACAGACTCGACAACCGCGACCGTGTGGCGCTCATCGCCTACGATGACGCTGCAGAAGTTTTGAGCCGCCTCACCGAAGATCATGCCTCAGTGCGTGGCATGCTGACAGCAGTCAAGCCGCTTAATCGTGGTACCCGTCTGGCTCCTGCTCTCCGCACTGCGCGACAGGTGTTGCTCGACGCGCCCTTCGATGCTTCCGAAGTGGTGGTGATATCCGACCTGCAGCGGAGCTCAGCGGTAGGTATTGCCGGTGTGGAGTTTCCCTCGGGCGTCGCTGTGCGCGGCGTTGCAGTTGGCAATGACAACTGGACCAACAGCGCAATACGCGCGGTGGATGCCACGCGAGTGAGTGAAGGCGGGCGCCAGATGCTTGCAGTAAAAGCCCGTGTGGAAAGTCACGGACTCGGCGACACCAGGGCGATATCCGCGTCGCTTACAATCAATGGTCGCGAAGCAGCAAGCATGCCAGCCACACTGCGGCACGAAGGCGAAACCGTTATCACCTTTACACCCGTGCCCGCGCCCGATGCTGCAGTGGCGTTGCAGCTTGCACTTTCACCAGCGGATTCGCTGGCCGCCGACGATACGCTCTTTGCGGTGGTGCCACGTGATGACGCGCTGCGTGTGGCGTTGATTGCCGCTCCGGGTGCATCGGCCAGTGAAGACTTTTACGTGGAGCAGGCGCTGTCTATTGGCAACACACCACCCATGAAGGTGGAGCGTCTCAACAGTGCCCCCTCCACAGCATCTGCGCTCGCAAATATTGCGGTGGTGATGTTCAACGACGTCGCACCTGAGCTCAACCCCGCACTTGGCAAGTGGCTTGAGGATGGTGGCGGGATAGTATTGACGGCAGGTCGTCGTCTTGCAGCAGAAAAAAACGCGTTGCCCGGCTACGCCGGTATTCGCTATTCAGGACTGGCAGAGCCTATCGGAGACCGCGGAGGTGCGCTCCGCGACATCCAGGTGGAGCACGCCCTCTTCGCCCCCTTTCGCGAAGTTCCCGAGGCTCTGGCTGCAGTGCATGCCTGGAGGTATCCGCGCGGTGACGCGAGCCCTGGTGCTCAGGTGCTGGCAAAGTTTGACGATGGCGTTCCCGCGGTTCTGGAACAAC
>CAZWSJ010000037.1:5763-21291 GCA_964636415.1 uncultured Gemmatimonas sp. | reverse complement strand
CACCGGCAATCCAGACAGTACGATCATACGCGCTGACACCGGCGGTGACGAGATCAGTGATGGTTGTCCAGCTCTGGCCTGAGTCACTGGTGTAAAAGGCACCGCCGTAACCCGAGGCGGCGGCGAATCCCGGACCCGCGCCGGGTATCCAGGCAACGCCCGCCAGCGCCCCGGGGAGAGGGGGCCTCTTGCCCAGAGTCCATGTACTCCCTCCGTCATTGCTGGTACCAACCACGTTGGAGGAAGTGTCAGTGCGCAAGCGGTTGATGTCGGCGGCCACGGCTATGCCGCGGCTGCCACGGAAGTCCACGCCCGTGAGGCCTGCCACTGTCCCCTTTACAAATGGTGTCTCAATTACCTCCCAACTGCTGCCGGCGTCGCTGCTCCTGAACAGTCTTGCTCCGGGAGATCCTGTGGCTATGAACACCCTTCCGGGTTCACCGGCGGAGTGTGCCACACACTGGCCACTGGCGGCAAAGGCGCCCTCACCGGCCAAAGGACTCGGAGCCGCGCTCTGAGGGAGCTGCGTCCAGTTTTCGCCTCCGTCGCTGCTGCGAAGGATGTTGCTCCGACCATGGGACGCGTCGCCGAAAGCCACGCCGTGGAGGTGGTCTTCAAAGGAAATACAATCATAGAACGCTGCAGTGTCACGATTTATGAATTGCAGCGCCCATGTGCTGCCGCCGTTGTTCGTGCGGTAAATACGTGAGGCACTGCCGTTGCCAATCGAGAGCAGCCAGGCCGTATCGGCATTCAAGGCGTACACATCACGAAACTGCAGCGAATCACCCACAGGCGTTCTCAGTTGCTGCCATGTTTCGCCTCCGTCCGTGCTGCGGAGCACCGTTCCGCCATAACCGGCAGCCCACACCACACTGGAACTCACGGCATGCACGGCCTGAAGAAACTGACCTGTGCCGCTGTTCTGTTCGGTTATCCGGGGTGGTTCAACGCTGCCGGACGCGGGCCATGTGTCCCCATTCCGGCCTGACACCAGGGCGGTGTTCAGCGTGATGCAAAACAGTGCAATTGTGGTGAGCTGGAGTCGCATGTAGGAAGTTGGTGGAGAGAGCGGAGGTGTATCAAGACGGCACAGAGTCCGGCCATTGGTCACTCAAGGATGAGATTTGGCCTGAGTAAATCTACGGTAAAAGCCGATTGAACTTTCACTTGAGACATCAATCACACCACTATTGAGGTAGCCATATAATGGTGCAATGATGCATTCTACGTGGCATGCCGTCTGACCAGGAAACTTTCTGGTGTTCCTGCTGGCCCATGCGCAGCATTCGTACAGGAGACATTTCGTGACCGTCCAGATCGTTGGCATCACCACCCTTGTAGGGGCCATAGCGATTGCGCTGATCGCCTGGGGTGCCGCACGTCGTCGCACAGCGGCGTCGGTTGATACCGTGCGCCCGGGCGTTTATCGCGCGCGGCGCAATTATTTCTTTGTTCTTGTTGCGGTGATCATAGTCGCCCTGATTATGACACTGCAGAGACTGCCATATCCGGCGAGTACCAAGGCAACGCCTGTCGTAACTGTTGAGGTTGACGGAATGACATGGCTCTGGCAATTCAAGGAAGACGGCAAGGTTTCCATTGGCGGCAGTGGCATTGTGGTGCCCGTGGGTCAGCCGGTGCGCTTTGATGTGGGTGCGCTCGACGTGAACCACGGCTTTGGTGTCTATCATCCTGACGGCCATATAATAGGGCAGGTGCAGGCAATGCCCGGCTATCGCAATTCTGTGACACTCACATTCCCGGAAGCCGGGACGTACAAGATTCTCTGCCTCGAATATTGCGGGGTTGGTCATCACAACATGTTTGCATCAATCGAGGCGCGCTGAACCATGGCCACGTCAACGACTGCCGCAACTTCAGCGGCCAATCCGGCAGCGCCGATCGCAGCAAAGCGCATGGTGATGGTGTGGACTGTCACCCTGCTCGCAGTGTTTCTGGTGCTCATTCTGCTCGGTCTTTCCATGCGCCTCAATCAGGCCGGAGCAATCGATGTAGATGACAATCTCTTCTACGCCATCATGACACTGCACGGCCTTGGCATGGCTGGCACGCTGTTCATGGGTGGCGTGGTGGCGGTGTGGTATCACGCGTGGAAATACGTGCCTATGAGTCTCGGAGTTCAGAAACTCATTTATGTACTGGTTGTTGCAGGCACTGTGGGATTGGTGATAGCAACGCTCATAGGCAAGCACGCTTCGGGATGGTACATGCTCTACCCGCTGCCGTTCATGAAGACATGGCCTGCATGGTCAACACTCGTGGCGATCATATCGCTGATCGTGCTGGGCTCCGCATGGTTGCTGGCGCAGCTTGATCTGCTCTGGGCCTTTGCAAAGCGCTACGGTGCGGGACGCCTGCTGGCATGGCAGTACTTCACTAACGATCATCCCGAAGGTGAAGAGCTGCCGTCCTTCGTGCTCATATCAACCGTGTCTCTTTTTGCCGGCGCGGTGACTACGATAGTCGGTGCGGTGGTCTTCCTGCTTTATCTGGCAAAGTGGTTCGAACCCAGTCTGGAGTTCGACAACCTGCTCATGAAAAACATGGTGTTCCTGTTCGGACACACCATTGTGAATATCACGATGTATCTGGGCGTGGCCATCATCTATGAGCGCTTCCCGCTCTATTCCGGACGTCGCTGGTATGTTAACCGCGTTGTGGCAATAGCATGGAATGCAACGCTGTGCTTCATCCTGCTGGCCTTCCTGCACCATCTCTACATGGACTTTGCTCAGCCCGACTCGTTGCAGGTGTTGGGCCTTGTGGCGTCCTACCTCAGTGCGGTCCCCGCCACTGTTGTAACCATGTTCGGGGCGGGTCTGCAGGTGTACAAGAACGACATCAAGTGGGAAGTGGCACCACTTGCCTATTATCTGGGTATGATGGGCTGGGCAATTGGTGGTCTGGCCGCGGTGCTCGACACCACCATCGCCATCAACTTCTACTTCCACAACACGCTCTGGGTACCGGGACACTTCCACACCTACTTCCTGGTGGGATACGTGCTGATGTTCCTTGGCGCCTTCCATGAGATAGTGGCGGCGAAGGCGCAGAAATATGCCCGTATAGGTCTGCTCACTTTCGTGGTGGGCGGTTACGGCGTCGTGAGCATGTTCTATCTGGCTGGCGTGGCCGGTGTACCGCGACGCTATGCCAGTTATACCGGAATACCGGTTGAGAGCGTTGCTTCGGCCGGCCAGGCGCTGGCGGGCTATGCATCGTGGTTTGTGGGCCTCGTAATAATCGGCCTTCTGATCTATTCACTCTCGATCGTCTCGGAGTGGAAGCGCAGTTGGTCTGAGGCCTGATTTCCGGGATAGTCTCTGCGGAACGCCGGCATAAACCGGCAATAGGAGGAAGGATGCAAAAGCGTACGCGGCGAGGTGTGGCAGGCGTTGTGGCACTCGCCGCCGTCGCGGCCGTGGTGGGGTGGTGGACGTTCGGGTTCCGTGCGTTCACCACCGATGGTGCGGCGCTGGCTGAAGCAGGACCACTGCCAAGGCCTGCACCGGCACTCGATTTCTGGCAGACCAATGGCAAGCAGAGTTCGCTTGAGGCTCTGCGCGGCAGGTACGTGCTTCTCACCTTCATGTATCTGCACTGCCCCGATGTGTGCCACATTGTAACTGCAAGACTGCACCAGGCGCACGGACTTCTGGGCGACATGGTGCCGGAGCGCATGGTCTTTCTAAGCCTTTCGCTGGACCCCGAGCGCGATGACGCGGCCTCGCTCGATGAACACTGGCGCATGCTGGACGCCGGACCTGGCTGGGTGGTGGGTGGCCTCAACACTGCCCCGGAACAGACTGCTGCAAGGGACGCCGCTCTCGCAAAGCTGGGAGTATGGATCACACATCTGCCGGATGGACGCATAAATCATGCTGCCTCGAGCTTTCTCATTGATCCCTCGGGACAGGTGATTGCGGTTTACCGACCCGAGGTAAGTGGTGACTCGCTGGTGAAGGCTCTCCGGACACTGGTGCAATGATCCGTTTGGCTGTTGTACTCCTTACCGCGCTGGTACTCGCCATGCCGCCACTGGCCGGCTGGTTCAGCGCAACCATGCCAAGGCATCAGTTGTTGCAGGTGCCCGCGATGCTGCTGCTCGGGGTACTTGCGATCAGGTCGGCACGCCGTCGGGGACTGCAGCTCCCGGATACCCATTACTGGGATCCGGCCCTGTTGGTCTTGGCAGTGGGTGCGATGCTGTTCTGGATGATTCCGCGCTCACTGGACATTGCATCCACCAACGCCGTGGCGGATCAACTGTTGCATGTCTCATGGTTTCTGATTGGTGCAATCGCTGCCAATTCGCTGCCACGCGTGTCGCTCATAGTGGGTGTTGCGCTGGCCATTCACGCACTTGCGATGCTCATCATGCTCGGCGTGGTATATCAGCGTTATCCGGGGCTCATATGCACCGCATACACCATGGAACAGCAGCGTTACACGGGTCGGATATTGCTCTACGCGGCACCGGTACTGGGTGCAAGCTTGTGGACCTGGCTGATTATGCGCTATTTCAGGGCACAGGCTGCATCGGGCACCACAGAGAAAATCGTCGGTCCTTCTGATACAGGAGCGGGTTCTGCCCTGGTGCTTGAGCACGAGAGGGCATGAGAGAGCGTGAGGCCACAATGAGCATCAAGAAGGCGCGAGACAGCATGGCCGGACAAAGTGCAAACCCGTTCTGGGAGCAGCCAGAGATCGTGGAGCAGTTCGCTTCGAGAGCGCCGGATCACCGCCTGGTTCCTCTCGCTTCGCGCTACGCTGACCCCGCAGAGGTAACGGTGCTGGATCTGGGCTGCGCCGGCGGAAGAAACACCGAGTGGCTTGCCAGGCAGGGCTTCGATGTGTGGGCGGTGGATGCCTCGGAGCCAATGGTGGCACGTACACGTGACAGGCTGGCTTTGGTACTGGGCGCGGAAGAAGCGGGCCGGCGCGTTCTGCTGAGTCGCATGGAGGCGCTAACTGATTTTCCGGATGGCAGGTTTGCCTTGATTGTTGCGCTGGGCGTTTTCCATAACGCAGAGAGCTGGGCTGCGTGGCAGCGTTCAGTTGAAGAGGCCGCGCGCGTGCTCGCGCCGGGCGGCCTCATGTGGGTCAACCACTTCACGCCCGAAGTGAATCTTACGGGCAGGGGTGTGACGGCCGTGCCGGGTGAGCCCTACGTGTTTGAAGGCTTGCCGGGCGGCCGCTCAGTTCTCCTTGACGCGGTCCACCTGGATGAGGCCATGGCGCTGCACCACCTGAAGCCGGACACGCCAAGCATTACCGTTCACGTGGATTTCAGCGGTGGGTCGCGTACCAGTGTGAACGCACTTTACAGAAAAACTGATTGACGGGGCCCGCGCGCAGCTCTCCGTAGCCCCCGGACCATTTGCTGCATTGTACGGGGGGAGTGGGATTCGAACCCACGGAACCGTTGCCGGTTCGCCGGTTTTCAAGACCGGTGCCTTCAACCACTCGGCCATCCCCCCAAACACAGGATGTCGCGGCCGCGTAAGTTAGTCTAACTGGCGGCAAGATTCCACACGGGATAGGCTTTATTCATGTTCGAACTTCGCAAACCCTACCTGCTTTATCTGGGCGACGTGCAGCGACCCAGTAATACCAAGACGGCCTGTGGGCTGCGTGACTGGTGCCCCGACGATGTCGTTGGTGAATGGAGCCTGCCCACGGCCACCGTGGGTGTGGGCCTGCCGCGGCTCAGTCCCGCCCAGGCCAGCGAGCGCGGCGCAAAAAGCATGGTGATAGGCATAGCATTTGCCGGCGGTGCCGTGCCGGATAGCTGGTTGCCCGATCTGCTCTCAGCCATTGAGAACGGCATGGACATAATCAGCGGCATGCACACCAGGCTCACTTCTTTCCCGTCGCTAGTAGAGGCAGCAGCGCGCCACGGGGTGAAGCTCCACGATGTACGCCACAGCGACGCGGTGTTCCCCTCGGCCAGCGGCCTGAAACGCAGCGGCCTGCGTATCGCAACTGTTGGCACCGACTGCTCGCTGGGCAAAAAGTACACGGCGCTTGCGCTCACACGTGCACTTGCCGCGCGCGGGCAAAAAGCCACTTTCCGCGCAACCGGTCAGACCGGCATCATGATCGCCGGAAGCGGAGTGGCCATAGATGCCGTTATCGCCGACTTCATAGCCGGCGCTGCAGAGACTCTCTCGCCTGACAACGAGGCGGATCACTGGGATGTGATAGAAGGCCAGGGTTCGCTGTTTCATCCGGCCTACGCCGGCGTGACGCTGGGATTGCTCCACGGTTCCCAGCCGGATTATCTCGTGCTCTGCCACGATCCGGCCAGAAAAACCATCGAGTACCGGCCGCAGTTCCCCATTCCGCCGCTTTCGGTGGCCGTGGAGCAGTATCTGGTGAATGCGCGGGTCACCAATTCTGGCGTCAAGCTGGCGGGCGTCAGTATCAAGTCGCACAGCCTCGACGACGCGGCCTGGGCCAGCTACCGCAAACAGGTGGAAGCAGAGCTTGGGGTGCCGGTTTGCGATCCCATGCGTGCACCCGGGGCAGATGTAGGCGCACACTCAAACGATCCGGAGCTGAAACGAGCCCTTATGGAGCGCGGAGCCGGCGTGGACGCGATCATTTCAGCCCTTTTGGGTGTATCTTGAAGCCAGTTGGTGACCTGTCAAACCACGACGGTCATCCCTGATCCATTTTCAATTCCTGAGCCATGCATTCAAACAACCCCATGCTCTCGCGTTTCGGCGATGCCGCCCGTGCAACCGCAGCCGGATCCAGAGCTGAAGTCATGACCATCCCCGGGACGGCCACCAAGGCGTTTATCCTGCTGATGGTGCTGGGATTCTCGGCCGGTCTGGTGTGGCAGCAGGTGGCAGCCGGCCGCGTTGAGCTTGTGACACCGGCAGTAATGATCGGTGGAATCGGTGGGTTCATTGTGGCCATGGTCACGGTGTTCAAGCCCCACCTGGCTCCATGGACCGCGCCAATATATGCATCACTTGAGGGCCTGCTGCTTGGCGCCATCTCTGCCATGTTCAACGCAGCATACAAGGGCGTACCACAGCAGGCAGTGCTGCTCACCATAGGTGTGGCAGCCGGAGTCTTTCTCCTTTACCACTCGCGAGTGGTCCGCGCCACTCCGGGCTTCAGGCGCATGCTCATGAGCGCCATGCTCGGCATTGTGCTGTTCTACGTGGGCTCCATGATCCTTTCGCTCTTTGGCGTGCAGGTGAGCTACTTCACGTCTAACGGGCCTCTGTCAATTGCCATCAATCTCTTCATCGTGGGTGTGGCAGCGTTCAGTCTGGTACTGGACTTTGACATGATAGAGCAGGGCGCCCGTTCAGGCGCACCCAAGGCAATGGAGTGGTACAGCGCATTCAGCCTTATGATCACGCTGGTGTGGCTCTATATGGAACTGCTCAGATTGCTTTCGCGCTTTCAGGGCAACAACAGAAGCTGAACACGGATTACTGCAACAACAATTGAAGGTTCATTGAGGACTCACTGAAAATTCTGATTTACTCACTCAGCACCCGAGTGGCACTTGAGTGCCGCTCAGGTGCTGAGTGTTTGCCCGGCTAATTGCTGTCCGGTCTGGTCAGCAGCAGTGGATTGACTGGCGAATCTGCACCAGGCTGTACCCGTGGCGCGGTAACACGGTCAAAACCAAACACCTGCGCACGGTGCATCGCCTTGGCGATTGCCTCAGCGTTGTCGTAAACCGAATCTGAAGCAGCCATCTGTCCGGTCTGGGCCAATGCCTCTGCCAGCGTGATGCCGCTGATCACGTAGAGATCCGGAATGCCCACGGATGCATCGTCCACCCAGCCGTCACGTTTGGCCAGTGAGCGGTTTGCTGTGAATACGTTCTGCCAAAGCTCACGGCTTCGCTGCACATCGAAGAAACCCTCGCCCGGTACGAGAAGCACGTCGCGGCTCGGAATTACCTGATGATCCATGAGTTTCTTCGCCAGACCCTGAGTAACCACGTACCGCTCCAGGCCCAGATCATAGGGTGCTCCGCCGGCGGTACGGCTGAAGTAAATGGGGCGCTCCGGATAGGCGTCGCGAATCATGAAGTAGATGAGCTGATCGGCCTTCATGAGCTGACCAATTCGCGGTTGCGCAACAATGTCGCCCTTGATAAATGCGGCGTTCTGCGGCGTTGGAATCACCAGCGGGATTGCGTCGGCCTCGTCAAATGTGAGATGCACCGGCGGATCGCTGGGCATGACAGCCGTGGTGTTCCTGTAAATTGCCGGACCCTTGTCTTTGTCGTAGGGATAGGGCTGACGGCGAATGAGCTGACGCACGTACCAGTCGGTGTTGAGCAGGGATGTGTTTGCAACAATCACGTCCTTACGTATTCCCTCCACCTCCTGCGCGTACCAGAGAGGGAAGGTGTCATTGTCACCCACGGTGATGAGAATGCCGTAGGGCTCCACCGAGTTCAGCAGGTCACGTGCGAAGTCGGTGGTGTCGGTCTGATTGGCGCGCGAGGCCTGCGTCCAGTTCCCGAAAAGCGGAATGAAAGCCACGAGCAGGAGAGGCGACGCCATGGCAAAGCTGCGCGGCTCGGGCTCCACAACTGTATTGTTGCCCAGTTTGGTGTCCTTTGCTCCGAAGAGCGTGGCCACTGTCTCCCACAGATAGAACATTCCCAGAGCGGCCCACACACTGAGCGCCGAGAAGCTCCAGAGATAGAAGTAGTCCCGATCGCGGACCTCGCGATCCACGCTTTCTCCCAGTTGGGGTGCTTGTGAGTGCCCGTACTTGAAGTTCAGGTAGAAGATGAGCACCAGCGTTACTGTGAACACCAATGGCCCGAAGAACCAGAAACTTCGTCGGTCCTTCTGGAAGTGCATCCATCCACCCAGAAGAATCAGAATCAGGTAGAAAACGGCCAGACCGTTCTGTGCGGCAGGGTGCTCGTTGTATGCATCGCGCAGCCACTGCCACTTGAAGTACAGCCAGTACATTCCAACCTGTGCAGTGAATGGCGCCTGACGCTGACTCAGGTCGGGCTTGCCATACTGGCCGCGGTTGAAGTTGTACATGAAGCGCTCATAGGTGAGGCTTGTGAAGGTGCAGTCGGCCTTGAGTTCGGTTGTACAGGCTGTTGGTTCGCCTTCGTTAATGGCGGGAAAGTGCGCTGCGCGTATGGGCTGTGTTGCGAATGGGGTGAGACCAAATCCCACTGCAAATGCACAGGCCACAATCAGTTTCCAGCGCAGCAGTGTTTGTGGACGACGAATGAGCACTGCGATGCCAACGGCTGGCACCGCGAGCATGCCGGCCATGTGGTTGGTGTAGCCGAGTCCGCAGAGGTAGGCAATCAACACGAGTGTGCGGTCTGCAGTGCGGCCTTCCGGGTCATCGCACCAGCGCACGGTGAGCCAGCAGATTATGGCGAGCCCCACCAGCGACACGGTGTACACTTTTTCATTGACCACCGACTGGTTCCAGACGGTGAAGGCGGTGGCGCCTATGAGTACTGCAAGTGAACCACCAACTATGCGCTGCCAGCGGCGCGGCATCCATGCCACGAGTACTCTCTCGGTGACCAGGAACCAGAAGCCGGCAGAAATGGCACTGGAGAGTGCGGCCAGCACGTTGATGCGCATAGCCACAGTTGGTGCAATCGGCAGAATTGCAAATACGCGGCCGACGAGTACGAAGAACGGATTTCCCGGCGGATGTGGCAGGCCGAGCACGTAGGCGGCAGCGATGTACTCGCTGGTGTCCCACATGGATGTGGTGGGCGCCAGGGTGGCCAGATACAGCAGGAAGGTCACCAGGGCTGCTATACCAGCGGCCATGTAGGACGGGCGGTAATCGAGTTCGGCGGTATCGGGTCGGAATCGACCCTGGCTACCTGCCGTCGCCAGAGGGGTGTTGGCTGCGGCGTTCATGAACCGGGACAGAGGAAAAAGGCTGGCCGGACATTCTTGGTGTCCGAAACTGTTGCAACCCCGAAAGCTCGCCCGAAGGGCTCGGAGACACAACCTGCTGATAGCTCCATACGCTGTGCCGAGGTCCATGTCGATCAGCGCGGATCCACAGAGGCTCACCAGCAAGGTATCTTTCACGAGCGATACTCATCACCAGAACCCGAATGTCCGACATGAGAAGCTCCTCCTCACTGCGCCGACCGTCCTTCGTTCCCGTCATTCTGGCGGCGGTGGCTCTCCTTGGCAGCCTGGCACCAGCCGCTCCCATCAGCGCTCAATCCAGGACAGACCTGCAGATTCTCAAGGCACTGGCTCCCGTTTCCATCCTCTCCAAAACGGACATGGGCCGCGCCGCCCTGGGCGCCAATCTCACGGTAACGGGTGCCATACAGAACGGCGAGTGGCCGCAGTCGTCGCTGGTACCATTTGGTGAGCAGCAGCAACTGGCCCTGCGGGACGTATTCATTACCATGGGCAACGTCTCGCAGCTCGCCGACGGCCTGGGCACCACTCTGGGCGGGGCCTATACAGCGAGGGCACACTATCTAACCCGGAACACATTCACTTCAGTCTCGCAGAACGTCACCGATGTGCTAGCCTACGCCATTCAGGCTGCCCGGTCGGGTTCCAATTCCGGTAAGTACTTCTTTGCCAACAAGACCACAAATGGCAGAACAGCCGTAAACGCTGAAGCCCTGGCCATCCTTGAGGCCAACAGCGGCATTGCGGATCCATTTGGGCAGGCCTACCACCTACCGGCGGGCGAGGCGGGTGCCAACAGGTATGGCAACTCGCGGCCCTTCCAGACCGAGCCGGTGTTCAGCCGCATTGTGGGGCGCGATTACTTCGGCACGCCGGCTGACAACACGGTTTACAACCGCGGCCCCATCATGGACCTGATCAACAGTCCGTCTTTCCCGAGCGGCCACACCACCTACGGCTATACGGGTGCCCTGATGCTGGCGCTCTTTGTCCCCGAGCGCTACCCCGAAATGGTGACTCGCGGGGCGGAATACGGGAACCATCGCATTGTGGTGGGCGCCCATTACGCCATGGACGTGCTGGGAGGACGCGTGGTGGCCCTCTACACCATGGCACACCTCCTTGCCAACGATCCGGACTTCCTGAATCAGAGCTTCAACAACGTGCCACCGGTAAAGGACTTCCGTGCGGCGCTGCTCGCTGCGCGCAAGGAAGTGCGAGCGGTACTTGAGGCTGCCTGCGGCAAGACCATCTCTGAGTGCGCCCGCGAAGACCTTGGGCGGTTGAGCGACCCCGCTGCCAATGAAGCGTTGTATGCGTCGACCCAGACGTATGGACTTCCCACGGCTTTCCCGGAGGCTGCCGGAAAGCAGCTCAAGGTGAGTGAGGTGGCACCGGAGGCGGGATATCTCCTTACCGTGGCCTATCCAACGCTCAGCCTTGATGAAGCCAATGACATCCTCACCCGCACGCTGGGGCCCGGAGGCGGTTTTCTGGATGACGGTGGGCCCTACGGGGTGTATTCCCGCATCAACCTCTATGCTGCCTCACAGATGGCCATGAGGCTTGCGGCAGGACGGTGAAAACACTGAGCCGTACGGTTGAGCTGCCGGGCGGTACGGTTTTCACCCGATCCTGGCATCCCGTTGGCAGCGTCAGTCGTTCGCCGGCTGTTCTTCTGCACGATTCGCTGGGCTGCGTGGCTCTGTGGCATAATTTTCCTGAAGCGCTGGCTCAGGTCCTCGGCCGACCCGTCGTGGCCTACGACAGGCTGGGCTACGGGCAGTCCAGTGCCAGGGAAGGACTCCCCCAGGATGACTTAATAGAGGTGGAGGCGAGGGAGTGTCTGCCCCTGTTGCTTGACGCACTGGAAATCGGGAACTGCATCCTGCTGGGGCACAGCATTGGCGGTGGCATTGCGCTGGCCGCCGCCTCTCTGGTGCCCGGGCGCTGTCAAGCTGTTATAACGGAATCCGCGCTGGCCTTTGCCGAAAGCCAGACCGCTCAGGCAATAGCGAGGGCCCGCGAAGCTTTTCGTGACCCCGACCAGTTTGAAAAGCTCAGACGCTGGCACGGTGATAAGGCCAGATGGGTACTGGACGCCTGGACGGAGCTGTGGCTGCAGCCGCGGTTCCTGTCATGGAGTCTGGACAGCTGGCTGCCTGGCGTTCTGTGCCCGGTGCTGGCCATACATGGTGATCGGGATGGGTTCGGCTCTGTTGAATCAGCCATGCGCATAGCACGTGGCGTGTCCGGGCCCTCCGAAGTTGAAATCGTGAAAGACTGTGGCCATGTGCCGCATCGTGAGCACCGTGGGGAGGTGCTTGATCTGGTAAGTCGCTTTATGGCGCGACTCCCAGGTGTTTGAAGCTTGACATAGTATACCTGATACTATTATGCATGTCAGTGTAACGTATTGCACTGGCATGCATTGTATATCTATGTATGCTTTCAGATACAAAAAGCAAAACAACCAACTGTCTCATGGACCTCGGCAAGGACCTCGTTGCGGCATCTTCCAACCCCATTGTGCTGGCCATTCTGGCGGAGGGTGACAGCTACGGCTACGCCATTCTCCAGCGCGTACGCGAACTCTCCGGTGGCCTCATGACCTGGACGGACGGGATGCTCTACCCCGTGCTTCATCGACTGGAGCGACTGGGATACATTGAGTCGCGCTGGCAGACCGCATCCACAGGGCGCAAGCGCAAGTACTACGGCATAACCTCGCAAGGACTTCGCCAGTTGTCTGAGGAACGGCGCCAGTGGCTGGCTGTTGATGACACGCTTCGCAAGGTGTGGGAAGCTGCGGGGCAGGCACTCAGTGCTGCTGCTGATGCCACCGCTGCCGTGGTTGGCCCCACTCCACTTAACGTGCGCCCCAGCGGGATCTGACCATGGCCCCCGATCAGGCGCCCTGCTCTCAAGCGGAAACGGCAAAAGCGGATACTGCAAAGCAGGAACCCGATGAATCAGGTCTGAGCGCTGAAGTGGAAGCGCAGATGGACACCTGGCGTGCCTGGGTTCGACGCAGGCAAATGATTCACGCGGTTGATGTGACCGAGCTGGAAGATCACCTGCGCGAGCAGATTTCGATGCTTCGCGAATCCGGTCTCGCTGGCGACGAAGCCTTTCTTGTGGCGGTCAAGCGCATGGGGAACATCGACGCGATTTCCAGTGAGTTCGCGCGTGAGCACTCTGAGCGCCTGTGGAAGCAACTGGTGGTGGCGGACGATGTTGATGAGGCTGGCGCCACGAGCGGTGGCCTGCTCGCCTTTGGGCTGGCCGTGCTTGCTGCGGCTCTCATCAAACTGCCCGTGTTGTTCGGGAAGACTTTCGACAATGCTGAGTCGTTCTACTTGCATAACGCACTGTTCTTCGTGCTTCCGGTGCTGGCGGGCTACTTCGCATGGCAACGCAAACCGACGCCAAGAACTGTTGTATTCGTTGCACTGGGATTCACGGCAGCAGCTCTGGTGATGAATGTCTTCCCCTTCGTGTCGGAGGGGAGCATGGAGGTTCTCAGCATTTTGCACCTGCCCATTGTTCTCTGGCTATTGACAGGCGTGGCCTATACCGGTGGCCGTTGGCGCGAGAGCAGTGGAAGAATGGATTTTATCCGCTTCAGCGGTGAGCTCTTCATTTACTACGTGCTCATCGCCATGGGTGGTGGCGTTCTCAGTGCATTTCTCATGGCCACCTTTGAGTCCATAGGTTTGAACGCCGAGCACTTCTTCCAGAATTGGCTGATGCCCTGCGGCGCAGTGGGTGCGGTACTTGTGGCATCCTGGCTGGTGGAAGCCAAGCAGAGCGTGGTTGAGAACATGGCGCCCGTGCTCACGCGGCTTTTCACACCCATGTTTGCAATTCTGCTGCTCGCATTCCTGGCCACCATGCTCATAACCGGCAATGGACTGAACGTGGAGCGTGATCTGCTTATTCTCTTCGACGCTCTTTTAATAATGGTTCTCGCACTGCTGTTGTATTCCGTGTCGGCGCGGGATCCAAATGCACCTGCCGGCCTGTTCGACGTTGTTCAATTGGTGCTGGTGGCCAGCGCACTCGTGGCAAACGCCTTTGCTCTCTGGGCCATTCTTGGGCGAATAAGCGCCATGGGGTTCACTCCCAATCGCAGCGCGGCGCTGGGCATGAACCTTGTGCTGATCGTCAATTTGCTGGTCTCAGCGGTGATCTCATTCCGCTTCTTGAGAGGCCGCAGCTCTATAGCTCTGCTGGAGCGCTGGCAGACAGCGTATCTGCCCGTCTACGGCCTCTGGGCTGCTGTGGTACTGGTTGGATTCCCATTCTTCTTCGGATTTGATTGATCCCGGCTCACGCAGGGCAGGAAGCCAGCTTAGAGGGTGATACAGGGTCGGCCTGTCTCAGTGCCGGAACAGTCTCTCGCCGGTGAACACCATGGCAATACCGTGTTCATCGGCAGCCGCTATCACCTCGGCGTCACGCACAGAGCCACCCGGCTGAACTATGGCGGTCACACCGGCTGCCGCGGCCTGATCAATTCCGTCGCGGAAGGGGAAGAAGGCATCGGAGCCCAGCGCTGATCCCTGTGTGTCATGACCGATGTTGCCGGCCTTGTGTGCAGCCAGGAAGCTGGCGTCAACGCGACTCATCTGGCCTGCACCAATGCCTATAGTGGCACCGTTGCGAACGAGAACGATTGCATTGGACTTGACGCTGGCCACCGACTTCCAGGCAAACATGAGATCGCGCTGTTCGTCTGCACTGGGCTGACGCTTGCTTACCACGTGCCAACGCACAGGTTCGGATGGAGCCGGTGCACGATCCTGAACCAGGAGACCACCCCTCACCCGCTTGAAGTCCAGAGTTCCAGCGGGCCAGTCTGCCCGCCCTTCGAGTACACGAAGATTCTTTTTTCTGCCCAGGATTTCCACTGCCTCATCAGAAAACTCCGGCGCCACAATGCATTCCACGAAGAGGCTGGAAATCACCTCTGCCGCGGCCACGTCAACCGGAACTGAAAACGAAATCACACTTCCGAAAGCGCTCACCGGATCACAGGCGAGTGCCTTTCTGTAGGCATCAAGAGCATTGCTGCCGGTGGCGAGCCCACAGGGCGTGGTGTGCTTGATAATTGCACAGGCCGGCTGGTCACCGAATGGCTCTATTGCAAGCAGTGCCCCTTCAAGGTCCATGAGGTTGTTGAACGACAATTCCTTGCCGCCCTTTTGTACGAGTGCGCCCAGGCCCGCACCACGGTGTTCCACGTAGAAGGCCGCACGTTGCTGCGGATTCTCACCATAGCGGAGGCTTTGCTGCTTTTCGAAGGCCAGCGGGAAGCTGTCGGGGAAGGATTCGTTGCGTTGCGCTGCAAACCACTGTGCGATTGTGGCGTCATAGGCGCTGGTGTGTGCATATACTTTTTCGGCAAGCAGCTTCCTGAACTCGGGCGCATCATTTCCGCTGCTTATTACTTCCAGCACGCGACTGTAGTCGTCGGGGTCCGTCACCACCCATACTGAGGCGAAGTTCTTGGCAGCGGAGCGCAGCATTGATGGTCCGCCGATATCAATGTTCTCAATCACTTCCTCCGCCTGCACGCCAG
>CAZWSJ010000037.1:0-5663 GCA_964636415.1 uncultured Gemmatimonas sp. | reverse complement strand
ATTGATGGTCCGCCGATATCAATGTTCTCAATCACTTCCTCCGCCTGCACGCCAGCACGTGAGGCGGTTTCTCTGAAGGGATAGAGATTGACCACCACCAGATCTATGGGCGTGATGCCGTGTTCAGCGATTGCAGCCATGTGCTCTGGCAGGTCTCTCCGGGCCAACAGGGCGCCGTGTACAACGGGGTGCAGTGTTTTCACGCGACCATCAAGCATCTCCGGAAAGCCTGTGATGTCGCTTACATCCAGCACACTGAGACCGGCTTCACGCAATACTCTCGCTGTACCGCCCGTGGAGACCAGCTCCACGCCCGCTGCGGCGAGCCCCTGTGCGAATGGAAGCAGGCCCGTCTTGTCTGAAACTGACAGCAGTGCACGCATGTTCGTTTACTCCGTATGATGAACGCCGAGGCGCTATTTGACTTGATACGAACAGAGAATTGGAATTGAAAAATGGCAGCACTGCCGTGTGCTGTCATTTTTCCTTCAGCAACCGATCAGGGTGAATACATAGTAGCCAGTTCGGTGGCGAAGGCGGCTTCCGACGCTGTGCCGGAGCCGTGCTGTGCCGCCAGGCTGAACCTCAGATCATTGCTCCCGCTGTTGCGTGCGGGCAAGATCATGCCGCCATGCACATGGCCATTTTCTCCCAAGCGCAGTGTACCGGCGGCCACGGCCTCAACGCAGAGTGGAAGAAGAAGATGTTCTGTCGCAAGCACCCGG
The DNA here is from genome assembly GCA_964636415.1 of uncultured Gemmatimonas sp. Lineage (GTDB taxonomy): Bacteria > Gemmatimonadota > Gemmatimonadetes > Gemmatimonadales > Gemmatimonadaceae > Gemmatimonas. The sequence continues at coordinate 4,938 of CAZWSJ010000037.1, read as the reverse complement.
GCGGCGAGTGATTCTGCCGTGTCACCGGAAAGAACGGGTACGGGCCATTGAGCCAGTATGGGTCCGCGGTCGTAGTGCTCATCCACGAAATGTACCGTCACTCCGGTGACTCTCACGCCCTGCTCAATCACCGCCGCGTGTATGCGTTGGCCATACATGCCCTTGCCACCAAAAGCAGGCAAGAGGGCAGGGTGGATGTTGATCAGGCGTCCGCGCCATGTCTGCACTACTTCGGGCGGAATGAGGCGCATGTAGCCAGCGAGTACTATGAGATCCGCACCACACTCACGCAGTTGTGCAACCATTCGTACCCCATTCGTGGGATCATCGATAGTGCCAGTGGGAATCCCGGCCCCCTCTGCACGAACAAGGGCACCAGCGGTTTTCTTGTCTGATGCCACGTGAACCAGGCTGCCCGACGCCGCACCTCTGTTATTGAAATGGTCGATGAGCGCCTGAAGATTTGAGCCTCCGCCGGAGGCCAGCACAGCGATTCTGGTGCGGCCGGGACGGTGGGAACTGCCTGCGGGGGATGCCTGAGAAGCAAGCTGTGGTGTTGTGCCAGGCACGGTCCCGCCGGCGCCAGTGGCTCCGGCAATGTTGCGTAGCACAATGTTCACTGCCTCAGCGATTGAGTCGGCAATGAAGACGCGTTCGCTGATTGACGAGCGTGCCGTCTCCATGTCGGCGACGGGCGTTTCGCTTCCTGGCACCAGAACGCCAGTGCCACCTGTGTCAATTGCGGGCTGCACATCGCGCCAGCGGTCTCCCACGTAGCCGGAGAGACTGAGATCCAGATCATGCTCCCGTGCAGCTCTCAGGTAGAGCCCCAGACCGGGCTTGCGACAGTCACAAATCGCAGGCCTGCTTGCCGGGTGCGGGCAGTGATACGTGGCGAGTATGTTTGCACCCTCTGCGCGCAGCAGCTCAACCGTGCGGTCGCGCACTGCAGCATACTGCTCTTCTGTGATGAGTCCTCGTGCAATACCTGACTGGTTCGTTATGATGACCACGGGAACACCGGCTTCGTTGGCAGAGCGTATGGCCAATGCGGCACCCTCAAGCAGGCGAACACGGTTGGCATCGGCCAGGTAGTGCGCGTCGGCGATGATCGTCCCGTCACGGTCCAAAAAGAGCACGGGGCGCTGATGCAGTCTCTGCTCTGAAAAGGTCATCGACTGTTCCACCACATTGAGAAATGTCGCGGTCTGGCGGGAGGGCCGTTGCGCACACTGTCTGGCGGTGTTGATGCGGCTGAGTCTGCAGCAGTACCGGCACCAGCGGCAGCGCCAGCGGCTGCTCCTGCTCCGGCTGATGCTATTGAGCTGGTATCTGGATCGGCTGCTGAACTGGTATCTGCTGGTTGTCGGGCCGTGCTGTCTCTTACCGGTTCGCGTGGTGTGCTGAATGCCCGGTTCGGTGATTTTACCGTGCCGGACAGGCTGCTCACGCCATCTGTTTGCAGCCTGAACTGAGATTGCCAGGAGAGTGGCTCGTCGAGCGTAATGAAAATCTCGCTCGATACTTCAGGACGATTCATTTTGGGCAGAGGCATGGTGTCCAGGGGCGGTGGTCGCACGCCGCGTGCGCGCGCGGCTGCTGCGGCCTGACGCTGTCTCTCCTGCAGCGCGCGCTCGGCTGCTGCAACGCTGTCAGCACGTTTCCTTTCTGCCGCTTCTGCACGCTCAGCCCGTGCAGCTTCGCTGGTGTCGAGCTTTGATTCTATCTCACGTGCAATGGAGTCGGCTTTGGCCTTTGCGATGGCCGAATCGGCTGCGGCCTTTGCCGGTGCTGTCTGGACACTGCGTACCGCAAGCCTTGTTGAGTCGGATGTCTGCACCACGATCATATCTGGTGTGAAGACCTGCTCCGAGGGGTAGGGTTTGTCGTAAGTGACCTTGATGACGCGGTTGGTATCCAGCAGCGCCACTTCGGTTATTCGCAAACCCACCGTGTCGTGGAGAAATGCATAAAGTTCCGCAGACGCGTTTTCCGTGAGAGTCACTCCCGCCGAGTCCCATATTTCCAGACGGTCTGGCTCGCGGTTGTTGTTTCTGTCTGCAAACGCCCGTACAACATAGGGGCCTGGAGGCAGGTTTCGCAGCTCAAAACGCCCGGCTGTGTCACTTACCACCTGGTACACCACGCTGTCTGCAGAAATGGCTTCCACCACTGCAGAGGAGATGCCCTTGGCCGCTGCCCAATCGAAGGCCACGCCGGTGATTCTTGTATCCGGAATGGCACCACCGGTGGAAAATACCAGGGCAATGCTCGAGTCGATGGTGTTGTTCCTGAGGTCCTGTATGCCGGGCTTGATCTGTATGGAGTAGACCGCATTGGGCTTCCACCCATCCGAGGGGTGAATCTCCAGACGATTGCGCTTCCAGCTTACGCGCGGTTCACCGCTCTTGGGGCTTATGAATATCAGATCCTTGAGGTTGGACGCTCCCTTGGGTGATTCGCTGATTACTTCGTTGAACTGCAACTTGAGTGACTTGGGAGTTGTACCCACCGAATTGTTCTCGGGTGAGACGCTCAGAATGACGGGCGGCGCTTCGTCTGGCGGCCCGCCCGGAGGCAGTGATGGGTTGGCACAGGCGATGGCCAGAACGGCCACCGCCAGCAGCGCCTGCAGAACGGGCGGTCTATTGTTCACGTGCTCAGCGCTGCGAGCTTCTCGCGCAGTTGGTTGACGCGGCTGCGCCATTCCTGTGCTTTCGCGCGCTCTGCCTCGACAACATTGGCCGGAGCCTTTGCAAGGAATCCGGCGTTGGAAAGTCGGCCCTCGAGTGAATCGAGTTGTCTTTGCAACTGATCAAGTTCGGTTCGCAGCTTGAGTCGTTCCTTGTCCAAGTCAATCATACCTGCCAGTGGTACTACCACCTCCATGCCCGCTCCCAGCAGCGCCTGCGCAGAAGCTCCTGAAGGGGCCGTAGCGGCAAGTGATACCTGAGAACGCGAAAGCTGGTTCATTGTGGCCAGGAGCGGCTTCAGTGTCTCTTGCACATTTTCGGGAGCCACCAGCACGACGTCCACCTTTGCTGCCGGCGACACGTTGTAGTCGGCACGGATCTGTCGTATTGCCTGAACGGCAGAACGAAGGTGCTCAAATGTGGTTCCTGCGCCCACGGGATGCTTTCGGACACTGGGCCAGGCTGCCTGAGCCAGGAATGAGTCGCGCGGGGTTTGCGGCAAGCGCTGCCAGAGTTCCTCTGTGATGAACGGAACTATGGGATGCAGCAGTCTGAGCGCACCGTCGAAAGCATGGGCAAGTACTGCACGCGCCACTTCCCGGTCCGGGCCGGGTGTGGCCAGACGCGGTTTAACGCTCTCCAGATACCAGTCGGCCAGTTCGTTCCACACGAAGCGTCGTGCAGCTTCGGCGTATTCGGAAAGCCTTAAGCCCTTGTAGTGTTCTGCTTCATCCCATGCGGTTGACATGCCTGCGAGCCTGCCGCTTGCGGGTAGCTTGCGCGGTGCAGGCTGGCCGGAGGGTCGCGGCGGACCGAGTGCCGCCTCGCAGTCAGCAATCGCGGCGTCCAGACGCTCCAGAATCCAGTGGTCTGCTGCATTCCGTGAGGCCGGGTCTATTGCTGTGAGCGGTGCAACGGGATCGGTGCCCACTCGTGAGAGCAGGAAGCGGCCGATGTTCCAGAGCTTGGTGCAGAAGTTTCTGCCTGGAGCAAAAGACTTTTCGAGATCGGTGGGGTCGAGCATCACATCCACACCAAGCCCCAGCCCCGCAACCATAGTCCAGCGCAGCGCGTCGGCGCCAAAAAGCCTGACCACGTCGAGCGGGTCAATGCCGTTGCCCAGTGACTTGGACATCTTGCGGTGCTGCATGTCGCGCACGGTTCCGTGCAGATAAACCGTGTGGAAGGGCGTCTCGCCCAGGAACCAGCAGCCGCTCATCACCATGCGCGCAACCCAGAAGAACAGGATTTCCGGCGCAGTGACCAGAACGTCACCCGGGTAGAAGGCCTTGAGGTCGGCTGTCTCTTCGGGCCAGCCGAGTGTACTGAACGGCCAAAGCCAGCTTGAGAACCAGGTATCGAGCACATCCTCGTCCTGGTGTACGCTGCCGCCGCAGCCCGGGCAGCTTGTGATGTCACTGCGCGAAACGATGGGTCCGTTGCCGCATTCGGCATCGCAGTACCACACCGGTACACGGTGTCCCCACCAGATCTGGCGCGATATGTTCCAGTCGCGGATGCCCTCGAGCCAGTTCACATACACGGCCTCCCAGCGTTCGGGCAGTATGCGCAGTTCGCCGCTTCTGAACACGGCAAGCGCCTTTTCAGCCAGTGGTTGCATGCGCACAAACCACTGATCTGACAGGCGGGGCTCCACCACCGTATCGCAGCGATAGCAGTGACGCACGCTGTGCTGATGGTTCTCGATCTTCACCAGCGCGCCGGCGTCTTCCAGCATCTTCACGATGACTTTGCGCGCCTCAAAGCGATCCAGTCCATTGAGAGCTTCGGGAACCCTGCCGGCTGCGTCTTCCACTTCACGAATCACACCCTGCGCGTCGAGAATGACCGGCATTGCGAGCGAATGCCGCTTGCCCATCTCGAAGTCGTTGGGGTCGTGTGCTGGCGTAACCTTTACCGCACCGGTGCCGAATTCGGGATCTGTGTAGCTGTCGCCAATTACGGGTATGCGCTTGCCATTGAGCGGCAGAATAAGCTCCTTGCCGATGAGTGCTTTGTAGCGCTCGTCTTCAGGATTTACCGCAACTGCCACGTCTCCGAGCATTGTTTCCGGGCGTGTGGTGGCCACGGTGATGAACTCAGACGGATGGTCGGCGAGGGGGTAGCGCAGGTGATACAGCTTGCCGCTGGATTCCGTGAACTCTGCTTCTTCATCGGAGAGTGAAGTACCGCAGCGCGGGCACCAGTGTATGACTCTCTTGCCCTTGTAAATGAGTCCGTCTTC
>CAZWSJ010000036.1:12044-23463 GCA_964636415.1 uncultured Gemmatimonas sp. | reverse complement strand
GGTAGCCGTTCCTGGTGTCCGGCTCCTTCGCCTTGGGATTGGTCACTTTCGCCGGATACCAGCTGGTCACCTTCATTCGCTGTCCAGGTGATGCGTCGGTCGGTAGCTCAGCTCGGACCACAACCGGAAGGCCCTTGAAGTACTTGTGATAGTAGAAGGTGGTGGTCAACCCGTTCCCTTGCTTCATCCAGACCTCATCCGGCATGGAGAGGATCTCAGGTACCAGGTGAAGCATCCCGCTGCGCCCGCCGTACCGCTTTGGATCCGTTGCGGGGTCGTGCGCGTCCACGGTGGACTGGTCCAGGAAGAAGGGCCGACCCTTCCAGTCCTTCATAACCACCTCACTGGTGCCGTCGCTTTGGTTGGCCTTGAACCAATCTTGGTCCTGCATGCCTTCCGGGGCTTCGTGGGTCGCTCTGGATGTCACCTTGTCGAACGACATGCTCTTGGTCCCGTACGCCTGCTCCGGGTTCAGGCGCAGGCCCGCCAACCGGTCACGGTGCGCCTTGTTCAGCTTGAATACCTCGCCACTGACCCCCCGATTGCCATTGAATCCGTCTTGCTCCATGCGCTGCCATGCACCCGTCCGCCTAAGCTCACCCATGGCCCACTTGGCCTGCTCCTTTGCTTGCTCTCCTTCAGGGCCTGCATCCACGGGTAGCACTGTGCAGCGGCAATTCCATCCGTTTGGCGGCCAGATGGTATTCCAGATGACATCGCTGAGCGGCCACTTCTTTCCGTTCAGCACTTCATGCTCCGGCCTCACCCTGGTGTCGCCCACGGTGACATACTCCCCGAACGGGAGTACGTCGGTATCGCCCATCATTTGGTGATAGCGCTCGGCCTGGATACCGCTGGCGGCCACGTTGGTGAACTCGGCCCGCAATGCGTCCCGGTTGTATTTCGCATCCAGTCCGTCCTCATCAACGCGCTTCTTGAAGTCGCTCCAGGACTTGGCCTCCTTGGCATGGATGTTCATGTCCGTAATGAAGGCGATGTCCTTCTCGCCGGAGAAGCGGAACAGATTGACATCCATTAACGCCCTGGCCACGTGGGCCGGTGAGTCATCGTCCGTAATGGTGGCCGCCGGATTGAACCGCTGGTCGAGTGCATTCAGGTAGATGTCGGCGATGCGGTCGAAGTAGGCCGGACTGAACTGCTTGCCATCCCAAGCATCGCGCATGGCGGCATCCAAAGCAACCTCGCCCACGCGCGGCACTGCATCTGCTGTAATGAGGCCGCCGCCGCCGCATACGCCGCACACGGCCATTGCTTCACGGCCGCTGGGCCGGAATCCAATAGGGTGTTGGCTCCGGAACGCAGTTGGCTTCTTTTCGCCTCCTGGTTCGCCTTGGGTCTCATCCTCCTCATCTTCCTCCCCGTCATCCTCTTCCGTTGGCTTTGGCGGTTTCCCCCCGCCCTGCCTTCCGGCTCCCGAGGGGTTGCCTCCGCCTGCGGGCGGCCATTCACCCGGCCCCAGCTCCCCCGGCATGCGCCGCGCCCCCAGTATCTTGATGCCGGTGCGCTCCTCCACGTGCTTGGGGTCGATGTCGAACACCATGCCCAGCTTGCTCACCGCGTCCACCAGCTCCATCGGCCCCAGGTCCTGGAGCGCGTCCCACTCGAAGCGCACGCCCTGCAAGGGGTAGCCTAAGTTGATGAGGCGCGGGAACAACTCATTGTTGATGAGGTAGGCCGCGCTGGCCTTGTCCGCCTGGTGGCGGTCCTCGGCCACGCCTTGCAGCACCTTTAGGCTGCCGTAGGTGCCGCTGGCATCCTTGTTGTCGCTGGTGCCGTCCTGCCCCAGGATGCGCTTGCTGATCTCGGAGTTCATCCGGCTGATCAACTCGTCGAACACTTTGTGGGCGTCGGTGCCCGGCGTGGGCATGATCTGGATCTCCTCGTCGCCCTCGATCACGCCGTAGGCGCTGCTCAGCATGTTCTGCATCATCGTTTCAAGCTGCTTGAAACGGCGCGCATCGCGGCTGTTGGTCTTCACCCAGCGCGGGGGGATGCCGTACTTATGCACGTAGTCGCTCCAGCTCCCTACGGCGTACTTCTTCACGATGGCCACCGGGGCCACGCTGGCCAGCAGGCCGAGGTCTTCGGCGCGGCCCACCTCAATGAGGTAACTGCTCAGCGGCGGTTCGCGGAACGCGTAGCCGGTGTCCTGCCCTTGCTGCCGCACCACCTGCCCGGTCCAGGGCAGCACGTTGCGGGGGTCGATGCGATGCACGTCCAGTAGCTCGCCGGGCTTGGCCATGGCCCCCAGCTCAATGAGGGTGAAGCCCCGGAACGCCGATTCCGCCACGTACTGAAGGAAGTCCTCGAACCACTGCTGTTGCAGTAGGGGCAGCAGGTCGGGCTGGGCCTGGCCGCCCTTTACTAACCGGAAGCGGCTGCGCTGCACGCGCAGCACGCGGCTCTCCATGGTGCTGGCTAAGTGCGAATCCACCAGGATGCTGTCGTAGAGGTCCATCAGGCGGGTGCGGTCGGGCCGCAGCACGTTGGTGGCCATGTTGTAGGCCACCTGCCAGTCCTGCATGTCCACGCTGCGGTGCGGCATCACCCAGCGCTCCAGGTCGGGCATGCGGTCGCTTTGCTTTTGCGCCGGTTGCAGCGGCGCGAAGGCTGCCCGCAGGCGTTGGATCAGGTTGGGCCGGTTCAATTGCTCCATGAGGCGATAAGGATGTACACGGCCAGGGCCGTGGTGAGTTCAAGGGTGAGCGCCACGGCCACCGGCTGGCAGCGCAGCACGGCGGCAATGCGCCACATCAGCAGGTCGTAGCGGCTGCGGCCCGGCGCGGGGCCGTTGGCAGGGTCCGGCCCTAAGTAGTGCCAGGGCAGGCCGCGCAGCTCGTTCAGCGCCATGCGGAACGTGGCGCTGAACACGCCCGCCATGCCGGGCAGCAGCAGCAGGGCAAGGGCAACGGTGGGCATGGCCGTCCAGCTGAGCGCGAAAGCCACTACCATGTATGCGGCCAGCCACCGCCCGTGGTGGATGGGCTTGTTGTCGGCGATAAGGATGGCCTGCGGGATGGCGACGAGCCATCCCGCCGAGAACGCGACGGCGTAGCAGAGCGCGGCAATGAACGCACTCATCGGCCCCGGTGCAGTCGTTTTACCCAGTACCACCAGTTGCCGGTCCAATAGCCCACCAAGGGCATTAACACCAGCACCCAGGCCACCGCGCCCCACGGGCCTTCGGGCGGGTCGGTGATCAGGCTGTACACCATGGCCCCCAGCACCAGGTGGATGAACGCCAGGGTGAAGGCTTGGGTGGCGGCCACCCAGTGGAGAAAGGAGCGGTACTTTTTCATGCTTTGCAAAATCTTCGATTTGCGGGCCTCGAACGGCTTGGGTGGTACATGGGTGCCGGAAAAGAATTACACCGGGAAGTTCAACACGCTTAAACGGGTTCTCGCGGGTGTTTCAAAGTGGCTTGTTAGAAGTAATGGCCTTTGATCTGCTGCCACCCCCCGAAACGGGCGGTCCCGGCGTTGTTGTCCTCGGGCACCGCCGGGGGGAAGTCCGGAGCCTCCTTTCCGGCGGCCACCCGGTCTAACCAGGCGAGGGTTTCGTCGTGGTCCTCCTTCACCACCTCCGGCACTTTTCGCGGATTGATGCGCCTGTATAAGAGGTACACGAACACGTTGAGCACGTGCAGCACCAGCAGGGAGCTGCGGGCAGAGCCGGTGGCAGCGAAGAGGGTGGCCACGTCGTAGCGCTGGGCCAGGGCGCTGCGCACCTTGGCCAAGGCCATGCTTTCGCAGCTCAGTTCAATGGCCTCCCCGGCGGCCTCGGCATCGGGGTCCGCCGGGCTGGCCAGCGGGTCCACGTCGCGCAGGTCGTTGCGGTGCTGGTCGCGGATGCGGCTCAGTACGTCGTCGGCGGTGAGGAAGGCGTAGGTCATCCGGGGATGGGTTCAAGGCGGATCATGTCCAAGCGGCCCACGGTGCAGGTGTGCGGCTCGCGCGGCCCGAAGAGGTCAATGTGTACACGTTCGCAGGTGAGCTCCTCCACGATGGCCGTTACCCGGCCCGTGCGGCCCGCCTGGCCGTGCCAGCCGGTGATGGTGACCACCCGGCCCACGTAGGCTTTCCGGAGGTCTTCGAGGTATTGGGGGTAGTTCAGGGTCATGGCCGTGAAATGTTAAATTTCCGTGGTTGTGTTGTGGGTTATTTATTTAACCTATATTTGTGCCGTTGAAAAAGCGAAAAGCACGATGAACCCGAAAATCAAAGCCATCGCCGCAACCGTGAATGGCACGGAGCCTAAGTACGGGTCGGCTTCCTCTGTTTACTTCTCCGTGATCCTTTCCGACATGGAGGTGTACGTGAGAGTGTCTGATCATGTACACACCCCGCGTCGTCAGGGTGGGGCTGGCACAGGCTCGGTGCATGTTAACCTGCCCGACAGCATTGATCCTTCGGAAGGCGTGCGCCTGATAGAGGCAGCTATCGCGGACAGGCGCAGAGTTCTTGCGAAGGACTTCGCACCTTTCCGGTTGAAAGTCGGTGACGTGGTGCGCCATGGGCATCACAACCTGAAGGTTCAGGCGGTTCGGCCCGAGGAGCGGTTGTATCTCGTCCATCTGCCTGGGGTCGGGCAGAAGTGGTTCGTTGACGAGTCTATTTGAATCATGGACGCCACTACCCACAAGCAACACATCGGCGCGCTCTGCCAGCGTGTGCGCCTCCAGGCGAAGAACTGGACCCTGTACGCCGCTGAACAGGCCAGTGGCCTCCAAGGCGCACAGATCAAGGCCATTGAGGCGGGGGACCGCGACTACACCATCGATACGCTGGTGCGGTACTGCTCGGCCCTGGGCATCACCATTGACCTGCAATACCGCGCAGAGAAGGAGGGGAAGTAGCGTCACCATGCGTTCGTGGGCATTCGGCGCGGCACGAATACGGGATCGCGCCATTCCCGGCTTACGGCTTCGCGGCTCAGTACGTGGATGGCCTGCTCGTCGGCATCGGGCGCATCATCGTGCGTGTTGTAACCCGGCTCAATGCCCTTAAGCTGGCCCAGGGCCACGTCGCTGTCGGCGTCGCCCTTCAGGCGCTCGCTGTACCACACGCGCCCGTTCTGGTAGTAGGGGTGCAGGGTGAGCATGCGCTCGTACTTGTTGGCCTTGCTGCGTTCTGCCTTGCGGATGAGCAGCTCGTGCCGCTCGGCCTTGCACACATCGGCCAGGGTGCGCTCCAGCTCGTCGTTCCAGAACTGCGCCTCATACTGCCACCGAATCACCGCGCTGTCGGGCAGGCTGCGGTCGTAGTCCACCATCCAGCGGACGGCGGCGGCCATCTTGGCCTGCTTGCAGAAGGTGGCCAAGAGCCAGTAGCGGCCCTCCTTGTCCAGCCCCCACACGCGCACGGCGTTATAGTCTGCCGTGCGCGTGCCCGCGTAGGCCACGTCCCAGTGGCCCACGATGGCCGTGAAATGGTCGATGCGGGGCGGCTTGCCCCAGTTGAAGAGATCGTCGGTGAAGATGCTGCCTTCCACGTGCGGCTCGTGGAGGTACTCCGCGCGCATGGCCAGGGTACCGTTCTTGCGCTCCAGGTCGCGCCAGTACTCGGCGGTGTACTTCTGCGGCCAGGCGGGCATGTAGCTCACGGGGTCGTAGGCTTTCACCTCGTCCAAGTGCCAGTCTCGGTGCCGCTCCAGCAGGCGCGTCTGCATCATGTCCGGCGCGAACCTGTTGTTGGCGATCACCAAGCGTTGCACGGGGCCGTCCATGGTGCCGAGCACGTCCGTCTCCACCCAGCGCACCATCTCGTCCAGTCGCTTGGGATTCTTGGTGAGCTGCCGGGTCTCGCAGTCGTCCAGTACGATGTAGGTGGGGCGCAGGGCGCGCTTGCGCAGGCCGCGCACGCTTTGGCCCATGCCCAAGGCCACACCGGTGAAGCCGCCGCGCGTAGTGAACTCGCCGTCCTGCCAGCTCCCGGCCATCTGCTGGTCGCCGAAATCGTGAATGAGGCGCGGGTTGGCCTCGAACTCCGCCTGGATGTCGCTTAGTAGCGTCCTTGCGCGGTCCTGGCTGCTGCCAATGAGTACGACGTACATCTTCTCGCCCTTAGCCCACAGCCACAGCGGAATGATGATGTCGGCCCACACGCTCTTGGCGTGCGCCCTGGCCCAGCGCAGCACGATGCGGATGTCGCCGGTGCGCAGGATGCGCATGGCGGCGGCCCGCTGGAAGTCCGCGCAGGGACTGGTGGTGTAGTGCGGCAGGTAGGTCTCGGCAAAAGTCACGGGGTCGGCCTGGGCCTGGGCGATGCGCTGGGCTTGTTCAACGCTCGTTTCATGCGCGTTGAACCCCGTGGAGTTCCGCAGGATCTCCAGCTTGCGCCGGTAGGCGGCCAGCAGCCGCTCGGCGTTCTTGCGTTCGCGTGCGGCCCTGCTCATGCGTGCATCCTTGCCGCCTCATCCAGCAGCAGGCTTTGGAACTCCACCAGTTTCAGGTGGGTGGTGGCATCGTGCTTTTGCAGCTCGCCGAACACCCACTCCATCACCTTCAGCCTGGCGCTCAAGGTCACGTCGTTCTCGGCGCGCACCACCTCCAGGCTCTTGCTCGTTTTCACCAGGGCGTCCACCAAGCGGGCCTTCTCCTTCGGGTCGCCATCGCCCTGTTGCTCCAGGGTGTTGAGCTGCTCGCTGTAGGTCTGGATGAGGCCGCGCAGCGTGCGCTCCACGTTCTGCGTACGGGTGAGCCAGGCGGTGCGCTGGTCTTCCCAGTTGCCCTTGGCCGCCCAGTCGCCCACGGTCTTGTCGCGCACGCCCAATGCGTTGGCGATCTCCTTTCGGTTCTTGCCCTGCTCCACGAACATGATGCGGGCGTTTGCCCGTGCGCCGTCCTTCGCCATGGCCACAAATGTGGCCCCATGAGGCAACGCGCGCGCGGTCAAATTCCCACGACCGGGGAGCGTGTACCCCCATCATGGAAGCCGCGTTTGGCAAGGGCTTGCAAGCGTTTGCATGTTTGCGGCACAACGCATGAAAAAGCGCCAGCTGCACATCACCGCCCAACGCAACGGCCAGCGCGCCGATGTGCGCATTGAGGGCGTGATCGCGTCCTGGGACAAGGCCAACGCCGCCGATGTGCGCACGGCCATCGCGGGCATGCAGGCGCAAGGCGTGCGCGACGCGCACGTGTTCATTGACAGTGAGGGCGGTTCCGTATTCGAGGCCAAGCGCATCCTCGCCATGCTGCGCATGCTGCCTGGGCGCATTACCGGCGAGGGCGGTGCCATAGTGGCCAGCGCGGCCACTTGGCTGGGTGTCATGCTGGATGATTTCCGCGTCCATGCGAGCACGTCCTACATGGTGCATAAGCCACTCGCCGGGGCTGAGGGTACCGAGGACGATCTCAAGTCCGCGCTGAAGCTCATAGAGGACATCACCAAGGAATACCGCGCGGCCTACGCGAAGAAGACCGGCAAGACCGAGGACGAAATTGAAGCCCTGTGGGGCAAGGGTGACCGTTGGTACACCGGCGCGGAGGCCGTGGCAGAGGGCTTCGTGGACGGCCTTGTGGCCGACCAGGACGATGATGATGACGAACAGGATGATGACCTGTTCGACGAAGAGGCCGTGGCGCGCATTGCCGCCTGCGGCTGCCCGAACGACAAGCTACCCAAGGCCCGCGCGGCCACACACGCACACAACAACGAGGAACAGATGGACATCAAAGCGATGCGCGCCCTGCTGGGCATGCCGGAGACCGCAACGGAAGCCGAAGTGCTGGCCCGCGTGAAGGCCGTGAAGGACGAGAACGAACGGCACGCCCAGGTGGAGCTGGACATGCGCAAAGCGCAGGTAAAGGCCATCCTGGACAAGGCCGTGGCCGAGCGCAAGCTCACCGAGGCGCACCGCGCCAGCTTCGAGGCCAAGTTCAGCGCCGCTTTCGATGCCACCAAGGCCGAGGTGGAGGCGCTGGTAGCCGTGCCGGAACTGGCGAAGGAGACCACCGGGGCCAAGGTCGAGGGCCAGCCCAAGGGCCGCGATGCCTGGACCTTCAAGGACTGGGCGGAGAAGGACATGAAGGGCTTGCAAGCCTTGATGGCCAGCGACGCGCAGAAGTTCACCAGCCTCTATGAGGAACACTACGGCGTGAAGCCCGTGCTGCCCAAAGCCTAAGACGGACAGCCGACAACGAGCAACTGACAACCGACAACGAACAACAGGCGACCAAGCCACAACGATGAAGCACATCACCAACCTTTTCTTCACCCTCTTCACCTGCTTAGTCATGGCCGTGGCCGTGTCCGCCACCCTGGAGGTGGCGGTAGGCCATGCCTTCCTGGGCTGCGTTGCCGGTAGCGCGCTGCTCAGCTTGGTGCCCATGCCGCAGGGCGTGGCGCAAGCCGTGGTATTGCGGCAGATGTGGGAGACTGCCCTGGTGGAGCACTTCCGGGCCTTCGGCGAGTTCCTGACCGGGGTTCCCCGAAAGGACCAGTACGTGGGGAACAACGTGATCAACATCACCGAGATCGGGGCCGACCCAACGGTGTTGATCAACAATACCGTCTACCCCATTGACGTGGCGCAGCGCGCCGATGAGAACATCGCCGTGGCGTTGAACAAGTATGACACCACGAATACCAGGATCACTGACGATGAGCTGTACGCGCTGCCTTATGACAAGGAGGGCAGCGTGGTGCGCCAGCATCGCGACACGCTGGATGAACAGATCATGGCGCACGCGCTGCACAGCTTGTGCGTGAACAGCAACACGGCCAATACGCCGGTGCTGGAGACCACCGGGGCCGACGATGGCACGGGGCGCAAGCGTCTGACGCCTGCGGACATCATCCGGCTACAGCTGGCGCTGGACAACCTGAAGGTGCCCCAGCAGGGCGGTCGCCGTCGCCTGGTGCTGGCCCCGGTGCATGCCGCCGACCTGTTGCTGGCCGACCTGAGCTTCGCCTTGCCCTACCACAATGCCAAGGATGGCCTGATCCTGCCGAACTACTACGGCTTCGAGACCTTCAAGTACGTGAACGCCCCGGTGTTCAACGCGGGCGGTGTGAAGAAGGCATTCGGCGCCGCCGGTGCCGGTGGCGACCGCCAGGCCAGTGTGGTGTTCCTTCCGAACAAGAGCTTCGTGGCCAACGGCACGCTGAAGTTTTACTACAGGGCCTCCGGCGAGAATCCCGAGTACCGCGATAGCGTGGCCGGGTACCGCGTCCACAGCGTGACGCTGCCGGTGAAGAATACCGGCTTCGGTGCCCTGATCAGCGCTGCGGTCTAAGCCGCCCAACGAGCCATGCGCGAACTGAAGTCATACAAAGAGGAGCTGGCCGCCGTGGCCATCATCAGCACGCTGCTGCTGTTGGTGCGCTGGGCCAGCGCCACCTGGTGGCCCACCACCGGGCAGTATGACCTGGCCGCCGAAACGGAGACCGTGGTGTGGACCGTGCTGCGCATGGTGATCTACACCTGTGCCGCCTGGCTGGGCCTGCGCGTGGTGCTGCCCAAGGGCTATCGCTGGCTGAAGAACCAGGTGTACGACAGCTTCGATGCCATGCCTTCCGAGGCCAAGACCAACCTGAGCCTGCGCACCTTCGCCATGCTGCTGCTGGCACTGGTGCTGCTGGCCATGAGCGCCTGCAATACCGCCACCGCCGCCACACTCAGCCCGCAACGGGCCTGCGTGGTGGAGAACGCACTTGCTGACGTGGACGTACGCGAAGCCTCCGGCCACAACGATGGGCCGGAGGTGGAGCGCTACTTGGCCAGCGTGGGCCTGCACAAGGGCTTGAGCTGGTGCGCGGCCTTCGTCAGCTATCATCTGTCGGGTTGTGGGGTGCGCAACCCGGCAACGGGTTGGAGTCCGGCGTTTTCCGGGGTTTCCGCCAGGATCTGGTCGCCCCGTAAGGCGATCCGCATGCCCATGCCCGGCGATGTCTTCACGCTTTGGTACAGCTCGCTGGGCCGGGTGGGTCACACGGGATTCGTTACCGGTTATGATGGCCAGTACATCACCACGGTGGAGGGCAACACCAGCGCCCCTGGCAGCCGCGAAGGCGATGGCGTGTACGCGCGCCGCCGCCAGCTTAGCAAGGTGTACGCCATCACCAACTACATCACCGATGAAGCCCCTGCTGATCTTGAGCGCGCTACTGGCGCTCGCCGCCTGCCGAACGCCGCGCAACGTGACCACCGATACCAGGCAGACCACCGAAACGGTGACCAAGCTGGTGCCGAGGGACACCCTGCTGCCGGTGCCGAAGGACAGCGTACACCTGCGGCTGCCGCTGCCGGTGCCCGTGCCGGACGTGCCAGCAAAGACCAAGCGCAAGGGCCGGGCCACCACTACGGTGAGCGTGAGCCAAGGCGCGGTGCAAGCGGACTGCGTGTGCGACACGGCCAGCATCAAAGCGCGGCTGTGGGACCGCTTTACGCGCACGAACAAGGACACGGTGACCACTACCAGGGAGGTGGTGGTGAAGTACCGAACGCCCGCCTGGGCGTGGTGGCTGCTGGCCCTGGTGGCGGGCTACATCGCGCTGCGACTGGCACTCACGAACCTCAAGCCTTTTTGATCCAATGACCGCAGCACAAGGTGCAGCCGCTTACTTCGCCGAGAACCCCACGTTGGATGCCGTGTTGGCCACCAGCGATGGCAACGTGTGGCCCCCCGTCGATTTGAACAAGGCGCAGTTCCATGCGGCGCAGCAACTGCTGGACCCACCCGCCCTGTTTGAACGTGATGGTGATGGGATGTCTGCCCTGATCGATGTGGCCGAACTGGTCATTACAGCACGGGGCGCACGGGTGGACGCCAGCCGTGGCACGGCGCAGGAAACGCCCGACCCGGTGATGCCCGAACGCCCCACGTACGAAGAGGCGCGCGCAGCGCTGGCAACCGCGCTGGGCATTGCCGAACTGACCGCCCTGGATGAAAGCTACACCGAGAGTGGCGTAACCCTGACCAAGGTGGATGCGGTGGTGGCCACCTTCTATCGCAGCGGCCAGACGGTGGACGCGTGGGCCTTGCAGGACAAGGTTGTTCGCGAGGCCGCTGTGGCCGCTCAATTCCCCGACTTTATCACACTGAACTGATGATGAACCCGAAATTACTTGCCGCAGCTGCGGCCGTGTTCGCTGCCTACCCCGATGCACAGGAAGTGCATGTGTGTGAGGATGGCAACGTTTTCCTGCCTGCCGTGAAGCAACTGGCGCAGGCGCATGCCGCAGCCTGTAAGTTACCGGCACCGGTACTGGTGAAGCGGGCCGAAGCCATCGAACCCAAGGAGGCAGCCAAGGCCAAGGAGGCGGAAGGGGCAGCCAAGGCCAAGGAGGCGGAAGAGGCAGCCAAGGCCAAGGAGGCGGAAGAGGCAGCCAAGGCCAAGAAGGCTGAAGAGGCAGCCAAGGCCAAGGAGGCTGAAGAGGCAGCCAAGGCCAAGGA
>CAZWSJ010000036.1:0-11944 GCA_964636415.1 uncultured Gemmatimonas sp. | reverse complement strand
AGGCTGAAGAGGCAGCCAAGGCCAAGGAGGCTGAAGAGGCAGCCAAGGCCAAGGAAGCCGCCAAGGCCAAGAAGAAAGGCAAGTGAAACGCCATTGAACCAGCATTTGAATGAGCTTCCGTGGACCGAACATCATTAAGATCAACGGCGGGCTTGGGCAACAAGCCCCGAGCGACCGCAACGTGGCGGGCCTGCTGTTGCGCAAAGCGTACTTCGTGGCCAGTACGTTCGAGAGCGGTGAGACGTATGAGCTGCACAGCCTGGACGATGCCACTGCGCTCGGTCTTAGCCCGGCCAGCGATGCCAACAATACCACCGGGGCCAACGCCACCACGGCGATGGCCTGGTACCACATCAGCGAGTTCTTCCGGTTGAACCCGGACGGCACGCTCTTCGTGAAGCCTGTGCCCGAGGCTCCCTCATCCTTCGCCACCCACCTGAGCAACATCATGGCGGCCAGTGGCAATAGGGTGCGCTACATCGGCGTGGTGTACGGCTTTGATCCGGACATCTTGCCGGCCGTGACTGGCGGCTTTGGCGGCACGGTGGCCGCTGACATCGCCACGGCCCAGCAGTGGGTGGAGGACCAAGCCGCCCTCAACGTGTACGTGGACTGTGTGGTGCTGGGCGGCATTGTGGCCGCCGCGCCCGTGGACCTGAAGACGCTGGACGCGCCGCAGGTGCACGTGACCGTGGCCTGCGACAGCGGCTACTTCGACGCCTTGGGCTACCCGGCCAACTTCGCCAACACCGCCGCCGTGGGCACGGTGCTCGGCAGCATCGGGTGCCGCATGCTCAGCGAGAGCATCGGTAGTGTGAAGCTTGAGCGATACCCGGCCAAGGCCCGTGGCCAGGCGGACTACAGCCTGGTGGACACCCGGCAGAACCGTTGGGTGAAGTTCGGCACCAGCAGCGGCAACGCTTATGAGACCATCCCGCAATCCCAGCGCGACGACCTCAGTACCAAAGGGTACGGCTACGCGGGCTATTACGAAGGCTACCCGGGCGTGTACTTCAACCAGGATGCCACCTGCACCCTGGTGACGGACGACTACAACACCATCCACATCAACCGCATCTGGAACGAGAGTGCGCGCATGGTGCGCCGCGCCCTGATCCCGCGCATGAACAGCCGCGTGAAGATCGACCCTTCCAGCGGAAAGGTGGACCCCGCCACCATCGCCGATTGGGATGCGGCGGCCAAGCGGCAGCTCGACGGCCTGCTGGCCGAAGGCGAGATCGCCGACTACACCTTCACGCTGGACCCCGACCAGGACGTGATCGCCACCGGCAAGGTGACCACCAAGCTGAGCATCACGCCGCAAGGCATCGCCAAGGCCATTGAGGCCGAGATCGGATTCACCAACCCCGCACAAGCCTAAGCCATGCCCGCAAGCGTCCCCACTACCATCATCAACAACTTCGGCACCGTCACGGGCTGGAACCAGATCAAGGCCGTCCTTTACGGGCGCACCCTGGTGGGCATCAGCAAGCTCAGCTACAAGGACAGCATTGAGCGCGAGGCGGTGATGGGCGGTGGCCAGTACCCCATCGGCACCGGCGATGGCAACTACAAGGCCGAGTGCAGCATGACGCTGCTGAAGGAAGAGGTGGACGGCATTATGGCCAGCCTGCCCGCCAACAGCCGCATCCATGACATCCCCCCCGCAGACGTGAGCGTGCTTACCGTGCGCAACGGCAAGACGGTGAAGGACGTGATCCGCAACTTCCAGTTCAGCGGTCAGGGCCGCGAGGTAAGCCAAGGCGACAAGGCCGTGTGGCTGGAAATGCCCTGCTTCTGCACCCACATCGACTACAACGTGCAATAAGGCACGCCAAGCCCCGAATGACCAAGAAACCCACCACCCTGCCCGAAGGCGTTACGGACGCTGACGTGGCCCAGCTCAAACGCACGCACGGCACCGTTCACCGCATTGCGGTGAAGGTGGACGGCAAGGAGTACGTCGGCCTCTTCAAGAAGCCGGACCTGAGCATCCTTAGCGCCGCCGCATCGGTGGGCGCGAGCGACCCCATCGCCAGCGCCGAGCTGGTGTACAACAGTTGCAAGCTCCGGGCCGACAAAGGCATGGACGAGGATGCCGAGGTGCATGTGGCCGCCATGGGCGCGGTGGGCAAGCTCTTCCGCCAGCTTGAGGCCGAGGTGGGGGAACTGTAAGCCGACGGAGCATCGACCCGGCCCCGGAGGCAGACCAGCTGAGGAAGGGTCGGGCGCTGGTGCGCCATGTGTTCGGGCTGGACCCCGACACGCTCACCGACGCTGAGTTCATTGAACGTTGGGTGGAGGCCGCCTGGCTGCTCCACCATAAGCAGGTGACACTGGGCCGCACGCTGGGCCTGATAGAGTGAAGAGGTGGCAGAGACGATCGGCATAGACATCCAGGTGCTGCAAGGCATCTTCGGCCAGTTGACCGCTGTGCAGCGGCAACTGGACGGGCTGGCCGGTGCGGCAGGGCACATTGATGCCGCCATGGCCGATGCCACGGCAGGCGTGCGCCAAAGCCTGGGCGGCGTGACCGGCGCGGTGAACAACACCGAGGCGGCCATGGACACCGCGATGCGCGGCATGGTGGGCGACATCATGGGGCCGCTGGCGAAGACGCAGGAGCTGGAGCAGAAGCTCCAGGACCTGGGTGGCCGGATGCGCACCAGCAAGAGCTTCTCGGAGATCGTAAAGCTGAAGAAGGAAATCAGCGCCACGCAGAAGGAGCTGGACGGGGTGAACACCGGCGGCATGGAGCAGAAGGTGAGCGGTGCGGCGGGAAGGATGCGCAGTGCGTTCAGTTCCTTGGTCGCTCCAATCGCCGGTGCATTCGCCGTAAGTGGCGTCACGTCGTTCATCGGCGGCGTGGCCAAAGCGGCAGGCGTGCAGCAGCAATTCGATGCTTCGCTGAAGAACATGCTTCAGAGCAAGGAACGGGCCGATGCCCTTTCCGCGCAGGTGAAGGGCTTTGCCGCCACCACTCCTTTCGAGCTGCCCGAAGTGCAAGACGCTACCAAGAAGATGCTGGCCTTCGGGTTCGGCGCGGAAGAGACCATCCCCACGTTGCGCCGCTTGGGCGATGTGGCTGCGGGCCTCGGCCAGCCAGTGGGCGACCTCGCCTACCTGTATGGCACAACGCGGGTGCAGGGCCGTTTGTACACGAACGACTTGATGCAGTTCGCGAACAGGGGCATCCCCATCATCGAAGAGCTGAGCAAGGTGCTTGGAGTGAGCCAGGCGGAAGTGCGTGGGCTGGTGGAGAAAGGCAAGGTGGGCTTCCCGCAGGTCGAGCAGGTGTTCAAGAACCTCACCGCAGAAGGCAGCAAGTTCGGCGGCTTGATGGAGGCGCAGAGCCACACCATCACCGGACAGATGAGCAACTTGAGCGATGCTTGGGGGCAGTTCAAGAGCGACCTGGGGCAGAGCTTGGCACCGCTGATCACCAGCGTGATCGGCGGATTGAGCGGCGGCATCGAATACCTGCGCGATACCTTCGAATGGGTGCAGGCCCACGGCCCTCTCGTGAAGGGTGTCCTCACCGGCATCGCCGTAGCGGTGGGCGTGTACACCGCTGCGCTGGCGGTGAACAGTGCGGCGACCTTCTACAACACCTGGCTGACCAAAGGAGCATTGGTAGCCATGGGCCTACAGACGACCTGGACAAATCTTGTCACCGCCGCGACCACGCTGTGGACCGGCGCGCAATGGCTGCTGAACGCCGCGCTGAACGCCAATCCCATAGGCGTGGTGGTGATGGCCATCGCGGCTTTGGTGGCCGGGGTGATCTATGCCTGGTATCATTTCGAGGGCTTCCGCGCTGGCGTGATGGGCGTGTGGGAAGTTCTGAAGGCCACCTTCGCATGGGTGGCCAGCGGCGTGCAGCCAATCATCGACGGCCTGGTGCTTGGGTTTCAGCTTTGGTGGGCCTCCGTGCAAGCCACATGGGCTGCGCTTGTGGGCATGTTCCAGGACATCGGCACATGGCTCGGCCATGTGTGGGAAGGCGTGCAAGGCTTCATCGGGAAGGTGACGGAAGCATTCAGCCGGTTGGCTGACATTCTGATGGCGCCGTTCAAAAAGGTCTTTGAGGTGCTGTCGCACATTCCCGGCTTCAGCAAGCTCGTCGGTTTCGCCAACGACATCGGCAATAAAGTCGGGTCGGCATTCAGCCGGGGCCAGGCGGAAGGCGCTGCTGACTTCAAGGCCGAGGCAGTGGGAAAGGCGAAAGGCGGCACTGCTGATGCCAAGGCCATCGCGCCAACCGGCAACGTGGGTGCGGCCTCGCTGCTGGGCGGCGCTGCGCCTGGAGCACCGGCGGCCACCGGCGGTGCCGGGGCAACGGTGTCCGGCAGCGGTGGGGGCGACAAGAACATCGCCATGAACATCACCATGAACATGCAGTTCGGCATTGGCCGCGATGTGCAGCAGAGCGCACGCGACACCGCCGAGCAGGTCGCGGCCATGATCACCAACAAACTGCGCGACGCGCAATTCGCACTGGGATGAGCGAGGTACCCCGCTTCGGACTGCCAGGCATGCTCAGCCTGCTCTATGGCATCGCCAACCCGGTGGCCTTCCCCGGTGTGATGGGGCAGGCCAAGCGCGAGCAGCCGGAAGTGAGCTTCGCAGGCATCACCGTGGTAGAGGACAATGAGGCACGCGCCGTGAGCCACCTCGGCACGCCCATCCTTTACCCGGTGAACCTGCGGGGAGGCAGTTACCGCCGCTTCGCCCGTGACGGCAGCATTGAGCAGGTGTCGCTCGGCGACCTGCGCCTGCCGCTCAGCACCGTGGTGGAGATGAGCCGGGGCAAGACCATTACCAAAACGCCGGTGGTGGCCAGCGGTGCGAGCGTGAAGGAGATCTACGCGCTGGAGGACTGGCAGATCCGCTTGAGCGGCATCCTGATGGACGAGCCTAAGCAGCCGCAGGGCTGGACCACCGTTGAGGCGATGCAGGACCGCATGCTGGAGTTCGCCAGCCTGGCCGACAGCATCGCGCTGGGCGGTGACCACATCGGCGGCGACTTGTTCCGGCAGCGCGCCATTGACCGTTTATCCATTGTCTCGCTATCGTTCAACCAGATCCCGGGTAAGCCCAGGATGCACGGCTTCCAAATGACCTGCGAAAGCGACGATGCGCTCGAATTGATCCTACAGTGATGCACGCAGATCACAGTTCACCCCTCGGTATCATCCTGCTTAGCATGGCCAGCGGCCTGGTCACTTGGCTCAGCGACCCCAACGTATGGCGGGCAGTGGCCGTGGCCGCGCTGTGCGGCTTCGTGGGCGGCGTGTTCAAGGCCGCTGGCCTTTGGTTCTGGAACCGCACCAAAAAGCCAAAAGGATGATGGTGCTGGCCATGTGCGCATACATCCTGTTCCCCGCCACGCCCACCCGTGGGCAGGTGGCCATCCGCAAGGTGAGCGCGGTGGACATTGAGACCTCCGTGCGCAACGTATGCCAGAGCGCCACCATCACCCTGCCGCGCAACATCAGCGCCTTGCAGCGGCAGCAGTTGAAGGCGCTGATCGGGCGCGGCGACAAGGTGCAGGTGTACCTCGGCTACGACGGCAATTTGGATGTCCTGGAGTTCGAGGGGTACGTGGTTCGGACGGGAGCCGATACGCCGGTGAAGATAGAATTGAGGGATGGCCTTTGGCCCCTGCTTCAACAGTCATTCAACAAGGCTTACAAGGACACCCACGTGCCCACCTTGCTGAAGGACCTGGTGGGCGATACCTTCAAGGTGGACGCGCTGGACGCGACCATTGGCCCGTTGCGCTTTGAGAGCTGCACCAAGGCGGATGCCTTCAAGAAACTGGCCGACGACTTCGGCTTAGTAACCTACCTGAAGAACGGCACCGTGTTCTGCGGTAAGCTGCTGGACGCGGATGCCCGCACCGCCGCCTACGACCAGGCGAAGAACGTCAAGAGCAGCGACCTGAAGTACCGCGTAGCCGACGAGGTGAAGCTGAAGGTGACGGCGAAGAGCGTGAAGGCCAACGGCGAGAAGCTGGAGGTGGAGGTTGGCGACCCGGACGGCGAGCAGCGCACATTGACCTACTACGGTATCAGCTCCCAGGCGGAGCTGAAGAAGCTGGCAGAAGCGGACATGGAGAAGTACAAGTACGACGGCTACGATGGCGGCTTCAAGGGTTTTGGCATCCCGGTATGCCAGCACGGCGACCGCGTGCAGCTCACGGATGCCCAATACCCCGAGCGCGCAGGCAGCTACCTCGCCGAGAGCGTGGGCGTGAGCTTCGGTCCAGGCGGCTTCGAGCGCGACATCAAACTGGCACAGGAATGGACGTGATCGAACAGCTCAAGGCGGCCATCATTGCCCAGGTGAACGCGCGCGTGCCGGTGCAAACAGTGTGGGCGGAGTGCGTGGCCGCCGACGTGGCCAGCGGCACCATGACGGCCACCGCCAACGGTTTGGAGTACAACGACGTGCTGCTGGGCCTGGGCGATGACATTACGGTGCCGGAGCCGAACAGCAAGGTGCTGCTGGGCCTGGTGGGCAACAAGGCCGAGGCCACTTGGCTGATCTATGCCGAGCGCATCGCACTGCGCCACATCAACGGCAACGCCAAGGGCGGACTGGTGGTGGCCGACCAGGTGGCGCTGCGGCTCAATGCGATCGAGCAGGACATCAATGCGCTGAAGACCGCGATGTCCTCTTGGATCACCGCGCCGAACGACGGTGGCGCTGCGCTGAAGCTGGCCGCGACCGCATGGTTCTCGGCGCAGCTGGCGGCCACGGAGAGCCAAGCAATGCAGAACACCAAGGTCTATCATGGCTGAACCCGCACGCGACTTCCTGCTGGATGAGACCGGGCGGCTGGTGCTGCGGAATGGCGGCATCGCCACCGGCGACAGCTACACGCAGGAAGTGGCCCTGCTGATGCTGAGCTGCCAGGGCGAGCTGCGCCACGACCCACTTGCAGGGTGCAACCTGGTGCGGCGCACCAACAGCCGCATCAGTCGCGGCGAGCTGGAGCGCATCGTGCGCATCCAGGTGGAACGCGACGGCAAGAGCTGGGCGGACATCCGAGGCGGCGTAAACATCAATACCAATGCCTGAGCGCACCATCATCGTACAGCCGGGCCAGTGCTTGGAGGACATCGCCCTCCAGGAGTACGGCAGCATCGACGGTGCGCCGCTTGTGGTCTTCGCCAACGAGGATGTGTTCGTGGATGGCTTCAGTACCGACCTCCAGCCCGGCACCGAACTGGTGATCACCGGCGAGCCGGTCGACAAGCCGATGTACGACACCATGCGGAAGCTCGGTGTGATACCGGCCACTAATGGCAGCGAGACCGAAGAGCCGACCGGAGGTGACTTCAACAATGATTTCAGCAACGACTTCAACGTCATTTGATCATGCCTGCAACGCCTGTTACATTCAGCAACCTCGAACAGCTCATCGAGCGCATCGCGATGCACATGACCGCCAACGGGGCGGGCGAAAATACCGGCGAGCGCACACAACAGCTCCTGATGGAGATCGTGTTGGGCGTGCTGGCCATCAGCAGCAGTGCGCCGGAGGGTGTGGCATCCATCCAGCCCTGGGACTCGGGCCTGGAGTACACGGAGCAGGTGCTGGTGTCGCACAACGGCTTCCTCTGGCTGTACGCAGGCGGTTCGGCCAATACCGGCACTGAGCCGGGCACCAACGCCAGCGTATGGATGAGTTTGGGCGCGCCGCCTGCACCATCGTTAAAGGACGTGCTGGCGGTGGGTAATCGCACCGGTGTGAACGACATTGGCATTGATGCCGGGCAGGTGATCGGCTTTCGCGACACTGTGAGCGACGGGGTGTTGCGGTTGAGCCACGAGCCCATTACCGATGACAACGAGGTGAAGCTGCCAAACAAGAGCGGCACAATAGCCACCATCGACGACCTGCCGGACCTCACCACGCTGAGCCTGCGCGAAGTGTTGGTGAACGGCAACGAGACCGATGGGCGCAGCGTGCAGGTGAGCGAGGGCGACGGGATCAACTTCCTCCAAGGCGCGAACTACGTTCGCGTGAAGGCGCCGCTTGTGGCGGCAGCGGCTCGCACATTGCTGCTGCCCGACAAAAGCGGCACGGTGGCCACCACGGACGACGTGGCGGCCGTGGCCGCGCTGGTGGACGGCACCATGCGCGCGCCAGAGCCATACACGCCTGCTGGTGGACTGTACCCGGCCACGTATGACGGCAGCGCGATCCAAAAAGGAGACACCTTCCGCTGTGGCGCCGGTACGATGGGGAGCGTGACCGTCAATGCCGAAGACCTGTTGATCGCGCTGGTGGACGCGCCGGGACAGACCGGCGGCAACTGGCAGGTGATCGAGAGCAACCGCGTGGTGGCGACGCAGGCCGAAGCCGAGGATAGCGCCAGTACCGACCTGGCTAAACTGGTACCCCCACAGCGGTGGTGGCAGGCGTGGACCAAGGGGCTGACGCTGGCAGCCTTCGGCAGTGCCGTGCGCGGCATGTTGCTTACGGGCTACGCAGTGGGCGCAAACGCCGCCGTGGCCGCCACCGACAGCATCATAGGTGCCGTGGCTAAGCTACAGGGCCAGATAAACGCCACCAACACCGCCGTGGGCGGCAAGCTGGCTAAGGCCAGTAACCTGAGCGACCTGACGAACGCGAGTACGGCGCGCGCTAATCTCGGCCTCGGTGCTTTGGCGGTGCAAGATAATGTCGATGCGATCATTGGACAGTCCGCTATTGCCCAAGGGGAGGTGCTGGCGCAATTTGACATCGTGATCGTCGGAGTGGATGGCTTCGCATGGAAAGCAACGCCGGACAATGCGTACAGCTCACGCGTGGCAATCGTTGCCAAGGAATCTGAAGGGGGTGCTGTCGTGCTGCAATACGCGGGAATTGTGGAGATGGGTCCGGTGTTGAGTTTAGGTAGTGCCTATTATCTCGATCCCAATACGCCCGGTGGCCTCACCACAGAACGTACGCCGAACGGCATTTACATCGGGACGGCGGTAAGAAACAACGAACTTGACTTTCGACCATCGTTGCCGCTGAGCAGCGGTTGTGCATTCTTGTTGTCGGATGAGGCGAGTGTCGACAATGCGGGGTATTCCAGCTCTCTTGCCACAGGGGTGCTGGTTCCTGGGGGGATTTATGAGGTGCATGTGTGGGCCAAGACGATGGCAGAGACCGGAGCTGGGCGTGTCCGACTATGGCTGGATTATGGCAGTGGCGTTGGTGCCAGCATGGGTACGGTGACAATACAAGGTGGTGCGGGCAATATGGTCGGAGCCCATTTCATCAGCCCTGATCTATTCAACCCAATGTCTGACACCACGACCCTCGCGGAAGAAACAGAGCTTGTTGCCCACCTGCACGCCATCGTTTCGGTGGATGAGCATTACACCGGGGCGTGTAACGTGATGTTCGGTCCGCTCAATAGCGAGAAGCGTGCCTGGTTGCTCAACGGCAGTGCGATCACTTGGAACCGTATTGGATAATGGCGACGACCACAGACCGCATATATGACCAGATTGCCAGCGTGGCCAGCCAAGAAGCGGCGCTGGGGGAGTTGAACCCAAGCCCGGATACAGCGGAGCAGCTCCGTGCAGACCTGAACAGCGGCAGCACGGTGAGCCCGTGGCGGCTGTTCGCGTGGCTTTTCGCCTACGCCTCCAGCATACAGCAGGCATTGTGGACGCGCTACAAGAAGGACGTGGCCGACCTGAGCCGGGATGGCCACTACGGCACCAAGTGGTGGTACATCGCTAAGGCCAAGGCGTTCCAGATGGGCGATACGCTGATAATGACCTCGCTGGATGGAGGCTATGCTACCGAAAATCCAGCGGCGCGCATCGTGACCCACGCAGCGGTGGCCGAGCGGGCGAACCTCGTGCAGGTGAAGCTGGCCAAGGGCATAACCGCGCCCTTGCAGAAGCTCACGCCCGAAGAGCTGGCGGCGGTGAACGACTACTTCCAGCACCTGCGCCCGACGGTGCAAGTGCAGTGTCTCACCGGCGACCCTGATAGCATCAAGGTCACCGGGACTGTGGTTTACGACCCGGAGACGCCGATCATGGCCGTGCAAAGCGCGGTCAAACAGGCGTTGGACAGCTACCTCGGCATGCTCGACTTCGGCGGCGTGATGCGCATACAGGACCTGCGCTCGGTCATTATGGCTGTTCAAGGCGTGGTGGATGTGGTGTTCACTCTTGTGGAGGCGCGCAGTACGGGGCCGTTCCGGCCCGTCACCCGCCTGTATCACAGCTACGCCGGGCACATGCAGCTCGATCCGTACAGCTCCATCATCAGCACCATCACCTGGCAGCAGGGCCGCATCTGATGCTCTACCAGTACGACCTGCGCAAAATCCTCAGGCGGTATTCGCCAGTGTGGTTCCGTTGGGCGGAGAACCAGAGCATGGCCTACGCGCTATGCCGCATGCTCGGCACCTTGGATGTATGGTTCGGCAGGCTGCGCCAGGACGTGGCCAGGGAATGGCAGTATAACGGCCTCGCGCACAGCCTCGAATGGGCGTTGAACGATAAGTTCGACCCCGTGCAACGCAGGATACGACTTGAGCTTCCGGATCATCTGGACTGGACTTTTTTCGGCACGTCGGAAGAGTCACCCTCGGACTACTTCGAGGACGTCGCCGACCCACTGGCTCACTACTTTCACGATGCGGCGGATTTAGCAGGAGCGGTGACCTATCTCTTCGAGTTCGACATCATCGTTCCGGATGAATTGGGGGTCTCTCCAGTGGCCATTTTCCGACACGCGGACGTCTACCGATTCGCAGGCCGTCGGCCGAGGGTTCTTACTCTGCACTGGCTTTGGGGGATTACAGGGATTTACTATTACCAAGACTACCATGGATAGGTTCAAGCCACGCGCTGGCACAGGGCGATTCGCTTTCCAGCACATCGACTACATGCAGGACAGCGCACAGAAGGCGCTGGCTAACGCCTTCGCAGACTATATCGCTGTGACGGACAGCTTCTATGTCCAAGGAGGAGAGCTGACATCAACGCCATCAGGCACGGGCACAAGCCACGTCCTGGCGGATGGCGTTGTGTGCCTTGCGGGGGAGTTCATGCCGCTGGTCGGCGGCACAGTGCTGCAAGCGGCATCGCAGGTGGTGTACCTGGCGATTCAAGATACCGGCATCGATACCTATCCGGTGCCGAACACAGATGGGCAGGTCGATTTCGTGATGCGCGAGCGCAAGGCAGTGATGCAGGTTGGGGTGGCGTATCCGGTGGGGAGCTTCAGCTTGTCGATGCAACGCAAGGCGGACATTGACATGCTGCGACTGAAGGGGAGAGTGGTGCCCAAGGGCAGTATTCTGCCGTATTTCGGCACAATGGCCAACTTCGATGCCACTGGCTTGGGATTGGTCGGCACGGTATCGGAGGGCTGGGCCATTTGCAACGGGCTAAACGGCACGCTTGATATGCGGGGCATGGTGCCGATGGGGGCGACGAACGTGCCGAGCAGTGGCGCACCAGGCTTGTATATCGGTGTTGCCGATGGTCCGACGAACGCAGGCGATGCAGTTGGTGACGACGGTGCTGTTATTGCGGCGAACAACCTGCCTGCACACACTCATCCGTACAGCGACTCTTATGTTACTTGGCCTGGCGGCTCAGGCGTGTCAGGAGGTGGTTCGTATTCGCCGACAAACGTCAATGCGTCTGGTGTGTCAGGCCCGAACGCGACCGCAAACGACCCGATTTCAGTGCGTCAATCCAGTCGAGCACTGGTCTTCATTCAGAATGTCATTTAACAAGCATTCAAGGCCGCCTTAAGCGGCCTTGAATGCTTGGGATCCTGTTGGCTGGAGCGGGACCGATTGATCTGTACCATTTGATTTGATCGATCTGTACGATTTGTTTTGCCGTTTATAGTACTGCCCGCTGGCCGGTTGATGCGCATCGTCGCAGGCCGCACAACGCTCCA
>CAZWSJ010000035.1:0-26598 GCA_964636415.1 uncultured Gemmatimonas sp. | reverse complement strand
CCGCTGTTCATGCTCAACAACCTTGAAGGAATAGGTGAAAGCGTGCGTACTGCGGGAGGTGAAGGTGGACCGGGAATAGCCATGCCGCCAATCAAGGTGCGTGATTTCAACTTTGCGAGCCTGTCTGATGCCGTGTGAGCCTGGCTCGACGAGTCTTGGATACCTGAGAGCAGTTCATTAGGATTCTGTGACCATGCGCAGATCGGCTGCCGTTCGCATTCTTGCACTCTTCATGGGTGCCTGGCTTCCGCTGGTTCAGAGTGACGCCGGGATATTCCACGCGTGCATGAATCACGGAGGCATGGCGGAGATGTCACCGGGCGCCATTCACGGCGCCCACAGCTCTCACGCTGTCCATGGATCTCAGACTGAACCGGCCGCCCACCAGGCGCCCGGTCAGGGTGAAGGCTCTGGAGGCCACACCAGCAGCCAAAATGAAGATTGCCATTGCCTCGGCCAGTGCTGCGTCACGGCCGTCACCTCGATTGCAACCGTCGATACAGACATTGCGGTTACGATCGTTCAGGTTGCCGCGATTCCGCCCCAGCAGAAACCAAACGGAATCATGGCCTCGCCGCGGGTTGCATACCTGCTGCCATTCTCCACTGCTCCACCAGTTGTGATCTGAGCTGTAGCTCACGCCCGCAATTTGCGGGTCATTACGTCCTGGCAGGTACCCGACCGCAGCCGACCAGTTGTGGTTGATCGCTCACATCTGCCACTCACGACAAATCACAATCGGTACCCAAAACCATGCTGACATCGCCAACAACCGCGATGCCGCAGTCTGGTGCGCGTTCGCATACGCAGCACCGACTGCCGGCATCCACGGCTCACAGTCTTTCAGTGACACATCTCCTGTTTGCAGCAGCTTTCTCAATGACGCTTGCCTCAACCAACGCGATCGCACAACAGGCAGGCAGCACACAAACCAGGCAGGGCACACGGGCCGGTACCGCAAGGGACACCGTGCGCAACCCTGTCGACTCTGCATCACAAGACTCCACATCGAGGACCCGCACACTCAATCCGGTCGTTACCACTGCCACACGCGATCAGCGTGAGCTGCGCAAGCTGCCCGTTTCCATAAGCGTGGTGGACAGCAATACCATTGGCCGCACCAGCACTGTTTCACTGGGAGATGTACTGCGCACCGTTCCGGGTGTGATAGCAGGAAATCTCTACGGCGGAGACGACGTTCGTCTCTCTATTCGAGGCAGTGGCGCGCGCGGCGGGTTCGGGGTGAGAGGCGTTGGTTTGCTGCTTGATGGAGTTCCCATCACGGAACCCGACGGGCAGACAAGGCTCGACCAACTGGACCTGGGCGCAGCGAGTTCCATAGAAATAGTTCGTGGACCCGGCAGCGCCATGTACGGAGGCGCTGCCTCCGGTGGTGTGATGAACATCATCACCAGGAGCGGACGTGAGATGCACGGCCTGAGTCTTCGCATGACCGGCGGCGGCTTCGGCTTCGACAGCGTGAACATGCGCAAGATAGACTTTTCAGCGGGCGGGGCACGGGGTGCCTTCGACGCACTGCTTCAGGCCAGCAGCACAGACATCAAGGGCATGCGAGTGCAGAGCCGCAACAACGTGCAGCGTGCAAACCTGCGACTGAACTGGACACGCCACGAGAACGGGCAGCCAGCGCCCGCCATAAACGCCACTCGCGTGGGGCTTGATGCATCATGGAGCGATCTGGACATGCAGATTCCCGGCGCTCTCACCGACGAAGGCTGGCAGGATCAACCCTGGGCGGCTGAACCAACCAACGCCTCGAACAACTACGGCAGGCGCGAGGCGAGGTGGCGCTTTGGAGTGCGTGCATCCCAGGGCCTCGGCGCAAGACTTGGAAACCTGGACGCCTTCGCCTTTGGTACCGCGAGAACAATAGACCACCCCATTTTTCGCGTGGTGGATCAGAGCACACACCGCATTCAGGGCGGACTGCGTCATGCCGTGGAATTCAACGCTGGCGAGCAGTACTCTGTTCGGCTCAACACAGGCATTGACATGGATCGCTGGTACGGTGATTCCAGGCAATGGACCAACGTTCGGGGAGCCCAGGGTCGCGACACCCCATGCGTGAATGACCCGGCGCACGGTGTGGTCAGCATCGCATGCAGCAACCAGTACGTAGTCCTGCCAGGCATTGGCACCTACACCACTGTCGATATTTCACGCGGCAGGGCCACGCTCACTGCAGGTGCGCGCTATGACAAGGTGAGCTATGACATCCGTGACAACATCAGACCCGCGATGTCGGTCGACAAGTCCTTCGATCAGGTGTCGCCACGCGTTGCACTGCGCTACGACGTCCGGCGTGGGATGAGTGTTTACGGAAGCATCGCACGCGGCTTCGAAGTGCCCACCAACAGCGAACTCACCGCCAGCGCTGACACACTCAACGGCCTCAACACCAACCTCAATCCGTCTTCGCTGCTGAATTACGAAGTGGGTGTAAGGGCGCTGCTGGCAAACCGCATGCTCCTCGACGCTGCCGTTTATCGCACGAACGTCACCGGTGAATTTCTTTCACGCACGGTCGTGATTCCGGGAGTGGCCTTCCCTCGCACCATCTATGAAAACGTGGGCCGCACGCGGCGCACAGGACTTGAGCTGAGCGCAACAACGCTGGTGAAGCCATGGATGGACGTTGTTACGTCTTATACCTACGCGCGCTATGTCATGACTTCATTCAGCGGCACAGAGATAAGCCCAACGGGAGAGGGTGTATCCGCCAACTATGCGGGCAAGCTCATTCCCGGAGTACCTCAGCATCGAGCTGCCGCTGAAGTAAGGCTCAAGCCCGGCGACGCTCTTCGCATGACTCTCTGGGGCGAGTTGCAGGGAAGAACCTTTGTGGACAACGCCAATACCGTGCGAGGCACCGTCTATGCACGGGAGACCGTACCGGGTCGCGCACCGCGGCTCGTGTCGGTGCCCTTTGGAGCCATTCCCACATACGGACTGGCTCACGCGACGCTGTCATACCGTTTCCGGGAACTGTACGGCGTTCACACCGGGGCATCACGCGCAGAGGTTTTCCTCAACATCGAAAATATCTTTGATAAGCGCTACGTATCGGCGGTTGCAACCAACGCAGGCAACGGCCGCTTTTACTTTCCCGGTGCCGGACGCGTGTTCAACGCCGGACTGACTCTGAGCACCGGAGGGCGTTGATCATGAACCGTATCGCAGTTGCCATGTCGGTAAGCGTGCTCACCGCTTTCACACTCGCCTGCAGCGATGCCAGCCCGGATACCAATACGGCCAGCCTCGTCTTTGATGATCCCTACACAGTATCGGCCGCCACGCAGGTGGGGGCTGCACCGGTTCTGGCTCTCGCGCCTGATGGCCGTTACGCCACGGCCTGGGTGTCCGCACCCGATGGCGGCAGCGACGGCCGCCTGCACATACTCGTCACGCAGGACAGGGGAAGCACAGCCGCTGATGTAAGCAGCGAACTCAGTGATCCGCTTGGCCCAATAGAACCACACGGTGAGGCACCACCCAAGCTCGCATGGGCCACTCATGCAGACGGCTCGCTTACACTGGGCGCGCTGTACGTGGTTGGTCGTGTGATTCCCGGAAGGCGATTTCCCGCCAGTGCACTGCGTTTCGTTCACTCGGACGATGGTGGCAGCACCTGGAGCATGCCGGTAACGGTCACCGACGACACCACTCATGATGTGAAGGGTGGTGAAGATTTCGGATCGCACAACTTCCACGCACTTCACGCAGCATCGGATGGAACGTTCTATGTGGCGTGGCTGGATGGTCGTACCGGCAAATCAGCAGTGTTCATGACACGCTCAACCGACGGCGGCAGCACATGGATGCCGAATGTGCGGGTTGTGCCCGGCAGTTCACGCTTCGCCGAGTCCTGCCCATGCTGCCGAACTGCAATAGGGGCCGATGGCAAGGGCACGGTTTACCTCGCGTGGCGCTCCGTGGTAAGAGACTCGCTTGGCCAGACCATACGTGACATAGTAGTTGCCCGCAGCAACGACGATGGCAGCACCTGGAGTGAGCCGGTTGTGGTGCATCATGACAACTGGGTTTTCGATGGCTGCCCTCATGCCGGCCCATCGCTGGCATTGGATGGTGCCGGTAGGCTGCACGTGGCATGGTGGACGGGCAAGCCGGGTGCGGCTGGCGTGTACTACACGCAGTCGTCCAGCGGTGCAGTTTCGTTTACTGAGGCCACTGCACTGGGAGTTGCAGACGCATCTCAGCCGGCACACGTCCAACTTGCGGTGGCCGGCAGTGCTGAGAGTCCCAGTGTCTTCGTTACCTGGGATGACGGCACCAAACGCCTGCCACAGGTGGCGCTGCGTGTCTCACACAACGGTGGCCAGAGTTTCGACTCCACCACAGTGGTGAGCGCGCCGGGTCAGGTAGCCACCTTCCCTGTTCTCGCTGTAACGAACGACGCATCGTCTCTCACTCTGGCATGGTCCGAACAGTCTGCACAGGCGGCGAGCGAGGCGCCCAAACGTCCAGACATGAAGGACCCTCACGCTTCTATGCCGCTGCCTGCTGTTGGCAACATGCAGGTCATGATGCGAAGGGCACGCTTGAGTGGCTCAGCGGCAAGCACGCCGGGCAGCAAGATCGATGCCTTCACGCCGCTAAGGCCCGGCGACCAGGTGCCCGCTTATGCCACCAGGTCCATTGCCGGCGCCCGGCAGGGTGAGTTGTTCGAGATCGGAGAACCTGGCCATGTAACCCTCCTGAACGTCTGGGCTACCTGGTGTGCGTCATGCAGGGAGGAGATGGCAGACCTCAACTCGCTGCACCGCAGATATGCCGAACTGGGTTTGCGGGTGGTTGCAGTGAGCGTGGACCAGGGAGACGCGAGCCGCGTAATCGGATTCGCGCAACGCGAGAACCTGGAAATGACCATCGCTCACGATCCGGCCGGTCTTGTACAGCAGCGTTTCAGTGTGGTGGGTGTGCCCGAGACCTATCTGGTTGGCAAATCCGGGCAGGTGTTGTGGAAAGTTTCAGGCAACGTTCATGCATCGCTTGGCGAGCTCGAGAACGCCATTGATGCCGCGCTGGCAACACCTGCCCAGCCTGACCCGACGGCTCTGGTGGAGCCCGGCGTTCCGGGCCGGATGAGCAGCTCTGGTCACCACCCTTAACTCACGCGCAGCACCCCTTCCTGGGCGGTCGATGCAACCAGCAGGCCGTCACGGGTGAATACCTGTCCTCGCACGAAACCACGCGCGTGCGAGGCGCTGGGGCTGTCCATCTGGTACAGCAACCACTCGTCTGCCCGGAATGGGCGGTGCATCCACAGCGTGTGATCCAGCGAAGCCACAAAAACTCCGGGATCCCGAAAACTCACGCTGTGAGGAGCCAGCGCAGTAGGCAGAAAACCGTAGTCCGACACATAAGCCAGCACTGCCTGATGAAGAATGGGGTCATCAGGCAGTCTTTCTCTGGCCCGGAACCATGTAAAGCGGCTCGGTTCACCCGCACTGACATGGCCGGGCAGTTGCGGAGAGTTTGTCCTGATGTCTATTGGCCTTTCCTGCGCCAGTACCGCTCGCAGCTCTGGTGCGAAGGAGTCCAGTTCCGCCTTGATAAGGTCCAGATCACTGGGCAGTTCTTCGGGACCCGGCACATCGGGCATTGCCATCTGGTGCTCCACGCCCTGTTCTTCAACGTGGAAAGACGCTGACAGATGAAAGATGGCCTCACCATGCTGGATGGCTGTCACCCGCCGACTGGTGAAACTGCGACCGTCGCGTGGCCGGTCAACAAAGAATACGATTGGAGCCTTGAGGTCACCGGCGCGCAAAAAATAGCCGTGTACAGAATGCGCCTCGCGCCCGGCTTCCACCGTGTGGCGCGCTGCCACCAGCGCCTGGGCAAACACCTGTCCGCCAAAGACACGACCTGACCCCAGATCCCGGTTGCGGCCACGGTAGATATTCACTTCGAGCGGCTCGAGCTCGAGAATGTTCAGTAACTCTTTCACTATGCTCATGGCCCTTAATATGTCAGCCTCCCGGCGCGGAATGATGCCCCGCCCAGGCGCGCGGAGTTTTCCGCGGGCGGTGAATCGGGCTTCGAAGCGACCCCGAAGCCACCGGCCGCCTGTTGAGTTGAAGCCCGCAAAATGCTAGCGTGAGCGCATGCGATCCAAGCCCGCCATTGCTGCCATCATAGTCATACTGCTCTCGGCTTTCTTCTTTCTTCAGGAGAACTCCGGGTCAGCCATCACGCCCGATGCCGGCCTGGGTCCTGCCGCGACAACTGCCCCCGTGCAGGCAGGCGACGCGGGAACCGGTCAAAACGCCACCACCGGCCGCGATGCCTCACCGGGCTTCCGCTCCCGAAATCTCCTTGAAGACCACTTTGCCAAGCATGGAGCCGAATTCGGAGCAACTTCGCCAGAAGAGTATCTGGCACTTGCGCGGAGTCTTCGGAACGCCAGGACCGGCAGCGATGTATTGGAAATCACGCGCACGCTGGACAAGGTCATTTCCAAATTTGACCGCAGGTCGGGGGCCTTTATTGCCTTTGATCCAGACAGTACTATTCGCACCTTCTTCAAGCCCACAGACGGCGAAGCCTATTTCAAACGCCAGGCCAACCGGCTGCCGGAACCATGAAGCTCACTTGACATTCACGATCACGACATAGTTGTCGGGTCACTCACGACTTTCCAAATCGCTCAACACATGCCCGATCTCGACGAACTGCTCGCCGAATGGTCCCGCACAGTGACCGAAGTGGAGCGCGGCTACAACTTCACGTACGACGATTATCTGAACGACATCGACGTCCGTCACAAGCTGCGCCTCATTGCTGAAAACGACGACGCATGGTCTGACCTGCACGAACTGGACAGCCGCTTCCTTGAGGCCACCGTTCCATCGAATGAGTGCATATGGGGCGATGAAAACGCTCACATGGAAGGATGGGAAGCGGAACGACACTGGTACTACTGGCGCCTCCCCAAGGCGCCAGGTCTGGCCTTTGAAGTGGACTGATCAACTGCCCTGCGGTACGAGTGGCTGCGGCGCAACAAAGGTGAGCACACGCTGCGGATTCTCCACAAGAATACGACGGATTACAGCGTCTGCCACTCCGAGTTCCTGAAGCGAGGGTACCACCAGGTTGGAGATGAACACAAACCCGCCGCCGCCGTTCTTGGTGAGCTGTCCGGGAATGCACACGTCGTGCGCAATGAGGATCCGGTCTGTGAGGCCGGCGTCAATGAGTGCCTTCACGTTTGCGGCAACCCGCCTGGAGGCTTCCTGCAGCGTACCCTGGGCGCCCATCTGGCCCGGCGCCTGGCCCATGAAGTCAAACTCCACATAGGCTCCGCGGTCGGTGTACTTCTTCATCGCCTCCACATTGCCTGTGCCCGTGTGGGACATCACCACATGATTGAGGTCGACACCTTCTGCCGCGATAATGTCCAGTGCCTTCTGGAGTTCAGCCGCCGGAGCGAAGCTGTGAATGCTGATGGGTGCACCGGTAAGTCTTGAGGCGCGGGCACTGGCACGAATGCTCTTGAGTTCATTCTCTGTGAGTGCATCCCTGCCACCCATTACACCGGTTCCCACTTCACCTATGATACCCGACTTGATCTGGGTGCCCTGTGCGCCCACGGTGATGTCCTGCACGAGGATGTTCGTGAGATCTTCCACCGTTCGCTGATCCATATCAGGCGGATGCAGGGTGCGCATGTACCAACCGGCACCCATCACAACGTTGATTCCCGCTTCGCTGGCAATGCGAAGCAGCGCCTCCGGATCGCGCGTGAGACCAAAGTTGGTCACATCGACGATCGTTCCACCGCCGGCGGCCTTGAAGCGCAAGACTTCATCCAGCGAAGTGGCATAATCCACCAGACCACCTCCTCCACCGCCCTTAGCCGCGCCCGGCTCCTTGAGCACAGAAATCCCGGTGGGCGGCGGCACCATTGGTGGCGGCGCCTTGAAGTCAATGAAAATGTGCTCGTGCATGAGTGTGGTGCCGATCTCTGACGGCTCCACCAGGCCACGGACCGTTTGCACCTTCCCTGAGATGTCCGGTATCGACTTCACGTCAATCGTTCCTGCCGAAGCCGCCGTCTGCATTTTCACTGCCGGAAGAGACGCTGATTGCGCCATGAGACCAGTTACGGGAGCGAGAACTGCGAGAGCAGTGACTGTCATGACAGCCGTTACGATTCTCTGTTTCACCCCGAAAACTCCGGGGCAGCAGGTTTCGGCAGGGGGTTACAGCTCGGGGAGGGAACAACTGAAAAATCTCTTTCGCCAGATCAGCGCTGGCGGATCAACAAGACGTCACCACTGGACAAACTACCCAATGCGGGCCGCAGCCAACAGAACCGGTCCGCACTCCGGCACTTATGAGCCTCCCTAACCTGATGGGTCCATACCTGACCGAGCGCAACCGGCCCAAACTGATTAACTTTTGGGGTTATGCCAGAATTGCGCCAACAAACACCTGCAACACCATCGGATCAAGCACCGCTCAAGAGCCCGGATATCCCCGATCAGGGACTCCCCGAAGCCGGAAAGCTGGCCAAACAGGTTGCCGCTGCCACGGAGTTGCTGGAAACACTGGCCTCCGATCGCAGCGGCCTGCTTGCCATTGACCCCGATGACCGTCGGAGACTGCTCAAGGCCGCCGGTGAAGTTTCACGCCCCGATGCGATACTCCGGCGCCAGATGGTCAAGGCCACCAAGAGGCTGAAAAAGGCTGAGCGCGAGAGTGCCGTGAGGAACGCCGAAGAACAACTGCAGGCCACGGGCATAAGAAAGCTGCGCAGGCAAACCGTCTTCACCACGCCCAATTACCTCCCGCCGGCTTCGGACGTCCAGAAAACCATCGAACATACGGAGTTCAGGGAAGCGCTGGAGCCACAGCACTGCTACGTGTGCAAGCAGCGGTACTCGGTGATTCATCACTTCTACGACCAGCTTTGCCCTTCCTGCGCTGAGTTCAACTACAGCAAGCGCAGTGAGCTGGCCGATCTCTCGGGCCGTACGGCTCTCCTCACGGGCGGGCGAGTCAAGATCGGCTACCAGGCAGGAATCAAACTCCTGAGATCCGGTGCCAGGCTCATTGTTACAACGCGTTTCCCGCGTGACGCAGCCATGCGTTACGCTGCGGAGGCGGATTTTGAAGACTGGCGCCACAGGCTGGAGATCTTTGGTCTGGATCTGCGGCATACGCCCTCGGTTGAGGCCTTCGCGCGGCATCTGCTCCTGACAGAGGAGCGACTGGACTTCATTGTCAACAACGCCTGCCAGACTGTTCGTCGCCCGCCCCGCTTTTATGAGCATATGATGGAACGTGAGCGTGAGGTGCTTACCCGGATGCCCGAACATACCCGAGGGCTGCTGGGAGCGTACGAGCTTGCAAGAGGCCGACAAGCGCTCATGCCCACTGCGGCTGCCGTCGCTGGAATGGCTCATGCAGCCGAGCTTTCGCAAGTGGTCCTTCTGGAGGATGACATTGAGCGTGCCGGAGAACTTCACGAGCAGATGTTCCCCGTGGGCCAGCTCGATCAGGACCGGCAGCAGGTGGACCTGCGCGAACGCAACTCCTGGCGCCTGCTCATGCACGAGGTGCCCAGCGTGGAACTGCTGGAGGTGCAACTTGTGAACGCCATAGCACCCTTCCTGCTGGATGCGCGGCTCAAGCCGCTCATGCTGCGCACACCCGAACGCGACAAGCACATAGTCAACGTGAGTGCCGTGGAAGGCCAGTTTTACAGAAAATTCAAAACCACACGGCATCCGCACACAAACATGGCCAAGGCAGCGCTAAACATGATGACGCGCACCGCGGCCGCCGACTACGTGAACGACGGCATTCACATGAATGCTGTGGACACGGGCTGGGTAACCGACGAGGACCCGGCTCACATTGCGGCCCGAAAAATTGAGGAACACCGCTTCCATCCCCCACTGGACATCGTGGACGGTGCAGCCCGCATCACGGACCCGATCATTGACGGGTTCAACACGGGCGAACATGTATGGGGCAGGTTTCTCAAGGACTACAGGCCCACCGACTGGTAGTAAGACGCGGCGTTTCGTGCTCTCGCGAACGCCAGAGGGCCGGGCCGCGTATTCCAGAAGAATCCCCAAAACCGATCTGGAGCTTGCATGCACCGTTCTATCCCGCAGTATCTGATACTGCTGCCGCTGCTGGCGGCCACATCATTACCGGCCCAGCAGCTCACCAATCCCACCGCCGGCAGTACTGCGGCGTCGGCCGTATCCAACGGCTGGGACCCCGAGGCCATTCTGCGCACGGAAACTTATGTGCGCCCGCCGGAGAACATCGTGCGCATGGTGATGACTCCGCGCGTCGACATCTCCTTCGACGACCAGAGCCCCGACAGGCGCTGGTTCATGCGCACCACGGGTGCCGACAGGGGTGACATCCGGGCCTATGGTGCGCCTCACCTCTGGCTGGGCGGACTGCAGGTGGACACTGCCGCCAACCGTGCACGGAGCGTCACCACGAGCACACGTACGGGCATCTCTTTGGTGGACCCACGCACTGGCGCCACACGTGCGCTTCAGACGCCAGCCGGCGCCACTGTCAGCTCCCCCGTCTGGTCACCAACCAGCACTCATATCGCCTATATCGCGAACTTCCCCAGGGCCAGTTATGCCTACGTGGCCGATGTCGCCAGCGGTAAGTCCACACGCCTCAGCGAACGACCGCTTCTCGCAACACTGGCCACCAGTCTTGAATTCACCGGCAATGGCAGGTCGGTCATAGCCGTTCTGGTTCCCTCGGCACGCGGCCCGGTCCCAACCCACGGCGAGGGCAATATCGAGGACGGACCGTGGGTGCGAATAGCCGAACCGCGTGCGATTCCCCAGCCGGTGCACTTCTCGCTGCTCAAGGACCCACACGAAAAGGCCCAGCTCACTTACTACACCACCGGACAGGTGGCTTTGATTGACGTCCGGACCCGTGCCCTCAAACAGCTCGGAGAGCCCGGAATGATCCGCAGCGCCTCGGCCTCCGATGATGGCACCTGGCTCAGGGTCACGCGTATGGTTGAGCCGTTTTCCTATCTGGTGCCGGTGAACAACTTCGGTTCGGTTCAGGAACTCTGGGATGCCAGCGGAAAGGTGGTTTCCACGCTCACGAGCACGCCGCTGCGCGACGGCCAGGGCGGCTTTGGCGGCGCAGGCGGTGCCACGAGCGATACCAGCAAGCGCAACCTGCAGTGGAACCCGATAGGGTCGGGTATGCTTTATATACGCACGGTTTCGGCCAACGGCGGTTCGCAGGGCGGACCGCAGGGCG
The DNA here is from genome assembly GCA_964636415.1 of uncultured Gemmatimonas sp. Lineage (GTDB taxonomy): Bacteria > Gemmatimonadota > Gemmatimonadetes > Gemmatimonadales > Gemmatimonadaceae > Gemmatimonas. The sequence continues at coordinate 15,288 of CAZWSJ010000035.1, read as the reverse complement.
GACCGCAGGGTGGTGCTCCTGGTGCTGGCCCGGGTGCAGCCGGTCGCGGCGGAGCGGGAGCCGGCACCGGAGCCCCTGCGGGAGCCGGTGGCGGTGCTGGTGGTGGCGGCTTCGCACGCGGTGGTGGTGCCGGAGCAGCGGGTGGCAGCAATCAGGCCGGACAGCGCCAGCAGGCCGGGCTCGGCGAGGTCATTGTATGGCACGCACCCTATGGCCCGGGTGACACCACGGTACTCTACCGCGGCAGCTCGCAGCTCAGCAACGTGGTGTTCAGTACCGACAGTTCCACCATGTTCGTGGCCGACAGCGGAACGGTAATCGCAGTACGCGTCAAGGATTCCACCCGGCACTACGATCTGGGCCGCAATGTTCGCCTTCCCGGTGGTGGCGGAGGCTTCGGTGGCGGCGGCGGAGGTTTTGGCGGAGCTGCTCAAGCCAGCGATTCCACTGCCGGCCAGCTTCTGACAAGACGCGTGGGCAGCGCCTCCTATGTTCTGCTTGGCAAAGATGGCAACTCCGTTGCGCTCAGCGGCAACCGCACTCCGGGTGCCAACTGGTACAAGCAGGCACCACGCCCCTGGGTTGACCGCATGGACATCACCACGCGCAACCGTTCGCGACTCATGGACAGTCCGGCCAACGTATATGAGACCTTCGTTGCCGCCGTCGACGATGATGTCTCAGAGTTCATCGTGAACCGGGAATCCTATTCCACAATCCCGGATGCCTGGCTCCGCAGCGCAGGCAGCAGCGACGCAAAGCAGCTAACCCACAACGTGGATGCCGCGCCCGAGGTTACCGGTGCAATCGCCAAGCGGTTTGAGGTCATCCGCCAGCGCGATGGCAGCAAGTTCTGGGTGGACATGCTGCTCCCGCGTGACTGGAAGCCGGGTCAGAAGCTCCCGGGAATTATCTGGTTCTACCCGCGCGAATACTCGAACCTCCAGGACTACGAGCGTTCGCGCTACAGCGTGAACATCAACAAGTTCCCGATTGTTGAGGCACTCAGGCCGCCCTCAATTCAGCAGGCTCTCGTTTCCCAGGGCTACGCCTACATCGCGCCCGATCTCCCCATCTACGGTGAAGCGGGCAAGATGAACGACAATTACACGCGTGACCTGCGCGAAAATCTCGAGGCAGTAATCAATGCAGTTGTCGACTCCGGCTTCGTGGATCGCGAGCGCATGGGAATCGGCGGACACAGCTACGGAGCTTTCAGCACCGTGAACGCGATGACGCTCATGCCCAACTTCAAGGCGGGCATCGCGGGCGACGGCATGTACAACCGCACCCTCACTCCCTTCGGCTTCCAGAGTGAGCGTCGCAACTTCTTCGATGCGCAGGCCACATATCTCGACATGTCGCCGTTCCTGCGTGCAAACCAGCTGAGTGGCGCGCTGCTCATGTACCACGCCATTGAGGATCAGAACACCGGCACAGATCCCATAAGCTCCACGCGCATGTTTGCCGCGCTGCAGGGACTTGGCAAGACAGCCGCGCTTTACATGTATCCCTACGAGGATCACTCGGTGGCCACCTATGCCAGCGATCTCGACATGTGGGCACGCTGGATAGCCTGGCTGGACAAGTACCTCAAGAACAGCAACACGGCCGCAAACGACAACTGATACGATCCTGACACAAGGTCCGGCGGGCAGGACATCCAGCTTGTCCTGCCCGCCGGGCTTGATTTGTGCAATGTGTGATGTATTTAGTGAAACAATGGCTGATGAGCTGATACAGCAAGCCATTCAATAGCTGTTCAATACAAAGCTTAGAGAGTGTTTATTCCATGCGATTTTCCTCGGGCAGCGAGTTTCTTGAGCAATCCTCATACGCCGTCACCTTCTTCGGCATGTCCGGCGTGGGAAAAACCAGCACGGCAGCTCTGCTCCAGAAGTACGACTGGTTTCAGTACTCCGTGGACTACCGCATAGGCACGCGCTACATGGGGGAGCACATAGTGGACAACTTCAAGCGTGAAGCCATGAAGGTGCCTTTCCTGCGTCAACTCCTTCGTTCCGACTCGATTTACATCCGATCCAATATCACTTTCGAGAACCTGAGCCCCCTCTCCACCTATCTGGGCAAACCCGGTAATCCGGCCCGGGGCGGCATCCCGTATCAGGAGTATTGCAGGCGCCAGGCGCAGCACCGCGAGGCCGAAATCTCCGCGTTGCTCGATGTGCCGCAGTTCATTGAGCGTGCCCGGGATATCTACGGCTACTCACACTTTGTATGTGATTCCGGTGGCAGCCTCTGTGAGGTAGTGAACGTGGAAGACGCCGACGATCCCGTATTGAGATGCCTCGCTGCACACAGCATGCTCGTTTACATACAAGGCTCAGATGAACATGCGCGCATGCTTGTGGAGCGCTTTCGCCAGCAGCCCAAACCCATGTACTACAACCCAGAGTTTCTTGCGGCCTCATGGCATGCATTCAAGGAGCAGCAGGGTATTTCCGGCGACGACCAGGTGGATCCGGATGAATTCGCAGTATGGGGCTTCGAGCAGCTGCTTTCCAAACGGAAGCCACTCTACGAAGCCATCGCGGGCCGATTCGGCTACGTGGTGGACATGGCAGATGTGGAAGCTCTGAAGACTGAGTCCGATCTGCTCGCCCTGCTGGCCCAAGCCGTAGACGCAGGCAACTTGAACCATGCGGCTGATCCATGAGCTTCCCGGGGTTTAAGCTTCTGTTGAACTTTCCGGCGGGCAGGTCATGGACGTACGAATAGGCATAGATCTGGGTGGTACCAAGATAGAGGGCATAGTACTCGCAACCGACGGGCAGGAGCTTGCCCGTTACCGCGTGCCCACGCCACGCAGCTACCGGGCGGCACTGGCCACAACAGTTGGCCTGGTGCGCCGCCTGGAAGCCATGGTTGACAAGAGTGGCAGTGTGGGTGTTGGCATCCCGGGTGTGGTGGTGCCCGAAACCGGTCTGGTCAAGAACTCCAATTCGACCTGGCTCAACGGCAAGCCACTGGCGCGTGACCTGAGCGCGGCCCTTGAGCGACCGGTTCGTACAGAGAACGACGCCAACTGTTTCGTGCTCTCTGAGGCCACAGACGGCGCTGCCACTGGAGGCGAAACCGTATTTGGGGTGATCATGGGCACCGGCGTGGGCGGAGGCATCATCCACGGGGGTCGTGTGATGGTGGGCCGCAATCTCATTGGAGGCGAGTGGGGCCACAACGGCCTGCCATGGGCGAACTACGAGGAGGTGCCGGGTCCGGAGTGCTACTGCGGGAAACTGGGCTGCATAGAGACCTGGATCTCGGGTCCGGCAGTGGCAAACGACCATGCGCGGGTTTCGGGCAGGTCCATGGACGCACGTGCAATTATGGCGGCGGCGCTTGATGGAAACCCTGAAGCCCAGGCCACGCGGGAGCGCTGGCTGGATCGCACCGCTCGTAGCCTGGCCACTGTGATCAACCTGCTGGACCCCGACATCATCGTGCTCGGTGGCGGCTTGTCCAACGTGGCCGGCCTCGCCGATGAGCTCGGTGAAAGACTGCCGCGCTGGGTATTCAGCCCCGATTTGTCCACACGCATCGTCAGGCACCAGCATGGCGATTCAAGCGGGGTGCGCGGAGCCGCCTGGCTCTGGCCGCCACCCACGCGCGGTGGTTGATTGCTACCCGCACGCAGTGCCCGATTGTCACGCACAGGTTGAACCGTCAGCCTCTGCGGACTAGGATTCCCGACTCAGGTTGCTGGCCCATCGTATAACGGTCATTACCCCGGCCTTTGGAGCCGGTGATCTTGGTTCGATTCCAAGTGGGCCTACTCTCCAGCGCTCGCAGCAGCGCCCGTAGCAGCGCCCGTAGCAGCACTCGCGGCAGCGTTTGCCATCAGCGCTTGTCACCAACGCTTTGGTGCGTCCCCGCGTCCCCGCTTACATGCCGGGCTGGTGCCGCCCCTAAAGATGGCTGTGGCTCTTTTGCCAATGGCGGCTTCTTTTTATTTTTCAGGGCTGGTCAGTTTCAGCACAAAACTCAGGGACGGAGACGCTGCGCCCGCATGGGTACCAGCGACACTCCGCCCCTATTGAACTGTCGCTCAGGGCTCCGTTTTTCGACAAGGTCGTTCAATACGTTCATATCCCGGCCAACGCAGCTACTGCGCCACGCCGCAATTCACATCCGGTTTCACTTCTGGTATCACCTCAGGTATCGCATGCACGAGAGGCAGAGTTTCACACAGAGTGTCACGCAGAGTGTCACACAGGGACAATCGTCATGAGTGCCAGGAGCGTCGGCCACCCCCACCCGGACGATGAAACCATCAAGGACGTACAGGCCCCACCGCCGCCTCACGGTTGCAAGATTCTGTCGGGTACCGCCAATCGCGAGCTGGCCGAAAGTATCGCATCATGGCTGGGCCTCGAGCTTTGCAAGGTTACCTGTTCGCGCTTTGCCGATGGCGAGGTTTTCGTTCGCATAGATGAGAATGTGCGTGGCGCCGACCTCTTCGTGGTGCAACCCACCAACCCGCCAGGCGACCACACACTTGAATTGCTGCTGCTGATCGACGCAGCACGAAGGGCCTCCGCTTCGCGCATCACTGCGGTGCTGCCATACACGGGCTACGCCCGACAGGATCGCAAGGACCAGCCCCGCGTGGCCATTGGAGCCAAGCTCATGGCCAACCTCATTGAACGTGCAGGTGCCAACCGCGTGCTGGGGCTCGACTTCCACGCGCACCAGTTGCAGGGCTTCTTCGATGTCCCCGTCGATCACCTCTACGCCGCTCCCGTCCTTACCAACTACTTCAGGAAGAAGTCACTGGTTGACCCGGTGGTTGTTGCACCCGACGTGGGATCGGCCAAGATGGCACGCGGTTTTGCCAAGCGCCTGGATGCCACCCTGGCCATCATCGACAAGCGTCGCCCACGAGCCAATGTGGCCGAAGTCATGAACGTGGTGGGTGAAGTTGAAGGGCGTGACTGCCTGATTCCCGACGACATGATAGACACGGCGGGAACAGTATCCGAAGCCGCAAGAGCCCTCAAGAAACTCGGCGCCAAAGACATCTACGTTTGTGCAACGCACGCCCTGTTCAGCGGTCCGGCCATACAGCGGCTCACCGAGGCACCAATCAAGGAAGTGGTTGTAACCGACTCCATTGCACTGGCACCTGAACGGCGATTCGACAAACTCAAGATCCTCTCCGTGGCGGAGCTTCTGGCCAAGGCAATCAAGAATACCCATGCAGACAAGAGCGTGAGCGTGCTCTTTGATTGATGAAGTTGCAGGAAACCGGAGTGTGCAGTGACATGGGTTGCCGTACACTGGCACTCTGACACTCTGACACTCTGGTGCAGGACACGGCAACAGCAGCAGGCCGTGAAGCAGTAACGGCAGGATTCTTAGTTGTAGAGAGGATTCAGCCGAACGGACGGGACGACCGAGATCCGGTTACTCCCGCACCACTTTTTACCGAGACAGTACCATGGCAAATGCAACTCTCAGCGCGTCCTCCCGTTCCGAAACGGGCAAAGGCGCTGCACGCAAACTCCGTCAGTCAGGCAATATCCCGGCAGTCATATATGGCCACAGCCGTGAACCGCAGTCGCTCACCATCAACGGAAGAGAGATGGATCGCCTGCTGAGAACCACTTCCGTCGCCAGCACCATCGTTGATCTCTCCATAGATGGCAAGAGCGTACGCACGCTCATTCGCGAGATTCAGCGTCACCCGTACAAGCGCAGCATCATCCACGTTGACTTTCAGGAACTGGTTGCCGGTGAAACGGTCACCGTGAAGTGTCCTCTGGTGTACACCGGAACTCCCGAAGGCGTGCGCGTTGAAGGCGGCATTCTCGATATCGTGATGCATGAACTCACGATTGAGGTTGATCCGTCCAACATTCCGGGCCGCATTGAGGTGGATATCACCGCAGTGAAGCTAGGCAGGCCAATGCATGTTTCTGACATCAAGCTGCCCGCTGGCGTGACGGTTCTGGACGACAAGGGTTCCACCGTCTGTGTTGTTTCAGCACCGCGCGTGAGCGAGGCTGCGACAGAAACCGAGGAGACGGCTGCCGAGCCGGAGCTCATCCGCAAACCCAAGCCCGACGAGACCGCCTGAGCTGGTCCTCTCCGGCAATTTCACCATGTCACATGGTCAGCCCATGGTCAGCCCACACCGGCTGACCATGGCTGGCTGACGGGGCGAGGAGTACGAACAGCATGGTCTTTTCACGCTGGCGCATTCCGCGCCCCGCACGCCTTCCAATGCACATGAAAGTCATTGTGGGTCTTGGCAATCCCGGTGCCGAATACGAAGACACCAGGCACAACGCAGGCTGGTGGCTGGTGGATCACCTGGCCAGTCAGTGGCACTTTGACTCCTGGCGAAAAAACGGCAACGCAATGATCGCCACGGGAACACTGGGCAGCCAGAAGGTGAGGCTGTTAAAGCCGCTCACCTTCATGAACCTGAGCGGCGCAGTATTGCGTCCCTATATCAAGACTGAAGACTGGACTCCCACCGAAGATTTGCTGGTGGTTGTTGACGACATAGCGATACCCACTGGCCAGTTCCGGCTGCGTGCTGCAGGGAGCGCGGGTGGCCACAACGGGCTGAAGAGCATTGAGTCTCATCTAAGAACACGTGAGTACCCGCGGCTGAGGATAGGAATAAAGCCCGTGGACGAGCGTCGCAGCATAGGCAACATGGCCGACTTCGTGCTGCAGCGCATGCCGCGTGACGAAAGGCAAATGGTGGAAGAGCTTTTCCCTCACCTTGGCGAGGTCGTTGAATTGTGGGTAAGGTCGGGAACGCAAAAGGCCGTCAGCACCATGGGACGCTGACGGCCGAAAGCAATTAGCGGGATCTGCCCCTGACCCGTTACCTGTCTGCGTTGATGTGGGCCTTGGTCCAGACCAGTATCACTGAACAGTTGCCGCCGGGGGTCTGGAAGCGAGCGGGTGCTGACATCTCAGTGGGGAATATCTCCACTGCGGCCAAGGCATCCTTTGGCAGCTTGGCAAGCAGATTGTCGTAATCGTTTGGCTCGCGTGCTCCGTTGACCCAGAGCGACGCGAGACAGTCACCGCGGCCACGAATCACGAAATCACCCGGTGTCCTGCCCATTACTGTGCGCACGCCGGGTGCTGTTGCGAGTGCCAGGCGGGTGGACTGATACTGCGAGAAGTAGGTAGAGTCGAGGAAGCGAGCCTTGTTCACCAGCTTTCGTTCGTCCAGCTCTCTGGCATCGCGGTTCTTGGGCCTTTCCGTACGAGTCACCACTGTTTCCAGTTCTGTGGTGCGCTCAATTGGAATGTCAAAACCCTCCACGCCCTTTGACGTGATGTCTATGGCCACCGACGTGGGCAGATAACCCAGGCGGCGCGCGGTCACCATGCGGGTTCCGGTGGGTACGTTTCTCAGCGTGAACCGCCCGTTGGGTCCCGACTGAATTTCTGCAACAAAGCCATCAATGGAGATCGTGGCGTCGGGCACCACCACACCCTTCTCATCCACCACCCTTCCCTGCACTGTGGCAAAGGCTCCCTGCCCCGCAGTGGGGCCCACAATTATGTCGCGGCGGCGAAGTGAAGAGGGGCTGGCCGGCACAAAGATATTTCCGCTGCGCCAGGTGGACGACGATGCAACCATGGCGGCAGAGCCAAACTCCTGCACGCCACAAAAGGCATAGTTGCCAAGCGAATCACTGCGCGTTGTGATGCTTTCGACCCTGGCCACAGTGTCGGCAATGCTGCGTACCGATTCCCACTGCAGCACCATGCCCAGTCCGGCCACTCGTGTGCTGCCATCAGCACCGGTTACGGTGCCAAACACTATGCCGCCGTTTCCACTGGATGGTCGTCTGGCAGGTGCGCAGATTCGCTGCCAGACCGCGTCCATGCCGGGAGTTGCCACGATGGGCCTGTCCCAGTTGTAATTGCTGTCGGGGCGAGTGGCCGTGAGTTCACCAAGACCCAATTCGTCTGCCATCTCGTGAAAGGCCACGAGCCGCATGACGCGTTGCGGGCTAATGATAGTAAAACGACCGGCAGCATCACTGACCGCTGTTTCTCCACCGGGTTCAGCCATAATCATGGCTCCAGCCAGTGGCTTCCAGGCAAGGCTGTCAAAGGCGAGGCCCCTCACCGTATCGGGAGTGGTGGCAGGGTTGCGTGGTGTAACGGGCGGGGTCGCAGCCGCGGGCGGTTGCACCTGTGCGCCCAGCGCCTGTACGGGCAGCAGAGCCGCCAGACTCAGCGCAGCGCTTGCCAGACGAGTGATGGCGTAACCGGCTGCGCTCCTTGCGGACAGCCTGGCTCTCACAGCGGACTTGGGAGAAGTGGTACGGGTCATCCCGTACTCTACCACTTTGCGAGGTCTTCCGTCCATGGCTGTACCGTCGGGGGCTTTAGCGGATAAGGAATGCTTTTGTCCACACAAGAACCACGGCGCAGTTGCCGCGAAAACCGGCGTACTTGGCTGGAGCGAATGCTTCACTTGAGAACACCTCTATTGATGCCAGGCCCAACAACGGCAGAACTCGCAAATAATTCTCGTCTTCTGCTACCCCGTCCACGTAGACATGAGCCGCACATTGACTCATCTGCATTGACCCTGGCGTACCGGACACGTTTATGCGGTTGCCGAGCACGGAGAAATCGCCGTTTCGGGCAACCCTCACGTCCAGTGAGGGAAAGCTCCGGAAAGCACTCACAATGTCCGGCAGCTTCTCGATTTCACGGGCATCCAGATAGCTGGCCATCCCGGCCAGCCTTCGCCTGTTGAACTCCACCGCCTCGTGATTGAACGAGCGCCGCGCGGTAATCTTGACGCCCTCCAGCGTCACCCCGCGCTGCATGCTTATTCGCAACGGTTGCCCTCCACGCACGCCGGTCAGAACGTCTATTGCAAGCACAGCAGGCAGAAAACCGGGCTTGCGTGCCGCCAGCATACGGCTGCCCGGAGCGATGGCGTTGAAAACGAAAGAGCCGTCAGCACCGGAGATTACCTGCGCCGCTGCACCGTCAATTTCCACCGTGGCCTCCGGCACCGGGAGACCGTTCTCGTCGGTAAGCACGCCCCTCACCTGCTGCTGCTGGGCGCTGTCGGCAATTACCAGATCAATGCGCCTTACCTGTCGTCCATCGGGGAGGATCAGAACACTTGATGACGAGAGTCCGGCGGCATAGGCGATGATACCTGCCTGGCTGTATTCGGGGATACCACAGAAGAAAAACTCACCACTCTCATCACTCCTCACGGTGGAGCTGACGGGCACTGCAGCGCGGTCCTTGCGCTTTTTGTCCAGGTCCTCGAGAAAAGTGACCGGCTCCCAGTCCAGTCTGACCGGAGCACCTGCCACCCGCGTGGTGTCGTCAGAGAGGCGGAGAGTTCCATACACAATTCCCACGGGTCCCTTCTGCGGCATGGCCCGTTCACAAACCCGTGACCAGATCGTAGACAGCGAAGGAGTTGCGATCTGTGCCCTCCAGGGCTGAGTGCCTGGAGGCCGTGTGGCACCAAGACCGCTGATGCCGGCGAACTCGAAGTTGTCGTGATATACCGTGAGGCTTGTAATGGGGGCTGACGCAGTCAGTTCAAATCTTCCACCATCATCGGTGAAGCTCTGGACCACCTGGCCACCAGCCGATGTAGAGCCCAGAACCAGCGCGCCCTGCAGCGGTGCAGATATGAGACTGTCGTATACCGTGCCGCGAACCGTATCCGCACCGGGGCGTGCCGAAGCTGGCTGTGCCTGCGTTTGACCCGAAAATCCAGCCACGGCAGTGGTGAGCAGCCACATGGGCCGCATGAGGCAGGCGCTGCGTTTCATTGATGGCTGGCTCCGGTACAGACTGCGCCTACTGATAACAACGGGAATGGAAATCAATATATAGGCCCTTAGTCTTATGTCAATGAAATTTGTCTTGCTTGTTTTCTGTGCTCGAATTGTGGAGGTTGTGCTGACGCAAACGGTAATTACAAACCCGGTTGGTTGAGCCACCGGGTTTTTCATAGAGTTCTTACAGGTACAAAACGTTCAGATGCTTCGCCTCGGTATTGTAGGTCTTCCCAATGTTGGCAAATCCACGCTTTTTAACGCCCTGACAGCCGCCAGGGCGGAGGCAGCCAACTACCCATTTTGCACAGTCGAACCCAACGTGGGCATGGTCGAAGTGCCTGATCCGCGCCTCGCCAGACTGGCCGAAATTGTGCAACCCAAGCGCGTTCTTCCGGCAGTGGTGCAGTTCGTGGACATTGCCGGACTGGTCAGGGGCGCCTCTCAGGGCGAGGGTCTGGGCAACAAGTTTCTGCAGAACATCCGTGAAACCGACGCCATAGTTCACGTTATCCGCTGTTTCGCTGACGAAGACGTGACACACGTTATGGGCGATCCCGACCCGGTGCGTGACAAGGAAATAATTGAGCTGGAGCTGGCGCTCTCGGATCTGGCCACGGTTGAAAAGCGTCTGGACAAGGTGAGGCGCACGGCCAAGTCGGGCGACAAGGATGCGCTTGCAGAGCTGCCGGCACTGGAAGCGGCCAACACAGCGTTGTCGGAGGGCAGGCCCTTGTGGCGTGCCGGTCTTGAAGACGGGCATTTGAACACGCTGGCCGGCATGCAGCTATTGACTGCCAAGCCGGTGCTTTATGCCGCCAATGTTACCGAATCCGAGTTGTCGGGCGAGGAGGGCGAATACCTCAGCGCATTGCGCCGGGCGGTGACGGCCGGTGGCGAGCACGCCGAGGTGGTGCCGTTTTCAGCGCGCATAGAGGCGGAGCTGTCCGAGCTACCGCCAGATGAGCGTGAGGAGTTCCTGGCTTCACTGGGCATTGAGACCGCCGGTCTCGACCGTCTGATAAGAGCCGGATACAAGCTGCTTGGTTTGGAGACCTACTTTACCGCGGGCGAGCAGGAAGTTCGCGCCTGGACCATACACGAGGGTGATGCAGCGCCTGTTGCAGCGGGTGTTATTCACAGCGACTTCGAGAAGGGCTTTATTCGCGCCGAGACCGTGTCTTATGAAGACTTCGTGTCACTGGGCGGCTGGAAGCCCGCTCGTGAGAAGGGTGCTGTACGTTCCGAGGGCAAGGAGTATGTGGTACAGGACGGGGACGTGCTGCTGTTCAGGTTCAACGTGTGATGACTGAGTGTGGTGGTTGCGCGGTGTCCGCTAGGGGTAACATTACTGGCGTGGCCAGGTGTTGTCGGCGGGCACCGCATCCATCCAGATGCCACCGTCAAGCGTAACCTTTCGTATCGCTCCGCTGCCCGGGATTGTTATGGCAGCCGAAGTGGGGTTGTTGCGCCAGATGTCCGCAGTCTGGTGGAAGCGTTCTGTTTTTCCGTTGCTGAACTCCACCACTATATCAACGGGAGCGGGCATTCCGCCCACATTGGCCAGTTCAACTCGTCTGCCCCGAACGTTCCGCACTGCGATATCGATGTAATTGGGCTCAAAGTACCAGGCACGCCAGAACCAGTTGAGATTGCGACCCGTTATGTCGTTGAACGAATTGAAAAAGTCCCAGGGAATGGGATGCTTGCCCTGCCATCTTTCCATGTAGCCGTGCAGCCCGTGTGCAAAGAGTGAATCGCCGAGCATGTCCTTGAGCGCCAGATATCCAAGTGCCGGCTTGCCGTAGGCATTGTTGCCCGTGCCAGCGCGCATGATATCGGCCTGGGTGACAATGGGCATGTCCTCCGAAGCTGCATTGTTGCGAATCCAGCCCTGGACACGGAATTGCTTAAACATGGTTCCGGCAGACTCAGCGCCCGTTGTGGACACGTTGTAGAGATACTCAAGAGCTGTTGCCCATCCCTCGTCCATGAACGGATACCGTGACTCGTTGGTGCCCATGTAAAACGGGAACCATGTGTGTGCGAGTTCGTGTGCGGCCACAAAGCGCGAGAAACTGCTGTCCGCAAAAGCCTCGTCATTGACCATCATGGGGTATTCCATGTCCGCGAATCCCTGGAAGACAGTTGTCTTCTCGTACGGATATGGCACACCCGGCCAGTTGTTCGACAGCCACACAATTGCATCGCCAGCGAAGCGAACCATGTGATGAAAATCCTCGGCGCTGTCGGCAAAGGCCGCCTGCACGCTCACCCGGCGCTTGTTGGCATTGTCCACGACCACACTACCGGCATCCCAGGTGTAGTGATTGCTCACACCGAACGCCACGTCAGAGACATTTGACGCCGTGAAGCGCCAGGCGAGCATCGTGTCCTGGAGGGTTACGCGGTTGGCAGCCATGTCAGCACGCGTGGCAACATGTATTGCAGTGTCGCTTGTGAGCGAGGTTTGAAAGCGCGCCAGTGTGGAAGGCGCAAGAACATCGGCAGCATTGCCAAGCGTGCCCGTTGCCCATACCACATGATTGCGCGGAGCACGCACAGTGAGCGTGTAGTCATTGAAGTCATTATAGAACTCCAGCGAGCCGGTGAAATCCATCGTGTCCCAGCCGTTGTAATCGTCATAAACCGAAACACGGGGATAGAAGTAAGCCACGAAGAACGTTGTTGAATCAATCACGCCCTCGCGCCCCTGTGTTTCGGCCAGATCGTAGTGCCATGCGAAACGGAGCCTTACAGATTCACCGGGTGCGAGTGGAGTTGTGAGGCGTATGCTGGCATTGGTGAGCGCCATGGGTGAGCTGCGCCAGTCTTGTGCTATGTCATTCACACTGAAGGCATCAATGTGAATGCCACTGGTGTAGCTGGCCGGGTTCGTTGCACCGATGTGCGGGGAGCCTGCCTTGTGTTCATTCATGAACAGCTTGACGCCCAGCGTGCGAAGAGTATCCGGGCTGTTGTTCGTGTATGTGATCCGCTCTGTGCCTCTGACCAGCCGCGAGGGCGGTTCCAGCGTGACGTCGATATCGTAACTGCCCCGGTTCTGCCAGTATCCGGTCCCTGGGCGTCCGTCAGGTGATCGCGTTCCGCGCTCGTATGCCTTCTTTATGGGGCGTGGCATGTAGAGTCCTGCATCGGGCGTCTGCGCGAGGGTAACTGACGAAACCGTCAGCGTACCTGCGAGGGACAGGAGGAGGAGGAGTGCGCGGGATGTCAGTAGCATGGTGAGGTGTCCGGTATTGCGGCGGGGGCGGACCCGGGGCTGCATTCTGAAAGCGGGTGGGTACAGAAGAACAGTTTCCTGGTGAGCATACAGTTGTGCACCGCCGGGAGCAAATTGGGATATGACCGGAGCGGATGGGACCATGACTTGGTCGTATAATTACCCGGTTAGCCACCCAATATGATTTCGACTGCACCAATACTTCCGACTGGTATCACCGCCCGGATTCTGACGATTCTGGGTTGGCTGTCTCTCGTATTGTCGGTGTGGGCCAGCTTGCCAATGCTTGCGGTCGTAATTGGACAGAAGCACGTATCGGTCGGCGGCGGCGAGTACTTCATCGCATTGTTTTTTGCCCTGCCGATGCTGATTCTGAGCGCCCTGCTCTTGGGCATCTGCACCTTCGTGCGAACCCTGAGATCATCCGTCTCTTTCTGGGGCCTGGGACTGTCAGTGCTTGGACTGGCCGGTTGGATATACGGTATCGTGTTTGCCACTCCCGGGTAGTCGTGGTGGCGGGCAGCGGACAGTCTGCTGTAACAGGTTGTAATTCCGATCATTCGTCAAGCACGTTTTGAACGCATCGCCTTGAGTTGCTTCAAGGTTTTGTCTTTGGCGAGCCTGGCGTACTCCCTGGACTCGACGGCGAAGATGGCGACGCGTCCCTGGGAGTCGCTATGCACGCCCCAGCCATAGCGCTTGGTCACCGGAGAAGCCCGGAGGCAGGGTTGACCTTTGGAGAAGAACTCCGCTCGCGCCCGTGAAAGATCCTTGCGTGCGATACCATTCTTCATGGCGTGAACACAGTGCCTGAGACTCGGGAGCGCCATGTCAGGCGTCTTCGGCACCCTGAGCAGTCTGGGAATCAGCCGCAGGCGCTTCACGTGTTCGCTCTGGATCCCCGCCGTCGTTCACCGTTCACCGTTCACGAGATCGACTTACGGAAATGGCAGTACGTGAACTGTTGGGTAGTGCCGAAAGGAGTGTGGTGAAGTTCCCGCTCATGTGCGACAAGCGCAAGAGCGCCACCAAACTCTGCATGAAGTTCACGCGCGCTGTAGCGCATGACGGGCAAGCCACTACACCTGAGGGGGCCGTCCTCTGCGAAGGTTGCCACAATGACATGCCCACCGGGCTTAACCGCGCGCAGCACCGTCTGGACATAAGCCAGACGATCTTCAGTGGTGGTCAAGAAATGAAAAACTGCACGGTCGTGCCACACGTCGTAAGCATGGAGCGGGAGATCGACCTTTGTGACATCAGCTTCCAGCCACTTGACCATGTTTGCACGATCACCCAGCCTTGCCTTTGCGGAATTGAGGGCAGCCGACGAAAGATCCAGAACTGTAATGTCCTGGAAATTCCTGGCCAGAAGATCATCGACCAGCGTGGAAGCGCCGCCGCCGACGTCAATCAATGACTCTGTGAGCGAAACATTGGCGCTTGCAATGAGATGCAGCGACCGATCCGCGTGCACCTGATACCAGCTAACAGCGTCAGTGAGCTTACCGGTGTATACCTGCTCCCAGTGTTCTTTCGATTGCATGGTTCCTCCGCATGTCACATCTGAGGTCTAACGCTCAGCTTCAGCGGCGCGGCTGTCAGACTGCAACGCTTTGTTAGGTAGCACGCTTGCGCGGACGGCCGCGTTTTCCTTGTCGCTCGTAGAACTTTGTGCCTGCTTCAAAATCCCGAACGCTCCCTGGTGCTATGTCGACGCGACGCTTACGGGTGTTGAAATGAAGTTGAGGTCCTGCCGCACGGATCGCGAGCGTCTCTATTTCTCGTTCATGTTCCTTGTCGGCAACGACGTAGAAGCTGAAATACAGCAGCTCTGGATGCGCCTTTCGATGCGACCTGAGGCGGGTAAAGATCGCGCCTCGACCGACGTACCGCGCGTAACCCATCGAGTCGTGCGCGGCGTAGACCCCAGCGGGCTTGATCTGCAGCGTCGCGAGATCTTTGCATACGTCGTCCAAGGCCTCAAACGGAAGTTTCTCAGCCACAACCTTGAACAGCGATTGTGTCTTCGCCGGGCGCCCACGTCCGCGTTTGAGTTCGCCACGCGCGACGGTGAAACGAACGCCGGAAGACACCTTCTTCTTGTCGATCTTCTTGGTAGAGAGTGCTTTCTTGGCCATTGGGTCGTGTAGATAGTGATCGTGTGCTACCTAACGCCTGAGCTCAGCCGCCGGCAGTCCGCGTAGCGGGATGGCGGTCGGCTGC
>CAZWSJ010000034.1:0-26973 GCA_964636415.1 uncultured Gemmatimonas sp. | reverse complement strand
GCAAGGCCGCGCAGGATGTCTTCGACGAGGGCAAGCTCCGTATTGAGGCCTATCGGGCGCGGGAAGTGGCCGACAAGGCCGCACAGAAACTGGGCTACGCATTTTTCCGTGCAGGTGAGGCCGGTACGGGGCTGGATGCAGCAAGTCACAACAGGCTTGTGGAGGCCCTGCGTGTGGCCGATACAAACGCCCGCAGCAAGGAAGACGAGCTGGCCCGGGCACGGGCTCAGGCGCGCAAGCCCGGAGAAACCGCAGCCCCTCAGGACGCTCCCCCGGAGCCCCCCGCAGATCCGGCTCCCCGCGATAACGCCTGACGTATTTCCGCAGGTAGATTGGTACATATTCCATCCACACCCCACGCCGCCAGTTGACGGGCGCGGCCAGGATCATCCACAGTCCAGGCTATGATGCGTGCACCAGCCTGATGCACGTCCTTCACCATTGCCTCGTCTATCAGTGCTGAATCCTGCCACCACGCCTCGGCGGCGGCCGGGAGAAGTGCGGCACGTACGTCCAGTGGGTATGATGCACTCAGCAGGCCGATGGAAAGGCCCGGGCTCAATGTGCGGATTGCCACCGGTATGCGATGATCGAAGGAATGCACCGCCACCCTGCTGTGGGGATGCCGCTGCAGTGCTTCAGCCACCAGTTCCTCAATGCCCGACGCCTTAACCTCCAGGTAGAGTACAGCTCTTTGCTTCACCAGCTCAAATACCGCATCAAGTGTGGGAAGAGCATGTCCGCCCGGCATGCGAATGGCCGCCAGCTCACGGGCGGTGAGACTGGATATGGGGGCTGAAGTGACGCCTTCCGCGCTGATCACCACGGGGTCGTGGTGTACCACGAGCACAGAGTCTCTACTGGCGTGGATGTCCAGTTCCAGGGCGTCAGCCCGGAGTTCAAGGGCCCTTGTAAAGGCGTCCAGCGTGTTTTCCAGGCACTCATGCGAGGCACCGCGATGGGCTATGATTTCCGGGCCTGTGGACTCCGATTCGCCGGGTTTTGCCTGGGTGGTTGGGGTTTTCATGGAGCTCAAATTGCGCTCCGGCGGGGCAGCAGGCAAATCCCTGCGCTTCGGCCCCTTAACGGTTGACGGCTCATCCCGTCAAACGAGTGAAGTTGTATGACCGTGATCAGTCCCCAGGATGAAGCTTCCATCGACAGGAAGCTCATCGAGCAGTGGAAAGCCGGGGATGAGCGCGCCGCCACCGCCATAGTGGAGCGTCACACGGAAGCCTTGAGTCGCTTTGCCCAGAGGTTGGGGGCGATCGAAGATGTGGAGGAGTTGGTGCAGGAAACTTTCATTCGGGCCTTTGGCGCGTTGGACACTTTCAGGTCGGACAGCTCACTGAGAACGTGGCTGTTCACCATTGAACGCCGTCTGGTAATAGACCGACGGCGGGCGCAGGCCAGGCGTGGCTTCGATGTGGCCGTTGATGACAGCCACCTGTCCACGGAGTACGATGCCCTTGACGGACTCGTGGCGGATGAAACTTCCCGCAGGGTGGCGCTTGCCATGGGCAGGCTCACCCGCATGCAGCGCGATGTATTTTCGCTGCGTGTGCAGGAAGGTCGCAGTTACCGGGAAATCGCGGAAATACTGGACACTACAGAAGGGTCCGCCCGGGTACACTATCACAACGCGATGCGCGCAGTAAAGGAGTTCCTCGATGACTGAGTGTAACGCTCCACGGTTCCAGGATCTGCTCCCCGACTACATGGCCGGTTCGCTGTGTGAGTCTGATCTGGCAGAACTCAGGCAACATCTCGCGGAATGTGCTTCCTGCACATCAGATCTGGCCATTCTTCGGCAAGTTCGTGCTCTGCGTGTGCCCGCCACAACTCTCAATGCAGCGGCTGTGAGTCGCATAGTGGCAGCCCTGCCGCGTCCGGGTTCAACAGCAGCCGGACATGGGAGTAACGAGGTGCAGGTGCACCCGTCGCGTCCCATGCTGGTAAGGACCACCAGCGACATGCAGGCTCCTCCGTCAACCCGGAGTCGCTCGCGCCGGTTGCAGCGTCATACCGCCACGTTCTGGCGCGTCGCCGCAACCATCGTGGTCATGGTGGCAGGCGGCACGTCTCTCTTGGTGGCCAAGAGACATGATGCACTCCCCGAAAGCCTGACTGCCACTGCCCTGGCCGGTGCTGAGCCGGGTTCCGCTTTGATGACCGAATCACTGGGCATGGCCGCAAACCTCGGTGATGTATTGGCTTCGGCCACAGACGTACCCGTTTCATACGGCGATATCGGCGACTACAGCGAAGACGAACTCGAGGCAATGCTGGATCGCCTCGATCAGTGGGATGGTGCCAACAGCCCCGAGCCGCTGCCACGTGCGGGTATGCTCGGTACATATCGGGTGAGGCAATGAGTTCGTTTATGCGCTCAGGTGGCGTGTCAGGCAGGTCGATCATGAAATCCTTGATGCGGACAGTTGGATTTGTCACGTTTGCGGGTGTTTTCACTGCATTCGGCCTTGTGGCATCGATGCCGAGTGCTGGCGCGCAGACTCGTCCCGGGCAACCTCCCACCCGTGCGGGCCAGCGCGGGAGCACTGATCAGGCGCGTGCACAGGCTGCACAGCGTGAAGAGCTGGAGCGCCGCTTCAAGGAGCGTCTCGACGCAATCGTGAGGGCTCGTCTGCACCTTACTGACGAGCAGGCAAGTAAACTGCGCGAAGTGGCCAGCCGAACCGAAGAAGGCAGGCAGAAGCTCCGCCGCGAAGAGTTCATGATGCGCACGCAGATGCGGCATGAACTCATGGCTGGTCCCAAGGCCGACGAAGCCAAGGTTGCCGAGCTGCTCGACAAGCTACCCCAGTTTGAGCGTCGTCGTCTGGAGCTTATGGAGAGCGAGCAGAGGGAGCTGGCAAAGTTCCTCACCCCCTCTCAGCGCGGGCGCTATCTGGGCTTGCAGGAAGAGCTGCGTTTCGGGATGCAGGAAATGCAGTACCGCCGTCTGGACAGCAGCCGCGACAGCTCCAGATCGGGCAGCCCGCCAAACCGCCGTCCTCCGTCGGGACCGCCGAGCCCCTTCAGGTTCTTCTGAGGTGTTGAGCGGGGCCGCAGAGCAGGCGTAGCAGGCGTAGCAGGCTGGCGAGTAGCGCAGCCGCCGTCATGGGATTACACTGCCGTCAGCGCATGACGTTCGTGTCAAAGCCCGGATGGCGGAATTGGTAGACGCAGGGGACTCAAAATCCCCCGACCGCAAGGTCTTGTGGGTTCGATTCCCACTCTGGGCACTCTTAACCGCTCGAAGCACTGGTGATTATTTGAATGTGTGGGTGCATGTATTGGTGAATACGCTGGTGCATGCACAGCAGTTCAGTTACCGGAGTCACTAACTATGCGCTGCAGCATTCCGCGCTTGAACACAGAGTGCTGACCTTGTAGCTTGGACTGCCCGCTGCTTCCGCGAAGTAGTGAGCCTGTTTTGATTCGTAATGGCCAGTCATGCGTGCTCTGACACGGCCACGCTTTGGTGGTGACCGATGGGGTGTAGCTCAATGGCAGAGCATCCGACTGTTAATCGGACGGTTGGTGGTTCGAGTCCACCCGCCCCAGTAAAGCGAGGTGCCCGGTGTTCCGTTCTGGGATACCGGGCATCGCTCGTTCAAGTCCTTAAATTCCCAATTATCCGTTTCTCTAATTACCGTCAATCATGTCACTCACATTTCAGCTCCACCACTCAGAACCGGCCGGAACGGATACCCCGCTCCTCGCCGTGCTGCTGCCCGGCGGCAGTGCGCTGAGTGAGTCCGGCCTCACCCAGTCTCTCTCTCCCATTGATGCGCAGCTTGGCCATGCGCTCAGTCGCTCTGTAAGCCGCCGGGATTTCCGCGCCGACCGCGATGAGACTCTCCTGCTGGTGGGAGCCGATCGCGGCGCACAGCGGGTACTCCTGGTGGGGCTTGGCAACCATACCCTGGACCGCAACTCGGCCAGACGCGCGGCAGCCATCGCCGCGAGGCAGGCCGTCCGGATCGGCACGGGAAGCATTACTCTCTGGGCACCTGGCGCGGATACTGCAGGCCCTGAAGTAATTGAGGGTCTCGTTATTGGTGCTGCCGCGGGTAGCTGGAGCTACACTGACCTTCAGACCCCTGTAGATCCCGCAGAGCGCCGAGAGGCTGTTTCCGGTATTCAGGTACTTTCGCCTCAGGGTACTGAATGGCAGGCCGCCTTCGAAGCCGGAGTGGCGATAGCCCATGGGCAGTCGCTTGCCCGCCGGCTTGGTCAGATGCCAGGCAATGTGTGTACTCCCGAAACCTTCGTCGAAACGGGCCATGAGATGGCCAGACGGCTTGGCATGACCATTACGGTGTGGGGTCGGGAGCAAATGGCCGAAGCAGGTATGGGCTCCTTCCTTGCAGTGGCACAGGGCACACACCAGGAGCCCCGACTGGTGGCTCTGCACTACAACGGCGGCCCGGCCGACCAGAAGCCTGTGGTGTTTGTTGGCAAGGGGCTCTGCTTCGACACCGGAGGAGTCTCCATCAAGCCGGCACTGGACATGGAGTGGATGAAGTTCGATATGTCGGGTGCAGGGGGCGTGATGGGAGCCATGGAAGCCATCGGACGCATGAAACTGCCAATCAACGTGGTGGGCGTGATAGGCTCCACCACCAACATGGTCTCGGGTGAAGCTGTTAAGCCGGGTGACGTGGTACGGGCATCGAATGGCAAGACAATTGAGGTTATCAATACCGACGCCGAGGGCCGTCTGGTTCTGGCCGATCTGCTGGTGTTCGTGAGGCGCTTCAATCCGGCCATTGCTGTGGATGCCGCCACCCTCACCGGTGCCATGGTAATTGCCCTTGGCCACGATGCCACGGGCGTCTTCGGCAATGATGAGGCCGCAATTGGCGAAGTGCTGGCCGCCGGAAAGACGGCAGGCGAGCCCGGCTGGCACATGCCGCTCTGGGATGAGTACAAGGAGCAGCTCAAATCTGATGTGGCTGATCTGCGTAACGTGGGCGGAAGGCCGGCCGGATCAATCACTGCTGCTATGTTCCTGAGCCAGTTCGCAGACGGTTACCCATGGGTGCATCTGGACGTGGCGGGTACCGCCTATTCACAAAGCGATCTCAAGTGGATTCCCAAGGGCCCAACAGGCACACCGGTGGGAACCTTCGTGGAACTGGCCCGCGCCTACGCAGCCCGAACGCGCTGATCGCTGATACTTTGTTTCGCTCGCTGCTCTGTTCAGTTCTGTTGATCCTGGGTACCGGCCTTGCGGCGGGCGCCCAGGTCAGGCCCGACTCACTCCGGCAGGATTCACTGCGCACGGAGGTAGAGGTGAGCGATTCAACGCAGGTGCAGAGTGCAGAGCAGGACTCACTCATGCGGGCGCGGATACTTGCCAGAAGCGACAGCGCACGAGCGGCCTATCTGGCTGATACTCTAAAACGACCTGTCGCAGCATATGAGATGCCCGCAAGCGGTCTTGATTTCGATACCGGATACCGTCTTGACCGCGACCAGATCATGTCGGCCGGTGCACTCGACCTCGCCGATCTGCTCGACAGGGTACCAGGGGTTACCACTTTTCGAAGCGGCTGGTTTGCGGGCATTCACGCAGCAGCCTTTGACGGCGATGCCACCAGGATCCGCTACTTTCTGGACGGGGTGGAACTGGGCGGCATTGATCCCGTTGGAGGGAGCAGTGTTGATCTCACCTCGATACCTCTCTGGACACTTGATGAGTTGGTGGTTGAGCGTGGTGCCGGCGAGATCCGCGTCTGGATGCGTACTCTGGCCGCCACAGCCATCACGCCGTTTTCCCGCGTGGACATCTTTACCGGAGACCTGAATACCAATGCATTTCGCGGTTTCGTGGCCAGGCGCTGGCGGAACGGCCTCATGTTCCAGGCCGGAGGCCAGCAGGTAGCGTCCCAAACCGGCACGGTCTCAGCCTTTCAACCCGGCAGCAGCCAGAGCCTGCGCGGTGACGGGTCGGTCCAACTGTTCATGGCCCGTCTGGGTTGGGCCAGTGGCAAATGGAGCGTGGATGTTTACGGCCAGGGGGGCGCCAGGGACCGTGATATAACGGCGGCAAGAGACAGCGGTGGCTTTGAGGATCTGCCTTCATATAAAGGATCAAGTCGAGAAGGTTATCTCCGTATTGGATATGGCGATACGACGCTTGGCGCATGGTCGCAACTGATGCTCCGGGCAGGGCGGGTCAAGCTTGAGTCAGAGTTTGATCAAGACGTAGCTTCGCTTGCGTCTGTCCCCATCCCAGGTGCAATCATGCGCGACACTGCGGCCTCCAGAACCCAGCAACTGCTGGCCGTGGGCTACAGAGCGGAGAACTGGGCGGTCTCACTTACCGACCGCGCCAGACTTCGCGGCGGAAGCACTTCGCATGCGCCGGCGCTACGCGCTTCGCTCGCCTGGCGCGGTATCACATTGGGGAGCTGGGTAGAGCGCAACGGGGCCGACTCCACCAACCGGCTCGAGTTCACAGCCATGTACAGGCCGGCCTCATGGCTGGCTTTCAACGTATCTCATGCCTCTTACTCGCCTGCTGACAGCATGAACCTGAGACTCAGTACAAGCGCTCTCAGAGCTGAGGGCGCATTGCACTACAAGCAGATCTGGTTTCGTGGTGGAGTACTGCGGCAAGCGGCAATGCGAATCCCCAATATCGAGTTGCTGGGGCTGCCCGGTGTGATGACCACGGCGCCGGCGTCACTGGGAATACTGCTCGCCGCCGACGGTCGCATTTACAAGGATCTACGCTTCGGCATACAGTCGCTGCGCTGGAGTCGCAGCCAGTTCCAGAGACCGGTGAGCCAGATGCGCGCCGAGCTGGCACTTGAGAGTGAGTGGCGAAGCAGGTTCCCCAAGGGTGAGTTCGGCATAAATGCACGCCTCTGGTATGACATGCGGAGTGGAACGCCCTTCTTCTATGGGGCACTCGGCGAGGACGCCGTTGATATGCGCATAACCGAGCCAGCCAAGGTGCTCACGGCTCATCTGGAGATTCGCATTCAGCGTGCTACGCTGTTCTACCAGTTCCGGAACCTTACCGGTGGCCAGTATGAGCAGATTCGCGGCATAACAATGCCGCCTGCCACTCAGCTCTATGGCATGCGCTGGGAGTTCTGGAACTGACTATACTGTTCTGTTCTGCGTGATGTGAATGTTCTTCATTCTTTTCAGTCGCAGCATATCCGTATCAACTTCATTCTTATGATCGGTACCACCGCACGAACCCCTGTCGCAGTACACGAACCATGACCAGATCCATGACGGGTTACGGTCAGGCAGTGGCTACATTCGGTTCGCTTCGCGTGCATGTTGACCTGCGCACGGTGAATCATCGCTTTTTTTCGCCGAGCATCAAGCTCCCCGGTTCGCTGGGAGCCCGTGAGCCAGAGGTCCGCGATGCCATGCGTCGCGCTATCAGCCGCGGCCATGCCACGCTCTCGGTGAGATTCGAGAGACTGGCAGAGGTTGTAACTGCGATTGACGAAGCAAGGTTTGCTGCTGCTGCTGCAGAGCTGGAGCGTTTGTGCAAGACCTACGGTGTTCAAGGCGGCGTGGACCTGGCCACGGTGCTGCGCATGCCCGAGGTGATGTCAGCGCAGGGGGAGGAGAATAAGGAGGAATTGAGCAGGGAAGACCTGCTTTCGGTGATTGGGGCTGCACTGGACAATCTGGACAACAGCAGGCTCAGTGAAGGTGCGCGAATGGTGGCGGTACTTGAGGAGCGTCTTTCTCTTCTTGAAGCTGCCATTGATCGCATAGCGGCACGTGCCCCTGAGCGCGTTCTGGAGTACCGGGAAAAGCTGCGCGCTGCCGTGCAGGAACTGGTTGCGGGCCTCTCTGTGGACGAGGCCAGGCTGGCTCAGGAAGTGGCGATAATGGCTGACAGGATGGATATCGCAGAAGAGCTGGACAGGTTCAGGTCGCACCTGTCTGCCTTCCGCGCCACACTCAGCAACGATAACGCTGAGCCCGTGGGCAAGCGCTTGGGGTTTCTGCTGCAGGAAATGCTACGCGAGGTGAACACCACGGGAAGCAAGGCATCGGATACCTCTATTCTTCACGATGTGGTGGGCCTCAAGGAGGAACTGGAGCGGATTCGCGAACAGGTGGAGAACCTCGAATGACTGCCTTTCCGGTCATTTTGTCCGCACCATCTGGTGGGGGGAAGACAACCATAGCCCATAGGCTTATCGAGGGCCGTGGAGATATGGGGTACTCGGTGAGCTGCACTACCAGGGTGCCGCGGCCCGGCGAGCGAGACGGCGTGGACTATCACTTCCTGAGCGTTGGAGATTTTGTCCGGGCGCGGGACGCGGGTGAGTTTGCGGAGTGGGCTGAGGTACATGGTCACTACTACGGCACCCTTCGCTCCGAGGTGGAGAAAGTGCTGCGTGCTGGTCGCCATGTGCTCATGGACATCGATGTACAGGGGGCAAGGCAGTTCATTTCGGCCTTTCCAGATACGGTTCTGATTTTTGTATTGCCGCCGTCTGCCGAGGTTTTACGGTCGAGGTTGCTGGGCAGGCAGAAGGGAAACGACGAGCAGCTTCTCCTGAGACTGGAGAATGCCCGCTCCGAATTGCGCGAGGCAAGCTGGTACCATTATGTGGTTACCAACGACAATCTTGATGAGGCAGTAGCGCAAATCGGTGAAATTATAGATGTTGAAGGGATGCGTTATAAGCGGCAACCCGGCCTCGAGGCCGGAATTGATCTGCTGGTGGCGCAGTTGGAAAAGGAAATTCACGCAATCAGCAGGGGCGATTGATACATGCAGGTTTTCACACCCAGGGATCTGACCGAAGAGGCGGCCAACAAGTACCTGAGCGTACTCGTGGCGGCCAAGTTCGCACGTGTACTCAATGAGTTCCCGCGCGAGCGTTCGATCACCGAAAAGAAACTCACCACCCGGGCTCTCGAGGAGCTTGCTCAGGGTGATATTGAATACAAGGTGATTGCCAGACGGCACTCGGCCTGAGTCTTTTTTCTCGAGGTCCGGGCGCCGGGCTGGAATCGAAAGATTCCGGACGGCGCCTTTTCAGCCCCATCCCCCTTTCTCAAACTCCACGCGGAGACATCGTGTCGCTTCCGGTCCGTCGTTCCAAGTATTCACTACTTCACTGAGACCAGCGGACAAGAAGGGGCATGAACGCGAGAGACAGGCTTCGGCGCTACCTTGAACAGCGAAGGGAATTGGGTGAATCGGAATACGTTCTCGATTCGCTTTCTGTGGATTCCGTGCTGGACCTGCTGGGAGCAGGAGGCGAGGCGCTCTCGTCCGGGGTATCAAGCAGGCCCGACGTGCCGACTCTGCCAAGGCGGGAGCTGCGTGGGGACCTGGCAGGTTCTACAGATTGGCGTGCAACACTTACACCGCCAGGTGCGATCGAAAAGCGAAGTTCAGGTGTAACAGCGCAGCAGGCCGATCTGCCGGGGCGGCTGCCCGGGCGGCTGCCTGCGTGGCTGTCGGGGCTGGGTGTTGAGCCCGGCATCCGGGCAGGACAAAAGGAGCTGGCATACGCTGCAGCGCCAGACGTTGCCACGCTGCCCGATCTTGACGCGGTTGCCCGGCATGTGGCGCTCTGCGAGAGGTGCTCGCTTCACGCCTCGGCCCGGAACCCGGTGCCGGGAGAGGGAAATCCCAACGCCGACTTTCTCTGTGTGGGTGAAGCACCCGGTGCAAGCGAAGATGAGCAGGGCCGGCCATTCGTGGGTGAAGCCGGCCAGTTGCTGAACAGGATTCTTGCAGCAATCGGTCTCTCGCGTGAGTCGGTTTTCATCTGCAACGTTCTGAAACACAGGCCCCCTGGCAACCGGGATCCACTGCCGCAGGAGGTCACTGCGTGCATGCCTTATCTCGAGCGCCAGATAGAGCTTGTGTCGCCGCGGGTGATACTCGCCCTAGGCCGATCGGCGGCGCAGACACTTCTTGGCAGCAACGCGTCGATTTCTTCCATGCGTGGCCGCGTGCATTTCTACAACGGCATCCCGCTGATAGTCACCTATCACCCGGCCGCACTGCTCAGAAATGAGGCCTGGAAACGGCCCACCTGGGAAGACGTTCAGTTGGCACGCCGCGTTCTCGATGCGTCCCTGGCGGCCGATGGCGAGAGAACATCATCGAACGAAACGGACAGATCCTGAGATGACAAGTATTGTACCCGCGACTGGCATGAGCGCGGCAGGCAGCGCAGTTGCTGCGGGCGGTTCAGGCAGTGCTGTGACGCGTGATCCCTACAAGGAACGTCGGCCTCCATGGTCTGAGGAGGCTGAGCAGGCAGTGCTGGGTGCGATGTTGCTGGACTCGGATGCCATCCTTCGTGCAGCAGAGCATGTGGACGACAGCATGTTCTACCGCGAGGCTCACCGGCGGCTGTTCCGTGCGATGATTGCCATCACTGAGCGCAGCGGAGTGGTGGATCCGCTCACGCTGGCTGATGAATTGGAGCGGAGGGCAGAGCTGGAGCATGCGGGCGGTCGTGAATACCTGTCGTTTCTTCTCGATGCAGTCCCGACCGTTGCCAATGTCGAGTATCACGCGCGAATAGTGCGTGAGAAAGCCATTATGCGCAGGCTCATTGAAGTGAGCACTGAAGTGGTACAGGAGGCTTTCGAGGGCAGGGTTACGGCGTCTGAATTGCTGGACAGTGCCGAGTCAAGGATTTTCTCGCTGGGACAAAGTCGCGAA
Organism: uncultured Gemmatimonas sp.; assembly: GCA_964636415.1. Classification (GTDB taxonomy): domain Bacteria; phylum Gemmatimonadota; class Gemmatimonadetes; order Gemmatimonadales; family Gemmatimonadaceae; genus Gemmatimonas. The sequence continues at coordinate 16,286 of CAZWSJ010000034.1, read as the reverse complement.
AGAGCTGGCTTTTCGCGTGTCAAGGACTTGCTCTGGCCGGCCATGGAAAGACTGGAAAGTCTTTCGCGGCGCGAACAGAGTGTCACCGGCGTGCCAACCGGCTTCACCGAGCTGGATGAACTCACCTCAGGCTTTCAGCCTGCCGATCTGGTGATCGTGGCGGCCAGACCTTCCATGGGCAAGACCGCATTCACGCTCAACATTGCCCAGCATGCCGCAATAATTGCCAAGGTGCCGGTGGCGTTTTTCTCACTCGAAATGAGCAAAGAGTCGCTGGTTCAGAGAATGCTGGCGTCGGAAGCGCTCATTGATGTGCAGTCTTTGCGTAAAGGTGGTCGTGCTCTCGACGAATCGATGCCAATGCTGGCCCGGGCGGCGGGTATTCTGAGTCATGCACCCATCTACATTGATGACACTCCGGCCATCAACCTGCTTGAAATGCGAGCCAAGGCGCGCCGTCTCAAGTCGGAGAACGATCTGGGCATGATAATCGTGGATTATCTCCAACTCATGACGGGCCAGTCGAGCGCGGAAAACCGCCAGCAGGAGGTGTCGCAGATTTCGCGCGGCCTCAAGGCGCTGGCCAAGGAGTTGGGTATTCCCGTTGTGGCGCTTTCACAGCTTTCCCGAGCGCCTGAGCAGCGCAGCGGCGGGGACAAGGGCAGACCCCAGCTCTCCGACCTGAGAGAGTCGGGCGCAATCGAGCAGGATGCCGATGTCATCATGTTCATCTACCGGAAAGAGGTCTATGCGGAACGTGACGAGGACCGCAGGCTCAAGGACCCGTCGCTGGAAGGCAAGGCCGACATAATCGTGGCCAAACAGCGCAATGGCCCCATAGACACGGTGGAGCTGTATTTCCACAAACGCTATACGCGCTTCGACAATGCGCATCGTCAGCCGCCTGCATCAGCGCCGGCGCAGAGGAACCGCGAATCAGGTGACTACAATGGGCCGCGCCTGGTGAAGGAAGAGAGCGACTTGAGCGGGACTCCCTTCTGATGGCTCGCACGCGCAGCGTGTATCGCTGCACTGAATGCGGAAGTGAATTCCCCAAGTGGGCCGGACGCTGCGAAAGCTGTGAGTCATGGAACACGCTCGTGGAAGAGCAGGTTGCCGCAGCGGCAAAGCCTCGTGGAGCTTCGGGCCATGCCATGCGTCGTGCGCAGGCGGGCAGTGCAGGCACAGCGGTGGTACTGGGGTCGGTTACTTCATCCGATACTCCGCGCTGGAAAACCGGGCTTGATGAGTTCGACTTTGTGCTTGGCGGTGGAATAGTACCGGGCAGCATGGTACTGGTTGGTGGCGAGCCCGGCATAGGCAAGAGCACCCTGCTTCTGCAGGTTGCGGCCCGGCTCGAAGCCGCTGGACACGCTACGCTCTACGTGTCGGGCGAAGAAAGCGCACTACAGGTGAGGCTGCGCTCGGAGAGACTCAGCGAAAGTGCGCTCAGCGTGAGTCTGCTCACCGAAACTTCACTGGAGACCATACTTGCCACCGCTGCCAGTGCGAGCGCAGGTGAAAGAGTGCCGCGCATACTCATTGTGGACTCCATACAGACACTTCACACAGAGTTGCTGGAAGGCGCACCCGGAAACGTCGGGCAGGTGCGCGAATGTGCGGCCCAATTGATGCGTTTCGCCAAGGAAACCGGTACCACCGTGTTTGTTATCGGTCACGTGACAAAGGGTGGTGGCATTGCCGGTCCCAAGACACTTGAACACATAGTTGACACTGTTCTCTACTTCGAGGGAGACGGCACGCTTGATCACAGGGTGTTGCGTGCCACCAAGAACCGCTTCGGCAGTGTCGACGAGATCGGCGTGTTCCGCATGGCCACAAACGGTCTCGTTGCAGTGGATAACCCGTCTGCACTGTTTCTCAGCGACAGAAGAGATGTCACCAGTGGAAGTGCCGTATGTGCGCTCATGGAAGGAACTCGTCCGTTGCTGGTGGAAGTGCAGGCTCTGGCTGCACGCGCAGGCTACGGCACGCCACAGCGCGTGTCCAATGGCATAGACCCGCGCAGGCTTGCCCTCCTGCTGGCCGTAATGGACAAGCGAGCGGGCATCTCCTGCGCACAACTCGATGTGTTCTGCAATGTTGTTGGCGGAATGCGGGTGCAGGAGCCAGCCGTGGATCTGGCGGTGGTAATGGCACTGGCATCCAGTGTCATCGACAAGTCACTGCCGGTTCATTCGATTTTTCTGGGCGAGCTTGGCCTTGGCGGCGAGGTGCGTCCGGTGTCTCAAACCGAGCGCAGGCTGGGTGAAGCCGCACGTCTGGGCATGACCACTGCATACCTTTCAGACAGGGCCATCCCGCGACGCGTGCCACGTGAGATGAAAGCCATAGGCGTACGCACTTTGTCTGATGTGTTGAGGCATACTCTCGACGCTGAAAGCGTCTGAGTGAAAGTATCGGACGAGGAGTTTCTGAAGCTGCAGAGCGGGCTCCAATTCGCTTCCGGCGACGAACGAAACTGAAGGACAGAACGGACATGAGAAGCCATGAGTGAACAAGACAATCCACTTCGCCCGCCAAGGCGAATCATTCCGCCACCCACGGTCTCTTCGCGCGATGATGTTGCGAAACCCGTGAGTGACACGGTACGTGATGTTGGTGTGGTGATAGTTGCAGGCGGACTGGGCACTCGCACGGGAAGCGAAGAACTCAAGCAGTTCCGCTGGGTGTCAGGAAAGGCCATGTTGCTGCACAGTGTACAGTCCTTCATGATCCGCAAGGATGTGGGCGTGGTGGTGGTGGTGCTGCCTAAGGCCTATGCCGCAGATCCGCCGCCATGGCTGTTTCAGTGCGACGTGGACCGCCTTCTTGTATCAGTGGGTGGACGCGAGCGCCAGGACAGTGTGGTGAGTGGCCTGGAAGATCTGCCCGAGGAGATCGCGATCACCGTGGTTCATGATGCTGCCCGTCCCCTGGTTACCGACGAAACCATTGAGCGGGTCATCGCCGAAGCGCGCAAGGGACACGGCGCCGTGGCTGCTCTGCCTGTGGTGGATACGCTCAAGGAAGTTTCAGAAGACGGGGTGATTCTGCGCACTGTGAGCCGCGATGGTCTCTGGCGCGCACAGACACCACAGGCATTTCCGCGTACCATGCTGGAAGAAGCAGTTATCGCGGCACGAGCCGATCGCTTTTCCGGCACTGATGAATCGGCACTGGTAGAGAGAATGGGATACAAGGTGGTTGTGGTAGCCGGCAGTGAGCGCGCCATGAAGATCACCGTGGAAGCCGATTTCGCGCGCGCTGACGCTCTCAGTATGCTCACGGAGTGATTTTCACCCATGCATCTTCTTTTTGTCTGTACTGGCAACACCTGTCGAAGCCCCATGGCTGAGGGCATAGCGCGCGCCATGGCGAAAGAGCGTGGTCTGGCGAACCTGAGCGTGGGCAGTGCCGGCATCAATGCGCATCCCGGTTCGACGGCATCGGATGGCGCCCTGCTGGTTGCCATGGAGCACGGTATTGAGCTGTCGAACCACAGGTCGCGGGTCCTCGACGCGGATCTTGTTGCAGGGGCCGATCTCATTCTCACAATGGGTACCCAGCATCTGGCGCGTGCCAATGAGCTGGGCGCTCAAGGGCGCGCCTGGCTGCTCTCTGGTTACGCCGGAGGCAATGCGCGCCCCATCAGTGATCCATTTGGCGGCGATCTCGACGTCTATCGCGATACCTTCGACGAGCTGAGCGAGGAAATCGAGCGGTTACTGGACAGGCTGGTGCAGCAAGGAAGAGCGGGAAGCAGTTGAATGCGGATCACCGCAGTTGAGCCACCAGCGGGGCTCGTGATTATCGGCCATCCGGTGGCCCACTCACTGTCTCCGGTTTTTCAACAGGCTGCCCTGGACGCCTGTGGCATCGACATGCGCTACCAGCGCATGGATGTGGACAGAGCAATGCTGGGTTCGGCGCTGGAGAAATGCCGAGGGTCCCGCACGGGCGGCAATGTGACCATCCCTCACAAGGAAGCCGTGGCGCTTGCCGCAGACCGTTTGTCGGACACAGCCAGACGAACGGGTGCCGTGAACACCTTCTGGTTTGAGTCGGGTCTATTGGTTGGGCACAACACCGACGTACTTGGCGCCAGACTATCCATTGAGGCCCTGCTCAGGGAGCGCAAAGAAAAGCTGCAGCAGGCCGTAATACTTGGTAGCGGCGGTGCCGCAGCAGCAGTACTCCTGGCACTCGCCGAAATATCTGCCGCAGGCACGACAATCGTGGCCCGTGGGCCAGCCAGAGCCCAGGCACTCCTGGACCGACTCGGCCTCAACGGCATGGTATGTTCGCCTGGGAGCGCTGAGGCGCAGGACGCACTGGCCTCCGCCAGTCTGGTGGTCAACACAACACCGCTGGGACTTAACCCGGCCGACGAGCTACCCGCGGATCCGGCCGGATTCCACTCCCGACCTGCAGTGTTCGATCTCGTGTACCGCCCTCCGGCTTCACGCGGTGAGGAAAGCATCACAGGACGCACGGCCATTGGCGGCACCGCATTTACACGTGCGGCACTGGCCCGGGACCTGGTGGCCCGCGACGGCCTCGCAATGCTGGTGGAGCAGGGCGCTGAAGCCTTTCGGTGCTGGTTTGGAGTTGAGCCGCCAAAAGAAATCATGTGGGCAGCGCTTGGTGGCAAGCCTCCGCTGCCGTGAAACAACACAGCTCGGCTCTCACACCAGGCCCCCGTAATGGCCTCCTGGCTCATTGGGGAGCGGGATTGATGGACTTCCTGCTGCCGGCTGCCTGCGTCCTTTGCCGGAGGCCGCTGGGCAGGTCCGCTTCCCTCGCGGACACCTCCTCTTCCGGCGCCCGGGAAATAGTCTGCCAGCTATGCCTGTCCAGAGTTGTGCCGCTGGCACTGCCTCTCTGCCAGCGCTGCGGTCATCCGCGCATATCCGCACTGGCGGCGAGCCTCGCATCCGGCCAGCGGCTGGGGAGTGCCGATCTCCAGCCCTGCAAGTGGTGTGAGCGCCTCGCGCCCCACGTGAGAGCGCTGCGTTCGGTCTGCCGCATGGACTTAGGCACGGGCGCCGAGCTGGTTCACGCCCTCAAATACAAGGGCTGGTGGACCGCGGCCCGGCCAATGGCGAGGCTCATGGCGCGCCTCGACTGGCCGGAGGACGTTCTGGAAGAACGCACGGCCCTCGTTCCGGTGCCGCTATCGCGGGCAAGACAGAGAGAAAGAGGTTACAATCAGGCAGAAGCGATTGCCTCTGCTCTTTCTCATTACTGGAAGATCCCCGTGTGGAACGACGTACTGCAGCGCAACCGACACACTGGCTCTCAGGTGCGGTTGACACCCACAGAGCGAGCAGGCAACGTTTCGGGTGCGTTCACGCTGGCCCCGAACAAATCCGCAAGGCTCAGTGGCAGCCACGTCATTCTTGTTGATGATGTGATCACCACTGCAGCCACATTCAACGCGGCTGCAGAGGCACTTGTTGCTGACGGGTACGGAGCGCGCATCATCAGTGGTGTCACTTTCGGACGGGCTCCGGATCCCGGTGACCGCTCCGGCACAGACTAAGACTTTTTCAGGAACTGACACGAATGACCATTCGGGTTGGAATCAACGGCTTCGGCCGGATCGGACGCCAGGTGCTGCGCTCTGCGGCACGGCAGGGTGTGACGGACATCGAATTCGTTGCCATTAACGACCTAACCAACACTGCAACGCTTGCGCATCTGCTTCAGTACGACTCAGTGCATGGCAAGTTTGACGGTCAGGTGGGCCATGAGGCAGACGCCATCACTGTTGATGGCAAGCGCATCAGGGTGCTGGCCGAACGTGATCCGTCCAAGCTCCCGTGGAAGGAGCTGGGGGTGGACATCGTGCTCGAGTCTACGGGTCGCTTTACCAAGGCTGAGGACGCACGACAGCACCTTGTTGGCGGTGCCAAGAAGGTGATCATTTCGGCTCCGGGCACCAATGAAGACATCACCATCGTCATGGGTGTCAACAACGACAAGTACAACCCCTCGTCTCACCACATCATCTCCAACGCATCGTGCACGACCAACTGCGTTGTTCCCATGGTGAAGGTGATTCGCGACAACTTTGGTTTTGTTCACGGCTCCATGGTCACCGTGCACGCTTACACCAACGATCAGAGTATTCTGGACCAGCCGCACAAGGACCTGCGCCGTGCCCGTGCTGCGGCCGTATCCATGATCCCCACCACGACTGGTGCGGCCAAGGCCACTTCTCTGGTGATTCCCGAGGTAAAGGGTAAGATCGACGGCGTTTCAGTGCGCGTACCCACCTGCGATGTGTCGCTCACCGACCTCACGGTGGTTGTGGATCGTGCTGTTACCAGGGATGAAGTCAATGCTGCCTTCAAGGCGGCCAGTGAGTCCGGTTCACTCGAAGGTTTCCTGGGCTACAGCGAACTGCCGCTGGTATCGGTCGATTACATCGGAAACCCGAACTCCTGCACGCTCGATGCTGCCAGCACCATGGTCGTTGACGGAACTATGGTCAAGATTCTTGGCTGGTACGACAACGAATGGGGCTATGCCTCGCGCTGCGTAGACCTGCTGCGCTTCGTGGGCGTGCGTCTCTGAGCCAACTGCAACGAGACACATGCAGCAAACACAGGGGCCGTCGAGTCAATGCGATCGGCGGCCTCAGGCTGCTTTATTCTGCTTTACTCTGCTTTACACGGGTACTTCGGGTTCAGGTACTCCTGAGTTGATGAACCCCCGCCTCTGTCTCCGCCGCCGCATGCTCGCACAGCCGCGCAGCATCGGTCGCAAAAGTCTTCCCCTCCCTCAGGCGATGAGCACCAGAACCATACGTGACCTTTCAGCCCGGGAGTTGAATGGCCACCGGGCACTGCTTCGCGTGGACTTCAACGTCCCGCTTGATGACAATGGTGCCGTGTCCGATGACACGCGCATCAGCGCGGCGCTGCCAACCATTTCGGCTCTGCTGGATGCGGGAGCGAAGGTGGTAATTCTTTCACACTTCGGGCGTCCCAAGGGTAAACCCGAAGCGCGCTTCTCCCTTGCACCCGTGGCCAGACGCCTGGCCGAGCTGCTTGGCAAGCCTGTTCACTTTCTTGGTGAGACTGTTGGCGCCGAGGCAGTGGCGGCCACCAGATCCCTGGCTCCTGGCGAGGTGCTGGTGTTGGAAAACACCCGATTTCTGCCGGGTGAGGAGGTAAACGACGAAGGTCTGGCCCGGGAACTGGCTCGTCTTGGGGATTTCTTCGTGAATGACGCATTCGGGGCGGCTCACAGGGCTCATGCCAGCACAGCCGGCGTTGCCCACTTCTGCAAGCCAGCCGTTGCGGGCCTGCTCATGGAGCGGGAGCTGGAATATCTGGGAGGCGCGCTGGCCAGCCCGCGACGGCCCTTTATTGCAATCCTTGGTGGCTCCAAAATCTCAGGCAAGATCGACGTGGTTGAGGCGTTGCTGCCCAAGGTAGACCATCTGCTGATTGGTGGTGCAATGGCTTGCACCTTCTTTAGGGCCATGGGACTGGAAACAGGCAAGTCGCTGGTCGAGCCGGACCGGCTGGAAATGGCACACGAGCTGCTCAACAGGGCCGGAGAAAAGCTTGTTTTGCCCAGTGACGCTGTCATTGCGGGTTCCATGGATGCGGGTGAAGAGGCCAGGAGCGTGGGGCGCGACTCTATTCCGCCCGACCAGGCCATGTTCGACATAGGTCCCGCCAGTGTGCAGCGTTATGCGGAGCTTGTGGAGGCCGCAGGCACCGTTCTTTGGAACGGGCCCATGGGAGTGTTTGAAAAACCGCCGTTTGACAAAGCCACCCGTGCCATTGCCAGCGCCATGGCAGACGCAACCGCCAAGGGAGCCACCACAATCATCGGTGGCGGGGATTCCGCAGCGGCCGTGAGCGAGGCTGGGCTCGAGTCCCGGATGTCGCACGTGTCCACCGGTGGTGGAGCCTCGCTGGAGTTTCTCGAGGGCAAGGTGCTGCCCGGAGTGGCTGCTCTCGATCAGCGCTGACGCGCTGCAGGTCCTGCCCTGGTATGTCGACCGGAGCGATACGGTTCCGGGCTGGGAGACATGCCGGTTGCTCACCAACACTGTCAGGTAATCATGCCTCTCAAGCCAATCATCGCAGCCAACTGGAAGCTCAACCACGGACCCACCGATGCCAAAGCGTTCATTCAGCGCTTTCTGGCGCAGGCACCGCGGCTGAACGACAGGACTGTGATCATCTTTCCACCGGCCATCACGCTCACCACCGTTGTGGAGGCCTTGCGGGAGCGTCCTGAGATTCACGTTGGTGTGCAGAACGTTTATACCGAGGGGCAAGGTGCCTTCACGGGTGAAAACTCCGTATTCATGGCTCGTGACGCGGGTGCGAGGGTGGCTCTGGTGGGTCACTCAGAACGCAGACACATTTTTGGCGAGAGCGACGAGGCCACCACGAAAAAGATGGCCCTTATAGCTCAGGCCAGACTCACACCGATGCTTTGCGTGGGAGAGACTCTGGAGCAGAGGGAGGGCGGCCACACGGCCGAGGTGGTGATTCGTCAGTTGCTTGCCGGTCTTGCCGGTTTGAACGAACAGCAGGCGGCCGGCATCATGCTGGCTTATGAGCCGGTGTGGGCCATAGGTACGGGACGCACTGCCACGCCCGAAGACGCGGCCGCGATTCACGGGGTGTTGAGGGCAGGGTTAAAAGAAAGGCTGGGAGAGCATGCCGCCGTGTCTATACCAATTCTTTACGGTGGTTCGGTAAATCGTGGCAATGCCACGCAGCTTCTTGCAGCCGGAGACGTGGATGGTCTGCTTGTGGGCGGTGCGTCGCTCGATCCCGACGGTTGGGCCGGTCTGGTGCGTGCCTGAGCATGATAGAGCACGCTTGAGCGTGTTTGAGCATGGGTGAGTTTGGGTGAACAGTTCGCGGCCGGGGCTTGTCTGGAGAGAGAAAATCCACGATCATTATAGGCTGGCCATTTAGCGAACACCTGCCTCTCATCTGCCATTCTTCCAAGTATCCATTCAGGATAAGGCGAGAATGCTGCGCGGGTTGCAGGTCCCACGGCCCCACTGCTTAATCGACCCGAAAAAACGCACCATGTACACGTTTCTGCTGATCCTTCTCATCATTGATGCGCTCGTTCTCGCTGCGGTAATTCTCATGCAGGCGGGTAAGGGCGGCGGGCTTGCAGCCAGCTTCGGTGGCAGCAGCTCCTCCAGTGATTCCGTGCTGGGAAGTCGACAGGCAGGCAACCTCCTCACCAAGGCAAGCTGGTGGTGCGGCGGCATTTTCATGGGCCTGGCCTTCATTCTGCAGCTCATGAGCGCCCGCTCAGCCGTACCCAGGTCGGTTCTTGATCAATTGGGAGCACCAGCCGGCGTACAGACGGCGCCAGGTGCGCCTTCACAGGCAGCTCCGGCCGCTCCGCTCACGCAGGAAGCCGCGCCTCCGGCCACGCCGGACGCCGGCTCAACCTCACCCGACAAGCAGTAAGACCAAGGTGGATAAGAGCACAATCAAGGGGTTCCTCCTCCTCGAGGATGGAACCCTTTTTCGAGGCCGCCTGTTTGGCTCAGAGCGGCTCACGGTGGCAGAGGTGGTCTTCACCACCGTCATGACAGGTTATCAGGAAATCTTCACCGACCCCTCATGCGTGGGTCAGATCATGGTGATGACCTCACCGCTCATAGGCAACTACGGCGTGAACCCGGAGGACCAGGAGTCCGACCGCGCACAGGTTGCAGGCATAGTTTGCTGCGAGTTGTCTCAGACGCATTCCAGTTGGCGTGCCACCTCCAGTCTGCGAGACTGGATCATCGAATCGGGCATACCAGCGCTTACCGAAGTAGATACAAGGCGCCTCACAAAGCACCTTCGCAGCGCCGGAGTAATGCGCGGCGTGATAGGTGCGGGAGACGAGCCCGGGACAGAGGCCAGAGCGGCGATTGAGAACTGTCCACCCATGCTGGGGCTGGATCTTGCAAGCGGAGTCTCCACCAGGAAACCCTACGCCTGGGGCAATGCTCAGGCACCTTATCACGTTGTGGCCTACGATTACGGAATCAAGCGCAATATTCTGCGTCTTTTCGAATCAGCCGACTGCCGCGTGACCGTGGTGCCCGCCAACACCACTGCCCAGGATGCCCTTGCGCTCAAGCCAGACGGCTTCTTTTTGTCCAACGGACCAGGCGATCCGGCCGCACTGCAGTCTCAGCTACCCATAATTGCCGGCTTGGTAGCATCCGGCGTGCCCATTTTCGGCATCTGCCTGGGGCACCAGCTCCTTGGGATCCACTTCGGTGGCCACACCGTCAAAATGCCATATGGGCACCGCGGCGGGAATCATCCGGTCAAGAACCTGCTGTCCGGGAAGGTCCTGATCACCTCCCAGAATCACGGTTTTGCAGTCGCTGGTTCAGAGGCTGGCGTTGAGGGTGCTCCGGAGCTTGAAGTAACTCACATCAATCTCAATGACGGCTCCCTGGAGGGGCTGCGTCATCGCACGCTGCCCATCTTTGCGGTTCAATACCACCCGGAGGCAGCGCCAGGCCCCCATGACGCCGTGCCACTCTTCGTCCAGTTCCTCGAAGCCATAAAATCCAGGCGGGAGAAAGTGGGCCAAGCGCTTGACTGACAAGCACTAAGGGCATACGTTCGCTGCGCGGGCACCGAGCACGGCTCGGTGCTTGCTGTCTTTCAGCCCAGCCTCCATCGGACGCCCCATGACCAAAGCCGACCTCGTCGAAAATGTCACGGCACGAATCGCCCAGACTGCTGGACCGACGATTTCCAAAAAGGATTGCGCACGCGTAGTGGACGCCTTTCTGGACGCGGTGAAGGAGGCGTTGCAGGATCAGCAGAACATAGAAGTTCGCGGATTCGGCACCTTCAAGATCCGCCAGCGTAAAACCCGTATGGCGCGCAACCCTCGAACGGGCTCACCCGTCGAGGTATCTGCCAGACCCGTCCCGGTCTTTAAGCCCAGCAAGGAACTCCGCGCCATGGTAGCGGGGATAGACGCGAGCCTCATCGACGACGACGATTCCGATAACTGAGCAGCTTACTGTGACTGTCCCCGTCCTGCTCTTCGCTTCCTACGCAGACGCCTTTGGATCAAAAAGGCTGGACCTGGCCATAGAAGCTCCCTGTAGCGTAGCCTCGCTTGTTGAGCGCATGAGGGAATTGCCAGGTGGTCATGTGTTGCCCCGAAACCCGGCAGTGGCGGTAAACCACCACATCGTGCGTCCTGAGCACATGATTGAACCTCAAGACGAAGTGGCACTGATTCCGCCGGTCGCGGGCGGCTGAACAGTGCCTCTGCTGCACTCCGCCATCGTAGAGCAGCCAATCCACCTCGATGATCTCCTGCGGCTGGCCCAAAGTGATGGTTGCGGTGCAGTCGTTATCTTTCTGGGCACCGTACGCGATGTAAACGACGGGCGCTCCGTGACCGGAATGGACTACGAAGCCTACCTGCCCATGGCCCGAAAAGAACTGAGGGCAGTGGCGCTCGAGGTTTGTACCCGGGTTCCGGACTTGCGGGTGTGCGTTGAGCATCGCATCGGCTCCCTCGCTCTCGGCGACGTGAGCGTGGCGATCGTGGCTGCACACCCGCACCGCTCGGAGGCCTTCAGCGGCGCGCGCGCAATCATCGACGAGTTGAAGCGCCGCGTGCCGATCTGGAAGCGTGAGCACTACGCGAACGGAGAGCTGTCCTGGGTCGATCCGACCCGTTCGTTCACGGAGCCTGCCGGTGAAGACGGCTGAAAGGTTCGGATGACCTGAACGGAGAACAGCGGATGCGTGACCAGTGGGGGCGCTCAATAGAGTATCTGCGCATTTCAATAACGGACCGGTGCAATTTCCGCTGTGTGTACTGCATGCCCCGTGAGGGGCTGCCCTGGCTCCCAAGGGCCGACATACTGAGCTACGAGGAAATCACCGAAATAGTGCGGCAGCTCGCGCCGCTGGGGCTCAGGAAGCTGCGTATAACCGGCGGTGAGCCCACTGTGAGACCCGGTCTTGTGAAACTGGTGTCAATGCTGCGTGCGATTCCGGGAATTGAGGATATTTCACTCTCCACCAACGGAGTCAAGCTGCCAGCCATGGCCCGGCAGCTTGCCGCGGCGGGCCTCGACAGGGTGAACATCAGTGCGGATTCGCTTCAACCGCAGCGTGTGGCTGCCATTGCGAGAAGAGATCTCGGCTTTGATTTGATCCATGCAGCCACCGCTGCTGAAGAGGCGGGTTTGTTTCCGATCAAAGTGAACATGGTGGTAATGCGCGGCATCAACAGCGACGAGATTCACGACTTTGCTGCACTCACACGCTCCCACGCCTGGCATGTTCGTTTTATCGAGCTCATGCCTGTTGGCGACATGCGTGAGCTCACCTGGGAGCATGTCGTACCGGCAAGTGAAATTCTGGCCGAGCTTTCCGGTGATGGCAGCTTGGAGCCCGATACGTCACCTGTAAGTGGGAATGGACCGGCCAGATACTACCGCTATGCCGGAGCGCCCGGTTCTGTGGGAGTGATTACTCCCATGTCGCATTCCTATTGCGAGCTTTGCAATCGGGTTCGTCTCACGGCAGACGGGCGCTTGCGTACCTGCCTGTTTGGCAACCACGAGGTTAACCTGCGGGATACCCTGCGGAGCGGGGAGGCACTTCAGTCGCTCTTCGTGAGGGCGCTTGCGGAGAAGCCTCGGTCGCATTCGTTGCTTGAAATGAAGGTTGGTGGTCTCAAGGCATTGAGTCAGGTGGGGGGCTGAGCGAGTTGCTCGCATGACTGCCGCGCTCTAAGTTGCCAAAACACCCCTGTTCGGAGGTCGATCCGATGAGGCCGGGTTCTCAACCTGCCGGGACTCACGGAAACATGTACTCAGTTCACTGGTGCAGTTCACTCAACTGTCTCATTCGCGGTTCGGAGAACCGGCATAATATGGTCAACAAGATCACCGTAGTAGGCGCTGGCAATGTCGGCGCCACCACCGCACAGCGCATCGCAGAAAAGTCACTCGGTCGCACGGTCGTCATGGTGGACGTTGTGGAAGGCATTCCACAGGGCAAGGGACTCGACCAGTGGGAGTCGGCTCCCGTGGAGGGTTTTGATACGCGCGTGATCGGTACCAACGGCTACGAGGAAACTGCTGGTTCCGACATTGTTGTTGTGACGGCCGGCATTGCGCGCAAGCCCGGCATGTCTCGAGACGACCTGCTTGCAACCAACGCGGGTATCGTCAAGTCTGTTGCTGAGCAGATAAAGAAGTACTCCCCCAATGCAATCGTTTTGGTGGTGTCCAACCCACTTGATGTGATGGCCTATGTCACCAGGGAAGTCACTGGCTTCCCGCGTGAGCGAGTCATCGGCATGGCGGGCGTGCTCGACACTGCCCGCTACCGTTCCTTCATTGCCGAAGCGCTCGACGTTTCGGTGCGCGACATTCAGGCAATGGTGCTGGGCGGTCATGGCGATACCATGGTTCCCATGATCTCCTACACCACGGTGAGCGGCATTCCTGTAACGCAGCTCATGCCGCGCGAGAAGCTTGATGAGATCGTGCAGCGTGCGCGTGTTGGCGGTGCTGAGATAGTAAAACATCTCAAGACCGGGTCTGCCTATTACGCTCCGTCCGCCAGCGTCACGGAGATGGTTGAATCCATCGTTTACGACCGGAAGCGCATACTGCCTTGTGCTGCATGGCTCGAGGGTGAGTACGGGTTTTCGGGGCTGTATCTTGGCGTGCCCTGCAAACTTGGCCGCAATGGCATCGAGAAGATCATCGAGATCGAACTTTCTGCCGATGAGCGTGCAGCACTGGAAAAGTCCGCTGAAGCGGTCCGTGGCCCCATGGCCTCGGTGTCCTTCTGACCTGAACCGAAACCAGCCGGCGCCGCTCCACCCGGGGCTGCGTCGGCGGCTCACACACAACGTCCATGTACGGTCTCAAGCAGTTCTGGCACAGCACGATCGGCAAGAAGGTCGTGATGGCGGTGACGGGAATCATCGGCATCCTGTTCGTCATCGGCCACATGTCCGGCAACCTACTGATGTTCTCAGGGCCGGAAGCGATACACAAATACGCGGAGCTGCTGCGCACCAGCATGCCGTTGCTGTGGGCTGTACGCATCACGCTCATCGTATCGGTTGTGCTGCACATTGTGGCAGCGGTGCAGCTCACGCGCCGCGCACAGGCAGCACGCCCTCAGGCCTACGCGATGCGCAAGCCGCAGGTTACCACCTTCGCCGCCAGAACCATTCGCATCGGCGGTCTGATCATCGTGTTGTTCATCATCTATCACATCATGCACATGACGCTTGGATGGGTTCATCCATCGTTTGTGCATCTGGATCCCTACCACAACCTGAATGTGGGCCTGGCCAATCCGCTCGTTGCGGGCTTCTACCTGCTCGCAGTCATCGCGCTTGGCTATCACCTTTACCACGGTACCTGGTCGGCTTTTCGCACATTGGGCGTTTCGCCGTCGTCGGTACACCCACTCAAGCGGCGCATTGCTCTGGTAGTGGCAGTTATCGTAGCCGCCGGCTTCGCCGTGATTCCAATAGCCACGCAGGCGGGTCTCTTCCCTGAAGCACCTGCCATCATGGAGGACAGTGCAGTACAAGCCACTGCCGGTCCTGCCGTGACTGCCTCAGCCACTCATCAAGAAAACGCCATGGCGGAGACGCACTGAAATGCTGGAACTCAACGCCAGGATCCCTGACGGACCCATAGAAAAGAAGTGGGACAATCACCGCTTCAACATGAAGCTGGTAAACCCTGCCAACAAAAGAAAACATCATGTGATCATGGTGGGTGCGGGCCTTGCCGGTGCGTCTGCGGCAGCCTCGATGGCAGAGTTGGGCTACAACGTTTCCTGCTTCGTCTTCCACGATTCGCCGCGCCGCGCGCACTCCATCGCGGCCCAGGGTGGCATCAACGCCGCTAAGAACTATCCGAATGACGGTGACTCCATCTACCGTCTGTTTTACGATACGGTAAAGGGCGGCGATTTCCGGTCACGCGAGGCCAATGTGTACAGACTCGCACAGGTATCGGTGAACATCATCGATCAGTGCGTGGCACAGGGGGTACCCTTCGCAAGAGAGTATGGTGGACTGCTGGCCAACCGCTCTTTTGGCGGTGCACAGGTCTCACGCACTTTCTACGCGCGTGGCCAGACCGGGCAGCAGCTCCTGCTGGGCGCATACCAGGCGCTGGAGCGTCAGATAGCAAGGAAAAAGGTGACCATGTACACCTTCGAGGAAATGCTCGACCTCGTACTGGTCAACGGTCAGGCACGCGGCATCATCACGCGCAACCTGATAACGGGCAAGATCACCTCGCATGTTGCCGACGCAGTGGTGCTCGGCACCGGCGGGTATGGCAACTCCTTCTTTCTCAGCACCAACGCCAAGTATTCCAACGTCACGGCATCCTGGCGTGCGCACAAGAAGGGAGCGGCGTTTGCCAACCCCTGCTACACACAGATCCACCCCACCTGCATTCCGCCGCACGGTGAGCACCAGTCCAAGCTCACGCTTATGTCAGAGTCGCTGCGCAATGACGGTCGCGTATGGGTGCCACTGAAAAAAGGCGACCAGCGTCCGCCAGCTCAGATTCCTGACTCCGAGCGCGATTACTACCTGGAACGCAAGTATCCCGCCTTTGGCAACCTGGTGCCGCGCGACATCGCCTCACGAGCCGCAAAGGATGTGTGCGATGAGGGCAGGGGAGTGGGACCCGGTGGACTGGGTGTCTATCTCGATTTCGCGGATGCCATAGGACGCCTGGGCCAGCATGTCATCACTGAGCGCTACGGCAACCTGTTCGACATGTATCAGCGCATCACGGACGAAGATCCATACAAACGTCCCATGCGCATCTACCCGGCAGTGCACTACACCATGGGTGGACTCTGGGTTGACTACAACCTCATGAGCACCATCCCCGGACTTCATGTAATCGGTGAAGCCAATTTCTCCGATCACGGAGCAAACAGACTCGGTGCATCGGCACTCATGCAGGGCCTTGCTGATGGATACTTCGTACTGCCTTACACCATCGGTGATTATCTGGCGCGGGCAAGCACGGAAAAGATCGACAGCTCACACCCCGAGTTTCGTGGTGCCGAGGAAGCAGTAAGACAGCGTCAGCAGCAGTTCCTCAACATGAAGGGCAAGCGTACGGTTGATTCATTCCATCGTGAACTTGGCTCCATACTCTGGGAGTACTGCGGCATGGCCCGCAGCAAGGATGGCCTCAACAAGGCGCTGGAACTCATTCCTGCCCTGCGTGAAGAGTACTG
>CAZWSJ010000033.1:9138-27873 GCA_964636415.1 uncultured Gemmatimonas sp. | reverse complement strand
ATCAGCGAGTCCCCCTTAAAGATTTTCTTGTTCGCAAAGCGATTCAGCAGAACAACCCGGGCGGAGTCACACAGAGCATCAGTGCTGTCCACAAGGCCAATCGCAGTCGCCACCTTGATGCTGTCAGCTTCGGACAATGGTTTCAGGCACTTTGGCTGAGAGCTGGGGCAATACATGAGTTCATCTTCGGTGGGCTCTGGCACGCAGCCATAGGTATACTGATCCCAGATTTCACCTGTCGGACAGGTGTTGGTTCCGCCCCCACCGGAAGAACCACCATCACCCTCGCCACCACCCGACCCAGCGGGACGATAGTAAGTTGAAGTCCCGTCACCATTGTCCACGACAAAGCCACCATCATTACACAGCCAGGTATCCCCAAGCCACCCGGTTGGGGAAAAAGGCACCGGCTCAGCCACTCCACCCACCTTCGACAGCGTATTTGCCTTAACACTCCCGCGAGACCCGGCGCGCAATGAAGCGTACACCGGCTGACAGCGTATGCCATCACAATCGATCTCGTCACCAAAGCCAGTGTAGTAGCACTGAACACCCTCGCCAATGCTGAACGGGAACGCTCCAGGGCTGCCCGCCAGGAGATGGCGCTGAGAGTTGAGACCTGCAACCCCGGGGCTTCTACCGGCATAGTCTGCGAGATAAGAAGCCGCATCTGATCCCTTGCGCACCACACACTCCCGGCGTCGCAGTTGGCGCCCCTGGTAATCAAAGCTAAGTACGGTGAAATGCTCGAGGTCTTCTGGAGAGACACTCTCACTGTGTTTATCCCCTTCCTTCTGCATGGGCAGGCTCTTAAGGCTTACGCTCTCACCCAACCATTGAGCCACCCGATGCTTCTGTCAATAACGCTACATTAGCAAAGCATTAGCAACACATTAGCAATCCATTACAACGCACCATCACACGCAGGATCACACGCGTGCGCTACTCAGTTCTTCCCTTCGCACTGCCCTGCTGCAACCACACCAGACTACACCCCGAACAGGCTCTCAAATCCGCTGCCAAACACCGTGGTGTCCCCAGCCAATGGATTCGGACTGGTCACGACACCAGCACCGCCGGCACCGCCAGTGGCTGCATCACTGGAAAGAGGAGGCAACACCGTACCAAGCCCCAGTGACAGAGCCGACTCAGCGTTCAAGCGATCCGCGCCAACGGCGCTCACTGCCGATGTGCCGCTTGTAACCGTGGCGGCACGCAACGACTGCTCCGCAGCACTGAAGCTCCCTGCACCCGCAGCTACTCCCCCCACTCCAGGCCTGGCAGCACCATTAGTGCCGCCGCCCTGTGCTGCCTGACCGCTGCGCCCCATGCGGAATCCAAGCTCAAAGTCGGCCGGGTTGGTTGCCGCACCCTTCGCCACTTCGAAACTGATCTCGTCCGCATTCACCAATTCTGTAAGATGCTGATCAAATGTCTGCATCCCATACTGAGCACCATCGGCCATGTAGTCGCGAATCTCCGCAATATCGCCGTCCGCAATCAGATCGCGAATTGTGCTCGTAACTATCATTACTTCCGCCGCCACGACACGCCCCTTTCCGTTCTTGCACGGCAGCAGGCGCTGCGATATCACGGCATGCAATGACTCGGCAAGACGCGTGCGCACCACTAACTGCTCCTCTGGCGGAAACATCGCCACTATGCGCATGATGGTACTCTGCGCGTCGGGCGTGTGCAGTGTGGAAATAAGCAAGTGACCGGTCTCCGCGGCCTTCATCGCGGTATCAATGGTCTCGGCGTCACGCATTTCGCCTATGAGTATCACATCCGGGTCCTGACGCAATGCAGCGCGCAGTCCAAGCCGGAATGAGTCGGTGTCCACACCAACTTCGCGCTGTGTGACCGAGCTCCTCAGATCGGTGTGCAGATACTCAATGGGGTTCTCAAGCGTGAGTATGTGCTTTTCGTATGACGCGTTTATCTCATGTACCAATGCCGCCATGGTGCTCGACTTTCCCGATCCCGTTACACCAGTGACGAGCACCATGCCACGCTCGGTGTGAGCTATGCGCGACAAAACCGGCGGAAGCCGCAGCGAACTCACGGTGGGCACCTGTTCCGGGATCACACGCATCACTATAGAATGCGCTGAGCGCTGTCGCATGATATTCACGCGAAAACGACCCACACCCGGAGATGCCCATGAGCAATCGTGGTCCCGGAGCGTATCAATGTCAGCGCGATCGGCGTCGGACTCCATGAGATGCAGCGCAATTGCACGGGTCTGTTCCGCCGAGAGTGTCTGACGGGTAAGCACCATGAGTCGGCCGTCTATGCGTGCGCGCACGAAGTCGCCGGCCTTTATATGCACGTCCGACGCACCACGCTCAACTGCGGCTTTAATGATACGTTCGATTGCCACGGAATCTCTTCCCCACACATCCGGTAAGACGCGGTGGGTGCACCCGGTATAGCCAGGTGCCATCGCCGCCCGCGAAGAGTTCAGTAGCCGGCGTCGAGGTCCACTACGTTGCGAAGTGGCTGGCCGGCATCCCACTGCCGCCAGTTGTGCATGAACAGCGCTATCGACCGCTTCCAGGTATGGCCGGGAGCCACACCAGAGACGTGCGGTGTGATGAGCACGCGCGGATGACGCCAGAGTGGACTGTCGGCCGAAAGAGGTTCCTTGTCGAACACATCCAATACCGCTCCACGCAAGCCGCCCCGATCGAGCAGCTCGAGCAGGGCGACAGCGTCCAGCAGCGGTCCACGCGCTACGTTCACGACGATTGCACCGGCCGGGAGCAACGCCAGATGGTCAGCGTCCAGCGCGGCCCGTGTGCCAGCCGTAAGAGGGGCCGCGAGAACCACCACATCGGCTCCGGGCAGCTCCTGGCTGAGCGCATCGGCAGGGACGACCCGCACAAAACCAGCAGGAGCACCAAGCTCCACGCGACGGCGGACTCCAACACATTCACAGCCCAAAGCTGAAAAACGACGGGCCACGGCCTGACCTATGCCACCCGTACCCACAATCAACACCCGGTGGTCTGCCAGTTCGCGCAAACCACCCTCTGCCATGAACACCTCACGGTCCCACTTCTGCACAGCCTGGAGCCGGACCGCGCGGTCCAGACCCCGCACAAAGTGCAGCACACCGGCCAGAACAGTATCAGCCATGGCCTCTGAAAACACGCCGGCGCTATTGGTGAGTACCACGCCGCTGGCACGAAGTTCGGGTGTGATGGACGCCGTGACGCCGGCCGAAGCGCTGTGCGCCCAGCGCAGCTCTGGACCTGCTGCGAGCAGCGCCGGAGTGATGCCGTAGCCGAAATAGGCCTCGGCTGTGGAAACCGCCGTCAGCGCCCCGTCGCTGGGAGAATTGGTGCCATTGCCCAGACTGAGTGTGGGCGTGTTCTGGTGAAGCACCTCCCAGCCTGGCAAAGTGTTGCGAGTGATCTCCGCCGCCCACTCCCGGGGCAAGCGCATGTGAGGGGCGCTGCTTTGCAAGTCCACCACCAGCCGGCGCAATGTCATGAGGCTCAGGCGACCTTAAAGCGCCGGCACTGCGGTAAAGGTACTGAGCCCCATGCGCTCACGTACCTCCTCCATGGTTTCACGCGCTATGCCGCGGGCCGTGCGTGCACCGTCAGCGAGCGTGTCCAGAATCTGCTGTGGTTCTTCGCTCAGACGGGCAGCCCGCTCGCGTATTGGAGTCAGCTCACGCTTCATGTTCTCCAGAAGCACCTTCTTGCAGTCCATGCAGCCCCAGCCGGCAGTGCGGCACTGGTGCGCCACATGATCCTGAGTCTCCTGTGAGGAGAATGCCTTGTGAAGCGAAAATATATTGCACACCTCGGGCCGGCCCGGATCGGTCTTTCGCACGCGCTGTGGATCGGTGACAGCGGGTCTCAGCTTGGCCCAGATCTCATCGTCCGTTTCGTTGAGCGCAATGGTGTTGCCGAGTGACTTGGACATCTTGGCCTTGCCATCCAGACCCAGAATGCGGCGCGTTGGTGTGAGGCGCGGCTTGGGTTCTGGGAAGAATCCCTCGCCAAAGCGGGCATTCCAGCGTCTGGCGGTATCACGGGCCAACTCCAGATGCTGCACCTGATCCTCGCCCACGGGAACCGTGTCGGCGCGGTAGAGCAGGATGTCGGCTGCCTGGAGAACCGGATACATGAGCAGGCCGGCCGGAATGCTTTCCATCTTCGACGATTTGTCCTTGAACTGCGTCTGTCGCTCCAGGTCACCCAGCGGTGTGTGGGTGGTGAAGATCCAGGAAAGCTCCATGTGCTCGGGCACGTCGCTCTGCATAAACAGCGTGGCCTTTGCCGGGTCCACTCCTGCGGCCAGCAGTGAACGCGTCATTTCCCAGCGTCTCTGGCGGAGTACGGCGGGGTCGTAGTTGCCGGTTATGGCGTGATAATCCACCACACAATAGAGAGCACCCGGAAGGATGTCCTGAAGCTGGACCCAGTTCTTGACTGCGCCCAGATAATTGCCTATGTGAAGCTCACCCGATGGCTGGATGCCGCTGAATATACGAGACATTGGTGAAACGTAGTTTTTGCGGCGGGTGTGAGCAACGCGGTGGTTGAGAGCAGCGTTACCACCCTCCGGTGCGAGTTGCTGACGAAGCATCGCTTCATGCCGGTGTACCAGCAGCTCCTTGAAAGCCCACTCTCCGCCCTCTACCAAAGCGGGGCAAGTACATGCCCAGATGATTTCGACACCGCAGGCAATGGCAGTTCGGCTGGTGTGACTCGTCAGGTACCACTTACCGCACGCTCCCACGATGCAACTCCACCGGGCTCACAACGGAACAACGGATGGCATGCTGGCGTGGCTACCTCAGTCCATTGTGCATAAACCGCCGGGCTGCGAACAGCCAACTTGCATTGTAAATGGTGCCACTCGAATGCAAGCTGCCCCACCGTGATCGAAATATTCCGAACAGCCCCAACCGGGCCGACCTTGGTACGGTCGAAGCTGTAGCCCCGAGCCGTTGCTTCGTCCTGGACTGCGGCAAGGTAAGCATTGATTGCTGAACGTGGTTGCGGATGCTCGCGGAACCGCTCAAGCTGCGGGTGATGAACGTAGCCGCGCGTTTCGCCGCGCAGTACAGCTTTCGCCAGCAGAGCCTCACGCCAAAGCGCAACAAGCCCCTTTGCGTCCAGATATTTGGGATGGAGTGACCAAAGACGCACGGCGGTTAGCCCAGAAATTGCGGGTTGAGCTGCCAGACGGAATAGCACAATACGGACGCAAAGCTAACCCACAGTAAATAAGGAATGAGCAATACACCCGCCAGGAGCCGAACACGCCAGAACAGGGCAAGTGTCGTAACAATCAGCACCAACAACAGCAGGACGTCTGCGAACGCCGGGGCTCCCAGATGCCAGCCGAAGAACAGCCAGCTCCACAGGGCGTTTACCGCGAGCTGCACCAAAAACAAAACCAGAGATGCGCGAGCTGCGCGGAAACCTTTGGCGCGCCAGACAAGCCACGCGGCGATACCCATAAGCGCATAAAGAACTGTCCACACCGGGCCAAAAACAGCCGACGGCGGAGCCCAGCCGGGGCGGACAAGCTCTGCATAGAACGAACTTGCCTGTACTGACGCAGCAGCGCCGATGCCGGCTGCAATGAAGCTGATGGCAAGCCACCCGACGAGGCCGATCATCTGGTTCTTCTGTGACATGTGAATCACGTAATATCTCCCACGACACCTGGCTGGTATTGGGCCCCACCGGCAACAGCCGGCAACGGAAATCCCTCGGCAAATCCTACCTCAATCCGCAGGATTGCGTCAAGGAAAGAGCAGTCCCCAACATTGAGCGGGCTGCTGCAGGAAGCCAGTGATCTGTACTACCATGAACCACAAAGTCTTCATGTCGATCCCTCCATGCGTACTCCACCGAAATACGGGGAACTCTCCCGGGTATGGATTCACAACTGGATTCGGGGTAAGATCCAACCAGATTTCATTACGCATATGCCGCGCTGCGGCGCCGGGTGCTCACGCCATCTCACCCCTCCCTCCGCATGCCACATAAAAACAAGTCCAATTCCACTGGAGATCCGGTTGATGTCGCTCGTTGAATGCGTTCCAAACTTTTCCGAAGGCCGCAATCAGGCGGTTATCGATGAACTGCGTGACGCAATTGCCAATACTCCCGGCACGCATGTTCTCGATGTTTCGAGCGACACTTCACACAACCGCACTGTCATCACTTTTACGGCATCACTTGAGGCCGCCGTGCCTGCGGCGCTCGCTGCCATGAAGGTCGCGCGCGACCGCATTGACCTGAACCACCACCAGGGTGAACACCCGCGTATTGGCGCCACCGACGTTGTACCGTTCATTCCGCTCGAAGGCGCCACCATGGACGACTGCGTGGCGCTCGCCCGCGAGCTCGGCGCCAAGGCATTCGCGGAACTCGGCATTCCCGTGTATCTGTACGAACGCGCCGCCAGCACGCCCACACGGGAAAATCTGGCAGACGTTCGCCGCGGTCAGTTTGAGGGCCTGCGCGAGGAGGTCCGCACGAACGCTGCACGCAAGCCCGATTTTGGCGGAGCGGAACTCCACGCAACCGCCGGCGCCACTGCGGTGGGCGCCAGACCGTTTCTGGTGGCCTACAACATTTATCTGGGCGACAAATCCAACCTCCCCATTGCCAGGGAAGTGGCCAAGGCCATCCGGGGCTCCTCAGGCGGCCTGCGCTATGTAAAGGGTCTGGGCATGGAGGTGGACGGACAGGCTCAGGTTTCAATGAATCTGGTGGACACGGAGAAAACACCTCTCCACCGCGTGTTTGAGTACGTAAAGGCAGAGGCGTCGGCTCACGGTGTTGTGCCCACATGGAGTGAAATCGTGGGCCTTGTGCCGGAGCGCGTTCTGCTGGAAGCCGGCGCCCGTCACGTGCAGTTGCGCAATTTCAGCAAGGAAATGCTGCTCGAAACCAAGGTGCGTGAAGCTGCTTCAGGCGGTGAGTCTGTAAACGGTTTCATTTCGCGTGTTGCGTCTGACAGCCCAACACCCGGCGGTGGCAGTGTGTCTGCATTGGCGGGAGCTCTCGCAGCCGCGCTCGCTCAGATGGTGGCCGGTCTTACCATTGGCAAGAAGAAATACCTGGCCGTTGAAGAAGAAATGAAGGGCATCGCAACTGAAGCTGCCAACCTGCGCAGGCAGCTCACGCTGCTGGTTGAGCGTGACGCTGAGTCTTACGAGCACGTACGCAAGGCCTACTCACTGCCCAAAGAGAGTGACGAAGACAAGTCCCGCCGGGCCATTGCAATCCGCGACGCTCTCATATTTGCGGCAGAAGTTCCTCTGGAAACCGCTCAGGTGGCGGCGAGGGTTGGCGGCATTGCGGTGGCGCTGGCAGAGCGCGGCAACAGCAATGCCATGAGTGACGCGTGTGTGGCAGCGCTCATGGCCGAAACCGCGGCAAAAGGTGCGGCACTCAATGTGCGAATCAACGTTGTGTCGCTGGACGACGCGGCGCGCGCGCGCGGAGCCGAGCTGGCTGCGGCAGCAAAGGCGGCGGTGACACTGGCGTCTTCCCATGCCCGCAAGGCAGAGGAAGCGGCAGACCGCGCACTTCAGGCCTGATAAGGCCCGGTCAGTATACGTGGACCGTTTTCGGTTATGGCCACGGTGTGCTCAAAGTGCGCAGAGCGCTTTCCGTCGGCCGTAACCACGGTCCACTTGTCGCCCAGTGTTCTGGTGCGAGCAGTTCCCACGTTCACCATGGGCTCAATGGCTATGGTAAGACCAACACTGAGCTTCCTGCCGCGCCTGGGCTTGCCGTAATTGGGGATCTGCAGTTCTTCGTGCGGAGCAAAGCCCACGCCGTGGCCCACCAACTCCCGCACCACTGAGTAGCCCGCGTCTTCCACAATGGTTT
This sequence comes from uncultured Gemmatimonas sp., assembly GCA_964636415.1. GTDB lineage: Bacteria > Gemmatimonadota > Gemmatimonadetes > Gemmatimonadales > Gemmatimonadaceae > Gemmatimonas. The sequence continues at coordinate 19,996 of CAZWSJ010000033.1, read as the reverse complement.
GTACCGCTGAGCCTATGTCGCCCACGTAGTTGTCCGCAACCGCTGCAGCTATGCCGGCGGCAAGCGACTGCTGTGTCACATCGAGCAGTCGCTGCGTTTCTTCGCTCACTTCACCCACGGGTACCGTGATGGCGGAATCCGTGTACATGCCCTCAAGCTTCACGCCAAAGTCGAGCGTCACTATGTCGCCGTCGTGCAGAATGCGTTTGCGCGACGGGATGCCGTGTACGATCTCTTCATTGATGGAAATGCACACGCTGCCGGGAAATCCATAGAGGCCCTTGAATGCAGGTTCTGCACCTTCATGTGAGCGCAGGAAGTCTTCACATATGCGATCCAGTTCGCCCGTGGAAATGCCGGGACGGACTTCTTTCTTCGCATGCATGAGTGTCTCGTAGAGCAGAGCACCGCCGCGGGCCATTATTTCGATTTCGCGCGGCGACTTGAGCAGCATTGCAGGAGCGGAATCGTTATGACCAAAAGATGTCATTGGATACCGAGTGCCGAGTGGACCCTGATCTCCACTTCTTCCAGTGTACCGAGCGCATCCACACGCAGCAGTCTGGCACCGTGTGCGGCGTACCAGTCTGTTACCGGTTCAGTTTGTTCGTGGTAAACCTGCATGCGCTTACGAATGGCTTCGGGCTCATCGTCCTTGCGACGCACCAGTGTGCCGACCTTGCCGTCTTCTTCGCAGATCTCGCCGGGCTGGCGTCCAAAAAACGGTCGTTGGCAGGCATCACAGGTGGTGCGGCCACTCAGGCGACGCACCAGTTCGTCTTCGTTTACTTCAAAGAGCAGCACTGCATCAAGCGGTCGGTCCAGTGACGCGAGGGTCTCGGCCAGGCCCTGGGCCTGTGTCGTGGTTCTTACCACGCCGTCGAGTATCGCGCCCTTTTGGGCCTCGGGTGAAGCAAGCGCTTCACGCATGATTCCCATGATCACGGAATCGGGAACCAGATCACCCCGGTCCATTGCTGCCTTTGCTTCGAGTCCCAGTGGCGAACCCGCTTTCACTGCTGCTCGCAACACATCGCCGGTGGCGATCTTGGGAACACCAAGGCGAGCGGCAAGCCGCTCGCCCTGTGTCCCCTTGCCCGCTCCAGGCGGTCCAAGCAGGACTATGATCAAATCCCGACTCCTCAGAGGCCCTGGGTCATCGTGTTTCCGCGGAAACGAACGCGACCCTTCTTCATGAAGCCATCGTACTTTCTGAGAAGCAGGTGCTGCTGCGCCTGTGCCAGGGTATCGAGGGCCACACCAACAACGATGAGCAGTGACGTGCCGCCGAAGTAGAACTGCACGTTGATGAAGCGAATGATGAAGAGCGGGATGAGTGCGAGAACCGTAAGGAATATCGCGCCCGGGAAGGTGATGCGCTCCATCACTGTTTCAATATACTCTGCCGTTTTTGCTCCTGGCTTGATGCCCGGAACGAATCCACCCTGCTTCTTGAGGTTCTCCGCCAGATCGACGGGATTGAAGATGATGGAGGTGTAGAAATAGGTGAACAGCAGAATGAGCAATCCGAAGAGTATGAAGTAGAGCCATGGCTCTGGCCCCTGCGGATTGAAGTACTCAGCCATTTCCTGAAGCTTGGGATTGCCGCTGAACTGTGCCAGCGCACCCGGTATCACGATGACGGACTGCGCGAAGATGATTGGCATAACGCCCGCGGTATTGATGCGCAGCGGTATGAAGTTTCTTGCTGCCTCGCGCTGGCGCCCGCGCGCCATGGTGCGTTGCGGGATCTGAATGAGAATGCGACGGGCAGCGATGGTGATGGCCACCGTGCCGGCGATAACCGCAATCATCACTATGCCGAGCGTTGCCAGTCCAAGCACGCTGATGGCTCCGGCCGACACCATTCCAAATGTCTGGAAGATGGCGGGCCACATGCCTTCAACGATGGAGAAGAAGATGAGCAGCGACGCACCATTGCCCAGTCCACGCTCTGTGATCTGCTCGCCCAGCCACATCACGAAAAGTGCGCCTGTGGTGAGGAAGAGGATCATCTGGGTGGTGAACCACGCACCGGGCCTTGAGACGGCCATTGGCAGCGAGGTCGTAAAGAGTGCAAAGCCATAGGCCTGCACCACGGCCAGTGCCACGGTGATGTAGCGCGTGTACTGCGTGAGCTTCTTGCGACCTTCTTCATCTTTCTGGAGCTTGTCGACCGAGGGCATAACTGCACCCGCGATCTGAATGAAGATGCTGGCCGAGATGTAGGGCATGATGCCCAGTGCGAACACGGTGGCGCGGGAAAGGCCGCCACCCACGAACATGTCGTATAGGCCCAGCAGTCCTCCACCCTGTTGGCGGGTGAAGTAATCGGTGAGAGCCTGAACGTCGATGCCGGGAGCCGTGATGTGGGCACCCAGACGATAGAGCACCAGACACAGGAACGTGAAGGTGATCTTGGACCAGAGCTCTGGCGTCCGGTAAATGTTTGCGACTGCCTGCGCCGCCTGGTTGGATTGCTGCGCCATTCGCCGAGTGTTCTCCGTTAAGCTTCGACGCGGCCGCCGGCCGCTTCGATCTTTGCCCTGGCACCGGCGCTGACCTTGACGCCGCGCACCGTGAATGCCCGGGATACTTCACCGTTGGCCAGCAGTTTCACCGCGCCCTGTCTTTCGCGAATGAGGCCGGCTGCGACCAGTGTTTCCACCGTCACTTCGTCACCCGACACCTTTTCCAGACCATCGAGGCGCACCACCTGTGCATCTTCATGGAAGGGGTTGGTGAAGCCGCGCTTGGGGATGCGGCGGGTGATGGGCATCTGGCCGCCTTCGAAATGGGGCTTGCCACCACCGGGGCCGCCGTGACCGGCGCGGGCCATTGAGCCCTTGTGTCCCTTGCCGGAGGTCTTGCCCAGACCGGAACCCGGACCACGTCCCAGACGCCTGCGCGCTCTGTGTGAACCGGGTGCCGGAGCCAGGTTGTGCAGTCCGATCTTCTCGACTGTTTCGCTGCCTGAATTGTTAGCCACGAGTTTACTCCTCCACCGGTGTCACCTGAACCAGGTGACGTACCTTCTTGAGCTGGCCGCGCAGCGAGGCGGAATCCTGCTGCACCACGCTTGCCTGATGATGTCTCAGGCCGAGTGCCTCGAGCGTGGCACGCATCTGAGCTGAATGACCGATTGCGCTGCGAACCTGCGTGATCTTGAGTTTGCCGCCGGTGGGGGCCTCAAGCTTTGCAGTCCGGGCCGGTCCCTTTGTGGGATGCCAAACGAATGTGCGAGCCATCATGCCACCTCTGCAGCCGTTGGGGCGCTCACTGCGGCAACTACGGCTGCCTTGCTTGTGTCAACCACCTCGGTGCGGACCCTGGCACGCGAACGGTAGCCGATCCTGGAGGGATCAACGCCGCGCTCACGGGCTGCCTGTTCCACGGTAACCAGATGCGCCAGTCCGTCTACTGCGGCGCGCACCATGTTGTGCGGGTTGGTGGATCCCAGCGACTTGGTAAGAATGTCGTGGATGCCTGCGCATTCGAGCACGGCGCGCACGGCACCGCCCGCGATTACACCGGCACCGGGAGCGGCCGGCTTCATGAGTACCTTGCCCGCGCCGTGCCTGCCCACAATCTCGTGAGGAATGGTGGAGCCTGTGAGCGGCACCGCGATCATGTGGCGGCGGGCTGCATCAACGGCCTTGCGCACGGCCTCGGAAACTTCGTTGGCCTTGCCAGTGGCAAAGCCCACCTTGCCCTGTCCATCGCCCACGGCAACGAGAGCATTGAAGGAGAAGCGACGACCACCCTTTACAACTTTGGCCACACGATTGATCGCGATCACGTTTTCTACGAGTTCGCTCTGTTCGCGCTCGTTGTGCGTGTTGCGGTCTGAGCGACCGCGGCCATCACGATTACCGCCAGGTCCGGAGTCACCGCCGGGTCCACGACCACGACCGCCGCCCGGGCCGCCACCGGGGCCGCCACGACCTCGACCACCGCCCGGGCCACCGCGGCCACGACCGCCGCCCGGGCCGCCACGGCCACCACCACTACGCGCCGGAGCGCCACCCTGATTCGCTGTCTCTGCCATGATCAGAACTCCAGGCCGCCCTCTCGGGCGCCGTCGGCAACGGCCTTCACTCGGCCATGGTATTTGTAACCAGCGCGGTCGAAGACCACCTTCGAGATGCCAGCCGCCTTCGCCTTCTCTGCAGCAGCCTTGCCAACTGCCAGCGCGCGCTCCGACTTCGTGCCGCTCATGTCCTTGTCGCCAACAGTCAGCAGCGTGCGCTGCGTTACGTCGTCAACAACCTGGACATAAATGTGTTTGATGGAACGGAACACCACGAGACGTGGACGTTCGGTAGTTCCTGATACCGCCTTGCGCACACGCAGGTGCCGACGCTGACGCCGCTCCGCATTCGTGCGCGGGATTGCCATCCTGGCCATTACTTGCCTCCCGCCTTGCCGGCCTTGCGCCGGATGACTTCACCCTGATACTTGACGCCCTTGCCCTTATAAGGCTCAGGCTTGCGAAGGCTCCGGATTTCGGAGGCCACCTGTCCGACGTGCTCCTTGCTCATCCCCTCAATAACCACCGTGGTGGGATTGGGAGTGGTGATACTCACTCCGGCCGGAGCCTTGTATTCGATCTGGTGCGAAAAGCCCAGCGAAAGCAGTGCTCCCCAGGGCTTCACTTCGGCCTTGTAACCGACACCACTGATCTCCAACACGCGCTTGTAGCCGTTGGTTACGCCCTCAACCATGTTGGCCACCAGCGTACGGGTAAGCCCGTGCAGTGCCTTGTGCCGATCTTCGTCGGAGGGGCGCTTCACAAGAAGCTCAGCACCCTCATGAGTAAGTTCCATCTCATCGGAAAGCGTACGGGAGAGTTCTCCCTTGGGCCCCTTCACCGTGAGCTTGCTGCCATCTATCGCCACTGTCACTCCGGCCGGAACCGGAATCGGGCGCTTGCCAATTCGTGACATCTGCCTGTCTCCTTACCAGACGAGGGCGAGAAGTTCGCCGCCCGTGTTGGCCGAGCGCGCATCACGATCCGACATGATTCCCTTTGACGTGCTCAGAATGGCCATGCCAAGACCGTTGCGCACGCGCGGGATGTCACCAACACCCACGTACTTGCGAAGTCCGGGCGTGGAAATGCGCTTGGCCTGACGAATTACCGACTGGCCGCCGTGCGCATACTTGAGAATGACGCGCAGAACACGCTTACCGTCTTCAAGTTCGACGGTGCGATAATCCTGAATGAACGCGTTCTCTTTGAGGATACGCGCAATCTCGATCTTCATGTTCGAAACCGGCATGTCCACACGGCGATGCCTTGAAGCACAGGCATTCCGTATGCGTGTCAGCATGTCGGCAATGGGGTCGTTGAGACTCATGCTCTCTCGTTTCTCCTATGGTATCTGCAGTGTCCTGCAGACCTGTAGGAAGTGAATGGTTACCAGCTTGCCTTCCGGACGCCCGGAATCAAGCCATTGAGTGCCATCTCGCGCAGTGCGATACGGCTGAGACCGAAGTGACGCAGGTAGCCACGCGGCCTGCCGCTGATGCTGCAGCGGTTGCGGATACGTGTTTTGGATGAATTGCGCGGCAGCTTGTGCAGCGAATTCACCGCAGCCTGCACGGCTTCGGGACTGCTCTCGGGGCTCCGGATCACGGCCTTGAGTGCCGCGCGACGCGCGGCGTAGCGCTCAACCAGCTCTGCACGCTGTTCGTTCCGGGCCAACTTGCTCGTCTTTGCCATCGTTTGAGTTCCTGGTGTGCGATCAGGCCGCGCCCAGTTGCGCCACCTTGGGCGTAACAGGCTTGTCATCACTGCGGAACGGCATGCCCAACTGGTGCAGCAGCGCAAGCGCCTGTGCATCACCTGAGGCCGTTGTCACGAACGTTATGTCCATGCCGTGGATCTGCTCTACCATGTCGTAGTTGATCTCAGGGAAGATCATCTGCTCCTTCACGCCCACGGTGTAATTGCCGCGTCCGTCGAAGGACTTGGTGCTCAATCCACGGAAGTCACGGATACGCGGACAGGCGATGGTAACGAAACGATCCAGGAACTCCCACATCCTGGCACCGCGCAGCGTAACCGATGCACCGATATCCTGGCCCTCGCGCAATCCGAAGTTGGCCACAGACTTCTTGGCCTTGCGGCGCACGGGCCGCTGACCGGTAATGAGAGCCAGCTCCTCAACCACCACGTCGAGCAGACGCGGCTGCTTGACAGCCTCACCCACGCCGCAGTTGATCACGATCTTTGAAAGTGTCGGGATCTCGTTGGGATTGGCCAGCTCGAACTGCTTGGCAAGCGTTGAGCGCACGGACTGCTCGTAGTGCTGCTTGAGGCGCGGCGCAGCAACCGGCAGTCCGACACCAGCGTGATCACGCTTGGTGAAGTCTGCGGCCTGGCGCGGCTGTCCTCCGCTCTGCTTGCCCTTCTGCTGTCCACCACCCTTGGGTGCGCCGCCCTTGGCAGCGCCCTTGCTTCCAGCTTTCGCACCGCCCTTGGCGGCGCCCTTGTCCTTGGTCGCCATTTCTTCTGCTCCGGTCAGCGCGCGCGGGGAATAGCTTCACCGCTCTTCACGCCCACGCGCTCTTTCGTTCCGTCCTTGCGAACCGATGCCCGTGTGCGGGTGGGTCGGCCGGTCTTGGAATCGAGCAGCATGACGTTGGACGCGTGGAAGGGGGCCGCCATCTGAATGATTGCGCTCTGCTCCTCTGCCGTACGAGCCCTGCGGTGTTTCTTAACGATGTTGACACCCTCCACTTTGATACGGCCCGTCTTGGGGTACACCTGAAGGACCTTGCCCTCCTTCCCCTTGTCGTCGCCGCGCATCACGCGAACGGTGTCACCCTTTGTTACATGAATCGGTTCGCGCGATGCCTTGAGGGCATGACGTCCGGCGCCCAGGCGCTGTCCCCGATCCGTTTTGTTATAAGTGTTCTTGCGCATCTCAAATCACCTCTGGTGCCAGCGAGACGATCTTCATGTAGCGCTTCTCGCGCAGCTCGCGTGCAACCGGTCCGAAAATGCGCGTGGCCTTGGGTTCGCCGTTGTCATTGATCATGACCACGGCATTCTCGTCAAAGCGGATGTAGCTGCCATCCTTGCGGCGCGTTTCCTTGACGGTACGCACCACCACGGCCTTGGCCACATCAGACTTCTTGACGGTGCCGTTGGGCAGAGCGTCCTTGACGGCCACGATTACGCGATCACCCAGACCGGCGTAACGGCGGCGCGTGCCACCGAGTACGCGGATCACAAGTGCCCGCTTGGCGCCGCTGTTGTCAGCGACCTTCACCACTGATTCCTGTTGGATCATGGTCTCTTACCTCAGCGTGCGCGTTCAACGATTTCGACCACGCGCCAGCGCTTGTCCTTCGACAGCGGACGGGTCTCCATGATACGGACCGTGTCACCCAGCTTTGCCGAGTTTTCCTCGTCATGTGCTTTGAGCTTGCTGGTCCGCGTTACCATCTTGCCGTACTGTGGGTGCGGCATGCGGCGGTCGATTTTCACGACAACCGTCTTTTCCATCTTGTCGCTCACCACCAGGCCCACGCGCACCTTGCGCGCGGTCCGGTTCGTGGCGCCGTTCTGCGCGGCGCTCGCGTTATTGAGTTCAGACATCTATCGGGTTCCGGTTAGCGGCCTTGGGCGGCGGCGGCGAGCTGACGCTCGCGCTGCACAGTCTTGAGCCGCGCTATGTCCCTTCGGATGCTGCGCAAGCGCAGCGGCTCTTCCAGCGCTTCACTGGCGCTGCGGAACCGGAGGCGGAAACGTTCCTCCTCGAGTTCCGCCACGCGGGATACGAGCTCGCTGTCATCAAGGCCACGGATCTCTTCAACCTTCATTGCTCACCGCCTCCTCGCGTACGACGAACTTGGTCTTAAGGCCCAGCTTGGCTGCAGCCAGTGCCATGGCCTTCTCGGCCAGCTCCCGGGGCACGCCTTCGATCTCGAACAGCATCCGGCCCGGCTTTACCACCGCAACCCACAGCTCGGGTGATCCCTTGCCCTTGCCCATGCGGGTTTCCAACGGCTTCTTGGTGATCGGCTTGTCCGGAAAAATGCGGATCCAGACCTTGCCGCCACGCTTGATATGACGCGTCATGGCCACGCGGCAGGCTTCAATCTGCCGGCTCGTAATCCACCCGGGCTCCACTACCTGAAGACCAAAGGCGCCGAAAGACACCTCCGATCCACGATAGGCCAGACCCGTGGTGCGGCCCTTGAACATCTTGCGAAACTTGACTCTCTTCGGACTCAGCATCGTGTTATCTCCTCAGACGCCGGTCGAGTAGGTCTTGCCGCGCCGATCCTCAACGATCTCACCCTTGAAGATCCACACCTTAACGCCAATGGCGCCGTAGGTTGTCTTCGCGGTACTCGTGGCGTAATTGATGTCTGCGCGCAGCGTGTGCAGGGGCACCCGGCCTTCCATATACCCCTCAACACGCGCAATCTCGGCACCACCGAGACGACCACCCGCCTTCACCTTGATACCCAGCGCGCCCATGCGCATTGCGTTCTGAACCGCACGCTTCATGGCACGTCGGAACGAAATACGCTGCGAGAGCTGGGCGGCGATGTTGTCGGCCACAAGCTGGGCCTCAATCTCGGGACGCTTGATCTCTTCAACGTTGATGCCGACTTCCTTGTGCGTAAGCTGAGCCAACTCGTCACGCAGCTTGTCAACCTCAGCACCCTTCTTGCCGATCACAACACCCGGACGACCCGTGTGAATGGTCACCACAACCTTGCCCGGCTTACGCTCAATGGTTACGTCGGAGATTGCGGCGTTCTCAAGGCGCGCCTTGAGATACTTCCTGAGCAGCGCGTCTTCCTTGAGCAGCGCCGGCATGTCCTTCTTGGCATACCAGGTAGACCGCCAGTTCTTGGTGACACCGAGGCGGAACCCTATCGGATTGGTCTTCTGTCCCATTAGCGCGCCGCCTCCGTCACGACGATCTCCACATGGCTGGTTCGCTTGAGCATCGGAGTCGCACGACCCATGGCCGCCGGCGTCCAGCGCTTGAGCTTCGGTCCTTCGTTAACGATGGCCTTCGTTATCACCAGCGCATCAACATCAAGCGACACGTTGGCGGCACGGGCCGCCTGCTCCGCATTGGAAACCGCACTGTTCAGCGTCTTCTCGATCTGCTCGGCAGCATGCTTTTTGGAAAACTTGAGCAGCGCCAGGGCATCGTTCACCCGCTGACCGCGGATCTGATCGATGACCAAACGCATCTTGTAAGGCGACTGACGCGTCGTGCGCTGAATCGCACGAGCCTCAATGCCCGCATTCCTGGTCGATGCCATGGCTTACTTGCCTCCCTTCTTCTTGGCGTCAGCCTTCTGACCGGCATGACCACGAAAGAGACGCGTGGGAGAAAACTCGCCGAGCTTGTGCCCGACCATGTTCTCCGTGACATACACCGGAATGAACTTGTTGCCGTTGTGCACGGCGAAGGTGTGACCCACGAACTCGGGGAGAATCGTGCTGGCTCGCGACCAGGTCTTCACAACCTTCTTCTCGTTCTTCGCATTCATCGCAACGACCTTCGTTTCCAGGCGTTCTGCGACGAACGGACCCTTTTTGATGCTTCTTGACATATCGGTTCTCGTTTCGCCTGGCGGTTACTTGGTCGCCCGGCCGCGCTTGCGACCGCGTACGATCAGACGCTGCGAAGCCTTCTTGCTGTCGCGTGTCTTCACTCCTTCCTTCTTGCCCCACGGGCTCACCACGTTGCGTCCGCCGCGTGTACGACCGCCATGCGGGTGATCAACGGGGTTCATGACCTCGCCGCGCACCTTGGGACGCTTGCCAAGCCAGCGGCTCTTACCGGCCTTGCCGTGTGACTGAAGCTCATGCTCAGAGTTGCCCACCTCACCGATGGTGGCCATGCAGTTGCCGTGGATCATGCGCATCTCTGTGCTGGCCATGCGCAGGGTGACATAGTCACCCTCCTTGGCCACGACCTGGGCGAAGGTGCCGGCCGAGCGTGCGAGCTGGCCGCCCTTGCCGATCTTCAGCTCGATGTTGTGTACCGAGGTGCCAAGCGGCACTTCCTTAAGCGGCATGCTGTTGCCCGTGCGCACGTCGCTGCCCGGGCCGGCCGTTACCGTGTCACCCTGCTTGAGGCCCCTGGGGTGCAGGATGTAGCGCTTCTCGCCATCGGCGTACTGAATGAGAGCGATGCGCGCCGAGCGATTGGGATCGTACTCGATGTGTGCGACAGTGCCGGCAATACCGTGCTTGTCGCGCTTGAAATCGATGATGCGGTAGCGGCGCTTGTGACCACCGCCGATGCGACGCATCGAGATGTGTCCATGATTGTCGCGGCCACCCGACTTCTTGAGAGGCGCTGTGAGCGACTTCTCAGGTGTGGAGCGCGTGATTTCGGCAAAGTCTGATACCGAACGGAAACGCGTTCCCTTGCTTATCGGCTTGAATTGACGGATTCCCATGCTGCTCAGCCCTCGAAGATGGCGATGGAGTCGCCGTCACGCAGCTTCACGATCGCCTTCTTGGTGTGCGGACGGCGACCGATGGACTGACCAACGCGGCGGGCCTTGCCACGCGCGTTCGATGTCCACACGCCGGTAACCTTCACACCGAAGAGATGCTCCACGGCTTTCCTGATGCTCAACTTGGTGGCGTCTGTGGCCACCTCGAATGTGTATTCGCCGCGATCCTGATAGGCGGCTGAGGTGCGCTCCGTGATGATCGGGCGCACGATTGTGCGATGCAGGGTTGCCATTGCTTACGCCTCCGCCTGGGCAGGGTTGAGTGCACTGGCCTCGACAACCACAACATCCGACCAGAGGATGTGGTAGGTGCTCGCGTCGCTCCATGGCATGACGTGCGTGCGCGGCA
>CAZWSJ010000033.1:0-9038 GCA_964636415.1 uncultured Gemmatimonas sp. | reverse complement strand
CGTGTCTTGGTTTTGGCCGTGCCCTGACGGCGGTTGGCCAGATAGGCCTTAACCGCCCGGTGCATGACCGGCACATTGACGATGCCGTCGAACGTGCCCTCGGGGAGGGTGCGGGTTCCGCCCTGCTTCCCCTGCGCCGTAAACACAGGCGCCTCGAAGGTCTTGGTTTCCGTGGTCATGTTCAGCCCTGCTTCCGCACGAAGACGATGCCGTTGGTTGGCCCCGCCACGCTGCCGCGCAGATAAATAAGATTCCGCTCGGCGTCGACGCGCTCGACGCGGAGATTGAGCGCCGTGTGCTGTGCCGCGCCATAGTGGCCCGGCATGCGCTTGCCCTTGATTACGCGCGAGGGGTAGGTACCGGCGCCAATGGAGCCGGGCTTGCGATGCTTGGTGCTGCCGTGCGTGTTGGCACCGCCACCAAACCCGTGACGCTTCACCACGCCCTGAAAGCCGCGACCCTTGGAAGTTCCGGTGACCTTGACGCGCTCTCCGGGCGCAAAGATCTCAACGGTGATCCGGTCACCCACCGAGTATCCGGGGATCTCCGCGTCCTTGCCCGGTGCATCGTCAAGACGGAAGCTCTTGAGAACACGCGGCGGGGCGTCGAGACCCGCCTTCTGTGCATGTCCCACTTCCGCCTTGCTCGCGCGATTGCCCTTGGGGTTCTTCTTTTCACCCTTGCGGCTCTCACGCGCCACTCGCTGTGCTCCATATCCGAGCTCCACCGAGGCGAAGCCGGCATCGCTCAGCGCGGTCACCTTGGTAACCGGGTTGGGCGTGGCCTCCACCACGGTACAGGGCACCTGCTGCCCCTGCTCGTTGAAAACCTGGGTCATACCCAGCTTTCTGCCTATGATTCCGATCATGAATTGACTCACTCCGTACGAGTCTCGGATCATCCGATTGCAGCCGGGCTCTTTCCGGCAACAACAAATGTTTCCGTTGGACTTTGGATGAGGCCGCCCTGTGCAGCTCCATCGGTACTCGCCGATGTCTTTGTCCCTGCAGTGACATTCGGCAAATCTGTTGCCTCCAGGGTGTTTCCACCCTCCCCGGAGGCCGGGGTACAGCGTTTGATCACAACGGTACTTCCAATCACTCCACCTTCAGTTCAACGTCCACTCCGGCCGGCAGATCCAGCTTGGAGAGAGCGTCACCCATTCCGTGACCCGTGTCGACGATGTCGATGACGCGCTTGTGCGTCTTGAGCTCGAATTGCTCACGCGACTTCTTGTCGACGTGCGGCGAGCGGAGCACCGTCCAGCGCTGAGTCTTGGTGGGGAGTGGAATCGGCCCCGACACCGACGCGCCGATCTTCTCTGCGGTGCGGACAATGTCCTTTGCCGCCTGATCAATCAGTGCGTGGTCGAATGCCTTGAGACGAATGCGAATGCGGTCAGCCATCTGAGTTCCGTGTTTGAACCCGATGCGCGCGGGGTTCATTGAACCACCGCGCGCTTATCGGTCCGTGATTATGCAATAATCTTGGTGACGACACCCGCGCCCACCGTGCGTCCGCCTTCGCGGATTGCAAAGCGGAGCTGCTCTTCCATGGCGATCGGGATGATGAGTTCAATCGTCATCTGCACGTTGTCGCCCGGCATCACCATTTCCATTCCCTCAGGAAGCTCGATGGTGCCCGTAACGTCGGTTGTGCGGAAGTAGAACTGCGGACGGTAGCCCTTGAAGAACGGCGTGTGACGGCCGCCTTCTTCCTTGGTGAGCACGTAAACTTCTGCAGCGAACTTGGTGTGAGGCTTGATCGTGCCCGGCTTGCAGAGCACCATGCCGCGCTCGATTTCCTTCTTGTCGACTCCGCGAAGCAGCAGACCGACGTTGTCACCTGCCTGACCTTCGTCAAGCAGCTTGCGGAACATTTCGACGCCGGTAACGATGGTCTTCTTTTCCGCATTGAAGCCCACCAGCTGCACTTCCTCGCCCACCTTGATGATGCCGCGCTCGATACGGCCCGTGGCAACCGTGCCACGACCGGTAATCGAGAACACGTCTTCAACGGGAAGCAGGAAGGGCTTGTCGGTCTCACGGACCGGCTCGGGGATGTAATCGTCGAGTGCGTCGTAGAGCTTCTGGAACTCTGCAACCCACTTCGGATCACCTTCGATGGCCTTCATGGCCGAGCCGCGGATGACCGGGGCGTCGTCGCCATCGTACTCGTACTTGGAGAGCAGCTCACGTACTTCGAGCTCCACCAGGTCGAGCAGTTCTTCGTCTTCGACGAGGTCGCACTTGTTGAGGAACACGACGACCTTCGGCACGTTCACCTGGCGGGCCAGAAGGATGTGCTCGCGCGTCTGCGGCATCGGGCCGTCAACCGCCGAAACCACCAGAATCGCGCCGTCCATCTGCGCGGCACCGGTGATCATGTTCTTCACGTAGTCGGCGTGACCCGGGCAGTCGACGTGCGCGTAGTGACGCTTCTCGGTCTCGTATTCCACGTGTGACGTGGCGATCGTGAGAATCTTCGTCGAGTCACGGCGTCCCTGCGACTCCGACGCCTTGGCGACTTCATCGTACGACACGTACTTGGTGCCGTAGCCCTTGTCCGCCGAAATTTTCGTGAGTGCGGCCGTCGTTGTAGTCTTGCCGTGATCGACGTGGCCGATAGTTCCCACGTTCACGTGCGGCTTGGTCCGCTCGAACTTTGCCTTGCCCATGGTTCGAATCTGTGTTGGGTAGTGAATGAGTGGGTGAGGCTTACGCCTTCACCTTGGTGATGATCTCTTCGGCCTTCGATTTCGGCACTTCTTCATAGTGCGAGAACTCCATCGAGTAGACCGCCCGACCCTGCGACATGCTGCGCAGTCGGGTCGAGTAACCGAACATCTCGGCTAGCGGCACAGTCGCCGAGATCACCTGAGCCTCTCCGCGCTGCGTCATGCCGCCGATCTTGCCGCGCCGCGAGGAGAGATCGCCGAGTACGTCGCCCATGTATGCCTCAGGGCAAACGACCTCGACTTTCATCACCGGCTCAAGCAGGCAGGGACTGGCTGCGCGTGCAGCTTCCTTGAATGCCATTGAGCCGGCAATTTTGAAGGCCATTTCGGAGGAGTCGACTTCATGGTACGAGCCGAAAGTGAGCTGCACCTTGACGTCCACCACCGGATAGCCTGCAAGCACGCCCGTTTCGAGGGCTTCCTTGATGCCCTGTTCCACGGGAGCGATGTATTCGCGGGGGATCACACCGCCCACGATCTTGTCTTCGAAAACGAAACCTTGGCCGGGCTCGGAGGGCTCCATATTGATCACCACGTGACCATACTGGCCCTTGCCGCCCGACTGACGCACGAACTTGCCCTCGATCTTCTCGACGCGCTTGCGGATGGTTTCGCGGTAGGCCACCTGCGGGCGACCCACGTTGGCGTCAACCTTGAACTCACGCATGAGACGGTCAACGATGATCTCAAGATGAAGCTCACCCATTCCGGCAATGATTGTCTGGCCGGTTTCGGCATCAGAGCGCACGCGGAATGTGGGATCTTCTTCAGCCAGCTTGGCAAGAGCGAGTCCGAGCTTGTCCTGGTCGGCCTTGGTCTTGGGTTCGATGGCCACATCGATCACCGGGTTCGGGAAGCGCATGGCCTCGAGAATGATCGGGTGATCTTCGGTGCAGAGTGTGTCGCCGGTGCGCGTGTCCTTGAGGCCGATTGCGGCAGCGATGTCGCCGGCACGTACTTCCTCGATTTCCTCACGCTTGTTCGAGTGCATCTGCAGCACGCGACCCACACGCTCACGCTTGTCCTTGGTGCTGTTGTAAACATAGCTGCCCGAAGCCAGCACGCCCGAATACACGCGGAAGAACGTCAGTTTGCCGACGAACGGGTCGGTGGCAATCTTGAACGCCAGTGCAGCAAAGGGAGCCTCGTCCGAAACCTTGCGGGTCTCGACCGTCTCATCGTGATGAGGCAGGTGGCCTTCAATGTCAGGCACGTCTACCGGCGATGGCAGGTAGTCGAGTACGGCGTCCAGCAGTGCCTGCGTTCCTTTGTTCTTGAAGGAGGCGCCGCAGAGCACCGGCACGAACGCCATGGCGAGCGTGGCCTTGCGAATGGCACCCCGGATCTCATCAACAGTGAGTTCCTCGCCGTTCAGGTACTTCTCCATGAGTTCATCGTCGTACTCCACCGCAGCTTCAATGGCATCATGGCGGGCCTGGGCGACCTGTTCCCTGAACTCCTCGGGCACGTCCACAACAGTGAACGTCTTGCCCATGGTCTCGTCGTGGAAGATGTACTGCTTGCCCTCAATCACGTCGATGTGACCCGTGAAGGTTTCACCGGTTCCCACAGGGATGGCCAGAGCAAAGGCGCGCTTGCTGAGCCGGTCACGTATCATGTCCAGACAGCGCTCGAAGTTGGCACCCACGCGGTCCATCTTGTTGCAGAACACCATGCGCGGCACCTGATAGCGATCTGCCTGACGCCAGACGGTTTCCGTTTGCGGCTCCACGCCTGCCACTGAATCGAGCAGCGTTACGGCACCGTCGAGCACGCGCAGCGAGCGCTCTACTTCGACAGTGAAGTCAACGTGTCCCGGAGTGTCGATGATATTGATGCGGAACTCCGGACCCGAGCCTGTTTTGTCGCTCTGGCCGTGGCGCTTCCAGAAGCAGGTGGTAGCAGCCGACTGGATCGTGATGCCGCGCTCCTGTTCCTGTTCCATCCAGTCCATCGTGGCAGCGCCATCGTGCACCTCGCCCACCTTGTGCGACTTTCCTGTATAGAAGAGGATGCGCTCAGTGGTGGTGGTCTTTCCGGCATCGATGTGGGCCATGATGCCGATGTTCCGGTAGTGCTCGAGTGGAGTGTGACGCGACATAGTTCTTTGAAGCACCGCCGGGGCGGCGCGTTGATAATCTGATGAAGTGAACCAGCAAAAAAACGGCTGGACCAGGCCTTCCACAGAGGAAGCGGTATCCATCCGCTGTCGCCGGGTACACTCGCCGCTGCTGCGCGAGTGGGGACCCAGGCGCGCCGAACCCCGAGAACCGCTGACTCCGGGTACGACGTCGAATTGACTGCGTTTCTTGTCGGGAGCTGGCGGCATCATCGCGATGCGCCTGCCGGTACAGCATGTCGGACTGAGCGGGAGCGGCCGCCTTACGGCCAACCCTGCCCTCCGAACACCCCACGGTGGAACCGTGGCCCATAAGGGGCCGGCCGCAGATCGCCGGCTACTACGGGGGAACCACTACCGCAAACCACTACTACATAGTGATTGCCACCTGAGCCGCAGGAACACCGCAAGGGAAATCCAGAACACCAGCTTTTGGAGGCAGTCTGAGAAAATGGAGCCTCCAAAGAGCTATGTCAAGGTAGCAAGGCAATACTACCCGAATCTTCAAAAGGCCAGCAGAACACACTGTTGTGTACACACTACAGTTCGCTGTTAACTGTTGCATCGAAGCCACTCTGCCGATCATCAATGGTCCAAACTCTGACCCGTAACACCAAAGGGCCCGATTCAGCGCCAGGCTTGCATTTGCAAGGACCAAACTGTTGCGATAAAAGCAGATACAGGGATCAGGAGTAGTCCAAACAGCGCACTATACCACTCCCTTGAATGGTTGAGCCCGGCTTGGTATGACTGCTGCATCAGAGAATAGCAGAGGGCGTTCACCACGCACCCGTAATTCGTTATTTTGAGCCCATGAGGCCTGTCATGAAGAAACTACAACTGCTCGTCCTGCTCGCGGTCACACCGCTTGCATTGGCAGCACAGCAAAATGTCATCGGACCCAACGGTGTTCGCACACCTTCGCCCGGCGACCAGGCGGGCAACTGGGTACCCGATCAACAGTTTGGCGCCCAGATAGGTGTAACCACAAGCAATCCCCGTGAGGGCTTCAATGGCTACGCCTCGGGGTCCCTTGAAATGTCTGTGGACGGCCTGGGAAGCGCCGCCGCAGCGTCCTATCCCGCATGGGGATTCTATTACAGGTACAACGACTTTGGCTTGCTCAGAGAGCTGAGCGCACTGTCGTTCGACTGGTTCCGAAGCAGCATGCCCGGACAGGATCTCTCAACGGTACCCACCACCGATCTGGAAGGCGGTTCCACCGGAGATCCGGTAATTGACTGGCAGTATAAAACCCCGGTCATCCGCCTTCTTCTTGGCGATGCGAACGGCGCATCCCTGGGAGAACTCATCTGGGAAGGCTATTACAACCAGGGTCAGCTCAACAACGCTCCCACTCCGCTCGACCAGTGGGTCACGACGTCCAATCTGCAGGCCGACAATTTCTGGTATTCCATCCCGCCCTCTAATCAGGGCGACAGCTTCATGGTTGGCTGCGCACCGGAAACCTTCAATTTCTGGCAGGGTGGCGCTCAGGGTTCCGCTATTAATCAGTTGCTCGGCTCCGACTGCCTCTCACCATTTGACGTGCACATCATTGGCCTGGGGGTGGGAGTGGGCAATAACTGGCCGCTCCCCTGGCACGGCTTCGTAGACAACGTGCGCATGGGCTTCGGCCAGGATGGTCTTAGCTGCCAGCCCGGCCTCGAGTACGGCAACTGTGCCCTGGATGCCAACTTCGATTTCACGAGCACGGTGCCCGAACCCTCCGCCTGGCTGCTGCTCCTCACCGGAATGCTGGGTATCCTGGCCACCGGCAAACTGCAGCGCCGCAGGGCCCGCCGTCACATCTGAACCACACCCTGCCCAAACGTCGCATCCCGATGCGATATTGCGGGCAGCCCGTCACATGACGGGCTGCCCGCTTTCTCGTTGCAATCCCAGCACTTACCAGAGACGCCAGGCCATGGCTGTGACAGAGCGGCCTGCACGGTGACTGTTCCGACCGGCGGTCGTCACATTCTACAGCGCCTGACTCATTTGCCGGCAACATTCCCGGCACAGTACGACTCTGCCCGTTCATCTCCACAGGATTCTGCATGTCGCCGGCAATTCACCGCGTCTGCCTTGTCATCGGCACTCGCCCCGAGGCCATCAAGATGGCTCCGGTGGTGGAGGCCATCCGCCAACACCCCCACCTGGAACCACTCGTCATTGCCACCGCACAGCATCGCGAGATGCTGAAGCAGGCATTTGATGTTTTCGGCATCACAGCCGATGTCGATCTCGGACTCATGCAGAACGGTCAGAATCTGGGCATCTTCACCTCCCGTGCCCTCGCCGCGCTCACAGCCGCACTTCTGGAGCACCGCCCCGACTTTCTGCTCGTTCAGGGTGACACCTCCACCGTCACCGCCGCCTGCCTCGCCGGTTTCTACCAGGGCATACCAATTGGTCATATCGAGGCCGGCCTCCGCTCCTACGACCTGGGCAGCCCCTTCCCCGAAGAGGTGAACCGGAGAATCGCGACCTGTACGGCCAATGTGCACTTCGCTCCCACACGGGACGCTCGCAACAACCTCATCGCCGAAGGTATCCCTGACGAGGACATCTATATCACCGGCAACACCGTGGTGGATGCCCTGGGCATGATCCCCAGGCGCAGTGAATTTGATGACCCGGCACTCAATGCCATACCGTGGAACAGCACAAGGGTGCTGCTCACAACCGTTCACCGCCGCGAGTCACTCGGCGAACATCTTGAAGCCATCTGCGATGCGCTTGAAGGTATCGTGCGGCAGCACGACAACGTACACATAGTCTTTCCTGTGCACCTCAACCCGCGAGTGCGGGAAGTGGTATTCCAGCGGCTGGCCCACCACCAACGCATTCACCTGCTCGAGCCACTCGCCTACCCCGATCTGCTTGAGGTCATGCGCAGATCGTATATGGTGCTCTCCGATTCGGGCGGCATTCAGGAAGAAGTGCCATCATTTGGCAAACCCATTCTCATTCTGCGCGACACCACCGAAAGGCCAGAGGTAATACGGGCAGGCTTTGGCGAGCTGGTGGGCACTGACACTTTTCGCATAATGGAAAGCAGCTCCGCTCTTCTCTCGGATAACAAGCTATACAAAGCACGAACAAGTGGCAGCAATCCCTTTGGTGACGGACTCGCCGCAAAACGCATTGTACGCGTGGTTGATGAACGGCTGTGCGTTCCAGGCCAGCACCGTGGACTCAGTCGCCTCGATCACCAACAGGTCAATGCAACTCTCGAGCGTCTCGCCGGTGTCAACTGACGCGACCACCCAGTCGGCTGCTCAGGCTGGCAGCCGACCGGGCGTGTTCTCACGCCCCGCATGGCCCGGAGCAATACTCACAGCACTGCTGCCCTCTGCGTTGCTGGCCGCATTCATGGTCGCAGCATTACTGCCCACGGCACTGCGCGCGCAGGCTCCCCTCGCTGGCGGCCTCGCCGGCAAATGGGTAGAGGCTGATGCTTTCTATCAGCCGGTAAGCAATGACCTGGGTGACTGGTCTGGCGCCTACCTGCGGCTTGTAAGCCCGTCAACATCTGACACATGGTACGCTGACGCACTTGCACTCAAGGCTTTCGGAGAGCGTGGAATGCAAGTGGGCGCAGCGCATCGTCATGACTGGAACAGCCGCGTGTTTCACATGCTGGGCGTAAACGTGGGCGACGGCGCTGCCATACTGCCAAAGGCCAGAGTGGACGGACTGCTGGGCCTGCGGCTCGGTTCCAGGCAGCAATGGCAGTTGAGCGGCGGAGGTTCCTACGTCAAATCAGTCACCGACCTCTACGACGTGGCGGCAACCGCGTCCATAGCGTGGTATGCACCTCGTGCATTGATGCTGGAAGTGTCCGGTCGACAGAACTGGAGTCGTCCGGGAGACATACAATCACAAAGGCTCTCCGCTGTTGCCATTCTCACACCGTCCGATAAACGGAGTTTCTCTCTCAGAGCCATCGGTGGTACCGAAGGCTGGCAAACGCTTACCAGCAGCACCACACTCACACGCTTCCACTCGAGCGAGATCTCATTGGCATGGCGTGAAAAACCATTCGAGCACTGGGCGTTCAGCCTGCAAGGCGATCATTACAAGAGTCCCTATTATACCCGAGCCGGAGTGACCCTGGGTGTCGCGCGTTACTGGTAGACCTTCCCGCAGGCTTAATGAAATCCGGGACCGTGGTTT
>CAZWSJ010000032.1:0-29541 GCA_964636415.1 uncultured Gemmatimonas sp. | reverse complement strand
ATGAGTCGCAGTGCCTCGGCAGGTTCAAAATCACCTGCCACCGTGAGCACCGCGTTGTCGGGAGTGTAGTAGGTACGAAAGAACTCTGCCACATCGTCGAGCGAAGCATCGCTCAGGTGCTCCATGGATCCCATGAGCGAGTGGTGGAAGGGGTGCGATTCCGGGAAAGCCAGTGCCGGCATGCGTTCCCACCATGTGCCATAGGGCTGGTTGTCCACCGTCCAGCGTCGCTCGTTCTTCACCACGTCGCGCTGCGTGTCGAGCTTTTCCTGGGTCATGGCCGGCAGGAGCTGTCCCATGCGGTCGGCTTCGAGCCAAAGGGCCAGCCCAAGCTGATGTGATGGCAGTGTTTCGTAGTAGTTTGTGCGGTCGAGCCAGGTGGATCCGTTCAGCGTGCCACCTGCACGTTGCACGAGCTCGAAGTGTTCATTAGCTCCCACATGTGCAGATCCCTGAAACAGCATATGCTCGAAAAGATGGGCAAAACCGGTGCGTTCCGGGCGTTCATTCGCCGAGCCCACGTGATACCACAGATTCACCGCAACGATGGGTGCGGTATGGTCTTCGGAAAGCACAACGTGCAGTCCGTTCGGGAGATGATGACTCTCGACAGGGATTCGCATGGCTCAATATTCAGGGACTGTAATGCACTCCGGAAGCCCGACACACAGATCGGTCCGCAGACCGGTCCGCAGATCGATCGCCGTATTAAGACACAAGGGACGCTGTCTGATATGAACCTGTGGTATCAGCGATCTGTCATGTGGGCGGTGCTCTTGCTTGTGACCGGCGTTTTTGTCGCCTGCAGCGACCCCGTGCGGACGCCGGGTGCAGCCACTGCAAGCGGCAGCGTGATAATGACCGCCACAGTGGCCAGTGGAACCGATGCCGCTCCGGCCATTCGTGTCACCGACAAGCGCGGCCGCGGCATGGGTAACGTACTCGTACACTGGCAGGTGACACAGGGTGGCGGCAGCGTGATGAACGACACCGTGCGGAGTTCCGGGAGCGGGGATGCTTCCTCCGGTGGCTGGATACTCGGCACGACTGCGGGGCCACAGAAGCTTGAGGCCAGCATTGACGGCCTGCCTGTTGTGGTTTTCACCGCCACGGCAGTTCCCGGGCCGGTTACGGCTCTTGAGCGCAGCAGCGCGGCGGCTCAGTCGGGTGAGGTGAACTCGCTGGCTGCAGCAGTACCTACGGTGAAAGCCAGGGATGCCTATGGCAATGCCATTGCAGATGTCGCGGTGAGTTTTGTCGTGACCAGTGGCAGCGGAATCGTTGGCATTGCCCAGGCAACCACCAACGCCTTTGGCCTCGCCAGCGCCGGATTCTGGCGACTGGGCACAAAGGCGGGCCAGCAAACCATGAGTGCCTCTGCAGCGGGCGCTGCCCCGATTGCGTTTGCCGTGTCTGCATTCGCCGCTGCACCGGTGGCCCTGCAGAAACTCGCCGAAGACAGCCAGTATGCGGCGGCCAACACGGTGACACCAAGGCGTCCCGGTGTGCGCGTGGTGGATAGCTGGGACAACCCGGTGGGTAATGTCTCAGTGCTGTTCACTCCGGGCGCCTCATCGGGCACGGTAACGGGTGGCAGCACGGTTTCTGATCCGGCCAATGGTGCAGCCTATGTGGGCAGTTGGACCGTTGGAGATGCTCCTGTGCAGACTCTGGTTGCATCCAGTCCCGCGCTGGTCGGCAAATCGGTGTCTTTTACCGCACAGGTGGTGCCTTCACTGTTCAATCTGGACGTGCGCTTTGTGGGCAATGGCGGTTCCACGGTGGTGCGAAATGCGTTCATTCAGGCAGCCGCGCGCTGGCGCAGCATCATTCTGGGTCATGTACACGATTTGCCTGTGACACTGGGTCCCGGCTCCTGCACCGACTGGACACCTGCAATCAATGAAGTGATCAGTGACCTCATAATTTTTGCACGCATCACCGACATTGATGGTCCCGGCAATATTCTGGGTCAGGCCGGCCCCTGTTTTGCCAACACGGCCACACGGCTGCCCTTGTTCGGCATAATGGAGTTTGACCAGGCAGACATGGAAATGCTGGTTGCCAATGGCACACTCACTGACGTCGTGCTGCATGAGATGGGACATGTACTGGGCATAGGCACACTCTGGAACTACCAGCGCAACCTGCTTGTGGGCATGGGTGGCAGCGATCCGTATTTTGTTGGTGCGAATGGCCGTGACGCCTTTTCCTTTATCAACAACCTGGCCTACTCCGGCAATGCCGTGCCGGTGGAAAACAGCGGTGGTCCCGGCACGCGTGACAGCCACTGGCGCGAGAGCGTACTGCTGCAGGAACTCATGACCGGCTGGATTTCCAAGGGGCAGAATCCACTCAGCCGTGTCACCGTGGGATCACTTGCCGACATGGGTTACACGGTAAACATCAACGCCGCTGACCCGTTCACAATCAGCGCCGGGTTGCGCTATGCATTTCCCTTTGTGGCAAACGAACTCACGCCGCTGGGCAACGACATAGCAGACATTCCGCTGTACGAAATATCACCCGGCTCGGGTCCGGTTCTCCTTCGCAAGCGCGGAGTCAGCCGTCAGGCGCATCCAGAGCGCGATGGCCACATCGGCCGGTAGCGCAACCGATTCACGAGGCATGTATTCCAGCACAGCCTTGTTGGCAAATAACGGAATGGCACTCTGCACCTTGGCGTCTTTACATGTAAAACATTATACAACAACAATTTACGAAAATGATCATTTCCTGAAGTTACTTGTCGACATGTGAAGCCATCGATCATATCCAATGAATACATATACTTTTTAGAGATTTCTATACACATTATTTCAATCTGCATAAACAATCTCCGATTCTTGACATGTCCACGCCTCCTCTCTCGCTGACACCGCTCGACCCAGCCGACCTCGAAACGCCAGCCATTTCCCGTCAATTGACGAAAGCATCGCGCCAGTTGGCGGAATTCAAAGGCATCGTGGCGGCCATTCCCAACGAACGGATCCTGCTCAGCGGCCTGTCGTTGCAGGAGGCCAAGGATTCCTCGGCGATCGAAAACATTGTCGCCACCCACGACGAAATCTTCCGATACGCAGCGGACATCGAAGGGTCCACCCATCCGGCGGCCAAGGAGGTGTGGCGGTATCGTCAGGCGCTGACTATCGGCTGGGAGCTGGTGCAGGCTCACGGTCTGATCACCAACAACTACATCCAGCGCATCCAGGCGGAACTGGAGCCCAGTCGGCCAGGATTCCGAAAAATCCCGGGAACTACCCTGAAGGATCAGAGCGGCCGAGTCGTGTACACGCCCCCACAGGATGCACGAGCAATCGTGCAGCTCATGAACGATCTCGAACGCGACCTCAATGCTGCCGATGATCGCCTTGACCCGCTGGTTCGCATGGCCGTGCTGCACCACCAGTTCGAGAGCATTCATCCGTTCCATGATGGCAATGGCCGTACGGGCCGCATTCTTAACGTCCTGTACCTGCTCAAGGAGAAACTGCTCGACCTGCCCGTGCTGTATCTCAGTCGATACATCGTGCAAACCAAACAGGAGTACTACCGGTTGTTACAGTCCGTGCGGGAGGGTGGCGACTGGGAGCCCTGGGTGCTGTATATGCTCACCGCCGTAGCGGAAAGCGCGCACGATGGCGTGGCTACCGTGAAGACCATTCGCGACGCCCTGCTCACCACCAAGCACCGCGTGCGTGAGTTCCCATTCTATTCTCAGGATCTGGTCAACAACCTCTTCACGCATCCCTACACCAAGATCCAGTTCGTCGTCAATGATCTGCATGTGACACGCATAACGGCGACGCGATATCTGGAGGCGTTGACGGACGCGGGAATTCTGCAAAAGGTGAAAGCGGGACGTTCCAACTACTACATCAACGTGCGTCTCTACGACATTCTTGCCCGGCACACCTGACGCACCGCCACGCGGTCAACCACAGGTCGCCATGGCCTCCTCCGCCCCGGGCGGGGCTCATCACAGAGTCTATCGTGCCGCTATTTCGTGAGACCCGCTGGACCAGGATTCGGGGTGAAGACCACTTCGGGGGCAAGGCCGTTCTCCTTCGCAAGCGCGGAGTCAGCCGTCAGGCGCATCCAGAGCGCGATGGCCACATCGGCCGGTAGCGCAACCGATTCACGCAGCATGTATTCCAGCACAGCCTTGTTGGCGGATATGGGACTGGTGCGAGTGGGCGAGCGCATGGGTGAGAGGCCGTGCAAGCGGGCCAGCACGTCCAGCCTGAGCATGTGAAAGGGATCACTTACCAGCAGCACCCGTGGCGGGCGGGACAGAGATGCCAGCTCCGACTGCTCCGAAAGCAGCTCAGACGCCCCCTCAATGGAGGCCAGTGAAGTTCGTCCCTGCTGTTCCAGCAGAATAGATGCCCTGGGCACCCCGTTGCGCTGCAGGTAGCGACTGCCGGCTGCGGCCTCACTGATATCATCACCCGGATGTTTGCCGCCCGTGAGCACCACCCAGTGGGCGCGGCCGTCGCGCCAGAGCGAGAGTGCGTGATCGAGGCGGGCCTGCAGCACCGGTGAGGGCCGGCCGGCGTATTGCGCGGCGCCCAGAACCACAATTGCATCAGCTTCGCCGCTGGCCGCGCCGCGTGCCCAGACAGCGATGGCCGCGAGGCACAGCAGCCACAGTGCCCCGCCCCAGAGCACCAGCCTGCCAACGAAACCGAAGGGTGAAAAACGACGCTTGCGGACCATGCGGCCAAACTACCGGAAGTTCACAGAGAAATCTTCTGCCCCGGAGCCGGAATATCCACGCGGAAGCCGTCTTCGCGGAGCCATTCGGCCAGGGCCTCCTGGGCCTCCTTCTCACCATGAACCAGACAGACATGCGGATGGTCCCTGCCGTCGGGCGCACCGCTTTGCCTCACTGAGCGCAGCCAGTCGTGCAAGCCTCCCCGGTCCGCGTGAGCGCTGTATCCCAGCAGCACGTGTACCTCTGCCGCCAGCGGAACCTCCTCACCAAAGATGCGCAGAATGGGACGACGTTCCACGATGCGTCTGCCGAGTGTGTTCTCGGCCTGATAACCCACAATGAGTATGGTATTGCGCGAGTCGCCTGCACCGTTCTGCAGGTGATGCAGAATGCGACCCGATTCCGCCATTCCCGAAGCAGCGATCACAATCATGGGTCCGCGCATGGTGTTGAGGCGTTTGGACTCTGCCACATCGCGGGTGAAAGTAACCATTGGAAAACTGAACAGATCGGGCGAGCGGCGCACCAGCTCCTCACTTCTGTCATAGACCTCCGGGTGCATGGAGAACACCGCGGTTGCATCAGTTGCGAGTGGAGAGTCTATGAAAATGGGAATGGACGGTATGCGTCCCTCGCTTCGCAGTATGTGCAGATCATATACCAGCTCCTGCGTGCGTCCCACCGCGAAGGACGGAATAATAACGCGGCCGCCGCGTTTGGCCGTCTCGCGCACCACCTGAGCGAGTTGCTCCCGCGCGCCCGTAACGGGTTCATGATCGCGATTGCCGTAGGTGCTTTCACAGATGATCATGTCGGCGCCTGTGGTGGGCGGATGCGGATCACGGATAATGGGGAGATTGCAGCGGCCTATGTCGCCAGAGAACACCAGTCGGCGGAACTCATCGCCCTCACGCAATTCCAGAGTTACCGATGCACTGCCCAGTATGTGGCCTGCATCAGTGTAGAGGGCGCGCACCCCATCGGTGACATCAAACCACTTGTTGTAGGGCATTCCCACCATGGATTCGAGCGTGCGTGTGGCGTCTTCAACGCGGTAGAGCGGTTCCACATGTTCATCTCGGTGGCGTGCGAGATAATCGGCGTCCTTTTCCTGGATGTGCGCCGAGTCGGCGAGCATGATAGCACAGAGGTCGCGTGTGGCGCTCGTGGCCCATATGGTGCCCTTGTAGCCGTTGGCCACCAGGAACGGCAGGCGTCCTGCGTGATCGATGTGTGCGTGTGAGAGCACTATTGCATCGATCTCATCGACCGGGAGTGGGAGCCTTCGGTTTTTCTCTTCACTTTCCTTTCGGTGACCCTGGAAGAGTCCGCAGTCCAAGAGCACCGTGCGTTTGCCCACGCGGAGGATGTGGCAGGAGCCGGTTACTTCACGGGCGGCGCCGGAGAATTCTATGTGCATGATGCGGAGTCCGGTTTTCAGATCAACAAAGGTGAACCCCAAAGCCTGGAGGACACAATCACCTTTGAAGATGTTTCACGGAAGCGCTTTATGCAGGTACCAGCGTAGTCGGGAGCTCATTTGTGAGCACGGCCTCGTCACTGATCAGGCGTATTGACGTTACGGCCTGCAGCATCCGGAATGGAGGTGCCAAGCAGGGCAGCCACGGTCGGTCCGACATCCACTATGTTGACTCCTTTGCGCAGTTCACAGCGATTGATGCCGGCTCCGGAGAGTATCATCGCAGGACGCAATTCCGGAATATCCGGGCTATAGCCGTGCTTGCCTCCCGATGTCGAAGGGGTAATAAGCAAGCCGGTCAGGCTGCCACCGAAGCTGAAGTCACGTTCAGCCCCCAGTGCGAGAAACGCCTCCGGCTGTGCCATTGCAGTTTTGAGATCTTCACGCGTATACACCTTGGAAATGCCATTTGCAGGATCCGCAGCCAGTGCCATCAGTAGATCGGTCGCCTGTCTGATGCTGGCAGTGTCAGCCGGATCTCGCACCACAAAGAAAGCGGACCCTCCTCCATTGTGCATGAACACCTTCCAGTCGGTCACCCTGCCAGCCGCATTGGTGGTGATGAGGCCGGCTTTTTGTAGCACCGTCATGGGATTGATGTCATTTTTCACCGGATAAAATCCGTGGTCGGATACCACGACCCAAGCGGTCCGGTCAGCGTTGCCCAGTGCCGCCACTGCGTCGCGAATTTCACCGATCTGCGCATCAATCTTTTCGAGTGCTGCGTGAGCTTCATCGCTGTGTGGTCCCTTGCTGTGCTGCGCACCATCCAGATCAGAGAGATGCAACGCGAGCAGATCGGGCTTACGGGTTCCGAGAATATTGATGGCTGCCTTGGTACGCCAGGCGTCGGTCATAGGCCGATCAACCGAATCCACCTTAATCATCTCATGGAACAAGCCCGGCGTTGAAAGGGCCGCCAGTAATGACACATCCTCTCGTGTTCTAACGGGTCGATACTCTGGAAGCAGATAGTCAACCTCTGCTCCGATCGTTACTGGCCACGAGATCGCAGCTGTTTTCAGCCCCGCCTTGCGAGTTGCCTGCCATAGCGTGGGAGAAGTGATCTGCTCGGCGTAGTAGAACCAGCCGCCGTTTTGATACCCGAATGGATCGAGCGGCGTGTTGGTATAAATGCCGTGCACTGCCGGCGGCTGGCCGGTGATCATTGCAGTATGGCTGGGGTATGTAGAAGTCGGGAATACGCCAGTCATCCCGTCTGCTGCGCAGCCCGCCGCGATGAGCGCCTGAAGGTTGGGAATCTTCAGATCAGCCTCTGGGTGCAGATAGTCCACGGTGGTCAGTCCGTCTATTGAGATGAGGATGACCTGACGTTTCGGACTGTCAGGATTGCAAGCTGCAAGGGCGAACAAAAGCGTAGAAGCCAGCAAGGATGCGACTCCCAACTTGCCCATCCTCTTCGTGATCCAGCCTGTCATACCAGTTTGCCTCCCAGATGATTGCCACGGCTGCTCAGCGCAACCGACTTTGAGGAGTCGGAAGCGCCGACGCCTGCTGTCGCGCGTGATCAGTCTATCGACTCCAGAGCCTTGCGCACCCGGCCCATCAACTCATGTATCTGCTCTTCGCTTATGATAAGTGGTGGCGACAGTGCAATCGTGTCGCCCGTGGTTCGTATCAACACATCTTGTTTCTGGAATGCGTTGATGAATACGTCCGTACCGCGCGCACCGGCCTTGCCGTCACGTGGCGCGAGTTCTATCCCTCCCACGAGACCGATATTACGTATGTCTATGACGTGAGGGGCGTTACGCAGGTCATGAATTGCAGCTTCCCAGGTTGGCGCAAGTTTGGCAGCTCTGTCAAACAGACCTTCTCCTTCGTAAACATCAAGGGCAGCCATGCCCGCTGCTGCTGCCAGTGGATGGCCGCTATAGGTGTATCCGTGAAAAAACTCAATGCCATGTGGTGAAGACTTGACAACAGCGTCGTAGATGAAAGTCTTGATGCATGTGGCTCCCATCGGGACGGCGCCGTTGGTAAGTCCTTTTGCCGTCGTTATCATATCGGGAATTACTCCAAACGCCTGTGCGGCAAACGGCGCACCCAGGCGGCCAAAGCCGGTAATGACTTCATCGAAAATGAGAAGAATTCCGTGCTTGGTGCAGATATCACGCAAACGCTCAAGGTATCCGACAGGTGGAATTAAGACCCCGGTTGATCCTGCCATCGGCTCGACGATGACGGCGGCGATAGTCTCGGCGCCGTATTTCGACACCATATCTTCGAGTGAATCTGCCAGATGAGCACCCCACGCAGGCTGGCCATGTGAAAAGGCCTGATGCGAAAGATCGTAGGTATGTGGAAGATGATCCACGTGGGGAAGCAATTGTGCCGCAAACGTCTTGCGGTTGTTTTGAATCCCTCCTACCGTAATTCCGCCGAATCCCACTCCGTGATAGCCGCGTTGGCGACCTATGAAGCGAAAGCGTCCCGATTCTCCGCGCGCCTGGTGGTATGCCAGTGCGATCTTGAGGGCGCTGTCAACAGCTTCGCTGCCAGAATTTGAGAAAAAAACGCGATCAATGCCTTCGGGAAGGATAGACGCGAGCCGCTCAGCGAATGCGAACATCAGCGGATGTCCCATCTGGAATCCTGACGCATAATCAAGCGTGCTGGCCGTTCGGCTGATTTCGTCTACTATATGCTGACGGCAGTGACCCGCATTAACACACCAAAGGCCCGCCGTACCATCAAAAATTGAACGCCCATCATCAGATCTATAATGCATGTCCCTGGCACTGACTATCATGCGCGGGTGTGCCTTGTACGCCCTGTTTGCCGTGAATGGCATCCACATGGCTTCGAGAGACGATGAAGATTCTGCTTGCGTATTGACTGTCATGAATGTGTTCCTGTGGGCTGGCGATAACCGACGTCAGCGTGAATAGAATTTGGTCTCGCCCGTACGGCCATTAGTGACGGAGAAGGACCCGTCACGAGAGGCGGATATCTTTATCCAGGCGGTTGTCGATGTATCAAGATTCGCAATGTGAGCATCGGGGGCATTGATTGCATCTTCATAAACCGTGCGATGTAACTGCCAGGCGTCAATGTCGCCCACCGCTTCCAAAGTCCGGAAAGTTGCTGGTTGGGCGCCTTTCCGTTGCCCATTGCCAAAAACAGCTACGAGCGGCTTTGACGCTGCAAAGAGCGAAATGTCAGATCCATCAGCACCGCCATGATGAGCCACGAGGTAAACACTCAATGGGCCAATGAGATCCGTTGGACAGGACAGTGCGTAAAGAGCGGGTCCTGTCAGGTCTCCCGGGTTCATGAAACGGAATTCTCCGAAAGTGACTACCACGGCCGTTGACATCGGATTCTCTGTCGGCTCCTGTGGAGGAACGCCTCCAGTAGTACAAGCTTGATTTCGTCGCCCGCCGCCAGGCAAAGCCTTTGTTGTCGGCTGGCCATCGGTGGCCAGCACATCCATTGTTACATCGCGGTATCTCAGTCGGTCTCCGGCTTTCGGCTGAATATGCCGAGCTTTGGACCGTAAAGCGACATAGGCTTCATGAAGCGCGATGGTTCCAGGTACTACAGAGTCGGCGAGAAGGCTCGGAGGTGCGTGATCAATGTATTCGTGAATGGGCATGAGCTGTGCCAACTCCATCACGCCGCCAAAATGATCTCCGTGATAATGCGATATAATCAGATGATCGATCTGTTTCACACCTGCTGTACTTGCGACCGCAAAGATGCGTTGTGGATCCCGTGCCTCAGCGGGATTGCCGATCGGCGAGTTGAACCTTCCAGCTCCCGGGAACCCTGCATCGAACAGAAAGGTTTCGCCTGAAGGAGTCACCATGAGGGTGGCTTGACCACCCTCGGTGTCAACGAAATAGATATCCAGCGTGGCGGATGTATCGCCGGCAGACTTCTGCGCGTGCAGTGAGGCGGCTGTGCCCAGGAGCACAGCCGCGGTAAACACTTGCTTCCAGTATTTCACGTTATCCCTGCCGACCACCGGGCCATAATGGGTGAGTGAACGCTCGACCTGCTTTCAGCGATTCGACCGATTCACACAGGCGCTCGGATACTGCTGACAATATCCGACACGACTGTTGCCAACTTGCTGCGATTCCACCACCGCGTGCACCACAGCTCGCCCAAGCACATCCGCTGCCGCGTTAAATATCGCCTGAAGATCGGCCGTGCCCAGTTGCGTGGTGAATGCTGTAGTAGCAAGCCCAAACACGGTGTCACCGTCTCCGATGTTGTGAATCGGCCGAATGGATCGTGCAAGGCCTGCGTTGGCAATCTCCGCCATGCGACTCGCTTCAAGGTCGAGGAGTGGTGCATCCGTCGCCACCAGAGCGATGGTGGTGTTTGTCACTGCGTGGTCTGATCCATCGTTGGGGCCACCACGACCGGTCGCCGCTGCCTGACACTCCTGAGCACTTGGCTTCACGAGATTGAACTCGTTGCCGAGCTCAAGAAAAGCTCCATATGGAAGGCAGGTATGGGGATCAACCGGGGAGCCAGCCGGGTTGAGACCCACTATTGCAGCAACCGTATACCCGTTGGACAACTTCACGCTTGCCGTACCCATTCCCCAGCCGGCACCCATGCCCACACCAATACGTCCGCTCTTGATCGGATCGTTAGATGCGGCAGCAGCGGCTTTGTAACCAAAATCGGCATCAGGACGCTTCTTAAAATCACCACCGCGTCCGAGGTCCATCAGTATCGCTGCCGGAACGATGGGCACGACTCCGCCCCCAACCGGAACACCGAAATTGTGCTCCTCCATCCACCGCATCACGCCCGTGGCGGCGTCAAGCCCATAGGCACTACCGCCGCTTAACACGATGGCATTTACTCCCCGAACAAGACCACCAGGCTTAAGCAGATCCGTCTCTTTGGTCCCCGGCGCACCGCCCAACTGCGAATAGCCGGCAGTGGCAAAGTTCTCGGTACGGATTACCGTTGTACCGCTTCGGTACCCGCTGTCGCTTCTTGTGTAATGCCCGACCTTCAGGCCGGGCACGTCGGTGATGGAATTGGTCGGACCCGGCCCAACCACCGTGATGCGGGCCCCTTGAGGTCCGGGAGGCTGAGCCTGGATAACTGCCGGCGTGAATATGGCTGCCATCGTGGCTAAGCCGAGCCAGCTACGAACGCAATGCACTGACAACATCGTATGGCTACTCCGCTTACTGGAAGGGAAAGATCGCAGGTGACGTCTTGTTCTGCACGAGAATCCTGTTCATGTCGTTCTTCAGGATGACCGTGTGCGCAGCCGCATCATAGGTGAATCCATCCATTCCGAGCTCCATGGGGATGAAGCTGGGGATCTCAGCCTGGGTATAGGGTTCACCGTCCAGCGCATTCGGGTTGGCGATTACTTCCGTCTGAGCCACCGGCATGCGAATGCCAAGATCCGCCGTGCGTCGGCCCTCAGCAAGGAAGATCTCCTGGCGCATGAGATATAGTACGTAAAGCCCGTCATCAACTGAGTTGATGACATCAATGCGCTGTTGGGTGACGGATGTCCCAGATACAGTGTAAGCCTTGATCTTGCCTTCCGAACGTGTCAGAACGAGACCTGTCACGAATGGTTCACCTGGAGCAAAGGCCACCCGAGTGTCGGCTGAATTCGGATAAATGACCTTGCCACCGGCCCGTCCACGCTTTTGCAAAGATCCGTCAATCATCTCGGTGGGTCTTGTACTTACCAGCGCCAGCAACTGTGAGAGACGCTCTTTGGCAGCGCCCAGATTGTTCTCTGACAGCAATGCCTCGGCAAGTATGAGATGCGCCTCCTCTGCCTTCAGAAAGGCGATGGGGCTCTGTATGGTCGCGCCTCTGTTCGGAAACTTGGGGTCCAGAAAATCCAAACGAGGCAATGGCTGGTAGTTATTTACAGAGCTGGTGAGAACGCCCTGCATTGTGTTTGTCGGGCCGTTCACAGCGTCGAACTCGGCATTCCTGATAAAAGTGGGATTTGCCGCCAGCAGCGCCTGCGACTCCTCAACAGCCTTTGCCTTGTTGCCCAGTCTATAGTATGTCCGTGCCAAAGCAAGTGTATAGCTGTTTCGCGCAGCTGCGTTGGTGGACAGTGTACGAGCCTGGGTGAAATCGGCCACGGCGTTCTCCAGATGGGCCTGCCATGGCACTACCTGTCCATTGGCAGACTCCGGCAGTGCAACGAATGTCTCACCGGCCAGCAAATTTGCCATCCCTCGGTCAAAGTAGAGCTCGGCCTTGTCGTTGGCAGTCACCTGATTGTCAGCTGGGAAAACACTGTCCAGACCGAATGTCGCCATGTAACGCAGCCTCGCTATCGAGTTCTGCATTGAGGTGACATCTGGGTCCAGGTAGGTGATCCTTGGCTGGTCGAACTGATTGTTGAAGGTCGTGTAGTTGTTGAAGTAATTGTCCGAAACGATTTCTACGTTCGAGATGACGTTATTGAGAGTAGCCAGCAACTGACGCTGAGTACCCCTCAGCCATGATGCTCCGGCTGCAGGAGTCTTCAGGAACTGATCGTCTGTCAGGTTCGGATTGCGGACTTCAGTGGGGGTAAAGGCATTGCATCCAGCGATCGTCACCATAGTGATCACCGGTATCAGGGCCCGCCGAGTCCGCGTCAAGGTCGATCTAAGCATAAGTCAGAACCCGAAGCGAAGGGTAAGAAGGAAGCTGCGTGGGCTACTGTCAGTGGCATAGTTGTATCCGCCCACCGCAGCGCCGCCCTGGGTGCCGGCGGACGAAAGATCTGTTTCCGGGTCAAAGTTCGACGATGCCCAGCGCCACGGATTGACGATGGTGAAGGAAGCACGCAGGTTCTTGGTGCCCATGGGAAGAAGGCTCTCAGGGACGCGGTAGTCCACGGCGATGGTGCGCAGCGCCACGTAGTCAGTGTTCTCAACCCAGAGATTCATCACACGCTGCCAGATGGATGCCCTCTTGCCGTTGTACGGTGCCTGGGCCAATGCAGCGGCGGGAACGTAGTCGTCTGTGCGCGGCACTCCGTACAGGTAGCGGAACGCTCTGTCGAAAGATTGTGCCTGGGCTCCGAACTGATAGTCAGCGCTGGCACTCAGGCTGACCCGGCTTCCTATGCCAAGCTGCGCGCCAAAGCTGCCGAACTTGTCGGGCATCGGCTTGCCAAGATAGTGAAGCTCCTGAATTTCCTTGATGGAACCATCGGAATTGAACACCGCATTGGCGCCGCGCAGGTAGCCCACGGGATAACCTTCCTCAACAATTCCCTGTACGGTGCTTGCACCGTAGCCGCTGATCGCAAATGGCGGTACACCGTGGAGGTTTGTGACCTTGTTGTTCAACGTGTTGTACGATGCGTTGAGCGTCAACTGCCAGTTGGCGTTGCTGACTGGCGTCACTGTCGCCCGAAGCTCGAGACCGCTGTTGGAAATCTCACCGACGTTCGTCACCTGGCTGACCTCACCGGTAGATGGAGCAGGTGGCGCGGTGATGAGTGCATCAGTCGTCCTGGAGCTGTACCAGCCAAGACCCAGCGAGGCTCTGTTCTGGAAGAGTGAGATGTCGGCTCCCGTTTCCAGAGTTCCCGTGCGCTCAGGCTTCAGATCCGGATTGCCGGGCTGACCGAATGTGGCCGCCTGCTGTCCGTTGAATGAGTTGATCGTGATGGTTCGATCATTGGCAAAGGGCTGGGGGAACTGACCGGCCACACCGTAGGCGGCACGCAGGCGGATGTCGGAAAGTACATTCTCCGAGAACATGTTGCGCATCCACTCTTCCGAGCCGAGAGCCCAGACCAGTCCCACCTTTGGATATGCCTGAGCACCCGTATTGGTACCGAAGGCAGTGTTCTTGTCGGCACGGATGCCCAGTTCAACTGTATAGCGTTCCAGATAGCTGATGTTGCTTTGTGCAAACAGGCCGTAGTTGGCAACTCGATAGGCAACATCCTGTGACTGAGTAACACCTGCGCCAGTGACTGTCTGAGCGCCATCACGAACATTGGTGGCAGTATATGCAACCTGCACGTCATCATTGCGGAAGAGCTGGCCGCCGAGAGATGTTATGACCGAAAGTGAGTTACCGAAATTGGCAGCATGCTGTGCTCCGACGTCAAACGTGAAGCCGGTAAATGAACGCTCATAGTTGGAAATGGAGCCACGATCAACGGTGCCGACGGGGAAGGCCCTGGTGGCAACCTGAAACTCATTCGTGACTATTGAGCGCTCTCTACTGAAACGGTTGTTCAACCCGAATGTGGCGTGAGTCTTAATCGACGAGATTGGATCGTAGTCGATGCGATGAGATGTCTGAAACGCTCTGGTGAACACTCGATTGTCCTGCAGGCGCTCGGCATTATTCACGAACGTCCTCAGGCTGTCATAGCCTGCCGGGCTGAGCGCGTCAATATCGTTGTTGAACCCGTAGGCCGAAGAGCGTCCTGCTTCAAGTACCCAAAGAGAGGTGTATCCACCTGCGTTACCATTGCGGAAGCGCGGTGAATCGGTCTCGTTGTAGGACATCGTTCCCTGATACTTGGCCTTACTGCCAATATTGGCTCCCACTCCATTACGAAAACCGAAAGCTCTGTTGTCGCCATAGTCACGCTGGCTCTGGCTGGCTCGAACGTTTCCTGACAAGCTGTAAGTCAACGCGTCCGTACCACCTTCTACACCGGCGGAGTATTGCTGGGTGAATCCGTTCCGGTACAAGAGGTCTGAGGTACGATCAAAAAAGAGAAACTGTGTCTGTGGAGTGTCGTAGCCCGCGCGCGCCTCGAAGTAGCCCTTGGAGCCACCGGCGCTGCCACGCTTTGTAAAAATTTGAATCACGCCGTTGGCAGCATCCGAACCATAGAGTGTCGTTGCGGCACCACCGGGGATGAACTCAATGCGTTCGATGTTGTCCATGGGTAGATCGGCAACTGCGCTTGTTGCCGCACCCTGAGAGCGAACGCCCGAGACGTTCATACCCAATGTGGCAAGGGTGTTGAGGTTGTCCATCCGCACGCCATCGACGTAAATGACAGGGGTGGAGTTGTTGCTCACCGATGTGATACCTCGGGTACGCATTATCGATGTGGTGCCAGGCTGGCCTGAGGTCAGACGAATTTGTGCACTTGGCAGCGCAGTCTGTAAAAGCTCATCCAATCGCTTGGCCGGAGACGCCTCGATCTTCTCTGCACTGACAACATCGACCGTTGTGGCAATGCGTCGCTTTGAAATCTCACCACCCTGACCGGTCACAACCACGGCATCAAGATCGAAAGGCTGTACATCGAGTGTCACATTGAGTGTCGCAGTCTGGCCTGCACCAACCGTGACTGACACGCTCTTGTTCGCATAGCCAATCAGCCGGAAGTTGAGTGTGTGCTCGCCTGCCGACAAATCGCTGAATCGGTAAGTTCCATCCGCGCCTGCGCGAACCACACGATCACGGTTGTCGTCCGCGAAAATCTGCGCACCAGACAGTGGGACGCCGGATCTGGCGTCAGTAACGCGCCCCGTAACAGTACCGGTCGAACGACCAGGCTGCGCATTGAGCGGGGCAGTTCCGGCGACGAGCAAAAGCATGCTCGCTGCCGCGCTCACCAGAAGACCTAGCCATCGTATACGTCGCATCATCGAGTTTTCCCCAGTGGTGACAGCGAGCCGCAGTGACGCCCCTGCGACGAAGGCTGAACGCGTTGGTGGGATGGTTGACGGCGTTCGCGTCGAAGAACCGGTGTTCCATTTAACAACTTCAAACAACAATGTACGCACACACTTGGGATTCCGTTGTGTACGCCTCCTGACTCACTTACACCGGTACTGAGCTTTCGGATACTGAACTTTCAAGCACTGATACTCCCGGTCAGTTCCAGAATGGTCAGCGCCAGCACCTTGGTTGTGTTCATCAGATCATTAATGTCACAGTATTCGTCGGGCTGGTGCGCCAGATCCAGAATGCCGGGACCATAAGCCACGCAGTTGGGAACCCCGGCGATGCGGTCCACATGCTTCTGATCGTAGGTGCCAGGGCTGGCTGCAAGAGTGACCGGACGACCCAGCACTCGCTGCACGGAGCGGTCCAACGATGCAACCACCGATGAACCATCTGGCGTTCTTACTGGATGAACCACCATCAGATCTCGCAACTCGAAAAGCAGCTCCGGGGTCTCCCTCGCCGCTGACTCAAGAAGATCAACGACCTCGGCGCGAGTGGCCTCAAAACCCTCTTCCGCCAGAAACCTGCGGTCGAAGATGGCTCTGCAGATGTCAGCTACACACGGCGTCTGTATGCCATCAATAGGCTGCCCCCCCTCTATTCCATTAATGTTTAGCGTCGCATGTTTGGCACCTTCCGGCTTTACCGGGACCGCTGTTGTTCGCGCCTTTAGCGCGGGCATCAGAACACGGCGAATCCGGTCGAGTATCACGCCCATGTGCTCAATTGCATTAGTACCCAGGAATGGCATCGAGCCATGTGCTATCCTGCCGCGTGTAGTCACCTCAAACCAATACACGCCTCGGTGACCTATATATAGACGATCGGTATCGGTCGGTTCGGTTATAATCACCGCATCGGTGCGACTTGCACTCACACGGCCCTGCTCTGCCAGGTAGGCCATGCCGGCGAAGCCACCGCTCTCTTCATCCACCGTACCGCTCACTTCTACGGAGCCATGAAGTGGTATACCTGCGCGCCGTATTGCCTCGGCAGCATAAATGGCCGCAGTGATTCCAGCCTTCATATCACAGGAACCGCGGCCGTATATGCGGTCGCCACGGACCTCTCCGCCAAAGGGATCAACGGTCCATCCTGAGCCCGCCGGTACCACATCAAAGTGACCATTCAAGTGAACGAGGGGACGATCCGTTCTCCCGCGCCGCAAACCGATAACATTCATACGCGGGTGCGCCTTGGTGTGCTCCGGCTTTCCCTCAGCAATTGGATAATCCACCGCAAAATCGAACTCTGATAGACGTCGGCCTATAAATTCGGCACACTCGACGTATGAATCCCCCGGTGGGTTCACCGTGGGAATGCGAATCATGTCCGAAGTGAAGGAGACCATTTCATCTCTCGCTTCATTGATCACTTCAAACAAATGATCGATAGTGGCAGGGGTGTTGGGCATGTTGCGGAACGTTCATCGGCTCGCATCCTCTTGTCAAGCTCAGGCGCCCTGCTTAAGTCTCCAGCTATCCCTCCCGACAGCGCACACAGCGTTTGTGAAACTACAACGTTCTTTGCTGGCGATCTCACGCGCAGAGATACATGAAAATCCACCTAATCTGGCTTATAGGGTATTCCATAGCCCAACTTGCCCTCGCCGCGTGGATTTCACGCCGAGTGAAGACATCGAAGGATTTCTTTGTTGCCGGGCGCAGGCTCGGACCCGGCCTGCTTTTCAGCACAATGCTCGCCGCCAACATTGGAGCCGGCTCCACAGTTGGTGCTACCGGGCTCGGTTACCGCGACGGGCTCGCTGCGATGTGGTGGGTATTATCTGCAGGAATAGGCTCCATCCTTCTCGCCTTCTGGATCGGCCCGAGAATGAGACGGATTGCTGCTGAGCACAATCTTAACACCGTTGGTGACTACCTAGAGTTGCGCTTTGGAGTTTCGGTACGCACCCTCATTGCCGCACTCCTCTGGATAGGCTCGCTATTTATTCTCGCTGGCCAGCTCATCGCGGTATCCTGGATTCTCAACGTCGTGGCAGACGTAAACAAAGTCGTTGGCTGTGTGCTCGCAGCAACGCTCATAACAGTCTATTTCGCCTCCGGTGGACTCCTTACGTCCGCCTACGTGAATGTGGTGCAATTGACCGTCAAGCTACTGGGCTTTGCGATAGCAATACCGTTCGCGCTCAAGGCCTCCGGCGGATGGGATGTACTCAGGACTTTCACCCCGGTCGAGAACTATTGGAATCCGTGGCAGGGTGGCAGCTCCGGAATCGTCTACCTCGCCATGCTGGGGCCGGCTTTTGTGGTTTCACCGGGGCTACTGCAAAAGGTGTACGGCGCGCGCGATGACCGCACTGTGCGAATGGGCGTCGGGTTCAACGCGTTGGCACTGATGGCCTACGCCGTTGTTCCTGTCATGCTTGGGATGATGGCACGTATTCAGTTCCCCGATCTTACCCAGTCGGAGCTGGCACTCCCCACACTGCTCGTGCAAGGAATGCCACCCTTCATTGGTGCACTCGGCCTGGCTGCCGTCTTTTCTGCCGAACTCAGTGCCGCTGATGCAGTGCTATTCATACTGACCACATCACTGGCCACCGATTTTTACAAGCGATTCCGCAACCCCGGGGCGACTGACTCAGAGCTGTTGAGGGTCACACGACTCACAGCTGTTCTTGCCGGGCTTGCCGGACTTGCCATATCACTGGTTGCAGCCAGTGTGGTAAGCGCCCTGAGCATATTCTATACAATAATGGGAGTCAGCCTTTTCGTACCGATCATTGCCGGGTTGTATCATGCCCGGAGTACGTCGGCCGATGCACTCGCAGCCATAATCGCAGGCATAGCGGTAGTCGGGGGCTGGCAAATCCTTCTTGGAGGTAAGCCCATAGGCGGCTGGTTCACTGCACCCATGGGTGGGCTCATCGTAGCCGTTATGGCATTCCTGGTGACTCACTTCTTTGGTCGTAAACGGCAACTCGCCTGATTTTTACCCGTCTCCGGATTCCACACCGTCACCACAACCAGTCACCAATCTTCTTCATGTCCAGTTCAAACATTTTCGATCTCACCGGTAAGATCACAGCGGTCATCGGTGGTGCATCCGGAATCGGCGAAGCCGTGACCGTCGGCGCGGCCGCCATGGGTGCGACCACTATATGCATGGATGTCAGAAAGGAAGCTGCCGATGCCACGGCGGCAAAGGCCGGAAACATTGAATCAGCAGCCATCGACATCACAAGCAAGGAATCAGTACGAAGTGCCTTCGAAGCCATTCTCGCGCACCATGGGCGCCTTGATATCGTGATCAGCACACCCAGCATCAACGTGAGGAAGAAGATTCTCGACTACGAGGGCGGGGAACTGGAACGTGTCCTCAAGGTCAACCTTTCTGGCAATTTTAATGTCCTTCAAGAAGCCGGTCGGATCATGGTCGGGCAGCGAAAGGGCAGTATCGTCCTGTTCTCTTCCATCCGCTCGCTCGTTGTGGAGCCCGGGCAAGCCGTGTACTCCGCTACAAAGGCGGGCATACTGCAGCTGGCACGTGGAGCAGCGTGCGAATTCGGGCCCTATGGGGTACGCGTGAACTGCGTCGGACCCGGCGTCGTGGAGACTCCCCTCACCGCCCCCATCAAGGCCAACGCGGATTGGTACAATGCTTATGCCGCCAAGAATGCCTTCAATCGCTGGGCCAGGCCCGAGGAGATGGTGGGACCCACTCTATTCCTCGCCTCCGACGCAGCAAGCTATGTCAACGGAACGATACTCTACGCCGACGGCGGGTGGCTTGCCCAGGATGGACGCTTCACTCCACCAGGCATGTGAGCAGATAACGACCAGCAGACACTTCTGCCATTCCCACATCTCACGACCATTCAAACATTGCGCACGATCCGGATCGCAGTAATAGAAGGCGACGGCATCGGCAGGGAAGTCATCCCTGCCGGTATCGAAGTAATGAATCAGGCCGTACGCGGAAGCTCGTGCTCATTGGATTTCACGAGTTTTCCCTGGGGCTGCGAGTACTATCAGCGCACTGGCACGATGATGAGCGCTGATGCGTTGGATCGCCTGCAAGACTTTGATGCCATATACATGGGAGCGGTCGGTGCACCTGCCGTGCCTGATCATGTGTCCGTCTGGGAGCTCATACTACCCATACGGCAACGCTTTGATCAGTACGTGAACCTCCGGCCCATGCGACTGCTAAAGGGTATCGAAAGTCCATTGGCCGGACGAAGCCCGGCGCAGGTGGACATGATCTGTGTACGTGAGAATTCAGAAGGCGAATACTCTGGCATCGGCGGTCGGCAACATGTAGGCTCAATGAGTGAAGTAGCTCTGCAAACTGGCCTCTTCACTCGAAAAGGTACAGAGCGGATTGCACGCTATGCATTCGATCTGGCCCAGAAACGCCCCAAGAAACTCCTTGCCAGCGCCACCAAGTCCAACGCCATGCAATATTCCATGGTGATGTGGGACGAGGTGGTTGAAGCCGTGGCTCGGGATTATCCGGATGTGACATGCAGAAAATTCCATGTGGATGCTCTCGCAGCGCGTATGGTCACACATCCCGACACACTGGATGTGATGGTGGCATCGAATTTGTTTGGTGATATCCTCACAGACCTGGGCGCGGCAATCTCTGGCAGTCTGGGTGTTGCCCCGGGCGCAAACATAAACCCGGAAGGCACATATCCATCAATGTTTGAGCCGATTCATGGTTCCGCTCCAGACATTGCCGGTATGGGCATAGCAAACCCAATTGGTGCAATCTGGGCCGGTGCAATGTTGCTCGATCACCTCGGCATGACCGATGTGCATGACCGCATAGTGCGCGCGATCGAGAGAGTTGTCGGAGAAGGAGGTCCTCGCACTCCTGATCTGGGTGGTAACGCCACCACTAGCGACGTCGGTATGGCAGTGGCCGACGCTCTCATATGAAACAATCTGCTGAAAACCCGTGAACGGAGTATCGCTCACCCTTCCGGCTCCACATATGACCGAAACTCAGATTCCCATGTTCTTCGCGGGCGCGCGCCAGCAAGCACACAGCGCACGCACTTCCCCGGTGTACAACCCTTCCTCTGGGCAAATAGCCGCAAGGCTGCCTCTCGGTGACGCAACCGACATAGAGGCGATCATCGCCGACGCAACAGCAGCCTTCCCCGCTTGGGGAAGGAAATCGGCACTCTCACGCGCGCATATCATGTTCAAGTGGCGCGAACTCTGCATCAGTCATGCTGATGAGCTTGCACTACTCATCAGCAACGAGCACGGCAAAGTCGTTTCTGATGCGCGCGGAGAACTCCAGCGCGGTATAGAGGTGATAGAGTTTGCTGCTGGCATACCTCACCTTATGAAGGGCGAGTTCAGCGACCAGGTTTCCCGCAGTGTCGACATGCACTCTTTGCGACAGCCGCTTGGAGTGGTGGCCGCCATCACTCCATTCAACTTCCCGGCTATGGTGCCTCTCTGGATGCTGGGCCCGGCGCTCGCCTGTGGCAACACTGTGGTACTCAAGCCATCCGAGCGCGATCCCTCGGTAAGCGTGCGCCTGGCCGAGCTGTTCATCGAAGCCGGTGGCCCGCCGGGTGTACTCAATGTGCTGCATGGCGATGCTGAGGCAGTTAATGCGCTTTGCTCGGACCCGCGCATTCAGGCCGTGAGTTTTGTGGGATCAACACCCATTGCGAGGCACGTCTATGAAACGGCAGCCAGGCATGGCAAGCGCGTACAGTCTATGGGTGGCGCAAAGAACCACTTGGTTGTACTGCCGGATGCCGATCTCGACATGACTGTGAGCGGGTTGATGGGTGCCGCTTACGGTAGTGCCGGCGAGCGCTGCATGGCCATTTCCGTCGCCGTAGCCGTCGGGAATGATACTGCTGAAGCGCTCGTGGCCAGGCTCGTGGAGCGCATCAAGACTCTGAAGGTTGGCCCATCAACAGCCGATGGCATGGATATGGGTCCAGTGGTAACAGGTGCACATCGCGACCGTATCAGCGGCTACATCGATCTTGGCGTCAAAGAAGGCGCGACTCTCGTTGTGGACGGCCGTAAGCACCCCGCTCAGGAATCAGGAGGCTTCTTCTTGGGCGCTACCCTGTTTGACCATGTCACCAAAGACATGACCATCTACAAGGATGAAATATTCGGGCCGGTGCTCTGCGTGGTGCGAGTGGACACTGCCGATGAAGCGCTGGAGCTGTGTGACAAGAACCAGTTCGGAAACGGTGTCTCAATCTTCACTCGCAGCGGCGGTGCGGCACGCGAATTCGCAAGCCGCGTGCAGTGCGGCATGGTCGGCGTGAACATACCCATTCCTGTACCGCTCTCGTTCTATACCTTTGGCGGCTGGAAGGACTCGGCTTTCGGTGCACTGAACCAGTATGGAATGGATGGCATAATGTTCTACACCAAGCTTAAGACAGTGACTACCCGCTGGCCGCAAGAGGAGGCAGACTCGGTGTCGTTCTCGATGCCTGTACTGCACTAAGTCCCTGTCAGCGAATCAGACTGCGGGGGCACAACGACACAAGAGTCGCTGTGTCCCCGTCTTGCTATAAGGAACATTCCACTCACCACCACCATGAAGCAAAAAGCTCTGCTTTCCGCACTGGCATTTGTCGTCTCCCAGACTCCAATCCTTGCGCAGTCCCAGACCGCTGCTACCATGGACGGGTTGAAAGGCCTCTCAGTCGTTACAGTCTTGTCGAAAACCGACGCCGGTCGCGCAGCGCTCGGTGCCAATTTCACCGTCACCGGGGGCATCCAGCGGGGAGAGTGGAGCCAAACGACGCTTCTGCCATACACAGAGCAACAGCAACAGGCTCTTAGGGATGTATTCCTTACGCGCAGAAATCTGGCACAGTTGGCCAGCGGGCTGGGAACCACTTTGTATGGGGCTTACGTGGCACGTGCCCACTACATCGACAGGACGCGTTTTACCGCAGTCTCAGATGCAGTAACCGATCTCGCCACCTACTCGCTGGCGGTGGCTCTCACCAACTCGGAAACGGCCAAGTTTTTCTTTGCCAACCGCACACTTGATGGTACCAAGCCGGCTTCAAGCGAGGCCCTGGCAATTCTGACGGAAATCGATGGTCAAACCGACATGTTCGGCCACGCTTATCGCCTGGAAGCTGGTGCGAAGGGTGGCGGAATCCATGGCAACTCACGACCATTCCAGACCCAGCCTGCATTTGAACGGATAACAGGCAGAGACTACTTCGGCACACCAGCTGACAATACGGTTTATAACCGCGGGCCGATGATGGACCTCAATGACAGCCCCTCCTTCCCCAGCGGCCACACTGTATACGGTTACACCGGCTCACTGCTGCTGGCTTTCATGGTACCTGAACGCTACCCCGAGATGATCGCACGCGGTGCCGATTATGGGAACAATCGGATCATAGTGGGTGCCCACTACGCAATGGACGTCCTCGCCGGGCGCGCGCTTGCGTTTCAGACCATGGCCAAATTGCTCGCAAACAATGAGAACTACGTCGGTCAGACCTTCGGAAGGCTGAACCCGATCAGCGACTTCCGTGCGGCTGTCTCACAGGCTCGATCCGACGTAAGAAAGGTGCTCGAATCAGGTTGTGGCAAGACGATCGTCGAATGCGCCTCAGAAGATATCGGGCCATTCAGTGACCCCACAGCCACCAGCGCCTTCTATGCATCTACACAAACCTACGGATTGCCTGTGGTTTATCCTGACCACGCCCGGGGCATGGAAAACGTTGGCAAGCTCGCCCCTGAAGCGGGATACCTGCTTACCGTCGCTTTTCCATCACTTTCACTGGATGAGGCGAACCGTATTCTTTCCATCACGCTCGGCCCCGGGGGTGGTTTCTTGGATAATGGCTCAGAATTCGGAGTTTACTCAAGGCTAGATCTACTCGCTGCCTCCCAGTATGTACTCAGGCAGAACGGCCTGAAATGATATCACGTAAAGCCGCCACTCAAGGTATTCCCAACTCGAGCGGCGGCCGACACTCGCAATAAACGCCCGTAGGGGCCATTCTTCAGGCACCCCAAAGAGCAGCGTCCTCAAACTTGCCCAGGGATCCCGACGCGGATTGTACCGCAATCCTTGCCTGAGCAGTAACCGGACCCATCTCCAACGACCACGAACCATTCGGAGATCGTTATGGCAATGCCGCCCCCCCACACCCGCATTGTCGCGGGAATCGCAGCACTCACTCTCGCAGTTTCCGGAGTTTCCGGAGCACAACGGGCAGCACCCTCAACATGGGCACTTACCAACGCACGCATCGTGCCGGTCAGCGGGCCCGCTATAGAACAAGGCAGCATAGTCATCAGAAACGGCGTCATCGAAGCCGTTGGTACATCAATCAAGATCCCAGCCGATGCACGCACGCTGGATCTGTCGGGACAAACCGTGTATCCAGGCTTCATCGACGCCTATGGCTCGCTGGGTCTGCCCACGACAGCCAATGCCTCTGCCGGCGGCAGAGGCGCGGGAGGAGGCGGACCAGCCGCAGCAGCGGCGGCCAGTACACCCTCCGGAGCCGCCAACTCCAACTATCCACCCGGACTCCAACCTGAGGTCTCCAGCGCAGCCCTTCTCTCCATAGGTGTCGATGAGTTCACCGGCCCCCACACCAGTGGGTTCACCACCGCACTCACGGCACCCGCAACGGGAATCTTCAGAGGCCAGTCGGCGCTCATCAACCTGCGCGGCACGGATATCAATGCGATGCTGGTGAGCACCAATGTTGCACAGCACATCGGCTTCACGCCTCTGCGCGGCACTTATCCCAGCTCGCTGCTTGGTGTGTTTTCGGCGCTGCGGCAGCAACTGCTGGATGCACAGCACTACCGTGAAGTACGGGCGGCATATGAGCGCAATCCGCGCGGCATGCAGCGGGTTGAATTGGACCCGTCTCTTGAGGCCCTGCTTCCCGTACTCGACAAAACCCAGCCGGTTGTGATGTTTGCGTCCACCGAACGAGAGATTGAGCGCGCGCTAAATCTGGCCAGGGAGTTCAATCTCCGCGCAATCATCGCCGGAGGCGCGGAGGCCAACACCATGGCCGCACGTCTAAAGGCTGAAAACGTTTCAGTGCTGCTTTCAACGAACTTCCCGCGCCGCACTGCGGCAGCAGCTCCTGAT
This sequence comes from uncultured Gemmatimonas sp., assembly GCA_964636415.1. Lineage (GTDB taxonomy): Bacteria > Gemmatimonadota > Gemmatimonadetes > Gemmatimonadales > Gemmatimonadaceae > Gemmatimonas. The sequence continues at coordinate 4,555 of CAZWSJ010000032.1, read as the reverse complement.
GCCGATCCGGAACCACTTCGCGTGCTCCGTCAGCGAGTAGAGGCACCAAGGGTTCCGATGCAACTGGCTCAGGCCAACGTGCGCTTCGCATTTCAGTCGGGCGGCGCTTCGTGGAACGACGTGATGAACAACGTCAGAAGTGCCGTTACAAACGGACTGCCAGCCGATCAGGCCCTCAGGGCCCTCACCATTGTTCCCGCCGAAATACTGGGAGTGAGCAACAGACTGGGCACCATAGAGGTAGGCAAGATCGCCAATCTGACCGTTGCCACCGGTGACATTTTCTCGGCGCCGGCCCGTATTTCACAGTTGTTCATTGATGGGCAGCAGGTGACCATGGCCGCACCTTCCACGCCCGCCGGCGGACGTGGTGCAAACCGCCCCCCGCTGGAGTGATCTGAACATGACCACACAACATGCAAACCGGAACATGGTTCAACTCACAACACGGCAGACACGGCACGCTGCAAAGGCAGCTCTCTTTGCCGCTGTGCTCAACTCAGGTCGTGCAGTGTTGGCAGGCTCGATGCTTCTGGCCACAGCTCTTGCCGTTCTGCCACTCAGCAACCTCGCGGCCCAGGCCCCCGCAGCACAGAAGCCGATCACTCTCATTCGCAATGCCACGGTACTCACCGTAACCAAGGGCAAGCTTGAGAATACCGATGTGCTGTTGCGCAACGGCAAAATTGCCCAGATAGGCAAGAATCTGCAGGCTCCATCGGGCGCCGAAGTGATAGACGCAACGGGTAAGTACGTCATGCCCGGCATCATTGATCCGCACTCACACATGATGCTGGATGCGATCAACGAAAGCTCGCTTTCGGTTACGTCCATGGTGCGCGTGGAAGATGCACTCAACCCCACTGCGGTTAACATTTACCGCGCACTCGCAGGCGGGGTTACAACTGCCAACCTGCTGCACGGTTCGGCCAACACCATTGGCGGACTCAGCGCCACGGTGAAATTCAAGTACGGCGAAGACGCGCAGGACATGCTGTTCCCGGATGCACCTCCAGGCATCAAGTTTGCCCTGGGTGAAAACGTCACAAGAAAGAACAGCCAGCAGTCTGCTTTCGGTGGACAATCCCAGCCCAGGTATCCAACCTCGCGCATGGGCCAGGAAGAGGTCATTCGTGACGCCTTCATGAGGGCCAAAGACTATCAGGCATCCATCAGCGACTACAAGGCCAAAGTGGCACGCGGCGACCGCAATGCCATCGCGCCGCGCCGGGATCTGGAACTGGAACCGCTGGTGGAGATACTCGAAGGCAAGCGGCTCGTTCACGCACACTCATACCGCGCCGACGAGATGCTCATGCTTCTCACCCTGGCCGATGAGCTCGGATTCAAAATCAAGACCCTCCAACATGGACTCGAGGGCTACAAGATCGCACCGGAGATTGCCAGGTCCGGCGCGGGACTTTCCACATTCGCCGACTTCTGGTCTTACAAGATCGAAGCTTATGATGCGATTCCTTACAACGTGGCAATAGCCATGAGCAAGGGCGTGCTCACCACCATCAATTCTGACGACGACGAGCGCATACGCAGACTTAACATCGATGCCGCCAAGATGATGAAGTACGGTGGCCTGAGTGAAGAAGATGCTCTCAGGCTCATCACCTGGAACGCTGCCGTGCAATTGGGCGTGCAAGACCATGTTGGCAGCATCGAAGTGGGCAAGGATGCAGACCTGGCCATCTGGAGCGCACACCCGCTCAGTGTCTATGCCAGCGTGGAAAAGACCTTTATCGACGGTGAGGAATTCTTTGATCGCGAAAAGGACATTGCCAACCGAGCCGAAAAGCAGAAGGAAAGAGCAGAACTTGAGAATGCCGACGCGAACAAGGCACCGGGTTCGCCTTCACGTATTACACCGAATATGAACCAGCCCAGCGCTCAGATCGGTCAGGAGGTGAAGCGATGAGATCCGCCCGTTGCTTTCTCTCTGCCGCGTTTGCTGCACTCGCTGCAGTGGCTGCAGTGGCTTCCCTGCCCAGGGTCTCGCAGGCACAACTCGGCTCTTTCAACCCAGAGCCCGGTCCACGCGGTACCTATGTCATTCAGAACGCGCGCATAATCCCGGTTGTGGGTGCGCCGATAGAGCGTGGTACAGTGGTGGTGGGGCCCAATGGCCGGATCCAGGCGGTTGGCGCTTCGGCACAGGCACCTGCTGGTGCCAACATCATTGATGGCAGCGGACTCAGTGTTTACCCGGGCATGTTTGACACGGGCACATCCATGGGTCTGTCCGAGATCCCGCAAGGCGCCAATTCCACTGTTGATATCTCCGAAACCGGCACCTTCACGCCCAACGTGCAGGCCTACTTCGGCATTGATCCTCACAGTGCCCACATTGGTGTGACCCGTGTGGTTGGTGTGACGCATGTGCTTTCGCGCCCCACTGGCGGCATTCTCTCCGGTCAGGCAGCGCTGATCAATCTGGCTGGCTCGACGATCACCGAAATGTCGGTGGTACCGCGTGCAGCCATGGCCATACAGCTCCCGCGTGGTGGTGGTGGCTTTGGTCAGTTCGGCGGAGGAGGCGGAGCTGCCTTTGGTGCGGGTAACACGACTGCTCAGGTTACGCGCACACGCCAGATGGACTCGCTGCGCACCCTGTTGCACGATGCTGAAGCATATGGCCGAGCCTTTGATGCCTATGCGAAAGACAAGAGTCTGCCGCGTCCCGGTCACGACGTGGTTCTTGAGTCTCTGCTGGCAATGATCCGGGGTGAGATGCCGGCACTTTTCGTGGCTGACCGCGCTTCTGAAATTCGTGAAGCCGTGGCGTTCGCAGAAGAGATGAAACTCAAGCCGGTAATAGTTGGTGGCCGTGATGCATGGCAGATTGCCGACTGGATCAAGCAGAAGAATGTGCCCGTACTGCTTTCAAGCGTAATGGCTCTGCCTTCACGCGAAGATGACGACTACGATGCAAACTATTCTGCACCGGCCCGGCTGGCTGCTGCGGGCGTTCAGTTCGCAATCACCTCTGGCGACAAGGGTGCCCACGTGCGTGATCTGCCATATCATGCCGGCATGGCCGCCGCCTTCGGTCTCTCACAGGAAGATGCGCTGCGTTCGGTCACGCTCTGGCCCGCGCAGATCATGGGCGTTGCAGATCGTTTCGGTTCAATCGAGACCGGCAAGGTTGCCAACCTCGTGGTGACCGATGGCGACGTTCTCGAAGCGCGTACCAACACAAGGTTTCTGTTCATAGACGGGCGTCCGATACCGCTGGACTCGAAACACACAACACTCTTTGAGCGCTTCAAGGACAGATAAGATACGACTGACAGTGTTAGCAAGCGGCCCCTCCGTCAGTGCGACGTGAGGGGCCACTTCACAGCAGCGCCAGGCAGATACGCTCAGCGCGCAGACTCAGGTGGCCTCCGCAGCCCTGAACATGACTGAAATACAACTACTTTGGGCCGTCCTTGCCACTGGTTTACTGGTACTCGCTGTGGCGTTGGCCGCGCTGTTCAGCTTGCAGCGGCGGCGATCGGAAACTGCGTCTGAGCTGCGCAATGAACTCCGTTCGGGCCGCGAGGAATCACAGACTGCTGCCCGCGATCTTCGTGGGGAGGTATCCGTCAGTCTGAAATCCAGCAGCGACATGATCTCCCAGACTCTGTCGACGGTATCCAGCTCACAGCAGTTGCAGCTTGATGCAATGAGCAGGCAGCTCAAGGAACTTGCTGAGTCCAACACACAGTCGCTGGACCGAATCCGCAGCACATTTGACGCGCGTGTCCGTGAGTTGCAGGAGAGCAACGAGAAGAAGCTCGACGAAATGCGCAAGACCGTTGATGAGAAGCTGCACGACACCCTGGAAAAGCGGCTTGGTGAGTCCTTCAAGCTGGTGAGCGACAGACTGGAGGCAGTTCACAAGGGCATAGGTGAGATGCAGACGCTTGCCACGGGCGTGGGAGACCTGAAGCGTGTGCTCACCAACGTCAAGGCACGCGGAACGTGGGCAGAGGTGCAGTTGGGTGCATTGCTGGAAGAGGTACTTACAGGGGCGCAGTATGAAAGAAACGTATGCGTGAGGCCCGGCTCGCTGGAGCGGGTGGAGTTTGCAATACGTTTGCCTGGCTCGGGCGACAATCCCGACAGCAGGGTATGGCTGCCCATAGACTCCAAGTTCCCTCAGGAAGACTACATACGGCTTCAGGATGCTGCCGAACGTGCAGACTCAGCCGCCGTACAGACAGCCACCGAGGCGCTCGCACGGGCCGTGCGCACAGCGGCCAGGGACATTCACGACAAGTATGTGAATGTCCCCTACACCACTGATTTTGCGATCATGTTCCTGGCCACCGAGGGCTTGTACGCAGAGGTGTTGCGTCAGCCGGTACTGGTGGACGAATTGCAGCAACGGCTGCGCGTGGTAGTGGCCGGACCAACCACAATAGTTGCCATATTGAGCAGCCTGCGCATGGGTTTCCAGACGCTCGCCATAGAGCAGCGAGCGTCCGATGTATGGCGCGTACTTGGTGCGGTAAAAACCGAGTTTGCCAAGTTTGGTGATGTTCTGGACAAGGTGAAGCGG
>CAZWSJ010000031.1:0-31346 GCA_964636415.1 uncultured Gemmatimonas sp. | reverse complement strand
AGCGAGGCCAACGAGGCCGACCTGACACGAGCCAAACAGACTGCTGTGTTCAATGCAGCTTCCGGTTTTCTCACGCTCATCCAGCGTGTGGAACAGGCCAAGGTGCAGCAGGACAACCTCGCGATGCAGCTTGCACAGGATTCCGTGATCAAGCGCATGGTCAGAGCCGGAGCGCGTCCAATTTCGGATCAGTATCAACAAGAGGCCACGGTTGCCAGCGCGCAGTACTCGCTGGTAACAGCGCAGCGCGATCTGGAACTGGCGAGGATAGCTCTCATCCGAACCCTGCAGCTTGACCCCAGGGGCAACTACAGTTTCGCGACCGCAGAACTTTCCGACTCCATTCCGTCTGTGCACTTCAATCTCGACAGCCTGCTGGACAAGGCGCTTGGTTCGCGCAGTGACCTTGAAGCTCTTGACACAAGGCTTGATGCGACCGACTTCTCGATCAAGAACGCGGGGGGATCACGCATGCCGCAGCTAAGCATGAATCTGGGCTATGGCACGGCCTTCAACACGGCCAGCCCGCTGTCCTTCAACGATCAGGTCAACCAACGCAGAAGCGGCAACCTTGGAGTTTCGGTTAGCATGCCCATATTCGACCGCCGCGTAGCAAGTGTTGCGGTACAACAGGCCAGGATCTCAGCCGAGAATGCACGACTATCCGTGCAGGATCGCCAGCAGTCAATAGCTACCGAAGTACGTGAGGCATATCTGAACCACGAAGCTGCCATCCAGCAGTTTGATGCAGCCCGTGCCCAGTATGCTGCCGCTGAACTCGCAGCCAACACACAGGCACGCCGATACGAAGTTGGCGCGGGAACGCTGGTGGAGGTTACCACCGCCCGTGCACAACTGGTGCAGGCAGCCAGCGCAGTGGTAACGGCAAAGTACTCACTGGCATTCCAGCAATCGGTCATGTCGTACTACGTTGGCGACATGTCGGCCGATGCATCTGCCTTCCAGGCCCTGGCCGGAGCGTTTTCACGTTAAGCGTGTGAAAGCCAGGCTAGGGGAGAGCCTGCCGCCCTCTGCAGAACCGGAAAAGCGATAGAACAAAACGGGGTGCCTGTCCAGTAGGACGGGCACCCCTTTTGTTGAAAGCCGGAAATACGCGGTAAAGTATTTCAGCTCAGCAACGCCCTCATCCGGACCAGGTCTGCAAGCGAATCTGCTTCCATCTTCTCCATGACGCGGCCGCGGTGAACCTTGACCGTCTTGATGGCTATCCCCAGCTCTTCACCAATGGCCTTGTTGGTAAGTCCGCGCACCACACCTTCAAACACTTCGCGCTCACGCGCAGTAAGGCGCTCCCAGCGATTGGTGACATCCCGGCACAAGAGTGCTGATCGGCGATTTTCCCGGTGGCGTTCTATGGCACGGGCAACGGCGCCCAGCAACTCGTCGGGATCGGCCGGCTTTTCCAGAAAATCAATTGCACCGCCACGCATGGCCTGAACCGACACCGGAATCGTGCCAAAGGCGGTAACAAAGACCAGCGGGGCTCTCACATCACGCTCCGTCATGGCCTGCTGAAGATCAAGTCCCGTCATTCCAGGCATGCGCAGATCGGTAACCACACAGGCGCACTCTGATGCCCGGGGTGAAGACAGCATGGCGCGTACCGAGCCGAACTCATGCACTGCATAGCCTTCTGTGGCCAGCAAACGACCCAGCGAAACCCGCGCGGCTTCGTCATCATCAACGATCACCACTAAAGGCTGTTGCTGCCCTCCGGTCTCCATCCCGTCGTCTTCACTCTGCAATACAACTCCAGTCATCCTATCCAGACCTCCATGATGTTGCACCATGCTGGGTAATGCTGCACCATGCTGCGTCACGCTGCGTCACGTCCCAGGCCTGTCACCGGGCCATGGTTTGGCAACCATCGATTCCTTGTCTCCAACGCCAACATCAACCCTGCTCGCGTCCATGGCAATGGCACTCTGGCCGGCAACCTCTGAATGTATGGGCAGCACGAAGCTCACCACCGCTCCCCCACCGACACAGCCACCCATGGTTATATAGCCGTGGTGCGCCTCAACAACACGCCGCGAAATCGCGAGCCCGAGCCCCATACCCGTGCGCCGCGTTGTCATGAACGGCTCAAACACCTGACGCCGCATACCCAACGGCACACCGGGCCCGGAGTCGCTCACAGAAATTCGCAGATTCCTGCCGTGGTTATTTACGCGCGCACGCAGAAGCACGCGTCCCGGGGCAGGGCTTGTGGGTTCTGTATCCGGCACTGCCGCAGACGCGGCTACTCGCTCTCTGTCAGCAGCCTCTAATGCGTTCTGAAGCAGGTTCACGAGTACCTGTTGCAACAGCACCTTTTCACAGGAAATCAACGGGAGTTGCCCTTCAAGGCGGAGCTCAAGCGAGATGCCCCTGGAGTCGAACTCGCGTCTTATGAGAGATGCAGCGCTCTCGATCAGCTCTGCAACATCAACCAATTCACGTTCCGCATCATTTCTGCCAAGGAACCTCCTGTACTCGCGAATTATGCTGGACGCACGACGGCCCTGCGCCACCACATCACCAAGAACCGCGTCCATTCCGCGCAGAGAATCCAGGCTCGCCTCTTTGCCCGCCGTCGTTCTGCCAACAACACGGCGCGCCGCCTCGGCGTTGTTGACAATCGCGGCCAGCGGCTGACCCAGTTCGTGCGACAACGAAGCCGCCAACTCTCCAGCCACCGCCAGGCGTCCCACCTGCGCCAGCTCCTGCAGATGGCGCGCCTCTCGCACGGAAGCATCCTGCTGAGCCTTGTATTCCACCTCGTGCAGGCGGGTCGCAGCCACAGTCTGTAAACGTGCGGCCTGCACCCGCTGTCGGAATATCATAAACATCAGGCCGAGAAGTACGGCCAGAAGAAGGAGCCGGAGCGATGTTCGTTCATGCCAGAACGCCAGAGCCTCCAAACTCACTGCGCCCGCAGCGACCCAGCCACCACCGGGAACGCGCACTTCAAGACTCAGCAGATAATGTCCTGGACCGGGAAGACTGACGTATGTCTCGCGAGCCGTACCGAGTGGCAGCCATGTAGAATCGTGCGCACTCACACGATATCGAAACTGCACTTCGTTGCCATATCGAAACGATGGCGAACTGTAACGCATGGCAAAGCTGCGCTCATTTGTGCCCAGTGTCACGACAGCGTCGCCCGGAATGATGCGACGCGCGGGTGTGCGCAGCTCATCAACGCGCACAGAGGGCCTCACGGACGCGTCACTCACCCCAGCGCCATCCACCACCACCAGTCCAATAACCGATGCAAAGCCGAGCCGGCCACGATCCAGCAGGCTCGCTGCCGGGTACCCCACATTGCCCTCTGGAACTCCGTCAGCATCGCTCAGCAGACGGACGGCAGGCAACAGGGTACTGTCTCTGATCCATTCCATCAACTCGGCATGATCGATGATGCTTATTCCACGATTACCCGGCATCCACAGGTGTCCCTGACCGTCATCGAGGATGGCAGAAATGGTCTCGTCCACAGTTGGTACGTTGCGCGCACGAGACCCTGCGGAAATGAACCACAGGCCACTGCCATAAGTGCCTACCCACACTCCCATGCCTGGCTCCGCAAGCATGGCACGCGGCACTGCACTTGGGAAACCGGATGCTTCATCGATTGCTTCAACCCGGGCCCCCTGCCATCGTGAAACTCTGCCCAGTTGACCCACCCAAATGCTGCCATCGTCATCGGCAGCAAGTGATTCAACAGGTATGCCGGTGACTCGGTCCCATGGAGCAGGCACGCGCAGCGAGTCATTGGCTCGCAGGACTCCCAGGCGTCCGTCCGAGAGCCCGAAGATGAGTGAGTCAGCACTCACAAGCAGGGGTCGGGCGAGGTTCGGCGTTCCATTCCACGCGGGCAACTGCCAGCGCAATGATTTTCCGAGGGAGTCCCGACGCAGAAGTTCCCCGTCGCTGCCGTACCAGAGGGAATGTTCAGCGCCCGCGGCAAGGCTGCGTATGCAGGCACCTCCAACAGGCTGGGCGATGGAGTCGATCACCCGTCCATTGGGGTTGAGCAAGTAAGCACCGGTGCAAATGCCTGTAACCCATACGCCATCGGCATCGGCCTGCAGTATGGATGAGACTTCCCGATGGTTTGGTCCAGCTGGACCGGGAATAAGCTCCACCGCACTCTCGCGCACACTGAAAAGACCGGCTTCAGTGCCACCCAGCAACACTCGGTCTTCGGTGAACAGAAGAGACAGAACATTGGCATTGCTGCGCAGTATCAGCTCCGGGGCTGATTCGATCAGATGATTTTCGGAGATGCGAAGCCTGTACACTTCCCGGCCGGCACCTACCCAGATGCTGCCCTGATCTCCGGCGACAAGCGCACGCACCTCGGCGCTGATGCCTGGCACGCGATGCATGGCGCCCTGCCACCACACGAGAAGCCCATCGGGCTGTCCCACCCAGATGCGGCCATTGCCGTCCACCAGTATGCCGTGGCTTTGCTCCTCCACCGATGCGGAAAAAGCAGGCGCCAGTACGCTGTCGCGGCCATTCAGGACTCTTACCAGGCCATCCGGCCCGCTATAGACCAGCGCGCCCTCGTGATCCCGCGCCAGCATGGAGTACGAGGGATGTGGCAGCGGCCTCTCCAGCCAGCGTCCGTCTGTGTATGCATAAACAGCCTTCCGGGCTCGCATCCAGATGGTTCCGGAGCCGTCCATGGCGAGTGCATCAGTTCCGAACAGCAGGGGTGTGGAGGGTGAACTGAGCGTATCGAGGAGCTTACCCGAGCGTGTGCTTGCCACGGTGCCACGCGGTGTGCCCAGCCATATGTTGCCCTCATCATCAGCGAGGATGGCGCTTACGGCATTGCTGACCAGTATGGGAATGTCGTGTACGCTGTATCGCGTTATGAGCTGTCCATCGAAGCGAAACAGGCCACCGTAGGTGGCCCCCCATACGTATCCCTCACCATCGAGTGCCAGTTCGTTGACTGAGCCCTGCGGCAGGCCCTGCTCAACTCCCCAGGTGCGGATACTGACCGTTCCTGCGACCGGATCTACCCGCAGCCCTCCCGCTCCGGCCTGTGCCTTAGCCTTACCGGCGAACGGGATGCACAAAGACGCCCATACGATTAAACGATGCAGCGTGAGAAGGCATGAGCGGGTGTGGCCGTGGCGCTCTCCGAGCCGCGACAATGGGGCAGGCATGGAGTGGAGAGAAAATGCAATAGGTGAGAAAGCTCACGATCGGGATCGAACCGATGACCTCATCCTTACCAAGGATGTGCTCTGCCAACTGAGCTACGTGAGCGAACAGCGAATGCTAACCATGTGAGCCAAAGAGCGGGAGACGGGGTTCGAACCCGCGACATCAAGCTTGGAAGGCTTGCGCTCTACCAGCTGAGCTACTCCCGCGATGCTGGTACTACTGCGATTTGCCAAGTGGTGGGGGAAGGATTCGAACCTTCGAAGGCATAAGCCGTCAGATTTACAGTCTGATCTCGTTGGCCACTTGAGTACCCCACCCTACTACCCCGCTGTGCGCCGGCACATGGTTTGAGCGGCCCACGCCGGTGAAAGCTGACGAGGGGGCTCGAACCCCTGACCTGCTGATTACAAATCAGCTGCTCTACCAACTGAGCTACGTCAGCACAGGAGCCAAACGCCCGGAGTCCAAAAGGATAATAAGGCTGCCTGGCTTTTGGTAGATGGGGCCGTTTTTCAGCCCTGGCGCCAGCGAGTTCCGGCAGGGCCGTCCTCGATAAGGATGTTGCGTGCGGTGAGCTCCTCGCGGATGGCGTCGGCGGCCGCAAAGTCTCTCCGCTCACGTGCGGCGCGCCTGTCGGCGAGTTTCTGCTCAACCCAGGCCCCCAGCTCGTCATCGGCCCCTGACTCGGGTACCAGATCCAGCACTCCGTCCATGAGACGGAACGCATCTCTGGCACGTGCGAGTGCTGCACTATCGCTGAGGGCCGGATTTGCTGACACAGAATCAAGCTCTCGGTTTACATCTGATATGAAACTGAACAGTGCTGCCATGGCCTCGGGGGCATTGAGGTCGTCGAACAGGGCATCGCGGAAGGTGTTTTCCGCGAGTTCAGCCAGCCCGAACATAGCCTGGGTGCCGGTGCTTGCCTCGCCCAGCCGCCGCGCAAAGGCGCCTATGCGGTTTACAGCGGCGCGCGACTGCTCGAGCGAATCTCCGGTGAGGTTCAACTGCTTGCGGTAGTGTGCATTGAAGACGAAGTGTCTGTACACTGTGCCGCTGATGCGTTGCTCGCGCAGTTCAACCACATTTGCAACGTTGCCCACGCGCTTGGCCATTTTGGCGCCGTCGGTGAGCAGGAACTCACCGTGGCACCAGCAGCGGGCAAAAGTTTTGCCGGTTGCGGCTTCACTTTGTGCGATCTCGTCTTCGTGGTGCGGGAAGATGAGGTCTATGCCTCCGGCGTGGAGATCGAAGGTTTCGCCCAAGTATTTCATGGCCATGGCCGAGCACTCGAGATGCCATCCCGGGCGACCGCGTCCCCAGGGTGAATCCCATGCGGCTCCGGTGGCTTCGTCTTCGGGTTTCGCGTGTTTCCAGAGTGCGAAATCCTGCGCATTCTCCTTGGCATAATCGTCTTGTGCCACTCGTGCACCGCTCCTGATTTCGCGGGTGTCGAGGCGGGAGAGTTTGCCGTAGTCGTGGAAGTGACTGATGGAGAAATAGACCGAGCCGTCCTCAGCCACGTAGGCCACGCCATTATCCACGAGACGTTGCACCAGCGCGATCATTTCCGGTATGTGATCGGTGGCCCTGGGATAGATCTCAGCGTCCTCAATGCGGAGATATTTGCGATCCTGATGGAACAGAGCCGTGAACGGTGCAGTTATGTCGCCGATTTTCTGGCCCGTTGCGGCGGCCTTATTGATGATCTTGTCATCCACATCTGTCAGGTTCATCACCTGTTCGACTTTCCAGCCTGCCAGACGGAAGCTTCTGCGGAGCAGATCTTCAAACAGAAAAGTGCGGAAATTGCCCAGATGCGCAGGGTTGTAAACGGTGGGTCCGCAGGTGTACATGCGCACCGTCTGACCATCGGCGGGTGCGAACGGCTCGACGCTGCGCGTGAGCGTGTTGTACAGGCGGAACTCTGGCATGGTACCCACTCTGGCTGAAAGACGTTGAACCACAGAAACCATTATCGGCCGGCGGCGGCGGTTGACGACTGCTGGCGGCTGCAGGCGTCCCCGGTCAGCCCTGGCTGCGACCGGCCACCCCCGATGGCTGCTGGGCGCTGGTATTGACGGACAGCCGCAATCTAGCGTACCGGACCACAGCGACCATACCGAAGCTGCAGTATGCGGAGGCCTGGTTGTGATAGCCGCATCGTGGTTGGCGCCAGCTCGTGCGGTGACAGACCAGGCCATGGCATGCCGGACAGCCGCTGCGCCGGCAGCGACAGCTCAGGTAGTTCAGGTAGCGACAGCGCAGCCGGCACCAGAAGGATCAATGAGTGTCCAAGTCGGGCATGCTGAGTGGCCCAACGCCGCCATTCCATGGCCTCCTGCCCGCTGGGGCTGCCGCTGCGGGAGACTCTCAGCACATGAAGCAGATGAGATCCTGGACTATAGCGCGACACCGGAGGCCTGGTGTTTTCCGGCCGACGCCGCCATGGCTGCGGCTCACTTACTGCCACAGTGCGGCCAGGTGCGAGCTGCAACTGGTGATCAGGGGTGTTCTTACCCGGCTCCGCGAATTGTGTGGGCGTACCTGCGTTGGCCAGCCAGCCTGCGAGAAGCGGGCTCAGAACTCCTTCCCGTATTGAACTGCGTCTTACTCGCAGGCCTGAGACAGCGAAACGCCGGCCATGTGATACGGAGGCGTGCCGAAGCAGTGGACTGCCGGCAATGGCAGCACTCAGCACTCTTGCACCTGCCGCGTCTGCGTGCCTTATGACAACACACTCAGCCTTGTGCACGCTCAGTGTGAGTGAATCGAGATGCCGCGTTGCCGCGGTACAGCCGGGCAAGAGTCCGGCCTGCCACTCAATGGTGGCCTTGTCGAGCAAAAGAAGTCTGGTCATTGGTCCGGATACGATGCTAAGCATCCGGACCATGAACATCACCGGAACTACTCTGCCGGGTTCACCGTTACGCAAATACCTGGCGAAGCTGACCCAGCGCCCAGGCCAGATCGTCCCTGCTCACCACCAATGGAGGAGCGAGGCGGATCACGGTGCCGTGCGTTTCCTTGCACAAAAGCCCCCGTTCCATCAGTCGCTCACAGTAGGGTCGTGCGGGTTCGTTCAGCTCAATGCCTATTATCAGGCCTCGGCCTCTCACCTCTGCAATTGCCGGGTTGCTGATTTTCCTGATTTCGTTCAGGAACCATGCACCCAGTTCTGCGCTGCGCTCAGCGAGATTTTCATCCTGCAGTACCGAAAGAGCCGTTCGCGCCACTGCGCAGGCCAGCGGGTTGCCGCCATATGTGCTGCCGTGAGAGCCCGGCTCAAACACCTCCAGAACAGCGCGGCGCGAGACCACGGCTGAAACCGGATAGAAGCCGCCCGAAAGAGCCTTTCCCAGCACATAGATGTCGGGAGTAACGCCCTCGTGATCGCAGGCGAAGCGTGCACCGGTGCGGCCCAGTCCGGTTTGAATCTCGTCGGCGATGAGCAGCACATTTTCTTCCCTGCAAAGCGCAGCCAGCTCACGCAGAAAGCCCTGTGGCGGAATGCGCACACCGGCTTCGCACTGTATGGGTTCGAAAAGCACGGCGCAGGTGTTTCCATCCATCACGCTGCGCACGGCATTGATGTCGCCGAAAGGCAGCCTTATAAAGCCCGGTGTGAACGGACCAAAGTCGGCCTTGTATGACGGCTCCGATGAGAAGCCCACGATTGTGGTGGTGCGTCCGTGAAAGTTTCCGTCGAAGACAATAATCGTGGCCTTGTCGGCGGGAATTTTCTTGTTGCGGTAGCCCCAGCGACGTGCGGCCTTGATGGCGGTTTCAACGGCCTCCGCACCCGTGTTCATGGGCAGAACCATCTCCATGCCACAATAGCTCGCCAGCTCCTCGCAGAACGCACCAAGCTGGTCATTGCGGAAGGCGCGCGAGGTAAGTGTGACGCGTGAAGCCTGTTCCACCATGGTTGCCATTATGCGCGGATTACAGTGCCCCTGATTGACCGCTGAGTAGGCACTGAGGCAGTCCAGATAACGCTTGCCTTCGACATCGGTAACCCATGCACCCTCGGCACTGGAAATGACCAGGTCGAGCGGGTGATAGTTGTGTGCGCCCCAGACATCTTCCTGCGCAATGAGTTCTTCGGTTCTTGTAGTGGTGTTGCTGGTCATCGGAGCCACCTCCATTTGGGTCCTGTCGCTCTGTTGCGATTTATAGAATGCGGCGGCCGAAGGCACTGGCCACGAGGGCGGCCGCGAGTTCGGCTGTGTGGTTTGCACGATCGAGGATGGGGTTTATTTCAACGAGATCCATGGCGCGCATGGCGCCCGAGTCGTGAACTATTTCCATTGCCAGATGGGCTTCGCGCAGTGTGGCGCCTCCACGAACAGGCGTGCCAACTCCCGGCGCTTCGCCCGGATCCACCCAATCGGCATCGCAGGAGAGATGCAGACCACCCGTGCCCTTTGTGGCGATCTCCACTGCATCGTTCATCACTGCCCTCAGGCCGCGCTCATCGATGTCGCGCATGGTAAACGCACGTATGCCCTTGGCGCGAATGAGGGCCTTTTCAGCATCATCCAGTATGCGCAGACCCACGTAGACGAGGTGTTCAGGCAGTATAGCCGGCGAGGCTTTTGACAGTCTGGACAGGCGTGGGTCACCGAGTCCCAGCAGGTGAGCGACCGGCATGCCGTGAACATTGCCGCTCAGGCTCGTTTCCGGTGTATTGATATCGGAGTGTGCGTCGAGCCAGAGCAGTCCCACGCGCATGTTGCGTTCTGCCATGGCGGTGGCGGTGCCCGCCACGGAACCGGTCGCGAGCGAATGATCGCCGCCTAATACGAGCGGAGTGACTCCGGTTCGCACTGCGTCGGCCACGCGTTTGGCCAGGTCACGTGCCACTTCTGCAATGGCAGCCAGGCGGGCTTCAGGGATCGCGGGCAGCGCGTTCCGGTCAGGGACCGGCACGTTGCCCACGTCATCCACAACTATGCCGAGCTTTGAGAGTTCCTCGCCCACATTCGCGAGCCGCATAGCTGACGGTCCCATGTCTACACCACGACGGCTGGCACCGAGGTCCATGGGGACACCGATCAGTTGGACCGTTCTTGCGAGCAGCGGTCGTGCCACCTGTGCGAGGTCAGGCCGGCTTCTGGTGGGTGACTTTGCGGGTGATTCGAGCAGATCGTTTGTCATACTATTAGTTTCGACCAAACTGCTGTTAGCAACAAGACAGAAAACTGTCAGTATTGATGGCTGTTCTATACATATTGACAGTTATATTTGTACAATCTGTACATTAACCTGACAGCACATGGCCAAACGGCGAAGCACAGCAAATACAGTGAGCGTGGCGGCCCTGCCTCACAACATTGACAGCACCGACACCAGGCTCATCGCGCTCCTGCGCGAAAACGCACGCCTGCCGGTGGCCAAAATGGCGCTCGCACTTGGCGTCTCACGGGCCACGGTGCAGAACCGCATAGACAGGCTCATTCAGAAGCGCATCATTCTGGGATTCAGTGTTCGCACAACGCCCGAAGTGGCACGCCATCGCGTACGCGCAATGATGAACGTGAGCGTTGAAGGTGACAAGGCCGACGTTGTACTGCAGACTCTGCGTGGCTATCCCGAGGTGCACGCACTGCACACCACCAATGGACGCTGGGATATCGTCGCCGAACTCGGCACTGATTCACTCGAAGCTTTTGACCGCGTGCTGCAGCGCATTCGTAACATCAAGGGCATTTCAAATTCTGAAACCAGCCTGCTTCTGGCGACACATAAGCTTTGAAGCATTGGAGCTTTCGTGTGCCTCAACATTCCAGAAGGCCTGAGCAGTGCTCTTGACATGGAGATCCATGGCGTATTGAGCGCGTGACCTGCACCCATTCCACACGCCATGGCTCTCTCACATTTTCTTACTTCCCGTCCCGCAACTGCTCGATTTCAGCTATGAGATCGTCGTCACCAGCCTTGGGAGGCTCCTCACCGGAACGCAATCTGCCCTGCGCTTTGTCAACAGCATCAGCTCCGGATGCATCGCCCGCAGAGAGGCGCTTGCTGGGCTCCTGAGCCGGTGCCGGAAGTATGCCCATGCGCTGCTTGAGTGCAGTCAATTGCATATCTGCGCTGGCACCACCCGAGGAGCGCTCAAGCTGACGAAACTCATGAGCAAGGCGGTCACCGCTGAACTCCTCATCAATCTCCTGTGCAGCCTGCAGCTGTCGCTCGTTGGAAGTGATTTTCTCTTCCATTCGCGCAAAGGCTTCAAAGGCTGAAGTATTCGACAGTCCCGACATGGTTTGTGAAATGCGGGCCTGAGCCTCGGCTCTGCGCTGACGAGCAAGCAGGAGGTTTTTCTTGCGTCTGGCCTCTTCGATCTTGTCGTTGAGATCACGCAGCGACTGCTTGAGCTTTTCCGTTTCGAGGCGCTGTGCTTCCCATGTGGTGGCCAGCGCCTGGCCGTGCTCAAGGTGCTCCTGTCCGCGCACGAGTGCCTGCTTGGCCAGATCATCGCGGCCTTCCTGAACTGCTAGCACAGCGCGCTTTTCCCAGTCGTCTGCCTGCTTGAACTCGGCGTCGGCCTGGTCCTTGAGTCGCTTCTCGTCGGCGATCGCAGCGGCAACCTGCTGCTTGGCCCTGGCCAGCTGATCGCGCATGTCGGCGATTATCTGATTGAGCATTTTCTCGGGGTTTTCGGCCGAGGAAATGAGGTCATTCAGATTCGACTTGATGAGAGTGGAGAGACGGTCGAAGATACCCATGAATCAGCGAGCCTCGCGGAATGCAGCCAGCTCACGCATGTGCGTGGTGAGCGAAAGGGTGATGCTTTCATATGACGCGAGAAACTCTTCGAAATCGAGATGTGCGAGTTCGAGCGCCTCGGTGAGCACGACAGAATCTCCTTCAATGCCGTAGGCACCGTGAAGAAGGTCGGTGGCGTTGAGCTCCAGCAGCCTGCGATTGAGGCCGGCCGCCGCTGCAGCATCGGTGGGTACGGGCATAACCCGCACCCGCAGCAGTGCCACGGGCGGATTGTATGTTACTACCACCTCGAAGTCGAAGGCGCCGCCGGGTTTCACAACCCAGAGGCCGGCCTCCACTTCTTCGTGGGTGGCGCCATCAGCGTTCAGGCGGTCGAGGAATATCTCGAGGTCTTCACGGGTGACCATGGATGCGCTTCCTGTGGTTTCGGATGAGCTTCCCTACGCAGCAAGGAGAGCTTCGGTTTCAGCCCCTGCCGCCAGCCTGGCGACCGACAGAGCGATGAGCACCGAAGATGCAACAAATTACCCTCAAGCGCTTCGCTTCGCCCGGCTGGGTTTTGCCTCCCTGGATACACCAAGTATCGGCGCAAGATACTCACCGGTGAAACTGCCCGGAGTGGCCGCCACGTCCTCCGGCGTACCCGCAGCCACAACGCTGCCACCTCTCACACCGCCCTCGGGCCCCAGATCAACGATCCAGTCTGCAGTCTTAATGACGTCCAGATTATGCTCGATGACCAGAATGGTGTTGCCTTTGTCCACCAGCTTGTGCAGCACTCCCAGCAGGACACGCACGTCTTCGAAATGCAACCCCGTTGTTGGCTCATCCAGAATGTAAAGAGTGCGGCCCGTGTCCCGGCGGGCGAGCTCGGTGGCCAGCTTTACCCGCTGGGCCTCGCCACCCGAGAGAGTGGTTGCGCTCTGGCCCAGACGGATGTATCCCAGGCCCACGTCGCGCAGTGTTTCCAGCTTCTGGCTGACGCGAGGCTGGTTGGCAAACACATTGCAGGCGTCGTCCACAGTGAGATCAAGCACGTCTGCTATGCTGAGGCCGCGAAAGCGCACTTCCAGGGTTTCGCGATTGAAGCGCTTGCCCTTGCACACGTCACATGGCACAAAGACATCGGGCAGGAAATGCATCTCGATCTTTACCAGGCCGTCACCCTGGCAGGCTTCGCAGCGGCCGCCCTTTACGTTGAAAGAGAAGCGGCCCGGCCCATAGCCACGGATCTTTGCTTCGGGCAGGTCGGCAAAGAGTTCACGTATGGGTGTGAAGACACCGGTGTAAGTGGCCGGATTGGAACGCGGAGTGCGACCGATCGGGCTCTGATCTATGTCTATGATCTTGTCGAGATGCTCTATGCCCGTGATGCGCGTGTGCTCACCGGGAATTACACGTGCGCGGGAAAAGTGTCTCGCAAGAGCCTTGCGCAGAATGTCGGTAACCAGAGTGGACTTGCCTGACCCGGAGAGACCGGTGACCGCGACAAAGAGTCCCAGGGGGAACTCCACGGTGATATTCCTCAGGTTGTGCTCGCGCGCGCCGTGCACAACCAGCGTGCGCCCGGGGTCGCGCGGTCGCCGTGACTCGGGTATTTCCACGCGCCGCGCACCCGTGAGATAGGCTCCGGTTATGGACTCCGGTGTGTGCTGCAAATCCCTGACTGTGCCGGCGGCGATAACCTGACCGCCGTGACGGCCGGCACCGGGACCAAGATCGATGATGTAGTCGGCTTCACGAATTGTTTCCTCATCGTGCTCCACAACGATCACTGTATTTCCCAGATCACGGAGCTGCTTGAGAGTTGCGAGCAATCTGCCGTTGTCACGCTGATGCAGGCCAATGCTGGGCTCATCAAGTATGTAGAGCACACCAACAAGGTGTGAGCCTATCTGAGTGGCAAGCCGGATGCGTTGCGCCTCCCCGCCCGAGAGCGATTCGGCGCTTCTGTTGAGTGTGAGATAATCGAGGCCCACGGCCACGAGAAAATTGAGACGCTCGCTGACTTCCTTGAGAATGGGACCCGCGATGCCCGGATCGAGGCCGGGCCTGCCCTTGCCCCTAAGCGGTACATCTCTGAAGAACTCCAGAGCGTCCACTATTGTGAGCTCCACCACCTCGCCGAGATTACGCCCGTGAATGGTTACAGCCAGCGACTCGGGCCTGAGTCTGCGTCCACCACAAGAGGGGCAGGGTGATTCCACCATGTAGGCTTCAAGGTCCAGACGCACGCTGTCCGAGCTGCTCTCGTCATAGCGGCGTTGCACGTGGGCCACAATGCCCTCCCATGTACCGCCGGCCTGAGCATCTGCGGCCCTCTTGCGTGTTGCGCCCTTGGCCACCTTGCGCACCGCTGTGCGCACACGCGGCTTTACGTCGCCGAAACCGTGCAGGAGTTGATCCCGTACATGTTCCGGCAGCTTGCCCCATGGGGTATTGAGGTCGAAGTCGAGTGCTTTTGCCAGGCCCGGCAGAATGACCTTGCGTAGGTATCCGTCGGGCTCGCCCCAGGGCAGGACCACGCCTTCAAGTATGGAAACCGAAGGATCACCCAGCACCAATGCTTCGCTGACACTGCGCGTGGTGCCCAGGCCACTGCAGGTTTCGCAGGCTCCAAAAGGCGAATTGAACGAAAAGTGGCGTGGTTCAAGCTCCGGCATGGAAATGCCGCACACGGGGCAACCATAGCGCTCGGAGAACATTTCCGTTTCGGTCTCGTTACCGTCGTGGCGCAGCACTTCAGCGAGTCCGTCGCCCAGCCTCAAAGCAGTTTCGACGGAATCTGTGAGACGCCCCCTGTCCTCACCGCGTACCACCAAACGATCGACCACAACGGATATGGAGTGATTGAGTCTGCGGTTCAGTTTTGGCGGGTCGGCCAATTCAATGAGTTCACCGTCTACCACTGCACGCACAAAACCCTGCTTGCGCGCGTTCTCAAAAAGCTCACGAAACTCGCCCTTGCGCTCTTGCACCAGCGGTGCCCTTACCTCGATTCTCGTTCCCTCGGGCCAGGCGAGTATGAGTTCAGCGATCTGAACAGGGTTCTGGCGCTGCACGGGCCTGCCGCAGTTGGGGCAGTGGGGAGTACCCGCGCGGGCATACAACAAACGCAGGTAGTCATAGATTTCGGTTACAGTGCCCACGGTTGAGCGCGGGTTATGTCCAGCCGATTTCTGTTCTATGGAGATTGCGGGTGAGAGCCCTTCTATGGCATCTACGTCGGGCTTCTCCATGAGTCCGAGGAACTGTCGGGCGTAGGCCGAGAGTGATTCCACATAACGTCGCTGGCCCTCGGCGTAAATAGTGTCGAAGGCCAGAGAGGATTTTCCGGATCCCGACAGGCCGGTGACCACGGTGAGCCTGTCGCGGGGGATTGAGACGCTGATGTTGCGCAGGTTGTGTTCGCGCGCACCGCGCACGACCAGCATCTCCGAGGGTCCGGTCAACGGCTTGCCGGCCACCCTTTCAACCGATTTGGACATAGTCTTTGAAGCTGCGAAAAGTGACGTGGGGAAACAACCCCGCCACTACGGCTCAAACAGGAGCTGCTGTGCGTTGCGCTGCGATGCGACGCCACAGGGGTAAGGGCCGGCCCGGCTGGCTCCCCGGCTCAGGCCGCGAGCGAACTCCCGCAGCCACTGCAGAAACGCGCGCCCGGAGCGTTTACAGGCTCTCCGCAGCTCCCACAGGTACCCGGCAGATAGCGCCCGCAGTTCGAGCAATACACGGCATCGGGCTCTTTCTGCGGGCCGCATGTCGGACAGATGGGCCCTCGGGCTCTGGCACGGCGAATCGCTGCCTCAACTGCGTCATCGGAGCCCGCATCTTGTTTGAGCGTCCCGACGCTGAACCCGGCACGGGCCTCCGCACTTGCCTCCGCACTGCCCTCCGCGCCGGCTTCTGCGGGGAGCCCTGCCCTGTGCTGCCGCATTTCCTCAATGGCCTGCCTGGTGTAGCGCTGACGGAGATCGTCGTAGTCAGCGTCGCTGAGCTTTCCGGTGGCCCGGTCGAACTCAATCTCACGCAACGCGATCACTGAGGGTGAACTGGCTGCCTCATACTTATCTGCATCGGAGGCCGGTTCAGGATTTCTCCGAGGCTCGCCGGACGAATCCGAAACCAATGGCCAGAGTACCAGCGCCAAGGCGCCGAGTGCCAGCAGCGTGCCAACGATAAGTGGCAGAGCGCCTTCAGGCAGAGCCATCAGAGCTCCTCTTTGAGAGCTGCATCAAGACGGGCCAGCTCCTCCGCCGTTGCATCCAGCGGTGTGCCGACTGCTGTGTCGGGAGCATTGCGTCCGGCGTAGCTGATATGGAGGCCGGCCTTGCCCTCACCCTGAGCGGTCGGCGTACTGTTCAAACGCCAGCGGCGAAGAAGATAGCCAACACCAACAGCGCCAGCGGCCACCGCCGCGTAGGGCGTGAACCATGCAAGCAAATTGAAGCCCGAACGCCGCGGCATCCTGAGTATGGTGTCGCTGTAGGTTTCGGTCATTGCATCCATGATTTCATCTGCTGTATACCCTCCCTCCACTAAGCGCTGAATATCGGCGTGCACAGCGGGCGAGATGCCACAGGTAAAATCGGTGGTACGGCAGGTGTACACATCCAGATTGCAGCCGCAGGGACATGCCAGCTTGCGCTCCAGGTCCTCGGTTTGATGCAGGGTGAGCTGTGGCGTGGCGTCGGGCTTGGCCGGCCGCCACACGGGCTTGTATGCGGCGTCTGTCATCAACACGCCGCCCGCAACGGACTGGGAAGGCTGGCCCGACTGTGCCTGCAGCGAGTCCGGCCGCAGCAGCAGTGCAGCCGCTGCCAGCGATACGGCACCGGCGGCGGTGCCAGCAGCGTAGCCCAGAAAATCCCGGCGTGAACAGCTTTCCCTGCTCATACTCCGGTCCCCACCAGCCTGGGACGCTCCGCTTTGCTCGGCATTTCTGCAGCGTAGCCGCTTTCGTGCGTTGTACGCAGCGCCTTGGGCCACATCACGATCAGTCCGCCAATCACCATGATGTAACCGCCAAGCCATACCATCCACACCAGAGGATTAAACGCGATGAACACGGCCGCCGTGTCCTGATCCACTGCGCCGGTGAAAACCAGATAGACGTCCTGCTGTGGCGTACTGCGAATTGCAACCTCTGTTGATGGTTCAAAAGTGGGCTCGCGCATGGAGTTCATGTACTGGCGCTTTTCGCTGGTCAGAAGTCCCATGTTCCTGCCATCACGGGTTACGGCAAAAGTGACAGCACTGCTCACCCGGTTCAAACGATCTTCGCGCGACATGCCCTGGCTGTTGAAGACCCACTCATGACCGTAGGGGTCCGTGGCGGTGATGGATTCACCGGTGCGCACAGTGTCAGAGATGTCCTTCTTGAACATGAGTCCCGCAAAGGCGACGAAGAGCATCACCACGCCCAGGTGCACTATGTAGCCACCGTAGCGCCTGCGATTGCGCCCGATGAGACGAAACGCCGCCGGGAAAAGAGACTCACCGTACATGCGTCTGCGTGCGCGCACGCCCTTTACGTACTCCTGCCCTATGGTTCCAACCACGAAACCTGCGAGCAGGTACGAGACAAGGGCGTAGATGTCGCGCATGCCCAGAGCAAAAAGAGTCACGAACACAGCCATGCCGATGGCCACCGGCCAGGTGAACTGCTTGCGCAGATTCGCCACCGAAGCACGTCGCCAGGCTATGAGCGGACCGATGCCCGTGAGCGCCAGAAGCATGAGCCCCAGCGGTCCGTTCACTGAATTGAAGAATGGCATTCCCACGCCGATCTTGTCGCCCTTGACCCACTCACTGAGAATGGGGAAGAGCGTGCCCCAAAGCGTGGCGAAGGCTATGCCAACAAGTATGAGGTTGTTGTAGAGGAATGCCGCTTCGCGGCTCACCATGCTCTCCAGTTCGGCGGTGGACTGGAGGTCGTTGAGACGCTTGGTGACCAGCCATGCAGTGAGTGCGGTGGCCACAACAAGGAAGCCGAAGAACCAGTTGCCCACCGACGATTGCGCGAAGGCATGCACGCTCTGGATGACGCCCGAGCGCGTGATGAAGGTGCCAAAAATGGTGAGCAGGAAGGAGAGTACCACCAGCGTCACATTCCAGCGGCGCAGCATGCCGCGTTTCTCCTGAATCATGATGCTGTGGAGAAATGCGGTGGTGGTAAGCCAGGGGAGGAAGGAGGCGTTTTCCACCGGATCCCATGCCCAGAAGCCGCCCCAGCCCAGTTCCACATAGGCCCACCACATGCCAATGATGATGCCTATGGTGAGGAAGAACCAGGAAAGCAGCGCCCAGCGGCGCACCACGGCGAGCCATTCAGCATCAAGGCGCCTGGTAATGAGAGCGCCTATGGAGAAGGCAAACGGCACTGCGGCTGCGATATATCCCAGATAGAGCATGGGCGGGTGTGCCGCCATGCCGGGATTCTGCAACTGCGGATTCATTCCCCGTCCGTCTGCCGGAATCCAGTCGAGTCGCTCGAAAGGATTGGAGCCGAATGCGGTTGCCATCAAGAAGAACAACGCGATGACGCCGAGCGTGCCCGTGACCCATGGCATCATGTCACGGTTGCGCTTGCGATTGGTGAACACTGCAACCGAGGCGTACAGCGAGAGCACCAGCGACCAGAGCAGCAGTGACCCGGCCTGTCCTCCCCAGAACGCTGTGAAGGTATAGATCCTGGGCAGGTTCGCGCTTGTAAACGAGGCGACGAACTTGTTCGAGAAGTCGTGAGTGAAGAGTGCGGCCCAGAGTCCCAGCGAAGCCAGGAGAGTGAAGCCGAAGGTTGCGTAGATGGCACGCTCGCCACTCAACACCAGATCGCGGCGGCCCTGCAGGCCACCCGAGAAAGAAACCGTGGTGGCCCACGCTGCCATGAGCAGCGCGATCCACAGAGACAGCTCACCAACGAGAATCATGAAGCCTCGCGCTTAGGCGCAGTGGCGCTGTTATCAGGCGCCCGGATTGCTGGCCACGCCCTGCTTGTAGCCTGGCGTGTCCTGGTATTTGTCTGGTGCGTTTTCGTAACGGGATGCGCACTTTGCCAACAGTGTCGTAGCCTGAAACACACCGTTGGCATCCAGTCGGCCCTCTACAACAACATCCACACCCTCGGTGAACGTGTCGGGCGCAACGCCCCTGTAATGAACGTCGTAGGTTTTGGCACCATCGGTCATCTGGAACGTGACTTCACGTCCACCCGGATCACGCACGATGCTGCCGTCGACAACCCTTGCACCCACCTTGACTCCATTGTTGATGAAGCCGGGGTTGGCAACGAGCTTGCCTGCCAGCTCGGAGGGTGTAAGGTAGTAGGTGGCCGTCTCCCCTATGGAGCTGGCCATCAGGTATCCGGCGGTACCGAGTACCAAGAGGCCGCCGAGGAGGAACTTGTTTCTGGGTTTCACGGGACTCCGTCCTGAAGATCCGGATGGGGAACCCGGCTGGGTAAGCGTAAAAGTGCCATCCAGGTCCGATATCCCGAACAAGATAGCAGGGTATCACGGCCGGACATAGTCACGCGCCCAGCCGAGCGTGGCTCGTACAGCGCGGCGCCAACCCTCATAGGCGGTATCAGCGGCCAGAGTTCCCTCGGCGCTGGGCTCAAAGCGTGTAATGGAGCTGCTGGTGCGAAAACTTTCGGCGTCGGGCCACAGCGCCACTTCCGGGGCCAGACCGGCCAGACCCGCCGCACCCAGCGCCGTGCTGTCGAGGATGGCGGGCCGCTCCACCGGAACCCCCAGAACATTGGCCTGAAACTGCATGAGCCATGAATTGGCGCTCGCGCCCCCGTCTACACGGAGCAGATCAAATGCCGCAGCGCTCCGCTCACGCATGAGCCCCAGAACATCACGTGTGGCATATGCCATGGCTTCCAGTGCCGCCCGCGCAAGATGAGCCCGTGTGGTGCCCCGGGTGAGCCCCACTATTGTGCCCCGGGCCTGGGGCTCCCAGTCGGGGGCACCCAGGCCCACCAAGGCAGGCACGAAATACACCCCATCATTCGACTCGAGCGACGCCGCCATGGCCTCGGTTTCTGCACTCTCAGAGATTATTTCCAGGCCGTCACGCAGCCACTGCACTGCGGCACCCGCTATGAAAATTGATGCCTCAAGAGCGTAAACGGGTGCGCCGGTGGAGTCGCAGGCAATGGTGGTAAGCAGGCCGCCTCCGCGCGCGGGCCGCCGGTCACCGGCATTGAGAAGCAGAAAGGCACCGGTTCCGTAGGTGTTCTTGGCGTCACCGGCCTTCCAGCCTCCGTGGCCGAAAAGCGCGGCCTGCTGGTCACCGGCTATCCCGGCAATTGGAATGCGCAGGCCGAGCATGCTTTCCGTGCTTTCTGCCGCCACGCCGCTGGAGTTCACAACACGGGGCAGGATGCTCTCGGGTACGCCGAACAACTCGCACAGTTCGGGTGACCATGTTCGCGTGTCTATGTCGTACAGCATGGTGCGCGAAGCATTGCTGTGATCGGTGACATGTGCCGCGCCACCCGAAAGATTCCAAATGAGCCAACTGTCGATGGTGCCAGCCAGCAGCTCACCATTGCGCGCACGGGCGGTATTGGAATCCCGTGCCAGGAGCCATTCCAGCTTGCTCGCACTGAAATATGGATCTGTAACCAGGCCGCTGTGTTCGGCAATCATGTTGGCCTGAGACGCGAGCTGCTGGCAGCGCTCTGCGGTGCGCTTGTCCTGCCACACTATGGCACGATGCACTGCGCGGCCCGTTGCGCGTTCCCAGAGGACTATTGTTTCGCGCTGGTTGGTGATGCCGAGCGCCACCGGAGCTTCACCGCCTTGCCTGATGGCGATAGCGATCGCTTCCCGCGCGGCTTCGATGCTCTTGTCCAGGATCTCGTGGGCGTCGTGTTCCACCCAGCCCGGCGCCGGAAAGTATTGCGTGATTTCCCGATATGTGCGGGCCACCACCTTTCCGCTCTGATCAATCACCAGACATGTGGAACCCGTGGTTCCCTGATCAATGGCAAGTACGCAGCTCATGTGCTCCCGGTCTCTGTAAGCTCAGGTCCACCACTTCTCCATAGCAGCACACTGCCAACCAGTCCGGCCAGCAGCGAAGCCGAGAAAATGGCAATTTTGGCTGCGTCAAAATCAGCTTGATCCGGAAAGGCAGCGCTTGAGATAAACAGCGACATGGTAAAACCGATACCGCCGAGCGTTGCAGCACCTGTCAACTGATTCCACGAGTAGGCTTCGGGCTTTTCAGCCAGCCCGGTGCCTGTGGCAAGGCGTGCCGCCAGTATCATCCCCATGGGCTTGCCAACCACGAGCCCCAGCACGATTGCAAGAGCAAGCCGCCAGTGTCCGTTGAATACTCCGCTACCGAGTACCACTCCTGCATTGGCCAGTGCGAAGAGCGGCAACACGAAGTAGCTGGACCACGGCTCCACCGCGTGCAGTATCCTGTCGGCGGGTGGCTCGAGCCGGTCGTGTATTATGTCGAGACTTCGGAGCGCCTGTGCGGACGGGCCACTGCGCATGGCTTCGCCCGAGCGGGCTTCCTCTTCGTGCATCACACCCGAAGCCTGCGCCAGCAGCGCTCTCAGGTTAGCCGGTGGGCGGGTTGGAATGACCAGAGCCAGAATCACTCCGGCCAGTGTCGCATGCAGCCCCGCGGCGTGCAGCAAGAACCACAACGCGATTCCACCCACAGCGTACGGAAGTCGCATGAACATTCCGATTCTGTTAAGAGCCACGAGCAGCAGTGACACGGCAGTGGCCCAATAGACGTAATCGATATTAATGGTTCCCGTATAAAAGAGGGCGATGACCAGAATTGCGACGATGTCATCAATGATGACAGCCGCAGTAAGGAAAACACGCAGCTCAACCGGCACCCTCGACCCCATCAACACAATGAGGGCCACGGCAAAAGCTGTGTCCGTTCCTATGGGCACCCCCCAGCCGTGTTTGAGGCCGGCGGGGGCAATTGCGGCGTAAATGAGAGCAGGCAGCGCAATGCCGCCAAATGCAGCCAGCACGGGCAACGCACCAGAGCGGAACGTTGCCAGATGCCCCACCGTGAATTCGCGTTTTATTTCCAGACCCACCACGAAAAAGAACACCGTGAGCAGGCCATGATTCACCCAGTCCAGGGCTGAGAGAGCGATTCCGCTCTCCCCCCAGTGCATGCCAACCGAGGTGTCCCAGAACCCCAGAAACGCTCCACCGAAATCGGAATTGCTCAAGTAGAGCGCCAGGATGGTTGCGAGCAGCAGGAGCACGCCCGAAGCCGGGCCCCAGCGCACGAAATCGAAGGCGGCCGCCTGCACCCTGTGGCCCAGCGAGCCGAGCATGGCCTCGGCCAGCGAGATTTCATCCCAGGGACCCACATAGCGGGTGCCGTTTATGAAAAACGTGGGTGTAACATGGGCTCCGCCCCGCGCCGCACTTTCAGCATCTGCGGCAACACGAGCCTGGGCCCGCTCAAAAGCCTCGACATTGAGTTCAGCAGAGTTGCCCGAACTGATTCCCAGCATCAGGCGGTCCAGTTCGCCGGGAGCGAAGCTCGGACCCTGCTCCATCAGGGCCGCGTGCGTGGTCCAGAAATCACCGGTTGTCAGCGACGCATATTCAGCCAACCATGCGGAGCGTTCCGCGTCCGGGTCGTCGGGCACCGGGAGGTGGCGAAACACGTATCGCATCCGCTCACCAAAGCGGTGCATGAGATCCTCAATGATCTCGTGTACCGCGTGACAGCGCGGACAGGTATAACTGCCATACTCAACCAGGGTCAGTTCTGCATGTGCAGGACCAATTACATGGTCTCTTCCCAGGTCAACGGGCGGGTCAAGGAGCTTGGGGCGGCGATTATCCATCGAAGATTGGCAAGAGCGTCTGCGGGATCAGGGTTAACACTTAGATTATGAGGTTCCACGACACCTTACACCACCCCGCTAATCATGTCCTACCAGTTCCTGCTCTTCGAAGTGAGCGATCGTATTGCAACGATTACGATCAACCGTCCCGACAAGCTCAATGCCCTCAACGACGCGACCATTGCCGAACTGGGGCTTGCCATTGACGAAGCCATTACGCGCAGCGACGTGGGAGCGGTGCTTCTCACCGGATCCGGCAGGGCTTTCGCCGCAGGTGCGGACATCCCCGAATTGGGGAATCAGACTCCTCTTGAGGGGCAGCAGCGGGCAAGGGCCGGTCAGTTGGTGTTTCGTCGCTTTGAAACCAGCCCCAAGCCCACACTTGCCGCTCTCAACGGCTTCGCGCTGGGTGGTGGCTGCGAGCTTGCGATGGCCTGCCACATGCGCATGGCCAGCGACAGAGCCAAACTGGGCCAGCCCGAGGTGAAGCTTGGCATCACGCCCGGCTACGGCGGCACACAGCGCCTGCCGCGCCTGATCGGCCGTGGCCCCGCCCTGCGTCTCCTGCTGAGCGGCGAAATGATAGACGCCACTGAGGCCATGAGGCTGGGTCTGGTGGATCAGGTGGTTGACGGTGCCTCTCTCATTGAGAGTGCACGAGAATTGCTTGCCAGCATGCTGGCCAACGCGCCGCTT
This sequence comes from uncultured Gemmatimonas sp., assembly GCA_964636415.1. GTDB lineage: Bacteria > Gemmatimonadota > Gemmatimonadetes > Gemmatimonadales > Gemmatimonadaceae > Gemmatimonas. The sequence goes on along the minus strand of CAZWSJ010000031.1, from coordinate 7,876 downwards.
GCACTTGCAGGCTGCATTGAGGCCGTGAACCGCGGGCTTGACGTGGATGTGGATGAGGGCTGCACCATTGAATCCGATTTCTTTGGGCTGCTTTCTGCGACCAGTGACATGCGCGAGGGCATGAAGGCGTTTCTTGAGAAGCGTCCTCCTGTATTCACCGGACACTGAGAATGGAGGCTGGCGCGTATCTGGGATCTGTGTCGCTCGCAGTTCCGTTTGACGTGCCGGCTTCCGCGCAGCGTATTGAGCAGGCGGCGGAGACTCCACAGGCAATGCTGCAAAGGCTGAGTATCCGCGATTTTCGCAACTTCGAGTCTCTGGACGCTGAGATTCCCTCCAGCGGACTCGCAATTGTTGGGGAGAACGGTCACGGTAAGACCAATTTCCTTGAGGCCGTGTCGTATCTGGGGCTGCTGCGTTCATTCCGTTCGGCTCGTGACGCTGATGTGCTGCGTTTCGGAGCTGCTGCTTTCAATGTCCGTGCGTCGCTCACTGCTCCATCACGCTTCCACACAGTGAGCGTTGGTTACGAGCGAGCAAGCAGGCGCAAACGCGTGAGTCTCGACGGGGTTGAGCAGGACCGACTCTCCAGGGCGCTGGGCGCACTGCCATCGGTGACATTTGCGCCCTCCGACGTGTCGCTGGTGGCGGGCGGACCGGGTGAGCGCAGGCATTATCTGGATGTGATGCTGTCGCTGTCTTCGCCGGGATACCTGCAGGCTCTTCAAGGCTACAGGGCCGCGTTGCTGCGCCGGAATGCCGTACTGCGCTCTCTGCAACAGCGCGGTGCCGATTCGCGTGGCGACGCAGAAGCCCACATGGCGGTATGGGAGCCCGCGCTGGCAGAAAACGGTGCGATCATAGTGACGGCTCGAAAGGTCTGGGTGGCCGCTGCTGCCCTGCGCTACGAAGGTCTCTGCGCCGCGATAGGTGAAAGCGCGGTTGCGGGTTTCAGATACTCAGCGGGCTGGCATACCAGCGCTTCGATGGGCGCTCCCACAGGCGCTCAGGCAGATTTGTCTTCCGCGCCGGCAAGCGAGCAGGCGGGAAACAAACTCGCGTTTGCTGCGGTTTCGATGACAGCAGATCTGGCCCGCCACCGGGAGAGTCTCATCCACTCACTCGCGAGGCAGCGCGGAGCGGAGATGAAGCGCGGGATTACGCTTTCCGGTCCACATCGTGACGACCTGATCCTGAGTCTTGGAGGACGCGACCTGCGCAACTATGGATCTGCGGGCCAGCAGCGGAGCGCTGCAATTGCTCTTCGCCTGCTGGAGCTTTTTACACTGCGAGATGCACTGGGGCACGCGCCGCTTCTTCTGCTGGATGACCCCTTCGCTGAGCTGGATTCAGGTCGCGCAGCGCGCGTACTGGCCCTGCTTGACGAGGCTGAGGTTTCACAGGTACTGCTGACGGTGCCGCGTGAGAGTGACATTCCGGCTGCCTACACGCGACTGGAGCAGCGTCGCATGCAGGAGGGGCTGCTCTCATGAAGCGGGATGCCCGGGGGCGGCAAAGCAGGCAGCGGGGCAAACAACAGGATAAACGCTCGCCCGCGCGAGTGGACGATGTGCTGGCGTCGGTTCTTGAGAGCGCCGGCCTGGCTGATCGCATTGTTCAGGCGGAGGTATTCCCGGAGTGGCCTGAAATAGTTGGCGCGCACATCGCTGCGGCCACGGAGCCCCTGATGCTTCAGCAGGACGGGACCCTTGTGATCGCGGTAAAAACACACGCATGGATGCAGGAGTTGAGTCTGATGGAACCGGATCTTCTTCGTTCGGTGAATCATGACAAAGCCCGCGCACCCATCCTCAGGCTGCGCTGGCTTCTCCGTCGCTGACGGCCTGACCGGCAGGCTCGTGTCGGTCTTTTGCAGACTTCGCAAGTAGTTGAATTACAACGACTTGCATGTAGATGGCAGAGTTGCTTTCGCGATTGTTTCGGAGTAAATTACGGGTTTGTGTGCTGTTTGGTCCCACCGGGACCGGCGGCTGCATTTATTTGCATCATTTCGCGGCATTTCTCAGCATTCCGCATCATAATCGCAGTTTTTTCGCAATATCCGGCAAGATCCCATGGCAAACAGCAGCGCAGCACAAGCGTTCGACGAAGAAGACTACAGCGCACACAGTATCACGGTACTCAAGGGTCTGGAGGCCGTACGCCTCCGCCCCGGAATGTACATAGGCTCCACGTCAGGACGCGGGCTGCACCACCTGGTGTACGAGGTGGTAGACAACTCCATAGACGAAGCGCTGGCGGGCTACGCCAAACGGATCAAAGTCATTATTCATGCCGACAATTCCATCACTGTGGAAGACGATGGCCGCGGCATTCCGGTTGACATTCACCCGATCGAAAAACTGCCGGGCGTGGAGCTGGCTATGACCGTGCTGCACGCTGGCGGCAAGTTCGACAAACATTCCTACAAGGTGTCGGGCGGGCTGCACGGCGTGGGCGTCTCAGTGGTCAATGCGCTCTCGGAAAGCATGAAGGTTTGGGTCAAGCGCGACGGCAAGGAACACTACATGGACTTCGCGCGGGGCATCACCAACACGAAGCTCAAGGTGCTCCGGTCGGTGCCCGCCAAAGAAACGGGTACCAAAACCTGGTTCAAGCCAGACGCCACAATCTTCACCGAGACCACCCACTTCGAGTGGGCCACTCTGGCAAGTCGGCTTCGCGAGCTCGCCTTCCTCAACAAGGGCATACAGATCACGCTGCGTGATGAGCGCAGCGACGAACAGAAGGACGGACAGCCGCGCGAGGAAATCTTCCACGCGCGTGACGGCCTCAGCGGCTTCGTGCGCTTCCTCAACAGCAACCGCAAGCCACTGCACCAGGATGTCGTGTACATAGAAACCACACGCGATGACATCGAAATCGAGGTGGCACTGCAGTACAACGACAGCTACGCCGACACGGTCTTCTCCTTCGTTAACAACATCAACACGCACGAAGGCGGCACGCACCTGACAGGATTCAAGAGCGCGCTCACCTCGGTAATCAACAAGTACATCGAGAAGTCGAGCAATCTCAACAAGAAGGACAAGGAAATCCGACTCTCGGGCGACGATGTGCGCGAGGGTCTCACGGCGGTGTTGTCGGTCAAGGTTCGCGAGCCGCAGTTCGAGGGTCAGACCAAGACAAAACTCGGCAATTCCGAAGTCGAGGGCGCGGTGCGAAGTGTGATGAACGAGATGCTTTCGCAGTATCTCGAAGAACACCCACGTTCGGCCAACTCCATAATTGACAAGGCCATTTCAGCGGCTCGCGCCCGCGAGGCAGCACGCAAGGCACGCGACCTCACGCGCAAGAAGAACGCACTCGATGTGGCTGCACTGCCCGGCAAGCTGGCCGACTGCTCACTCTCCGATCCGGCACTCTGCGAGATCTACCTGGTGGAAGGCGACTCCGCCGGCGGATCTGCAAAGCAGGGTCGCAAGCGCGATTTCCAGGCCATACTGCCGCTGCGCGGAAAGATCATCAATGTCGAAAAGGCACGCTTTGACAAGGTGCTCTCCAACGAAGAAATCCGCACCATCATCACTGCCATAGGCACTGGCATCAAGGACGAATTCGACATATCCAAGGCGCGCTATCACAAGGTCATCATCATGACCGACGCCGATGTCGATGGTGCGCATATCCGCACGCTGCTGCTCACCTTCTTCTTCCGTCAGATGCCTGAGCTTATCAACGCGGGCTTCATGTACATCGCGCAGCCGCCGCTTTACAGAGTGGCCAAGGGCAAGGAAGAGTTTTACGCCTACTCAGAAAAGGAGCGCGACGCCTACGCAGAACGCCTGGGCGGAGCCGATGGCCGCGGCAGCATTTCCATCCAGCGCTACAAGGGTCTGGGCGAGATGAACCCCGATCAGCTCTGGAAAACCACCATGGACCCGGAGACACGCACCATGCTGCGTGTCTCCATGGATGATGCTGTCGAGGCCGACCAGACTTTCCAGACGCTCATGGGTGACGAAGTGGAACCCAGAAGGCTCTTTATTGAAACCAACGCCAGGTTCGTGAGCAACCTCGACATCTGAAGCAACGGGCGAGAGCCACTACTTCTTCTGAGCACGAACAACGGGAAGGGTAATGCTGGAAGGTGTATTCTTGCCGCCGTGATAGACAATGTTGTGTGCCACCACGCCCGTCGCCTCACTGTAATTGTCACCACCCGTGTTCAGGTTCCGGTCGAAACGCGGGAAGTTGCTGCTGGATACCTCAATGCGTATGCGGTGGCCGGCCTTGAAGAAGTTACTGGTATTGAGTGGTCCGAGGGTTACCTCGTAAACTTTGCCGGCTTCCATGCGTGTTTGAGGTTTGTCATAGCCGGTATGATAGCGCATACGCTGGATGGTTTCATCAAGATTCCAGGCCCGACCCTCAGTGTCTACATCCAGCAGCTTCACAGTAAAGTCTGTATCCCGGGCGTCACTGCCCACATACAGTGTGATTGAAATCGGTCCACTCACCTCGATCCCTTCGGTCAGAGGTGCTGAACTGTAAATCAGAATGTCCGGTCTCATTTCGTGCCCGGTCTGGTCGAAGGAGCCAGCTTGTATGGCTGTACCAGTGCAGCAGACGTTCCCTCCATAGCTCACCACAGGTTTCGCCGGGTCATAGCTGAAGGTGTCGCGTGCAGCCTTGGTCGGCAGCTTCGTGGCCAGCACCCCGTTTCCATTGACGGAGTTTGCAGACCCTGAACTGCTGAGATACCACTTCACTGGTGTTGCGCCGGCGGGTGGCCATACATCGCTGGATTTCCATTCGTTGGATCCCATGGTGTAGTAGCGGACTCGCGGCAGTGTATCCAGGAGGCCGGTCTGGTTGCCCTTGAGAAAAGTGTCGAACCAACCATAGGTAAGTGCATCGTAGTCCAGACGTGCATCACCAACGCTGCGTTCACCAACAATTGTATTCTCGACGGCCCGTGTATAGGAGCAGTGAGCGACCGGAGCGATTACGGCATACTGCTGTCTGGCCACTTCCGGCGATGCCACCTTCATGGCATGCTGCCACATGGCGATATTCGGCCCGACAGATACGTCATACCATGACATGAACCACAAGGCCGGTGTGTCAAATGGCATGTCATCATTGTACAGACCTCCCTTGTACCACGCCGGATCGTTGGGCGTGCGCCGGATCATGTCGCCACCCGTTGGCGTAGACGTCTTGTCGGCGTACATGCCGATAGGCCCATCTGCATATTTCATGATGTCCTGCATGGGCAAATGCCACAGAGCCTGAGCCCAGTCAACCGAGGGACCATGCCAGGCAAGGTCAAAAGCTTTACGGATTCTGGTGTAGTCGCTCTGGCTCAGTGATGCAGGAAACATGGGACGCTGGGTGTTCTGCTGGCCATAGAGCCAGGTAATGAACAACATCTGCACCGCTCCACCTCTATACCAGTTGCCCTGTTCATACCAGCCGCCCACACGCCCAACTCCGGCTCCAAAGCCCTGCGGTATCATTGCGGCAAGTCCGTTGGGCCTTGTACCCGCAACTGCCATCTGATATTCCGCAGTACTGGAACACCCTATCAGGCCAACACGACCGTTGCTCCACGACTGTTTGGCGAACCACTCGATCGCATCCTTGCCATCGGTGACGGGCGCGCCGAGGATGTCATAGTTTCCTTCGCTGAAAAAATGGCCTCGTTCGTTCTGAAGGGCATAGGCATATCCCCGCTTGAGTGCTGACAGTACTGCTGTCTTGTCACTCGGTACACCATTTTGAATATCCCACCAGTTCATCTGATAGGGCGTCTTGCTAAGTATCAGAGGAACCGGACCACTGCGGTTCTTCGGAACATATATGTCCGTCATCAATCGCACTCCATCGCGCATTGGCATCATTACCGAGCGATGTATTTCCGCAAGCTGCTGCAGCTCATCTTCCTGTGCAAGCCGTGCTGTCTTGAGCTGCTGATTCCCCGCCTGGCCGGGTGGTTGAGCTTCCAGAGTGCCTATAAGCGGGGACAAACCAAGGCAGACTGATGCGAGTGCGAGCAGTCCGCCGATACGGTTACGTGAGTTAGACATGTGTATGCCATGCAGGGTGACTGATATGAGCGGTGGAAGTGGCTCCTTTCAACTTCAATGAAAATGTCATCTTGCATGTGCTGCAGGATGCCATATCCTGCCGGTCCTGCAGCACATGCAATGCAATGAGTTAGATGTGGTGCTGCTGAAACCCTCAGGCGCAGGATGGTGGCACGTTCTTGCGTATGAGGCACTCCGACTGCGGTATGATCAAGTCATCGAAAAGGACGTGTACCGGCAGGTCGAGTGGCAGTGAGTTGAGCCTGCCGAAACGGCGAACATCTACCCAGCGATGCCCCAGATCGAGCAATGAATAGCGGCGCTCATATAGCAGAGCCGTTATGAAGTCATCATCCGAACTGCCCGCTGTAAGTGTGGACGGTGGCAGTTTGCCGGATGTGGTGCGCACGATGTTCAGGTCAGCTATTGCTCCGCCCTTGTCACCGGTGAACCACTTCGCTTCTGATCTGAGCAGCAGCAACTCTTCGCTGTTGATCGCCGGTATGGGGTCTTCGACACCAACGATGAAGTCCTGATCCGTCGGGATGCCGGGCACCGATCCACCGGCTTCCATCGGACGCGCCAAGGTCTTGATCTTGTCGATATAGCGCTGGTCCGGTGAGCCGTCTGCCTGTAGCTGCGCATCCGGTTTGATAGACGGATGTGCAACCCAAGCCGCATTTGCTGCATCACTGAGCGGGTTCCGGCTGTCACCTGCCGCTGTCGAATAGATATAGTCCACACCTGACGACAGGTCCGCCGTGTTGAGGAAGGACTCGTTGATATTCGCCAAAACGGTCTGATAGCAGGTGGCACTGCGCGGAGCTCCGCATCCCGACACTCCGAACGAAGCGCGGTATGCGTTGATGCGGGCGGCTATGGCTCGATTGAACTTGAGAAAGGAGGATGGAGTTGATGCCAGAGCAAATCCCGGATTGAGGGCAAACGGGAACGAAGAGCCACCGGCCGCGAGATTCGCCTTCCCCTCCTCCAGACGTCCGATCACGTTGTTGTAGATTGAATCACGAGTGACCCAGGGCGAGAGTTCACGCGGGTCGTCCATGATCTCTACCGGACCACCAAAATCGCCGTGGGCAAGAACCACGTAGGACAGCGAATATCCTGCGAATGTATCAGCGAATCCTGCAGCAGCCTTTTTCTGTTGCTCAGTGATTCGGGTACTTGCCTCCACGGCCTTCTTGAAATTGCTCAGATTGGCGAGATCCGAATAGTATCCAGCCCAGGCGGAGTTGCCGGCACCACGAGTGGGGTCCTGCGGTCCCATGAGATAAGTGGTGGTATTGCGACCTTCCGTGGGTGTATAGGAATAAGCTTCACGTCCGATTCTCGCGGTCAGACTTATCCAACCGCCGAACGAACTTCTGGCTCCCACTACTATTCCGTTTGAGATGAGCTGCAGCGCACTTGGGTCGCTTGAAACCACGCCACCGGTTGGGCTGTTGTAGTTGGGAACCATCAAACGATCCGTATTGCAGCCTGTGCTCAGTAGCACAAGAGCGGCTGCGACTCCTCCGGCTATCGCACGCGAGGAAGGCCTGTGAGAGAAACCGGCTCTACGGATCCGCGAATTATAGTGTTTCATGGATCAGAACCCCACGCTGATGTTGAGGGCGAAGGTACGCGATGGAGGATACTGAGCAAGATCAACGATTCGTGCGACGTTGTTATTGCCGAAGTTGCTCGACTCGGGGTCCATGCCCCAGTAATCCGTCCAGGTTACCAGATTCCTCCCGGCAAGATTGATTCGCGCACTGCTCAAACCGCCTCCCACGCGCCTCAGGAAATCTGCAGGCACCGTATAG